>JASLNT010000115.1 GCA_030745875.1 Phycisphaerae bacterium
GCCCCGTTTGCAAGAACAAGAACAGTAGACGCAGGAGAGTATTAAGATGGACATGACATGGCTTGGTCAGATCGGATTTGCACTGCCTCTTGGCCTGGGCGCCATAGGCAGCGCGTTGGGCATTGGCGCAGCAGGCAGAGCAGCGGCCGGCGCGTGGGCGAAGGAAGCCCGCGAAGGCAAGCAGATGAACTTCCTGTACATCGCGCTGACGGGCATGCCCCTGTCGCAGACGATCTACGGTTTCGTGCTTATGCTCGCGCTGTTGCACGGGAAGGTGTATGACGCGGCATTCATGAGCCAAAACGCCGGCGCAATCTTCAGCATAGGTCTGGCGTGCGGTCTGGGCGAGTTATTCAGCGCGTGGATGCAGGGCGTTATCGGCGCCGCGGGCGTTCGTGCGATGTCCGAGGCCGACGGTAAACCGTTCACGTTCACCATCATCGCGATGGGTATCGCTGAGACGGTTGGGCTGTTCGCCTGCTTCTTCATGTTCCTGATGCTGCCGGCCGCCGCCTAGACGCCGCAGAATGCCCGGGCCCCTGGCCCGGCGTACATGGCGTGTATGTGGGAAACTGCTAACACCCGCCCCCGCATGTGTCTATAGCTGTTCATGGATGCCTGCGGGGGTGTTTCTTGCTACAGTACGCTTAACCGGCTACAATTGTGCGTATATGACGAAAACACTGATAACAGCATTAGTTGCCATAGTCTTGATCGGCGGGTGCCATATACCCCAGGATCAGGGCACAAGAGCGTGGCAGAGGCGTGAATTAGACCCCGTTACCGGGCGGGGATACTATCTGTTTGTGCCCGATACGTACAGGCACTCCAAGGCCATGCCCCTGATCGTCAGTTGCCACGGTACGCCTCCGTTCGACGTAGCCGAACATCATGTCAAGATGTGGAAGAAGCTGGGCGAGGATCACGGTTGCATTATCCTGGCTCCGGAGCTGGTGGGCACCGACGGGCTGCTGGGCACCGGTCCGGTGGGCTCGATGATAACCGACGAACGATTCATCCTGAGCATGATCAGCCAGCTTGGTTATCGCTATAACATCGACCGGGCGAACATCATGATCACAGGTTTCTCCGGAGGCGGGTTCCCCACGTACTGGGTGGGCCTGCGCAACCCGGCGGTGTTCTCAACGGTCGTCGCGCAGAATTGCAATTTCAGCAAGGGCAACGTACACGGCTGGTATCCGCCCGAAGCGAAGAATTCAAACGTGATGGTCTACTACGGTTCGAACGATCCGTTCACGATTTCGCTGCAGTCGCAATTTGCAATCGAGTACTTGCGCGAGCAGGGATTCGATATCGAAACGCGCGTACTTGGCGGTGTCGGGCACCAGCGACGACCCGATATCGCAATGGATTTCTTCCGCCGACACTGGACGCAACCAAGACCATCTGCACATTAATATCGACACAGTTGGAAAACTCTCACTGAAATCGCGAGAGAATTGTTCAATTCTTTGCAGAAAAAATGTCGACGAAATGTTTAGTACTTCTTGCACGACTCAAAACTTCCTTGTAAAAGACAGTTGTGAATCATCGTGCATCGCGAGTGACAGCACTGAGTGAAACACTAGATAGGAGAACACCAATGGCGAAGAAGAAAGCTGCAAAGAAAAAGGCGAAGAAGAAAGTAGCTAAAAAGAAAGCTGCTCCGAAGAAGAAAGTAGCGAAGAAGAAACCCGCTAAGAAGAAAGTCGCAAAGAAGAAGCCCGCTAAGAAAAAAGCGGCGAAGAAGAAACCCGCAAAGAAGAAAGTCGCAAAGAAGAAGCCCGCTAAGAAAAAAGCAGCAAAGAAGAAACCCGCTAAGAAGAAAGTAGCGAAGAAGAAGCCCGCTAAGAAAAAAGCAGCAAAGAAGAAACCCGCTAAGAAGAAAGTAGCGAAGAAGAAGCCCGCTAAGAAAAAAGCAGCGAAGAAGAAACCTGCTAAGAAGAAAGTAGCAAAGAAGAAGCCCGCTAAGAAAAAAGCGGCAAAGAAGAAACCCGCTAAGAAGAAAGTAGCGAAGAAGAAGCCCGCTAAGAAAAAAGCAGCGAAGAAAAAAGCCAAGAAGAAGTAGTCCCATCTAAAACCCCCAACTGTGATCTTCACAACTCGCGGTGAAGGTCGCAGCCAGGCCAAGCGGCTGGAGCACAACAAGTCAGCTCCCGCCGCTTGGTTTTTTTTATGAGTCCGCCAGGCGATCGGCGCCTTCGCAAGACACCGTTCGTTGAAACTCCCCCGCCGGACTCAATGCACTCTTGCCTGCGCCGAGCCCCTGCGTATAATGCGTGATGTGCAAACTCTGGCGATAATCAATCAGAAAGGCGGCGTGGGAAAGACCACGACAGTGGCAAATCTTGGCGCAGCCATTGCCGCCCGGGGCAAACGTCTCTGCCTGGTGGACATGGACCCGCAAGCCCACCTTACGCTGCACGTCGGGCTTGAACCCGGAGCCAACAACCCCGGACTCTACGAAGTTCTCACGGGCGATGCGTCCATGAGCGACGCTGCGGTGAAACTCAACGAGAACCTCAGCGCAGTTCCTTCGGTTATCGATCTGGCGGCGGCGGAGACTGAGTTGGTGACCGTTGTCGGACGAGAGCAAATCCTCAACGACCGCCTGGCCGGCTGCAACTCGGACTACGATTACGTCATGATCGACTGCCCCCCGTCTCTCGGTTTGCTTACGCTCAACGCGCTGGCGGCGGCGGACTACGTGTTCATACCGCTCCAGGCGCACTTCCTGGCGCTGCAGGGATTGGGCATGCTGCTCGAAACCGTCGCGCTTGTCCAACAGCGAATCAATCCGCGGTTGAAAGTGGGCGGAGTGATTCTCTGCATGCATGAGAAACAGACTCGCCTGGCTGGTGAAGTAGTCGCCGACCTCGAAGAGTTCCTGAACTCGGCCCGAGATACAAATGTCCCGTGGTCCGAGGCGAGCATCTTCAAGACGGCGATACGAAGAAATATCAAACTCGCCGAATGCCCCTCATACGGTAAGACCATTTTCGATTACGACCCGTACAGCCACGGAGCCATTGACTACGATTCGCTGGCCGAAGAGTTCATGGCGTTCTTCTCACCGCAGAAGGCGGTTGAAGACAAACCTGCAGAAACCTCCGAACCGGTTGAGACGGTCGAGGAAATCCAGCAGCCTCAGACAACTCAAGCCCCCCCTGCCGCCGCGGAAACTGAACCCGCAGTCGATGAAGCTGCCGAACCGGTCGAGCAAACGCCCGAACCTGCGGATGAATCGCCCGAATCGATCGACCAGCCGCCTGGGTCAATCCGGGAGTCGTCAGAACCTGTCTCCGAAGCCCCCGAGCCGACGGATGAATCGCCCGGAGAGTTTCGCAGCGAGGCCGAACCAACCTCCGAACCGGACACCGAGAACATACCGGCCTCACAACCCGCCGGCGAGACCGCGCCTGAGAACCAGTCGCCTATCGCCCCAGTCCCGCCTCAGCCACTTCAATAGCCTTCAGCAGCGCGCGAGCCTTGTTGATTGTTTCTTCGTACTCCGTCTGCGGGACAGAATCGGCGACGAATCCGGCTCCGGCTTGCAGGTAGACTTTTCCTCCCGCGATCACCATCGTCCGCAGCGCGATGCAGGTGTCCATATTTCCGCAGAAATCGACGTACCCGACGGCTCCTGCGTATGGCCCGCGGCGCGTCGGTTCGAATTCGTCGATAATCTCCATCGCCCGTATTTTCGGAGCCCCGGAGACCGTCCCCACAGGCAAGGTGGCCCTCAACGCATCGAACGCCGTCATCCCTTCGGCGAGTTTGCCCTTCACGTCCGAACTGATGTGCATGACGTGGCTGTACCGCTCAACGGCCATCAGTTCCGACTCAGCCAGCGCAATGCTTCCGGGCTCAGCAACCATGCCCACATCGTTTCTCGCAAGATCCACGAGCATGATATGTTCGGACAATTCCTTGGGATCGGCTAGGAGTTCGGCTTCCAGGGCGGCGTCTTCTTCTTCGGTCTCGCCCCTGCGGCGCGTACCGGCCAGCGGGCGGTTCGTCACGATTCGGTCTTCGACGCGACAGAGTATTTCCGGGCTCGATCCCACGAGAGTCACCTCGGGCGAATCGAACATGAACATGAACGGTGAAGGATTAACCACTCTCAGGGCGCGGTAGATATCGAAGCTCGATGCGCTGGTCTCCACCGCCAGGCGCTGCGATCCGACAACCTGGAAAATGTCGCCCGCGCGAATATACTCCTTGCAGGCGTCGACCATTTCGCAGAATTTTTCGCGCGTGAAGTTCGACTCGAACGACTTTTCCGGAAGATTCGCCAGGTTCACTTCATCGACCGGGTGCCCATGCCCATCGTCGCAAAGTCGACCGATTGTCTGCTCTATCGACTCACACGCCCGATCGTAAGCGCCGCGCGGATCGTCGGCGACGTGAGCGTTGGCGACCACCTTGATCGTTTTCGAGACGTGATCGAATATCACCATCGTGCGATACAATCCGAACGACAGATCCGGAAGCCCGCGGTCGTCGGTCGGGCCCTGACCGATATTTTCGTAGTAGCGCACCATGTCGTATCCGGCGTAGCCGACTAACCCGCCGGTAAAGGGCGGCAGGCTCGGCATGCGAACGGCCTGGTAGCCGCTGATCAGTTTGTGCAACTCGCCCAGCGGATCGTGGCTGGTGACGGACTCGTCGTCGCGTCCGTCGCGTCTGATCGTGATATCGTCGCGGTACGCGGTGAACGACACCTCCGGGTCCACGCCGACAAATGAGTATCGGGCGATTCGCTCACCGCCGACCACGCTTTCAAACAAGAAAGAACTGGACTCGCGCCCGGAGGTCGACGGTGCGGCAAGGCGCCTGTAAGCGGTAACCGGAGTCAGGGCGTCGGCCATCAGTTGACGATAGACCGGTATCGTGTTTCCCTGCTCGGTAAGCTGTCTGAATTGATCGAAATTCGGATAGTAGTGTTTCATCGATTGGAGTTTCCTGTAAGCCCGAAGGCGGGTGTTGTCGGCGATTCGATCACGATCCGAATCGTCGCCACGCCACTCCCGCAGCCCCTATCGAGCCGGCATCCGATCCCAGCGTCGCTATGTCCACTTCGGTCTTTATCTCCGTCATATCCCAATGCAGGTCGATGAAATGCGCCCGCACCGGTTCGATCAGGTCAGCTCCCGCTTTCGCCATCCCGCCGGTGAGCACAATCTTGTCCGGATCGAATATCCTCGTCAGGCTGACGCATCCGAGCGCCAGATAGCGTGCAGTCTGGTCCCAGGCCTCAGCAGCGAACGAATCGCCGTCTGCACGAGCGTCGTTAATATCTTTGGCGTCGATAGACCCTTTGGACTCCATAATCGCATTCAGGGCGGTCTGGGGCTTCTCAGCGGCAATACGGGCCATCGTACGATCAGCCATGAACTTCGCCGAGCAATACTGCTCGATACATCCGCGTTGCCCGCAACCGCACGGCGCCCCGTCGGGAACGAGGATTATGTGTCCAAGTTCGGCTCCGATTTCGTGGGCTCCGTGCAGCACCTCACCGCCTATCACTATTCCTCCGCCCACGCCCGTACCCAACGTCAACACAACCAGGTCATCAGCGTCTTTGCCCGCTCCGGAGATATACTCTCCGTAAGCGGCGGCGTTGGCGTCGTTTTCGAGCACTACGGGCAGACCGAGCGGTTCGGAGACCATGTCCCTCAAAGGCACGTTGGTCATCCCGCCGATATTGGGCGTTGCGATGACCACCCCAGCCGCAAGGTCCAACGGCCCGGGCGAACCTATGCCCACTCCGATAACCCGGTCGCCGGCCTCGGTGCTCTGGTCAATCAGCGTTCGCGCACCGCGAACCATCTGCTCGACAAGCCCTTCGGGCCCGCGGTCAGTGGGAGTGGGCAATTCGAATATCTCCGACGCACCGCCCTGGCGGTCGGTGGCTACGAACTTGATAAACGTTCCACCCAGATCTATTCCAACACACCTGTCTGTCATGTGGGGGCCTCTACTCTATGTGCGGGCCTTCAACCAGCCCTCGATAACCTTGATCTGCTGATCCCTCGACGCTTCAGGATCGTAACCGGTAAGCTTCGGCGCAACGTGCTTGAGAACTGCGATAATCGCCTGGGCGACCTTTGGGTCGGACTGCTTGTCTTCAACGCTGCTCTTCAGGATCTCCAAAAGCGGGACAACCGCTCGCGACGCCATAACCTGTAGTTCTCCGGACGCCTTGCTCCGGGCCGAGTCGTCCGAAGCCGTCAACTGCCCCGCAAGTTGCGAGACTCTCTTCCTGTCGGCCGCCCGCTGGGCCAATTTAGCATCGGTCAGCGTGGTCTGAAAACTCTTACGCTCGTCAACAGTCAAACGCTGGGCGAGATTCTCAACCGCTCCCCCCGCCAGCAGAATCGCCGGAGCGTATCGCTGCTCGGTCACCAGGGCGGTCAACCTCGCCTTCAGCGCCTTAAGAGCGGACTGGTAGACGTCGCTTTCATTTTGTGCGGCCATTGCCTTTATCGACGACGGATCGTCCGCCGCCAACAACGCCTCAACCCATTCCAACCACGCCACAGATGCTTTGGCGTCCTTGGCGCTGAGCATCGCATCATACGCCTTTCGAAAATGCCCCGCCGCTTCGGCCGGTCTCGCCCCGGCCAGCAACGCCTGACCCAGCGTACGATGCGCCTGGGTCAACTTGTCACTGTCCTTGGCTTTCAAGGCGGCGACGAGCATTCCGAGGATTTCGATCCGCTGATAAATGGCGTCGGGATTGCCTTTAAGGCGGTTGGCTTCAGCCTCCAGCGTAGCCGCATCAGCGCCAGCCAGAAGCCCCATCGCAACCTCCCGGGCCTGTTTACGAACGGCCAGGTCGGTCTCAGCCTTGGGATCCATACGCTTCATGATAGTCGCTAAGTACTTTCTGCCGCCCAGCTTACCCAAAGCCACAATCGACGCGACCCGCACACCGCGATCGGAATCACCGACCAGCGCGGCAATGGCGTCGGCGTCGTCAACCTGACCGGCCTGAGCCAGCGAATTAACCGCCGCCAAACGAACCGTCGCCTCGGTGTCTTTCAACGCCGACCTGAGAACGGACAGGAAACTCTTGTGCCTGACAACCCCCATCGCGGTGAGAACCGCCTCACGCATAGACACCGCCGCCGCCTGGTCTTCCTGACCCTTACGCTTATATCGCTTAACCAGCGCCGCACTCGCCTGCGACAGCACGGTTCCGGTCAACGGTTTGGCCGATGCGATCCGCCCCAACGCCAGCGCAGCCGCCCCGGCCACTGAATCGTAGTTACTGGCGATCTCGGCGACAACGGCGGGCAACGCTTCAGGGCTCTTCAGGTGCCCCAGGGCGGTCAATATCGCCTGGCGAACGCCCTGGACCTCTTCGGTCTTCAATCCCGCCAGCAACGCGCCGAGCGCTTCTGCATCGCCCTGGTGAGCCACCAACAGCACCGAGGCCTGCCTGACTCTCGGATCAGGATCCTTGACCATCGCCCGGATCCTGGTCTGGAGTTTCCCGGAGATATCCTGACCGCCGGCGATTTTCGCTTCGGCAAGAGACGCCCCGGCCAATCGGGCGTCAGCCACCGGGTCCGACAGGAACCCCAGCAGCAAAGCTTCCCGCTGGGCCTCGGGAACAGCGTCGTATAAGTTCCGCAACGCCAAAGCCAATCGTTCGCGAAGGAGCTTGTTGTCTACTTCGAGGTCGGCCTTACCGCGAGCCAGAGAGTCCGCCAATTCCGCCAACCATTTGGAGGGCGGTTTATTCCGATTGCGGTTCCACCACTGCTTAGCCAAACGCCGATTCGTGCGGAACGCCTTGATGTTCGTAAGGTTCGCCAGCGCGTCGGCGGCGGCGTCGCGAATTGTGGCGTCGCGATCGTCCAGCAAGCGAACGAGCGCATCGACGGTTCGTTTATCCAACGCCGACTGGAGTGCGGCGATGGTGTCCACACGCACCGCACGCTCGCGCTTGCGGTCGGCGGCGATTGATACGAGTTTGTCGACAACGGAATCGTCCTTGTAGATCGCCAGGGCCTTGGCAGCCGCCGGGCGTACTTCAGCATCTTCGCCGGTAAGCATCGCCAATAACGGTTCGATGAAGTCGCTCAGCGGTTCGGTCCCGTTGCTGTGGGATATCGCCTGGGCCACCGCGATCCGCGCCGCAAGGTTGTCACCGGCCAGAAAGTCCTTCAGCGCCTCAACCGCCTGTGGGTACTGTTTGGCGAGAAGAAGTTCCGCCGCTTCCAGTTTCGTCTTGGGCGATCGCGCCGGATCAGACAACTGCCCGCTGAGAGTGTTGAATTCCTTTTGCTCGGCGTCTGTGAGGCGTTTAGCGGCATTCTGGGCTAACAAGACCCCAACCCCAATAAACACAACCACCGCAACGACAATATTTCTTAATCCGGTATGATTCACTGCACAAAGTCCATTTCGCCCAACCATTCCCCGCCTTATATATCATATGTACTCTAAATCGGCGGTACTGTCAAATTTCGCCAGTCTGGAGTTGTATTAATTGACTCTTGACCTGCGCTACCGACCGAGGGTACTTTCATCTCTGGCGTACTATAAGTCCGCAAGCTCTCTTGAATGAAAGGATTTATCATGGGTGTAGGCATATGGATTCTGATCGCAGTCATATTGATTTTCGCGTTGGTCATGATCGCGGTGTACAACGGCCTGGTGCAGAAACGCGTAAGGTGCCAAAGCGCCTGGAGCCAGATCGACGTCCAACTGAAGCGACGCTACGATCTGATACCGAATCTCGTCGAAACGGTTAAGGGATACGCAGCGCACGAAAGCGAGACGCTCGAAGCGGTTATCCAGGCCCGCAACGGAGCCATCGACGCAAAAGGCGTCGCAGAACAAGCCGGAGCCGAAAACATGCTCACCGGCGCACTGGGCAAGCTGTTTGCTCTGTCGGAGAGCTATCCGGACCTGAAAGCCAACGAGAACTTCGCGCAAATGCAGGAAGAGTTGACGACCACCGAGAACAAGATCGCTTTCGCGCGTCAGCACTACAACGACTCGGCGGCTGTGTACAACACGGCGAGAATGAAATTCCCGAACAACATCATCGCCAACATGTTCGGATTCGGCGACCAGGAATACTTCGAGCTGGAAGACGCAGCGCAGAAAGAGGCGCCCAAGGTCAGCTTCTAGGACAAGGTGAACCATGGCGGAAGATCAAGGACAATCAAACCTTGACGCTCTGGCTTCGTTCGTAACCGATGATGTGCGCACTGAGAGAACGCAGCGCCGCATGGAGGAGATGCGCCAAGCGGACGATGAGTCCCTTGACAGCGATCTGATGGGCCGATCGGACCGTTACAATCCAGCCCGAACGCCCGCCAGACGGGCTCCGCGATCGCTCATGGAGCTGATCGTTCGTTCGCTGCTGGATCTTGGTTATCTGATTTCGCCCCAGCGGAGACGCCGACAAAAAATCCTCAAGAAATTCGCCGGAAAAGGCAAAAAACGCAGAAGACGCTGACCAATGGCTACAGAGACATTCCATACGCTTATCGCGAAAAACAGGCGCAACAGCATCATCCTTATCGGCGGATTCATGCTGTTCTTCATCGGGATGGGGTTGCTTATAGGCATGGTCTGGGGCGGCGGACAGGCCGCCTTCAGCATAACGGTCGCCGCAATCGCGGGACTCATCGCCTTCGGGCTGACCCTGGCCAGCTATTTCGGCGGGTCGTCAGTTCTGCTGGGCATGAGCAAAGCTAAAGAAATAGTCCACGCCGACGATCCGCAACTGTTCAACGTCGTCGAGGAAATATGCCTGGCTGGAGGCATGCCCCTGCCGCGGATATACCTGATAAACGACACGGCCATGAACGCGTTCGCCACCGGAAGGAATCCGCAGAACGCGAGCGTGGCGATCACCATCGGTTTGCGCACCAAGCTCAATCGCGACGAACTCCAGGGCGTAATGGCCCACGAGCTAAGCCACATCCGCAACTACGATATCCTCTATGCGATGCTGATGGCGGTTATGGTGGGCGTTCTGGTCATGCTGTGCGATATTTTCCTCCGCAGCGTTTTCTGGGGCGGAGCGGGACGTCGCAGAAGCCGAGACCGCAACGGTAACGGCAAGGGAGGTCTCCAGGCCATCCTGATGGTTCTAGCGGTGCTTCTGGCGATTATCGCCCCGATACTGGCCAGGATTATCCAAATGTCGCTTTCCCGCCAGCGCGAATATCTCGCAGACGCAGGCAGCGTGGAACTCACGCGCAACCCCGAAGGACTGATCGGCGCGTTGAACAAGCTCGGCGGCGACAGCGAAGTGCTTGAAGTAGCCAATCGCGCCACCGCAGGTCTTTACTTCGTTCATCCGATCAAGAAGTTTGAAAAAAGAGCGTCCAGCATTTTCTGCACGCATCCGCCCATTGACGAGCGCGTCGCCAGGCTGCAGCAACTGAGCGTATGACCGGCGCCGAACCTCGACTGAAACAAATGAAAACCGCACCGCAACAGGAATACAGGGATCTCGAAAAACTCGGATACCTATGCCGCTGGACCCTGCTGACGCTGGCGGTGTTGGTGGTGCCGGCGGCGATATGGGCGGGCCTGACGGGAACAATGGTCGTTTCGTCGGGCCAGAGAACAACTATGGTGCTATCCGATGCTGTGTGGCGCCAGGGCGCTCCAAAACCTTCGTTGCGAGGTTTTTTCACTCGCGCGACGCGCAGGTCCCTGTCACCGCGGCTTATCTACCAGGACCCCTTCGGCGGTATTCGTTTTCCATGGATCGACTACAGCAACAATGAGGTGGCGCCGCTGTTCCCCGCCGCACCGGCCGGCACGCACGAAGTGATACTCAGGGGCATTCCGTACGGGTCGATGGCGTTCGATCAGCATCAAGCCACCTTGCGAATCGTTCCCGGACCGGAGACCGTCTATCTGATGGAGGCTCAACTTCTGGCTGACGTGGTGCGAAGCGACAGGCAAACCGCCTTTCGGATAGTCAAAGAACTCTCCCGCCTCGGGCAACCAGTGCTGGTTTTCGCGGGACAACCGGAGTTGCTGAATGACATCCTGGCTGAATTGGACCAGTACAGCGACATCCCGCGGGTGTTTTCACTTCGCAAACACCGTAGCGATTTGCTGTCGGTTATCCAGCTGACCGCCAAGCGTCTCAGGAACTTCGAGAAGACTCTCAAAGGCGATCATCGCAAGCCATACGTAATCACGCGCAATGTCGAAGTAGCGATTGAAGCAGCCCTGCGAGAGCACTACGTGCACCTGATTCAAACCGGAAACTCGCCCGTCGGTCTATCGGAATCCATCAGGCTTCACGCAAGTCCGGTTAAACTGGCTGAACACTTGGCTGATGAAAGACCAGCGCATCTGTCGATACAAGAATGAAGTATATCGCGACAACTATTGGCAAGGAACACCAGATGTCAGTCAAAAGGATTTTGATGTCGGCTATCGTATTGGCCTCGCTGCAAACCTTGGGCGGATGCACGAGCAAACCGGTGAACCAACTTGGGCTCGTGCCCCAGCATCGCCTGGATCTCACGGCTCCGATCAGACCGACGTCTCCGACGCTCAGGCCGACGGTTCGACACACTACGATCGCCAGGCCCACTACGCTGTCGGATCCCTGGCGGACAAAGGGATATCGACTTTGGCGGTATATCGTGGTCCATCACAGCGCCACGGCGCGAGGCAACGCGGCGAGCTTCGATAAGTCGCACCGTGCGCGGGGATGGGATGAGTTGGGATATCACTTCGTCATCAACAATGGCGACGGAGGCCCGGACGGGAGGATAGAAGTCGGAGGCAGGTGGACGAAACAGAAATGGGGCGCCCACACGGGCGGAACGCCCAACAACGAATACAACAATCACGGTATCGGCATCTGCCTGGTCGGAGACTTCAGCAGCAAGATGCCCTCACGAGCCCAGATCGCTTCGTTGGAGCGTCTGGTGAAGCAACTGGCCAGGAAATACAGAATCGATCCGGACAACATCATCGGTCATCGCGACGGACCCAACGCATCGACCAGTTGTCCGGGAACGGTCTTCATGAAATGGGTGAATCGCAGCATGCGCCCCAGAATTCGCACGCAACTGGCCTCTCGTTAAGTCAACTTGCTTCCGTAACGGGCGAGTTTCTTCGGATCCGCTTGTACGCCCAGACCGCGCCTGCGGATCGTCTTGAGGCGCCCCCCGTAACCAAATCTGATCGACTTGACCGTTAGATCGTCAGTCAACAGGAATCGTCCGTAGTTGCCCTCGACAAACCTCGCCGCCCCACCGCTCCCCACCAGGAACCGCCTCTGGGCGGCGGAGAGAATACTGCTCTCGCCCACCATGCATCCGACGACGAATGGAATTGCGTCCTGAAACGCCATCGCAGCCAATTGGCTTGCGGTCCTGATCCCCCCGTTCTTTGACAGGCGGATATTCCACCATATCTTGTCTCCGGCTGACAGGAGCGTCTCGGCGTCGGCGATGGTAATCAGCGATTCGTCGGCCATCAGCGGAAGCGAGCAGCGCCGGGCCAGTTCAACCAGTTCGCCAGCCGAGCAGTATGTCGGCTGCTCGACTACGCAAACACCGCTGGCGACCAGTTCATCTATTCGTTCGGGCGTCTCTTCGGGCGACCACCCGCCGTTAACGTCAACACGAAGGGTCAGCCTGCCCGCCTGGATTCCTTTGGCAAGTTTGCCAGCGACCAGTTTGAGATTCTCGCGATCCACGTCGGCATCGAACCCCAATTTGAGTTTGAAATCCTTCAAACCGAACAGGCGCATGTGCCTGAGTTTCCGGGCGGTCTTCGCCGGATCGGACGATCCGAGCACGCCCGATACGCGTGGGACGATCGTGTCTGTCGGCGGATCGTCGGTCAGGGCGTCGTAGCCAGCCAGATCGAGCGCGCATGCCGCAGCCGACATGCAACGTCCGCCGGTGTCATTGTGAGGGAGCTCCCCGCCCCGCCGCATCGCTGGAAAAACTCTCTCCTGCAGATCTTCGATAACGCTTTCGAGAGTTTCTCCGGTCACGTATTCGCGTGGAAGCGTCTCGCCCCATCCCTGGCGACCGTCGGGCCAGATCACGCGCACGACTATCGCCTCGGCGTTGTCTCTGGCGGCGGCGGCGTGCTCGAACGTGCGCATGGGGATCGACGTGCGGTGAATCTCCATACGTTCTGGAGCGATGTCGGTCATTCCGGCGCTCCGCCGGGCGGTTTTCGCATCGGATCGTATCCGCTCTTGCCCCACGGATTGCATCTGACGATCCGCCAAAGCCCCTTAAACCCGCCGCGAAACACACCGTAAGTCTCGACCGCTTCAATGAAATACTCGCTGCAGGTGGGGGTGAAACGGCACTGGCGACCAACCAGGCCCGACAGCGTCGCCTGGTAGCATCGCGCCAGACATATCACCGCCTTGCGTGGAGCTGTCATCAGGTTTCGCATCGCCCGTTCAACTGTCATCGCGGTCTTCCTTGGATTGGTCAACAATTTTCGCGGTCAAAGCGATCAGAGAATCTTTCATTCCCGCCAGCGTCAGATCCGTTCTCGGGCGAGGGAGCATTACAAAATCCCAGCCTGCGGGCAACTGGTCCCGGTTTGTGCGGAATGCTTCGCGACACAGGCGTTTGATGCGATTTCGAGCGACGGCGTTGCCGTGCCTGCCGGACACCGCAGCAGCCAGGCGAGACGGCAATTCGCCATCTTCGCCCCGACGAGACGCTATAAGCGTAAGCCTGGAGTCTCTGGCGCGCAATCCTTCCCGGAACATCCGCGATATGTCCCGGCCGTTTTTGAGTCGCAGTTTTTTGCCTGCACGATAACGCATAACGTCGGGACGCGCACGAGCTGTCCGGCTCGGCGGCGGTAACTATTCCACGACCACGCGGAAACCTACGTGATATACTTTCTGCCAGTCCGGATAGCCCAGTCGGAACGACGAACTCGAGCGATGCTGCCTGTCGTGCCACGAACCGCCCCGGATAACTCTCTTGCCCGTAGCGGTCGCAGAGTTACGCCCGTCGGTGTCGCGGTACGGATAGGGCTTGTACTGCGATCTGGTCCACTCGGCTACGTTTCCGTGCATGTCGTGCAGGCCCCAGGCGTTGGGTTCGTACTTGCCCACATCAGCAAGATGCAGCACGCCGTCGTTGAATCGGGCGTCCTTCAACTCATAGTCGACATCCGGTCTGGGATTCTTGATAGGCTTGGGGTTCACGCCCTTGACGGCCATTTCCTTGACCTTAAGGTCGGCGAGATTGGCGAACTTCGAGAAGTCCGTATCCTTGTCGCCAAACGACAGCATTGTAGCAGTACCAGCGCGACAGGCCCATTCCCACTGTGCTTCTGTTGGAAGGCTGACCTTCCTGCCCGTCTTCTTGGACAACCATGCGCAATACTCCATCGCCTTCTTCCACGGAACCCGGATAACCGGGAAATTCTCCGAGGTGTCCATGTAGTAACCGCGTTTGACCTGGTCCTTGTAGTGCATATCGTAAACACCGTTCTTATAGTTCGGGTCGAACTTCTTGTACTGCCCGAGCGTCACTTCAGTAGCGCCCATGTAGAACGGTTTGGCGATGGCGACCTTGCTCATGGGCATTTCCATCGGCGTTTCGCTGTTGGAACCCATCGCAAACGACCCGGCCGGAATTTTCACCAGGTTCATCTTTGCTCCGTCGCCGAGGTCCAGTTCGATCGAAGCGTTTGCGCCCTGTTTTGCTTTTGCGGCCGCCTGGTCGAATGGCCATCCGGTCACGCTGACTTTCTTCGCAACGGTCCTCATCGGCGCCGGCTTGATGAACTTTTCGGTGAGTTTGTAGGGATTGTGGATGAACTCGGGGTTCGTATCGACGCTGGCGTAGATCTTTCGCAGTTCAAGGCGTCGATCGAGGACGGCCTTGTTGGCTCCGGCTTCCGTCCACGTACCGTGCCACGGCGCATTCAGGTCGATCCACGTGATGATGCGATCCCAGGCCTCTTTGTCCAGCTTGACGTTGTTGTGGCCTTTCTGGAACATCTGGATCAATTCGCTGGTGTCGGCGTGGAATTCAAGCGGGGTAAGCAGGTGATAATCGCCCTCGGGTCCGTTGCGCCGCACGTAGGGATGCAGGGCGGTGTGGGCCGATTTGGGCGTGTGGAGATCGTGAATCTTCTTTCCATCCTTGCGCGGCTGACCGTTGTGGCATCCGACGCAGAACTTGTCGAGTACGGGCTGAACTTCGCGCTGGAAGCTGAAACCGCGCGCCGGTCCGTACCAGGGCGTGATCTTCTTGGGCGCCTTTCGGGACGAGATCGTCATCTTCGTAGCGGGAGCGGAGTTCTGGTCCTCGTGGCATCCGATGCACGAGAGTCTTTCACCGGGCATTCCGACCAGCCAGCTTCGCATGAGCTGCAGAGCCTTACCGTCCTTGTCCAGCGGCTGGAGCGAGATCGGCGTGTTGGCGGGAATCTGGAATGTGGTCGAACCATCGGTTTCGACCGGAACGGTGCCCAGGATAATATGGGCGTCCCAACCGGCTTCCATTCCCATCGCGTAGTGCCCGCCCTTGCGGCGCGGACCGTATTCATACTTGTAAACGCGGAGATTCTTAACTGCTCCGCGCGGAACGCCCTTGAGGCCCGGGCCAAAGTATATATCGCTGACAATTACAGTTGCTTCTTTGGCTCCGGGTACGATGCGGTCCGGAATCATCGGCGGGCGCTTGGTCTTACGGAACGGGACGGGCTCAAAGAGGCTCTGACCGCCTTCATCTTTCTTCAGCAGCAGCATGTTGTCGAACACGTCGACCAGGAACAAGTTCCATCCGCCCAGGTTGGCAGAAGTCAGGAAGTACTTGTCGCTCAGCGGGAACGGGTGCAGGAAGTGAGGCTTGTACCGACTGGCCAGCCCGTCGACGACGAGGGGTTCGACCTTCTTGCCCCGCTGACCGATAATCTGCACGGCGCCATCGGCTTCGTGACGTCCCAGGGAGGTGTCGAACAGGACCAGCGGACCGGACCTGCGCGTACCGTGATGCCCGCTGACGATGCCCACAAACTTCGTGGACGAATTCGGGACCGGACGAGCGTAGAACAGCGAATTGGGCCAGTATGAATTGCTTCCGTAGTACGCCTTCTGGTCCGTACCGTCGGGGTTCATGTGCATCAAAACACGGCTGAAGTAATGAGCCGAATCGGTGTATTCCCAACGCAGGAACATCACCCGGCCGTTATTCATCATTACCGGATACCAGTCGTTATCCTGCTCGAAGCACAGGCGGCGGACGCTCGTACCGTCTGCGTTCATCAGGTGCAGGTTGGCTACGAAGTCTTTTCCGCCAACACACGGAACACCGGAGTACCCGGTGGTCGAATCGAAGATGATCTTTCCGCTGGGCAGATACACCGGATCGTAGTTGTCGATGTCCTTGCCCATATCGGGCGATACCTGCCGCAACCCCGTACCGTCAGCCTTGATCTCGCAGATCACCCACGCGCCGTTGGCGCCGATTGAAGAGAAAAGGATCTTGTCGGCGTCGAAGTTCAGATCTGTCTCGCCGACATAGTTGCCGTTTTTCGGCGTGAACAGCGACGTGATCTTACCGTTGTTCAGACCCGACAGAATAACGATATCGTTCGTGTAACCGTTCTTCTTCATGCTGCTGTTGCCCTGCCAGTTGGCCGGCAAGGCCGCACCTTTGCGTCGGACCAACATGATCTTGTCGAAATCCAGCAGCGGATTAGCCAACAGCGCCTCACGACGCAGGGCCTCGAATTCCTCGGCGCCCTTGCCTTCCTTAAGTTGGGCTTCGAGCGCATCGAGTCTTGCCAGATACGCCTTGCCCTTTGGGTATTTCGCTCCGTTCGTGGCGATAAGATCCTTGATCGCCATCCGCAGCGAATCAGCCGTTCCGTACGCGGACTTTCCGGGCGTTGATCGGCCTCTGGACCTACCGCGGGTGCGCACCGCCTTACGCGGGGTAATTTTGGCGACAGCCTTACCGGCGAACTTGCTCCTGGACGAACTGCTGACGGTGAAACTCGTGGCGCCCTTGCCCGGCTTGGGGACATCGACCGACCAGACGACTTTCCGTTTGGCGTCCAGGATCAGAACGCGGCATCCGTAAAGCCGGTATTCGAATTCGTCGCGGTTCCATATCGAAACCTTATCGATCGGGACACTCTTGCCCAGGTCCACTTCCCACGCCGGTGCGGTCGTGCCTTCGACCGAGTGCGTAATGGAGCCCCTGGTCCAGTTTCCGTTGGTGTTTCCGTCAACCGCGCGGCTGGACACGCCGTTCGAAGCAGTACTCGTCTGCACAGTCTTCTTCTTCAGGGCGATGTTCCTCCCACCGCTGAAAACTTGAACTTCCGCCAGCGACAGCGTCCTACGCGCACCGGGAATCACTACATGAACGTATTTTCCGGTTACCGGGGCGGCCTCAGTCAGAGCAGCCGACAGACAGACAACCAGCACTGCTGCAGAGATAATCCTTTTGAACATCGTTCGATCCTTTCTATGGGGTGGTTCGTCTCGGTGTTTTCCGTACGACAGTCTGATTATACCAACATTTTGACGCCGCTGCGCGTCAAGTTTTCCTGAGTCCGCGCCATATCGCTCGCAAGAAGGCGATACGCATCCTTTACAGAGGGCTCAGAACTGGATTATCGTCCAAAACGACGGAATATTGCAGTATTTACACTTGTTTGCATCTCGTCTTTCAACACAGCATCCGCATTACGCCGGCAGAGCATCAATACGCGCTATCGTCTCCAGGCACATTCGCCCGTTATGGTGCGGGCGTTTCCACAGGTACGCCTTCCGGTCATTGCGGTAGTAAGGTGATGGATCGTCGGGCGGGTCGACGCGGTACGATTCGCCCAGACGGTTGAGCTTCGTGAACCACTCACCCCGCTCGTAATCGATCACGCGGATGTCGATAAAACTCCAGATGAGTTTGGGGGGTTCCCGGTATTTCTCGCCTCCCCAGTCCATATCCTGCAAATACGAACGCTCGTTGGAACTCCACCGCAAAAAAAAACACGGCTCGAATATTCCTGTAGTCACAGAACTTATGATCAAATCAACACTCAAATATAGAAAACTTCCATAAAATCTTGGAATTCCACTTGAAGAATTTACAGTATCGTGGTATGATTAGTTTGCTCAAGCTCGCTAAGGGAGCGGCTAAGCTACGTTTCTTATATCACGGTCAGGATCGAGAACTCGCTCACTCGCTTCTTCCTGCACCAGGCCACACCGGCCAAGTTCCCACAACGTTAGAGTGTTTTGCGCAGATCGTCTGTCCTCTTCCAAAACGCTCATTAGAGTAATTCGTATTCAGTCACTAGCTCGCCTGCTTTGCATGTTGTTTGCTCGCTTGCTCGCGCGACATGTCATTGCTCGCACGCTCATTGTGTTGCTTGCTCGCTCGCACAACACATTGCTTACTAGGGACTTAAGGGATACCCCCTCAAGTTCCCGAGGAGTTGTTATTATGGTAAAAGGAGTAGGAGTAGTATTGTCGTATTCGTCTAATCGTCAGGCTCAAGCTCAAGCTCACGCTCACGCTCAAGACCTGAGTAACGTCAAGAACACCGCTCGGTGCGCCAACAGCATCGCAGAACTGAGGAACAGAAAAATGAAATCCATCTATGTCAAATCAATCATTACTATTATCGCCTTAACCATCCTGTCATCGATCGCAGTTGCAGATGTCATCAGCTTTGAAACCCCGGACAATACGTTCATGGACGGCCAGCCCGTAGACGCCCAGGTCACTTTCACAACCGGAACCGACTCGATCACCGTGGTGCTGGAGAATCTCCAGATCGACCCGAAGAGCGTCGTTCAGAATCTCAGCGGGTTGGTGTTCTCCATCAGCAGCGGAGAGAACTCGGGAACGGTCACGTCCAGTTCAGGGCTGCCCCGGACCATCGACAATGACGGCGTTTACTCCGACGGCGCCGCCGTTGACACCGGCTGGGAGCTCGGCACGCTGGGCGAGGCGTTGCACTTGCACGTACTGGGAACGGACATTGGACCAGCCCACACTCTTATTGGATATCCCAACGGATCTGACCTCTACAGTAACGCAAAAGGTTCCATCGCCGGCAACAAACCCCACAATCCGTTCCTTGCCGAAAGCGCGACTTTCGTACTGGACATACCGGGCGTGACAGAAGATTCCACCATCCTCGGAGTAACATTCGAGTTCAACACGTCGCCCGGATCCACCGTTACCGTCGGAGAACCTCCGCTGATCCCGGAACCTGCGACACTTTCGCTTCTAGCGTTCGGCGGGCTGTTGATCCTGAAACGACAGCGAAGACGCCGTTCCTGAGACAACCGTACAGATGAGATTGTAGATGGCGTCAGGCCCTGCCGTCCCGGAACAACCGGGCCGGCGGGCCCACACGCGCCGCAGCGCGGTCGAGCCGGATCACCACCGGCCCGACCGCACTGTTCATCGCCTCGTGTTTATCGCACGACGGCGCTGGATCTGTACAATGTTAAGAAGCGGCTGGGGAAAAAATAACACCGCCGTCCCTACTCGATCACCTTGCTCTGCAGCATCGTATCGTGTCGGCGGAGCCTAACGCCATTAATGGTTTGTTATATAAGACGTTAGACACCTTCAATTAGAACCGCATTTGAAGGATTGCCCTGTTTGGCTGGCGAGAATATGCACGCAGACGGCTGTCGGGCTTGTTCCCGGACCGATAATATGTACAATTTATCTTAGATTGCCCCTTGACGACATTGGAGTAGCGGGATACAATGTTATCAAGAAATAGTTCGCCCTGTAGGAATGGGCGTCTCCAGTTCGGTCTGAGCCGACCGAATCTAGAATGAGGTACACTTGCTGTATGTGAATCAGCCCGTTCCAAACGGAAGGACGGCTGTGTTCGGTCTGAGCCGACCGAATCTTAAATCGAGGAAGTGATCTGTATTTTCTTAATCCCCCAGGCCGGGCCACGCGCCCAGGTCAGGGTGAAGATGCAGTTGTCTGTTTACCCGGCGGCGCGTTGGGTGAGCCTTCCCCCGCCGCTGAAGCACAGCGTGTTATCCCGGCCGATACCGGGCACGCAACCTGCTTGTCGTAAAACGCCGCACCGGATTCGCCGTCGGCAGCACGCCGAGGCATCCGTAATTGAGGACCAGGACCATGAAATACGTTGCCACCATATCGATTCTTGTCGTCGCGTTGGCTGCATCCCATGCACACGCCAGCATGATCACCTTCACCACTCCGGAAGACTCGCTGATGAACGAGCAGCCTGTCAGCGCACAAGCCACTTTCACAACAAGCCTGGATACGGTCACGATATTCCTTGAGAATCTCCAGGTCGACCCCACCAGCGTCACCCAGAACGTCAGCGGAATACTGTTCCTGATAAGCACCGGCGAGTCGGAGGGAACTGGCTTGCCCCGGTTCTTCGGTCCAGTTGTTATGAGAGAACCATTACCTTGTCATTCGTTCCGCTGCCTGGCTGCGTAGGGCGGAGCGCAGCGGAGCCCGGAGCAGGCTGGCAGCGGGCGGCGTATTCCGCCGGACTCTG
>JASLNT010000116.1 GCA_030745875.1 Phycisphaerae bacterium
GTCTAATCCCGCGCCATTAGCGGGTTCCATCACAATATTGCTCTTGCCGTCTTTAGAGACCATCGGCTTGGTCCATTTGATCCCATCCTTCGACTCGGCGTAGGCAAGACCGATGCCTTTTCGTTTACTGGGCATGTACCACAGGCGGAACATCTTTCTTTGTTCGTCCCAGTGCGGGGAAAAGAACCAGCAGAAGGCGGACTCGCCGAATGAGTAGCCTGCGCCGCCATCCGGGCCCTCATGCACCTTACCGGTTTGAAAATCCGAAGGCAGCGTTGGCTTCATCACCACGCCATGTTTCTTGGCCTGTCCGGCCTCGAGAGTGACGTTCTCCTTTTTCGCAACGACATAATCGTCGACGAACAACTGCTTCTGCAAGCCGACAGGCACGAGTTTTTCGGCGGCGGGTTTCAAAGCTCCTCGTCCCACCGTGTCCGTAGGGCCTGTAAAACCGGGTCCGCCCGCTCCGACATACCCGTGACTTGCTCCTGATTTCGCGGGGCTTACCCAAAACGCATAAAGCGAACCATTGGTCAACCGGAAGCGGAAACGGACCGGCTTGCCGGCCAGGGCGGACAGGTCTTTGGCGCCTTTCCAGGTAATCGCCGCTTGTGTACTGTCAGTTGCAACCGGATTGCAGTTGGCCGCACTGAACGGTTCGATCGCCTTTCCGTCCTTATCGAGGGCTTCGACGCGCAGATCGCCCTTGCCGCAGTCGGCGTTGACGAAGAGGTGTTTACCCTTGAAAGTCATTGGCCGCGTGGTCATGGAACCTGCCTGATCGCCCGCATCCAGGGAAGCAAAACCATCGCGACGCAGGAGGGCCAGTCCCGTCACGGCATTCCCGTGCATGCCGGTTTTATCTTCTATTCGTGCGGAGAAATAGATGTAGAGCTTATCGCCGACGACAAGACAGCATCCGCCCACCGGTTGGGCATTGCCGAAGTTCCAGGTTCCCTTTTTCCACGACGGACTGATAAACGGTTTCCGGTCGGGGCGGTCCCAGTGGAACCCATCGCGGCTGAAGCCGGTCAGGATCCGGCAGTATTTTTGAGTGCCCTCTTTGGCGACAGTACGGTTATCCGGGCCGGTCCAGATCGCGAAGAGTCCCAACATCAGGCTCTCATACGGGGCGGCGGAAAGACTGTAGAGTTGCGGCTTGATGTTTTTGAATCTGGGATCCGGATGACGAGGGTCCAAATCGTCGGCTCCGACCCAATAGACCGAATCGCCTTCGATCTTCATACCGCGCTGGTAGGGGATCCTCTCGGCAAGCTTTCGCATGTCGCGGTCTTCCATGTAGGCCCGGCATCTGCCGACCGAACCGCCATGGATGCGGGCTTCATAAACCCACACGCGGCGGAACGGATTATAGAACGCAAGCACG
Organism: Phycisphaerae bacterium; assembly: GCA_030745875.1. Taxonomy (GTDB): domain Bacteria; phylum Planctomycetota; class Phycisphaerae; order SM23-33; family SM23-33; genus BS750m-G57. The sequence goes on from JASLNT010000116.1 coordinate 1,388, forward strand.
TAATCTCCCCAGACGCGTCTTTCGGCCACCGGGGCGCTCCAGTGGATACCATCTGCGCTGGTCCGATAGACGCAGTTCCACGTGCGGTTGAAATGATCCGAACTGAACATCTTGAAACGCTCGTCGGGCGACTTTGCGTCGTGGTCGAGAATCACCGAGTTGCAGCAGGTCCGGCGTCCCTGGATTACAAGATTGGTGCCTTTTTTGGGCGAAACGGTGTTTTCATCCGGCTTCTTAGACTCGGTGAAGACCGGCTTTTTCCAATGGATACCGTCTTTCGAAGTCGCATATCCGTACGAGTTGCAGTAGTAGTCTCCTTTTGTGCTGTGCAGGTACCAGATCTTGAAGAGTTGATCGCTCGGATCGTGCAGCACTCGGCCCTGGAAGGGCGCCACGAAGAAAGATTTCCCGCTGGTCTCCCACGGTCGATCCGCTTTGATTACCGGATTGACCTTATGAAAGGTCGGACGATGAAACGTCCGCTTGAGGCCGCTTTCTTCAATCAGGAAATCATCGACCAGGAGCTGTCGCCCCACGTCGATGCGTATCACCTTCGGCGGATTCTTCAGGTACGGCACGGGCATCGGCTCGCGCTTGAGTTCTTTCCGCCGGGGGGGCCAGATCTCGGGCAATACGATCCCATTGTAAAGAGTCTCGCCCGATGCGCCTGGCGCGGCCGCAGGCTTCCCGACCGGCGTCAGCAACTTCATTCGAATGTCTTTGAACTCGACGTGCATGCCCCTGTCGTGAATCTGTAGGCGGATGGCGCCTTTATCCAATCGCCCCTGCTTCGCGTTGTCGGTGAACTCGGCGGCGATCTTACCGTTGATGAAGAACTTGAAATGGTTTCCGCGGGCGATGACGCGGGCGTCGTTCCACTGGCGCGGGCGGATGTCGGCCTTGGTCAGCGCCCCGCTGATCTTGCTGGTTGTCGCCTTGCCGTCGGCTCCGATGACCAGCCGCGTCCCGCGCTTACACGGGTATTCCTTACGTTTTGTAAAATGGAAATCCCACGCGCCGAGAATATGAGGACCGATGCCCACATGTCCGAGATCGGCGTGATAACTCTCATAACGGCGCCTGCCTTTCAGGACGGGGCGACCGCGGATGTCGATTCCGGTATTGCCCTTGCCCGTCGGAAGGCGATAACTCAGCTTGAGTTCGAAGTCAGCGAGCTCTTTATCCTTCCATGCAAGATAGGAGTGTCCTTTACCGCCATGCCCGACAATAACCCCGTCGCGAACGGTCCAGTCAGACGCGTTGGCTTTCGGTGCGACACTCCAGCCGGCCAGCGTCTTACCGTCAAAGAGAGAGACAAACCCCTTGTCGGCGGATTCCCGGGCAAGAACCGACGCCGGACAGCAGACAGCGATCGACCAGACAACGAACAGAATCTTGCGCCATGGATGGAATTGCATAATGGAGTCCTTTCCTCTCCTATTTGCCCTTCGACAGGCAGACCACCGAGCCGTCGGCCAGGCAGATGTAGAGTTTTCCGTATGCTGCGGCCATGCCGTCGAAAACGGGCGGCGAGGTCAGCTTGTGGGTTCCCAGCGAGCGCCCGTCCGTTCGGGCGAAACATTTTACCAGCCCGCCTTCCTTGCCCCGCCAGAGCCCCAGGGCCTCGACCGTAGCTTCGTTTCTGATCGCCGGCGGGCCGGCGGCGAAAAGGGTGTCGCCGGCCAGGACCATGGCGTTGGCGTATATGGACGGGTCATGGCTCGACCATTCGTACTTCACCCGCGTGCCGTTCAGCGAACCGATCACCCGCCGACGCTCTTTGGCGTTGTCTCCGGCCAGGTGAACGATCATCTTCCCGGCCGATGGAGGCGGTGGTTTGTCGGTCTTGGGCTTGGGCTTGGCGCCCCTTTTGCGCCTCGGCGGGGCGGTCTTGCGGTTGTACTTGTCGGCTGCGAAGATGTGGAACTCCAGCGCCCGCACCCATCGATGCAGGTGCGGCAGGCGGGCGAATCCGTATACTCTTGTGTCATCGAAGACAAGCATCTTGCCCGCAGGGGCGGCCTTTTGCGCTGAGTGGTTCGAGCTCGCCCCGCCGGTGAAAATCTTTCCGTAGAGCATGCACACACGGTGGAAACCGGTGCTGTCGAGGAACCCTCCGGGGACAAACAGATGCGCGTCCGGTCCGGTCTGGTCGGAGGCTTTGCGGCTGGCTTCCACCGTCGGACGACGCCCGTCGAGTGTGAACTTCTGCGACTTCATGAAGATGCTCTTGCCGTCAGAAGACAAGATATCCGGCAGTGCGACTGGGAGGCTGCGATCCTGCATCTTGAACTGGAGATCCTTTTTGGTCGTGGGGTCAATGTCGCTTAGAACGGTCTCGCTGACCAGCTTGCCTGTAGCTATGTCGAGGCAGATAAAGCGCATTCCGCCGTCGAGGAACATGTTGCGCCCCGCGACGCAATAGAGCCTGTCACCCAACACCAGCACACTGCCGTGCAGAGGCCAGAGCGATTCGACCTGCTCGTTAGCCACCAAAGACCGAGCCGCCCAAGCCGCCCGATATCGCCAGACCAGTGCTCCGCTGTCGGCATCCAGGCAGTACACAAAACCGTCCCTGCATCCGAAGACAACTCGTCCTCGGTGGATGGTTGGCGGGGAGTCCACGCGACCGCCGGCTACGAAACTCCAAACGGGCTTTCCGCTCTCGGCGTCCAGGGCGTGGACGGTGTGTGCGTCTTTGTCGGCGGTGATCAGCTTCCCGCCGGCAAGAGTGGGAGCTGTAAGATTCTTCCCTATCCGCACCGACCACTTCTGTTTCACGTCTGCGGGCACGTTCGTAGCGGATCGCCCGCTGCGCTCGGCGTCGTGGCGATACGTGGGCCAGTCCCGGTCACCCTTGGCGACATCAGCCATGGGCGAGCCATAAGCCGAACCCTTCTCAAGACGCGAAGTTTTCGACACCTTTGGATGCTTGCCGGCCGGAGCCAGCGCATTCAAGCCATGGGTAAGCGACTCCATGTAGCAGCCGCAGGGGTGAGGGGGCTGGTATATAAGTCCGTTGGCGGGCATGAGCCCGGCCATGCATGCGCCGCGGGTCCAATGGTTGAACGACACCCACCCCTTCGTCGGACTGATGAATTCCGTACCGGTGCGCGAGGAGATAATGAACCGCTCGGTGGCCTTGGAGCGATAGCAGCGCTGGTGGAACCAGTAGATGTCCCACGGGGGCTTGAACTCGCGTTTGATCTCGCCGGTGTGTATGTCCCGCCCGGTAAACGTCCCGCTATTGCGGCCCTGGAATATGTCGCCGATCCACACCAGTTCGTCGAGAACGAGGATATCCTTGGGGCATTCGAATCCGGTATTCGGAGTCTTGTTGGTCCACAGGATCTTGCCCGTATCGGCTGACAGGGCGGTGAAGGTGCGGAGGTTCTTCGAGACATAGTGGCCGCCGGAGCCGCGATAGTCTCCCTGGTCCTTCCCGCCGATGAAGAGAACAACATCCTTGTACGACACAAGCGTCGGGGTGTTGCTTGTGGGGATCGCGTCGTCCAGCAGCACCGGCGTGCTCCAGAGGGCCTTGCCGCCGGCCGGATCGAGGCCGCGGAGGTTCTTTCCGTCATGGAAGAACACGCCCTTTTCGGTAACCGCAAACGAAAGCGGCGCCACCGGCGTCTCGAGGTCCCACAAGTGTCTGCCCGAAGCGGGGTCCACCGCCCGGATCCACTTCTTCTGCCCGCGCCAATCGTTCTTGCCGAAACGCTTTGTCTCGGGATACATGTTCGGCTTGTCGCTGGTGACCAGGTACAGCACGCCCTTGCACATGAGTATCTCTTCGGTGGTCACGGTTTTCGTAAGGATACGCAGCGTCTTGCCCGTCGCGGCGTCCAGTACGTGCACGCCCTCAGCCAGACCGGGCGTGACGAACACGCGGTCTCCGACGGCCACCAGCCTGCGGGCGCTTTGGGTCGGACCGGACTTGTAGTTCATCAACTGCGTCACCCAGTTCTTGAACGGCTTCTTCCAGAGTATCTTGCCGTTGTACGCGTCGCGAGCGACGAGCTGCCAGTTCGACGGCAGGAACAGCGAGACCTGCGGCGCTTCGTCGATCAGGTAGAAGAACCGCCCGCCGGAAGTCGCCATCGCCTGGAAACTGGTCATCGACTCGTGGTGTCGCGTCCACTTCGGACCCCCGTGCCATTGCAACCGGCGCGGAGGGCCCGCAACAAGGTCCTTGCTGACCGCATTGCCGCCGGAATCGTAAAGCCAGTGAGTCCACTCGTCGGTGTCCTTGGGCTGGGGCTTGACCGAACCGACCCATTTCCCGCCTGCCCTGGTCAGCAGCACGCCTCCGGGCCGCAGCACGCGCATGCATTCAGCCTTGGGCGCCTCTGCGCCGGCGACCAGTACGTTAACGCAATTGTCAATGTACGGAAGATCGGAACCGTTCCAGGTGTCGACGGCCACCGGTCCGTAGCAGCCGGCCTTGCCGATCGCCGCCCGGGCCTTGCGAACATTCTCGGCGTCCGCATCGAGCCCGTGAACAATAAAGGCGTCCGAAAGCCGCAAGGCCGCCGTCGCCTCGCCGGAACCGCAACCAAGATGAACGACCAGCCCGCCGCTAACGCCCGTCGACTTGACAGCCTCAACGATCCCATCGGCGGCGATCGCCTGGCCGGAAACTCCACCGGCCGCGACGAACAACAATACAAACAGAATACTTCTCGTTTTCATAAACAGCTCCGTTCTATCAGAAACACTTATTGTCGCAATTCAGCAGCCGTCCATTGTACATGACATCAAGACGTAAATCAGAAAACATCGCGGCGCCGATAGGTTTCTTTCCGAGGCGGCGGCGGGTATTCTTGGGGGCGTGAAAGGAAAGTTGTATTTTATTGTCGGCTGCACCGCGTGCGGGAAGGGTGCGCTGGGGCGGCATTTGGCTGGGCTTGTTGGGGGGCAAATCGTCTCTGCGGATTCGATGAAGGTCTATCGGCGGATGGACATTGGGACGGCCAAGCCATCGCCCGAGGACCGGGCTGAGGCGCCGCATCACTGCATCGATATCGTCGAACCGAGTGAGAGTTTCTCTGTGGCGCAGTACGTTGAGCATGCCGATCGGGCGATTGAAGCTATTCGTTCGGACGGCGCGATTCCGCTGGCGGTTGGCGGTACGAGCCTCTACATCAAAGCGCTGTCGGAGGGTTTGTTTGAAGGTCCGTCGGCCGATCCTGAGATACGGGCTGAGTTGCTCGCCCGGGCCGAAGCCGAGGGGCCCGCGGCGCTGCATGCTGAGTTGGCGGCGGCCGATCCGGAGTCGGGCCAGCGCATTCACCCCAACGACACCAGGCGAATCGTGCGCGGGTTGGAGGTCTTCCGGTCGTGCGGAAAAAGCCTCACCGAGTTGCAGAAACAGTGGGATTCCGGGGAGAAACGCTACGATTGCGTTTTCATCGGCTTGCGGCGAGAGAAGCCCGACCAGAGCGGGCGAATCAACGCTCGCGTAAGACGGATGGTGCAGGCCGGTCTGACCGACGAAGTTCGCTCGCTTCTGGACGAACCGGAGCCCCTGAGCCCCACCGCCGCCCAGGCCGTCGGATACGCCGAACTCATCGCCCACTTTCAGGGCCTCTGCAGCCTCGACGAAGCGATCGAGCAAATCAAGATAAACACCCGCCGCCTGGCCAAGAAACAAAGGACGTGGCACAGGCGATTTGAAGGAATACAGTGGTTTGATCTTGCCCCCGACGCCACGGTCGAGGAAACTGCCCGGAGAATCGTCGAAAGAATCGAATTCACCTAAGACCCGCCTTGTGCGGAGCATGGAAACAGCAGATGGCCGTCGAATACTCAGTAATAAGCATCGGAACGCTAAGCCGCAATCGTCTCTGGGACGAATCGGCCGCCGTTAGAACCGCACACGCCACCACCACGCTGGTCATCGACGGAGATCGAAAGATACTCGTAGACCCCTCGCTGCCAGGCAAAATACTCGAAGCAAGGTTTAACGAACGCACGGGCGGATCGCTGGCGGACATCACCGACGTATTCTGCACAACGCTCAGACCGATCCACCGTCGCGGACTCGACGCTCTGAGCGACGCCAGGTGGTGGTGCGGCGAGACGGAGATGGAAGCCTACGCACACTACCTTCAGGGTTTGCTCGAAAGCGCCGAACGCCTGGACGCCGAGCAGGCCGCGGCCATCGAAGCCGATATCGAGATCGTTCGAAGATTCAAGCCGGCGCCCGAACGCATCACGCCGCAAGTGCACCTGTTCCCGCTTCCGGGAGCCTCGATCGGATCGGCCGGTCTGCTGCTGGCGGAACCCACCAGCACGGTTCTTATCGCAGGCGACGCTGTGATAACCGCCGAGCACTTCGCCCGCGGACAGGTCTGGCAGGGATGCAGCAACACCGAAGGAGCCCTGGAATCTCTGCAGGATGTCATCGAAATCGCCGACGTGATAATACCAGGGCACGATAACATTATCCCAACGGCAAGGAACATGCTCTGACGCCAGCTCACCGTAATGTCGCCAGCAACTGAACAATCCGACGAGGTCGCCCCGGCGAGGGTGAACTGCTGATGTGGGGTGCGTTCTTCATTTCGCATCTGTGGCAGATGGGGGTTATGGCGATTCTGCTGGCGGGGTCGGCGTTTTTCAGCGGTTCGGAGACCGCGCTGTTCAGTCTGTCGGCCGGTCAGTTGCACCGCCTGTCCAAGTCAGGACGATCCGGACGCATCGTCGCTTCGTTGGCGCGCGAACCGCGGGAACTGCTCAACGCCTTGCTGCTGGGCAACCTGATTATCAACGTAGCCTATACGGCGATCGCGGCGACGATCGTGTTCGATCTGGGCGACAGCGAATTACCCGCGTGGTCTGCTCCGGTCGGGTCGCTGGCGGCGCTTGTGGTGCTGATACTCGCTGGCGAGGTGGCGCCGAAGATAATCGCACTGACAGTAACACGAAGGTGGGCGATGCTCTGCGGACCGATTGTGGCAGGGTACAAGCGAATCGTCCAGCCGGTGCTCTGGTTCACCCAGCATGTCGCTATCGATCCGATCACGAAAATAATAGCGCCCGAGCGAAAGCGAGGAGGCGAGATATCGGCTGGCGAACTGGGCGACGTTCTGTCGCTGGCCGCACGCCAGGGCGCCATCGACCGCGACGCCGGGGCGATGCTCCAGGAAATTGTGGAACTCACGGGCCTGAAAACGTGCGATATTATGGTCCCGCGCGTTGATATGATCGCCCGCGACCTGGCCACTCCGCGGGCCGGATTCATACAGACGTTCAGAGACACCGGACTGACCAGACTGCCCGTGTACGACGGAGACGCCGACAACATCGTCGGGATGATCGTAGCCAGAACGCTGCTCCTGTCGCCCCGCAAGCCGCTGCGGGAGCTTCTAAAACCGATAACGTTCGTGCCCGAAGCGGCGAGCGTGGAACGCCTGCTGGTGGGGTTCCGAGCCAACTCGACAAAACTGGCGATTGTGGTCGACGAATACGGCGGGACCGCAGGTCTGGTGACTCTCGAAGATATTCTGGAGGAAATCGCCGGACAGATGCCCGATCCGCGGGAAAGCGTGCCCGAACCGGCCGTCCGCGAGATCGGAGACGAACTCTACATGATCGACGGAAACCTGCCGATCCACGAATGGGCCGATGCGTTCGACATCGACCTGAGGCGCCAGCGGATCACCACCGTTGGAGGATTCGTAACCTGGCTGCTCGGACGCATACCGCGGGTCGGAGACACCGCGACCTATCGAAATCTGCACTTCACGGTCGAATCGATGCATCGCAGGCGAATCGGCAAGCTAAGACTGCAACTGTACACGGGTGACGAATGATCGTCGCAACGAGTGAAATCTCGGTGTGGGGCGGATGGGTGCTGGCGGCCCTGTGCGGGCTGATTATGTGCGCTGTCTACTGCGGATTGGAAACGGGAATCTACGTGCTGAACAAAGTCCGCCTGGACCTGCACGCCGAAGGGAATCACCGCCCAGCCGGACGACTCAAGGCGATGCTCGCCAACCCCAACAACACGCTGGCGGTCCTGCTGATCGGGACGAATATCGCAGCGTACATGGCGACGTTTGCGGTAAGCGCCATGTTCCTGCTGGCCGGCGCCGGACATCAAACCGAGTGGTGGACCATAGCAACCGCCACCCCCCTGCTGTTCATACTCGGTGAATCTGTGCCCAAGAATGTGTTCCAGCGGGCGAGCGAATCGCTGATCTACCGCCTGACCTGGGTCCTTCGCATATCGAGCATACTGTTCAACGCCGTCGGTCTGGCTCCGCTGGTGCGAGGGTTCGCATGGTTGTGCCTGAAAGTGCTTCCCGGCCAATCGACCCAGCAGACCTCCGGACGACAATACCTGCTGACAATCGTCGCCGACAGCGCCGCCAGCGGCGTGCTCACCCACAACCAGACCGTAATGGCCGATCGCGTAATGCACATCGGGCAGATAACGCTCGACCAGGTTATGACACCGATCGCTCGCGTCCAAACGGTCGGCGCCGCCGTTACTCGGGAGGAACTTCTAGCGTCGCTGGCTGGGCACAACTTCTCGCGACTGCCCGTGGTGAACAGCGATAAGGCGATCGTCGGAGTGATCAATATCTACGATGTGCTGCTGGATGAGTCCATCGCACAACCGGCTGAGGTCATGACCGCCCCGCCCGAGCTGCCAAGCGCAACCACCGTCACCGAAGCCCTTTACCAGATGAAGAAAGCCAACGCGGTTATGGCGGCGGTTACGGACAATTCCGGACGGCACGCAGGGATCGTGACGATCAAGGATCTCGTCGAGGAGATCGTTGGCGACTTGGCGGTCTGGTAGATGCGAGGTTCACAAATGGTTCACACTCTCAGAGGTGCGACACCTTGGGAAGAAGCCGGAAATCCGGATCGTCCATCCATATAACTTCTTTACCCGCAACATGTTACAGTCGCCATGTGGCTTGGCGACTGGTTCGGTGTGATATGTTCACACCCGGGCGAGGTGTGAACATCTCGGTCCTATCCTAGGTTGTCGATTTGTCTCCCTTGCCGAAGATTCGCAGGCACGCAAACAGCAGGCCTGACACGCCCGCCCCAGCCACGACGCCTATCCAGGGCGAAACGCCCATAGCAGCGGGCAGATAACCCAGACTCAGTGCCAGGAACGCAACTACCAGACAATAAGGAAGTTGCGTACGCACGTGGTGGACGTGGTCGCAACTCGACGCCACTGAGCTCATGATCGTCGTGTCGGAGATCGGCGAGCAGTGATCGCCGAATATCGCCCCGTCGAGCACCGCGCCGATCGAGATCATCGTGATCAGCCCGTAACCGCCGTCGAGTTCCATCGCCACCGGAACCGCCGTGGGTATCAGAATCGCCATCGTACCGTAACTCGTTCCCGTAGCAAACGATACGCCAGCGGCCACCACGAACACAATCCCCGGGAACAATAGCGGAGGTATCGCGTCGCCAAGCACGCCGGCGAGGAACGCGCCGGTCTCCAAATCCTTGCACGCCCCCTTCAGCGACCAGGCCAGAATCAGCACGCTCAGGGGCATCAGGCTGCTCTTGAGCCCCACGCCAATGGCCCTGGCCATCGCCCAGATCGGAATACGCCCCAAGCCCAGCGCCAACACAATCGCCGCAACCAGCGCCACCCCCGCCGCACGGGCCAGCAACGCCGAACTGCTCACGCTGCTCATCGCCTCCATCCAGCCCGACACGCTCACAATCGCCCCGGGGTCCTTCGCCAACAAATCTCTACCCGTCTCAGCCACCCAAAACTGCCCCAGGAACACCAGCAGCAGCACCGCCATCGGAACAATCGCAACCGCTGCGTGTATCCGCGCTTGCCCGTGCGCATGGGCCGCGTTCATCGACTTAGACGCCATCGGAACCGCATCGTCGGCCAGCACCTTCCCCGCCCGCGCCCGCCGCTCAGCGGCCGCCATCGGACCGAAATCCGCACCCGACCAGCAGTTCCAAAACACAAACGCGATCATCCCGAAGCAGTAGAACCGGAACGCCAGCGCGTTGAGGAACACCACGTATCCGCCCCCGCCGACGCCCAATTCCGACAGCAGCCCCACCTCGTAACCGATCCACGTACTCACCAGCGCGATCCCCGCAATCGGAGCGGCTGTGGCGTCGACCAGGAACGCGAGCTTCTCGCGGCTGATGTGCTGTCGATCGGTCAGCGGGCGAAGCGTCGGGCCTACGATCAGCGTGTTGGCGTAGTCGTCGATGAATATCACCAGCCCCGAGATCATCGTCACCAGCCGCGTAGACCGCGCCGACTTGGCCCACCGCATCAACCAGCCGGCCACGCCCTGCAACCCCCCGCCGACGATCATCACATTGATAATCGGCATGAGCAGCGCGATAAACAGCAGCACCTTCAGGTTGTCTGAATCGAAATTGCCCCAGCCAAAATTGACCCAATCAAAACTGTTCCATCTGAACTCGCCCCAGCTAACGCCCTGACAGTCGTAAACGGTGTTCGCAACAAACTCACCGGCGCGCCGGCCACCGCGCCCCAGCCAGGAAAAGAACCCTTCATACGCCCCAGCCGCACTCAGCAGTCCCCCGGCAAGCACGCCCGAGACCAGACTAACGTATAGCCGCCCGGTAAGCAGCGCCAACACAATCGCAACCAGCGGAGGAGCGACCCGATGCCAGCCGCCCAGATCGATTATCCCCGCAAACGAAGCCCAAAGGCTCAACGCAATGAAGAGCAGAAACACCCCCGCAACAACAAGCCGCCACCGCCCGCCCGACCGAGTCGAACCGCCCTGGGGAAAATCCTTCAACAACTCTGCTCGTTCATCGGACATGTGTGATTACCTATGAAGGCGTTGCCAAGCGTGTTTTGTAACAACAGTTCGCTGCGTGTGCTGCAAAGAAAGGAGATAGTAGAGAGTAGACCGCAGTAGAAGCGGTTTGCTGTTTGACGTTAGTTTGGTCGTTGATCTTGTCTTTCCGCTCTACTTTCTCCTTACTACTTTCTACTGCTCTGTGTGCAACTAGTTGCACACTACAATACCCAATCACCGCCCACATGAAAACAACCAAGATACGCACGAGATCAGAAATCCGCCATCGCGCTCCATGCGAAGGGCTCCGGGTTACTTACAGGCTCTATTCCCAGGGCTCGCCTTCGGATCATTCGTGGGCTACGGTCAAATCGCGCGTAAGAGACTCGCCGACAAACCATTAATCGTCGCTCCCGATATATCGGGAGCATTGGCAATCACATGGCGGTTATGATATGTTCAATCCGATTATCCGGGCGGATGCGGGCGTGTTTTTTGGGCGGCGGTATCTGTGTTGACATTTGCACCCTCCGGGAGATCAGGTGTTCAGCGGGAGTTCTTCTATGGCCGATCATGTGGCAAATTGGTTGAAGCGAATTGTCCGAGGCGGCGCCGGCTGCGTTCCCGTCGTTGGCGGACTGTTGGCTGAAGGGGCGGATGCGTGGTTCGGGCATCTGGAAAAGAAGCCCGACATTACGGTCATCGAGAGGCAGTTGCGAAAAGTCATCGCTCGCTTGAAAACGCTTGACGGCAACCAGAACGCTCTGTTCGAAGCCTTGGCCGGGACCGCAATAGATGAAAATTTCCGTACGCCCATGGAAGATCTCCGCGACGCACTGGACAATCCGGGCGACCCGCCCGCCCGCATCCGCAACATCATAGAGAAGATACAAAGTCGCAACGTCTCGTTCGAAGACTTCGAGGAGAAATACAACTCCGAGTTCGCCTCCCTGCACGCCGAAATAGATGAACTTCGCACGAGAGTCGACGGCCAGGATGAACAGATCGCCCAGAACACCGAAGATATAGATGATCTGCAAACCCGTACAGTACCGGGCAAGAAGATAGTCCATGAGAAAATCGAACGCACTATAATTGAGCCCCCCGACCCGCCAACCGCTGGCGTTTCCCCGGACCAGGCCCAAACATCCCCGCAACGGGAATTGCCCGACATCTGGAACGTGCCGCATAATCGGAACCCGAATTTCACCGGGCGAGATGAACTTCTGGAATCTTTGCGCCAGTCGCTCATTTCCGGGGCGCCGACGGCGCTTACGCAGGCCATCGCCGGGCTGGGCGGTATTGGCAAGACGCAGCTTGCACTGGAGTATGCATATCGCTATGCAAACGAATACAAGCTTATTTGGTGGATACGATCCGAGACGCCGGCACAACTGAGCGGCGACTACGCAGCACTCGTCAAACCGCTGGGGCTGAGCGATGAGGAGGTCGCCGACCAGGAGGCGGCCGTTAAGGCGGTGCGCCAGACGCTCGAACACAATGGCAACTGGCTGCTGATCTTCGACAATGCGCCCGACCCCGGATCGATCAGGGATTATCTGCCGCATGGGAACACTGGGCACATTATCATCACCTCCCGCCACCAGGCCTGGAAGGGAATCGCCGAGCCCGTATCCGTGCAGGTTCTGGACGCAGATGAGGCCGTCGAGTTCCTCCTGAAACGCACCGGCCGAACCGACCGCCCCGCAGCCGAGCGACTTGCCGAAATGCTGGGGCGCCTTCCCTTGGCGCTGGAGCAGGCCGGCGCCTATATCGAATCGACCGCATGCTCCATTGACGACTACATCGAGTTCTTCCAGCAGAACCGCGAAGCCCTTCTGGCTCGCAGATCGGTGAACGCGGAGTATCCCGAATCGGTCGCAACGACCTGGGAGATATCGTTTGCGAAGCTAAGCGAGACCGCCGCCGATCTGCTGAACCTGTGTGCGTTCCTGGCGCCGGACAACATCCCTCTCGAAATGCTGACCGCCGGAGCTGATGAGTTGCCCGAATCTCTTGCGAGCGTCGTTTCGAACAAGATGGCGTTGCGCCAATGCATCGCCGAACTGCTCGGTTTTTCGCTGGTCGAATCGACGGCCGAGGCAATCTCGATCCACCGCATGGTCCAGGCCGTCGTCCGCGACAAGCTCAAAGGCGATCGGCGAAAAGCGATCGCCGCATCCGCCGTTGAGGCAATCAACGCACAATTCCCTTTTGACGCAGATACCGATCCTGATTGCTGGGAGACGTGCAGAACACTCCTGCCCCACGCCCTTGCCGCCGCTGAACACGCCGAAGCCGCCGACACGTCCCCGGAAGCAACAGGGAGGCTACTGAATCAAATGGGCATCTATCTGAAAACCCGGGCCGAGTTCCTCCAGGCAAAGGGCTGCTACGAGCGTGCACTGAGGATCATTGAAACACAACTCGAGGAAGATCATCCCAATGTCGCCGCGCTCATCAATAACCTCGGCGGGGTGCTGCGAGACCTTGGCGATCCGGAGGGGGCGAAAAGATGCTTCGAGCGGGCACTGAAGATCTTTGAAGCACAACCAGGGGAAGATCATCCCAATGTCGCCACGCTCGTCAACAACCTCGGCAGGGCGCTGCAAGACCTTGGCGATCCGGAGGAGGCGAAGAAATGCTTCGAGCGTGCACTGAAAATTGATGAAGCCGCATACGAAGCTGACCATCCCAATGTCGCCGTCCGCGTCAACAACCTCGGCTTGGTGCTGCAAGATCTTGGCGATCCGGAGGGGGCGAAGAAATGCTACGAGCGTGCACTGAGGATTGATGAAGCCGCATACGGAGCTGACCATCCCAATGTCGCCATCCGCGTCAACAACCTCGGCACGGTGCTGCAAGATCTTGGCGATCCGGAGGGGGCAAAGAAATGCTACAAGCGGGCACTGAAGATTGATGAAGCCGCATACGGAGCTGACCATCCCGCCATCGCCAGAGATGTCAACAACCTCGGTGGGGTGCTGTTTGACCAGGGCGATATTCACGGAGCATTGGAACATGCAGAGCGGGCGCTGCGAATCCGGGAGGCAAGACTCGGCCCGGATCATCCCGACACCAAACACTCCCGTCAGAACGTGGAGTTCGTGAGGAAGAAGTTGTAACCGGTGGGGAATGGGCAACTTATTTGGGATTTGATAACAGCGAGAGACTAACCGTCGCTTCGCGACAGGCCCGACTTCGGTCTTCGCTATTGGCTTCGTCCTGACAAGCCGTCGGGAACAGGGAGGCGGGCGGTTACTTCTTGTCGACTTGCGCCGCCAGGATTGCGCAGATTGAATCCTGCAGTTCTTTTGCGGGTGAGACGCGGCCGGGCATGTCGTTAGCCATTATCGAAAACGCCATCGACGGTTTGCCCGCCTTGTCGAGCACGTATCCGCTGAGGCACGAAACGCCCAGAATGTAGCCCGTCTTGCCAATGATCCGCCCCCTGGCGGGCCCGAAGGTCATGCGTTTTTTCAGCGTACCGTCAATCCCCGCGCGGGCCAGCGAGTCGGTGAGCACCGAAGCATGCTTCACCGAAGCAATACCGGTAAGGAGTTTGGTCACCGTCGCCGGCGAGACGCGATTCTTGCGCGACAGTCCGCTTCCGTCGCTGACAACGAGCGAATCGGGCGACAGCGAAAACGCCTTGGTCAGCGTTTTCTCCATTATCTTCGCGCTGCCGGGCCACGTACCGTCGCCGCAACGCAGGAGGAAGCATTCGGCGGCGATGTTAAGCGAATCCTTGTTGGCGCGTTTCATCGCTCGGGCAAGCGGCATGACGGTGGTGCAGACCGGTTTGGCGCCCTTGCGGTCTATCCTGGTAAGGTCCATCGACTTTATCTTGCCCGCAAAGGGCAGGCCCCCGGCGACCAGGCGGTCGGCCAGCGTGCGGGCGAACAGCATCGGGGGATCGTTCGCCGCTACGTATTGCGGATAAGGCGAGCCGGTCTTTATCGTTCCGCGAAGAACCAACTCTGAATCTCCGGAGCCCGGACGCATCGACCAGACCTGCCTGGACCCGAGGCGAATAGAGTTGCGAATCGTGATGAAGCGACTCTGCGGGGCGATTATCGTATGGGCTCGTGAATCGGACACCTTAAAGGTCGCCGCGAAACAGTTCCGATGGAAATTCAGCTTTGCCGCCGGGGCCTGGTAGTGCATATGGTTCTGGTTGGTCTTCCAGGTGTCAGGGCGATATGCGCCCGACCCGCCGGAAACGAACAGTCTCCCGAGTTTCTTGTCGCCCAGATGCTTCTTGACGACAACGGTCCAGCGGTCCATCTCGGCGTAAATGCTCTTACCGTCTTCAATCGCCAACTCCGGGTCGCCCAGCGTCGGATCGAAATCACCGTAAACTACAACGTCCCCCGCGCGCGTAATGTACAGTTCCGTGGTGAATTTGTAGTCGCCTCCCAGCACATGCAGCGCAAAGGCGCTGCTCAGCAGCTTCTGGTTGCTGGCGGGAATGAACAATTCGTTTTCCCTGGCGCTGACCAGCGCCTTGCCCGAAGCGAGATCAACCACCGAAAGTCCAACGCGGGCCCCGCCGATAGTCTGCTCGAACAGCGACACTTTCCGGGCGATCACCTCGCCAACCGTCGCCGGAGCCTCCTGGCCGACAAGGCGAGCGGTCGGCGCGATCACCACAAGCAACATCGCAGCGCCCGCCAATACGCCCCGGACCCGCCGGGAGATTCTCAATGTTCCTGCTGTCATACGGATGTAAGCTCGCTTTCTGCGGGGGGCTCATCCCGCGTTAAAAGGCCGGCGGCCCGCCTGCTGCAATGTAATAAGGAAAAAGGCGCAATGCAATCCCCCATCGTCGGAACAAAAATTGAGATTTTTGAAAACTCCCAGTCCGCGTTTTCCGATAAGTACTGAGGCATAGGGCTGACAAACGGAGCAGGTAATGAACAACTCAGATACTTCCAACGAGCGAAGACAAGACACAAGATACCCAATGGCGACAAGTCTGCAGTTCCACCACGGTCCGTCAAAACGCGAAGTTCCCGCGCGATCGGTGGACGTTTCCGACAGTGGAATGCTTATGTATGTCCCCGCCACCACGCCAGTTAGAGCAGGCCAATCCGTTTATGTGAATATGGCGGGCATTAGCGGAAGGTCGGCGGCGACGGCTGGGCCCGTCCAGGCGACTATCGTGCGCGTGGACCGAGCGGATATGACCAGCAAGGGTTATTTGGGTGTCGGTGTGAGATTCGCAGCCGCGTAGACCTATCGACAAATCACCGGGCTGAAGGCGGTTCGGAGGGGGAAGGCAAATCCCGTCTAATTCCAGCAGAGCAAGTAACGTGCGCGTTTACCGATCGGCTTGGATTTCGGCCAGCAGTTTTCCGCACGTGTCCGCTGCGGGGTCCTGCGGGTGCTTTGAGATAACTTCCTTCAGGAGGGAGATGGCTTTGTCTTGAAGGAATTCGCGCCTGACGGTTGAGGTCGCCGACGCGGCGTTGGCGATGTAGAGCCTGGCCAGCCTGAGCTTCCTTTCGGCCTCGGCGTTGGGCTTGACGAGATTGGGAGACGGTTTCTTGACCGCCCCGCCGCCGAGGGCAGGATCGTTTTCCCGCTTGCCCTGATCTCCGGTGTCTTCCGAGGCGTCCGGACGACGCCCGTGCGAGGAACCTCCGCCAAAGAAACCCGGAGGCCTGACCGACTTGTTCGAACCGCCGTTGGCGGCGATCGCCTCCATCGCGCTTTTTTCTTCTGCGGTGAGCTTCCGGGTCGGCGGCTTCTCGGGCGTCCGGGTCTGCTCCGGGTCGCTCTTTCCGCAGCCGGGCGAGCCCATCGCAATCAGCATTACTACGACCGCAGCGTGTTTCATTGAGTTACTCTCCGGCGGGCTTTCGCGTTTTTCTCGGTGCGTGTTTCCATCTGCGGTGGACCCAGAAGTACTGGTCCGGTTGTGCGCGGACGGCGTCTTCGAGGGCTCGGGTGTATTCCTGCGTTATCCATCGCAGCGGATCATCTTTATCGGCCCATTCGGACGGTTCGATCAGTCGCTGGTTGAATATCTCGAAGCTGAACCGCCCTTCCAACCTGCGGCAGCAGATTACCGCTATCGGAGCGTCGTACTGCATCGCCATCAGCCCTATCGATTTGAACGTGCTGGCCGGGCGCCCGAAATAGTCGACAAACAGCCCGCGGGCCCCGGCGTCCTGATCGCAAACCATCGACACCGCCTCGTGATCTCCCAGCGCCCTTGCGACCCGCTCGGCGGCGCCCTGCTTGTAGATCATACGTTGTCCGGCCCGCTCGCGAACGCCGAAGATAAGATCATTGATGTACGGGTTGTCTATCCTTCTGGCCACCGAGTTGAACGACAGCCCGATAGCGGCCGAGAAGTACCCCGCCAGCTCCCAGTTGCCGAAATGCCCGGTAACGAGCACCATCGGGCGGTCCCGTGCGATCAGCGTAGCGACCACGTCCTCCATGTTCCGCAGGCGGATGTGCTTGCGCCAGGTCTCCGGGCGGATGTATCGCGGAGTCAGCAGCAACTCCAAACCCATGCAGACCATGTTGACAATGGAGGCCTTGGCGGTGCGGCGGATTTTGGCTTCGGTCCAGTCGGGGAAACTGTGACGAAGTTGATCGATGGCTGTTTGGCGATGGCGTTTGTCGAAGCGGTACATGGCGCGTCCGACGGCCCGGGCGAGAGCGTATCCGATGCGCAGAGACAGCATTTCGACAAACATTATCGCCACGCGCAGGCCTACGTAAGCCAGGTAGTCCAGGCGGCGGTTGCGGGTGTCAAGCTTCCGCTGCCGCTTGGTGATGCGAGACGCGCCGCGGTTCCTGCCGGCGGCGGAAAGTGCTGTAGAGGCTTTATCGGTCACCAGCTCTGAGTTCCCTGACTATCTCGAGGACTCGTTCGACGGCCTGTTCGATCGGTACGCCCGCGGGCTTGTCGTCGGTTCTTCGTTTGATTTCGACATTGCCCTCCGCCAGACCGCGCTCGCCGACCACCACTCGCAGCGGTATGCCAATCAGGTCGGCGTCCTTGAACTTAACGCCCGGACGCGCCGCGCGGTCATCCAGCAATACGTCCAGACCGGCGGCTTGGAGGTCGTTGTAGATCTGCTCGGCCTTGGAGAAGACCGATTCGCTGTCTGTGTTCAGCGCGACGACTTCGACCGCGAACGGAGCGATGGCGATCGGGAGTATGCATCCGTCCTTGTCGTTGCCCACTTCAATCGCCGAAGCGAGTATGCGGTTGATCCCGATCCCGTAGCAGCCCATTATGCACGGTACGGAAGCTCCGCTTTCATCGTCGACGTAGGCGTCGAGCTTCTTGCTGTATTTGTCGCCGAGTTTGAACACCTGCCCGACCTCGATACCGCGGTGGAACAGCAGTTCCTTACCGTCGCGGGTGTCGCCTTCGACGGCGTTGCGGATATCGATGACTGCAACCTTGTCGCCTTCAAGCGGGAAGTCGCGCCCGGGCACGATGTTCCTAGCGTGATAATCGGTCTTGTTTGCCCCGCCGATTCCGCAGCACATGCCCGCGACCCACGGGTCGACGTACGCCCTGGCGACCTTGTCGATTAGTCCGATCGGTCCTGCAAAACCGACCGCCGCTTCGGTAAGCTCTTTAACCGTCGCTTCATCGGCCGGCTCGATGTGCGCCCCGCCGGCGGCTTGTGTGAGCTTCTCAACGTTCAGTTCGTGATCGCCGCGGATCAGGCATATGACCGTGTCGTCGCCGGCTTTGTAGACAAGCGTTTTGATCATCTCCGCCGGTTGGGTTCCGAGGAATCCGCAGACCGCTTCGATGCTGCCCACGTCGGGAGTGTGGACTTCTTCGACCGCGTCCGAGCCGCGCTCGGGCGAATCGGCGGGCGGGTCGACTTCAGCTTTTTCGATATTGGCCGCGTATTGGTTGTCGGCGGTGTGAACGATAACGTCCTCACCGTTCTCGCACGGTACGGTGAACTGGTGCGAGCCCGAACCGCCCATCTCGCCCGATTCAGCCTCCACAATAACGTAAGGCACGCCGCAGCGTTCGAATACGCGGCGGTATGCGTCGTACATCGCCCGGTAGGTCACGTCGAGGCATTCGGGCGTGGTGTGGAAGCTGTATGCGTCCTTCATGATAAATTCGCGGCTTCGCAATGCTCCAAACCGCGGGCGAAACTCGTCGCGAACCTTCGTTCCTATCTGGTACAGATTCACGGGCAGTTGCTTGTACGACTTGAGCTCCTGCGACGCCAGATACGTGCAGACCTCCTCAGCCGTCGGGGCCAGAGCGTTACCGCGCCCGTGCCTGTCGGTGAAAGTGGCGAGCGTCTCACCGTAGTCCACCGATCGGCCGGTGCGGTCCCACAGTTCCAGAGGCTGGACTACGGGCATGAGGATTTCCTGGGCTCCGGCGGCATCCATCTCTTCGCGAACGATCTGCATTATCTTTCGCAACGACCGCAGGCCGAGGACCAGGTAAGTATACGTACCGCTGGCGACTTTGCGTGCGTAACCGGCGCGGATCATGAGTCTGTGCGAAGGGACCTCCGCGTCGGCGGGCACTTCTCTGGTGGTTGGTATAAGCAGTTTGCTGTATCGCATTGAGGCTTCTCTCAGAATTTCAGTGTTCTCGGATATTCGTATTATCGTTTTCCACGCCGGGCAAACGCGTATCAGGGGCGCAGCGGCCGGGGGAACCGGTTGCTCCTTATACCCTCACAAAGCGTTGTTTTCAAGAGGCCCGGAGCCTGCTAGACTGTCGGGCATGAACGAAACACACATATTTATAAACGAATTGACGCCCGGGCAAGCCCTCGATCAGATCTTCGTTGTGCGCGATAAAGACCTGCGGACCACCAAGACCGGAGGGAATTACATCCTGTGTACGCTGGCCGACAAGACCGGAACGCTTCCGGGGCGAATGTGGCAGGCGAGCGAATCGATATACGCCTCGATCCCCCAGGGCGGATACCTGCACGTAAAAGGGCGAACCGAAGACTACAAGGGCTCGCTGCAGTTCATCATCGAAGCCTGCCGACCAATGAGCGAAGACAAAGTCAACGTCGGCGACTTCCTGGCCGTAGCGGAAAGCGACCCCGAAGAAATGTGGTCCGAGTTGCTTGAGATACTCCGCGGCGTGAAGAACAAATCGCTGCGCCTGCTGATAAAGAAGTTCGTTGAGGACCGTGAGTTTGTCGAAGCGTTCAAGAAGGCCCCGGCGGCGATGACCATGCACAATCCGTACATGGGCGGTCTGCTCGAGCACACGCTGAGCATCGCGCGGGCGGCTGGGGCGCTGATGGGCCTGTATCCCAAGATCAACGCCGACCTGGTGCTGACGGGCGTCTTCTTCCACGACATGGGCAAGATGGCTGAGCTTACCTCCGGGATTGCGATCAACTACACCGACCGCGGGAATCTGGTCGGGCATATAACCATGGGCGTGATCTGGCTGGACCGCAAAGCAGCGCTGGTCGCCGAAGAAACAGGCGAACCGTTCCCGCAGAAAACGCTCGATCTGCTGCAGCACATGATCCTCTCACACCACGGGGCCCACGAATACGGTTCACCGAAGTTGCCTATGATACCCGAAGCGTATTTCCTGCATTACCTCGACAACCTGGACGCCAAGATGTACATGACGTTCCACGACATCGAGTCGACCCCGAACGACGAAGAATCATTCAGCCCATACAACCGCTCGCTCGAAACGAGAATCTACAGAAAGAGCGGAGAGTTGGATTGAGGACGGATCCAATATCCGATTCTCAGACGCGCGGAACCGCAAGCGGTTTGGGAAGCATGCGAACGAACATCCATGCGCTCTGTCAACCCCTTGCGGTTTCGCGAGTCGTTGTCGTGCCTACGCGAGATCGCTGTCGTTGTCTTCAGCGGCGACGTCTTTCTTGATGTACAGCGTCTGGGTCGGGAAGGCGAATTCCAGACCTTCGTCGTTGAAGCGACTCAGCAACTCCATGTTGAAGTCGTGGTTGAAGATCAGGAAGTCCTCCCACTCGACAGGAACGAACCAGTATGTCACGTTTATACCCAGTGAATCGGCGTTGAAGTCCGTGAAGTAGACCCTGGCCGATCTGTCTTCGGGGAAATGTTTTTCGCGGGCCTGGCACATCTCGCGAAGTATCTCGACGGCCTGCTGCATCTTCTTCGGTGATGTGTCGTAGGTGAGTCCAACATCCAGCGTTCGCTTGAGAAAGGATCGGGACGTAATATTCTCGACGGTAGTGTTGGCGACGACCGAATTCGGCACGGTCACCAGATGCCCCACGATTGTCCTGAGTTTGGTCGAACGGAAACCCACTTCTTCAACAACACCGTCCTGCCCGTCGACGACCACGCGATCCCCAATCTGGAACGGACGATCTGCGAATATCGTCACCGATCCGAACATATTGGCGATCATGTCCTTTGCAGCCAATGCGAACGCCAAACCGCCCAGACCAAGCCCGGCCAGCAGCGCCCCGATGTTCCATTCGAAAATGTTCTGGGCGATGAAAAGTGCGACCATAATAACCACGACCACGCGCAGAGTCTTGCGTATGAGCGGTACGAGCTGGTCGTCAAGCTGTGAACGGGTCTTTCCCGTCCAGCGAAGCAGGAGGTGTTCGATGATTCCGATAAGGCGATAGATGAACCACCCTGCGCCCAGAGACATCATCATCTTGCACATCTTCAGCCACAACGGCATGAGATCGCGAGATTTAACAACATCGCCCCCCAGAACTTCCTCCACATAGGTGAAGTTCATGAACGTGGCGGCTGAGTACATCGCAAGCGACAGCATCACGAGCACCAAAGGCCTCTCAATGCAGCGCAGGAACTTGCCTGAGAGCACATAACCTTCACGGGCTTCGAGGCGGTCGGCCTGGCGGTCTACGATCAGCGCGCCGATCTTGCCCAGAATCATCCCGCCAAGCAGCGCCCCAGCCAGCGACAACCACTGCCACGGCGCATTGCCCAGAAATGTCGTATCCCAGATCGATTGTCCGAGAAGTAATTGGCTTGGGAGACCTAAAGCATCGATTGTCATAGGAGTAGCTCCTGAAACAGTGAATTCAACGGCGGGTACTATACAACCACTCCAGTGCGTTGTCAGGGGGAATCTTAACATTATTCCGTAAAATGGTTCTCGATTGCGGCTTGACGTACAGTGGCGCGGTCGGATATCATTGGTGGTGTAGAAAGATGCGTAGAGACTGCTGGGCAGTCCAAGAACGCAATACTAACTGGTTGTGACGGCCGAGTCGGTGAAAAAAGCAGGCCGTCGGCAAAGCGACACTCAATGTCGCCGGAAGTTGATTTTGATCCGGTGCATATGTGTTGGCGATATCGCCCCGCATCGCGGGGAAACATCGAACGCAAAAAGGATATCTCGATGCCGAGTGTCGATCAATCGTCCCACAGGGACGAGGCCTTCGGGTTATATAATTCGCTAGCAAGCCAAGAGTTGCAAAGACGTTCTGTTGAATTTGCGCCGGGGTTGGGCGGACCTTGGGTCCGCTGGAAAAACGCGGTTGTGAGTCACGGAATTGTTGTACTTGCGCCCTTATCTGCAGCAAGACGGTTGGTTTTGCTCAGAAATTGATCGGCGCGAGTATTGGGGCTGATTGCGAATTGTTCGAAAACGCCTGTCGTTTCGGGCGCCCGTAACGCCTGCTTGAACTCGCCGAGTCTGTGGCGCGTCACCTTTAGAAAGGATACGTGTTATGCACTTGTTATACTTGGCGAGCATTGAGGGCTCCACCATATCAATAGCGGCCGCAGCGGCCGGAATCGGACTGGGTCTTGGGTTCATCTTCCGAAGATGGCAGGAGACGCTCAAACAAGCGGCGGCGGCCGCGGAATTCGAAGCCGCCAAGAAAACCGCCGAAGCCGAAGCAGCGAAAATAATCGCCCAGGCCGAAGCCGACGCCAGAACAGAATTCGTCACTCAACGCAAAACTTTCGATTCCGACACCGAAGCCACCCGCAAGGAGCTTCGCAACGAAGATAAGCGACTGGCCAAACGCGAGGACATGATCGACCAGAAACTCCAAACGATACACTCCAAGGAACGCATGGTCGACGCGGCGCAAAAAGGCGTAGTCGAGAGGGAAAAAGCTCTCGCGACAAAAGACCGCCAACTAAACGAACTGATCGCCCAGCAGAAAAGTCAACTCCTGAAAGTGGCGAACCTCAGCATCGAAGAGGCAAAGAAGATCCTCCTCGACCAGGTTGAAAGGGAAATGTCCCAGGAAACCGCCCAGTTCATAGAACGCCAACTCGAACAGGCCAACGAAGAAGCCGAAGACCGCTCGCGAGAAGTTATCGTAACGGCGATTCAACGCTACGCATCGGCGCACACGTGCGAGTCGACGGTGTCCACGGTGGACATTCCCTCAGACGATATGAAGGGACGCGTGATCGGGCGGGAAGGCAGGAATATCCGAGCGTTCGAAAAAGCCACAGGCGTCGACGTAATCGTAGACGATACGCCCGGAGTAGTCGTCGTGTCGTGTTTCGATCCGGTCAGGAGGTACGTCGCTCGCCAGGCGATGGCCAAACTCATCCAGGACGGGCGCATTCATCCGACCCGAATCGAAGAGGTGGTCGCATCCATCGAAAAAGAAACACAGAAACAGATCCACGACTACGGTAAGGGAGCCTGCAACGAAACCCAGACCGGAAACATGCACGGTAAGCTGGTCGACCTGCTCGGACGCCTGCACTTCAGGACATCATACGGACAGAACGTTCTCCAGCACTCGATTGAAGTGGCGTTCCTGTCGCAGATAATCGCCGACGAGCTTGGTCTGAACGGACAGATCGCCAGGCGATGCGGTCTCTTGCACGATATCGGAAAGGCCGTAGACCACGAAGTACAGGGCGGACACCCCGAAATCGGAGCCGATCTCTGCAAACGCTATGGTGAGAAACCCGAAGTTATCAACGCAGCCGCGGGGCACCACGGCGACGTGCCGGCAACCAGCGTATTCATGCCAATCGTAGCGGCCGCCGACGCAATAAGCGCCTCTCGCCCCGGAGCCAGGCGCGAATCTCTCGAACGATACGTTCAGCGTCTCGAAAAACTGGAAGCCATCGCCACCACCTTCGAAGGCGTCGAACAGGCTTACGCAATTCAGGCCGGAAGGGAAGTGCGAGTAATCGTCGATCCGTCCGGAGTGGACGACCGCCTGAGCGCCAAGATCGCACGGGACGTAGCCCGCAGAGTCGAAGAAGAAATGGAATACCCGGGCGAAGTCAGGGTGACGGTGGTCCGAGAAATGCGCTGCGTGGAATACGCCAGATAACACTGCAGCGGGCGGTGGGCGATCGCCAACCGCTAATCAACGATTTCCAGAAGGCGCTGCGTCAGTTGTATGTGGCGTTTCTTCTCGCGGCAGACTTGTTCGACCTGGCGACGCACTTGCGGATCGTCGGTCTGGGCGGCTACGGCGGCGTAGTGGTCGGCCGCCTGCTGCTGCCGGTCGAGCATAGCGTTGAACTGTTCGGCTAGTTGTGCTTCTTCAAACATCGCATACGTCCCCTGTACCGTCGTTAACCCACCGCCCTACGATCTGCTGGTGCGCTTCGGTGTCGTTCCGCAGGGCGTGAAGAATTGAATAGACTTCCGCGCGTTGTTCGTCGTCAAGGCACTCGGTGTACTGGACTTCGCGAGAGGCCGCCTGGACGCTTTCAACCAAGTCCTGTTCGATGCGCGCCGAGTCGCCGAATGGATGGCTCGAATTGTTATTGACCGTTGTCACTATGGCGCCTGGATTATCATCCGTCGAAAGGTACTGCCCGGGACTGGACTCGAACCAGCACGGGGTATAAACCCCACCAGGCCCTCAACCTGGCGCGTCTGCCAATTCCGCCACCCGGGCAACGCATTATAAGTATTTTAACGCACTTTATCCCCGTGCGTCAAGTCGCTCAGCGATAAGAACAAAGCTTTTTTTCACGCAATCCATTCGACCGGTCAATCGGCGGAGCAGGAACGCCCCGGACACGCGCCCGGACAACCGCAGACCACATCAATGCTTGTACCTTACAGGCCTGTGGGATATCCTTCATACTGCGGAATTGAGACTGACTACACGGAGTTGCACGCTATGCGGATTACCAGGATGAAACGGACACTACATTGGTTGACGGCGGCGATTGCCTTGTGCGTATTCACGCCGGCCCGGGACGCAGCAGCAAAGGAAGATCTTAACCCCTACGACCGCCAGATCGCCCGGCAGGTCGACAAGTTGAAAGCAAAGTCTCCGCACGAACGGTCTGCAGCGGCCGAAGCGCTGGGATACCTTCGTGCATTCTCAGCCGCACCCGCACTAGCCCGCGCGGCGGGAGATGAGGCCCCCGCCGTTCGACGCGAGGCGGTAATGTCGCTGGGATGGTGCGGTGGCAAGAAGGATGTGAAAGTTCTGCTCGCCCGACTGGAGGACACCGACTGGACGGTTCGACAAGCCGCATGGGTCGCCCTTACGAATGTTTCCGGGCGGGAGTTCGAGTTCGACGCGCTGGCGCGATCGGATGCGCGAGCCGGGCAGGTTAAAGTGTGGCGGGCGTGGTGGGCGAAGCTCCCCGCCGGTCAGGCCCTCCCATCGGACAAGAAGCCCGCAACGGACGACAAGACCGAACCGACCGGAGATCCCAACCTCGCTCTGCGAGCCGGCGTGACGGCGTCGAGTGTCTACAAGGGTCCGCTGTCGGCGCTTACCGACGGTTTGAACAGGGGAGCGTACTGGCAGACGAAGAACGTTAAGTTCCCCCAGCACTGCACCGTCGATCTGGGCAAGGTCCGCAAATTCGGATGCGTTGTGGTCCAGCAATACGGATCCGGGTTCTGCATGAACGATTACTCCGTGGATGTCAGCGCTGACGGAAAGACCTACAAACAGATCCGCCGCAGCAAAACCCGCTCGGAGCCCAGACTCATCGTCACGTTCAAGCCCGTCGAAGCCCGTTACGTGCGCATAACATCGCACAATTCAGTAAACAGGCTCTACCCGACGACATTCCGCGAGATCGGCGTGTACGCCAAGAATCCTCCCAAAGCTTCGGACCAACCGGCTCCGGAAGCAAAAGACGATCTGCAGATATTGGCGCTGGAGCGCAAAGCCAGGTCGCTCGGGGCGCTGGGCGGTCCGGGGGATGCGGCGGAGATTATTCGGATCGTCGAACCGTATCGCAGCACGCAATCATGCAGCCCCGCGGAAAACTCGATGGTGCAGGTCTGCCTGCGCAGCCTCGGGCGTCTCGGCGGCGACAAGGCGCGCAAGGCGCTGATCGCGTTCCTGGTTAATCCTCGATGGGCTCGCTACGCCGCCGACGCGCTCGGCGACACGGACGGCAAGGACGCTCAAGCGGCGCTGATCGGGGCATATCCCGGATTCGCCCGATCCCTCGCCCTGAAGGCTCCCAAGGTGCTCCCGCGAGACGACCGCCCGGGGCTCGACCCGAGAGACCGCATGTACCAGACGCCGTATGCGATAGCTCTGGCGCTGTCGAGAATGAACATCACCGATCCGGAGAACGTCAAGGCCCTCCGGGAGATCGCCCCGCTGCTGCTGGCCAACATGCCCAGCGATTACGACGGAGCGATGATCTATGAACCCGAAGCATACCAGCCGATCACCAGACACCTGGTCGAACGGGTCGGATTGAGAAGGGCGGCGCTGAGGGCGGCGTTTGCACATTTCGGCCTGACCGACGGTAAGACCGCAGACGAAACACTGGCGAATCTGGCGAAGAAATACGCCGGCGACGTACCGTATGCGGCTATCTGGTTTCCGACGCTTTGCGAGAAATCCGATGTGCCCAGACTGATCGACCTGCTGACTCACAAGAACGGTTGGGTGCGAATCAACGCCGCCAAGGCGATAATGTTCCTCGGCGACAAGAGAGGAACCGCCCCAATCGCCAAACTGCTCAAAGCGTCCAAGCCCGAAGCGACATACGGATACTACGGTGAATACTTCAATAACAAAACCCAAGGCCACGCAGAATACAACGATCCCCCGCCGCGCTGGCGCGAGGCGTTCGCCCGAGCCCTGGGGCGCCTCGGTGCGGTCGAGCATATCGGTTTGCTGGACGAGATTATGGGCAATGACGGCAATGCGCTGGGGGTGAGACACGCCGCGGCGATGGCGTTGGACGAACTGGGCTCCGACGAGGCGATTGCGGTGCTCAAGCAAGCCGAAGTCGACCACCCGTTCTACAGCGTTCGCCTGGTCGCACGAGAGGCGTTGTGGCGAAGAGGCCTGCTGAAACTTCGCGACACCACGCCGACCCCCAAACCAGCCACATCGCCCAAAACCGCCCGGGAAAGCAAGACATACCCGATAGTCTTCATCAAGGGCGCCAACAAGATGCCCAACCGCTTCCAGATCGACCCGTGGCGCCAGACGTATTCGACCACCGATTCGGGACCCACCTACCGCATCGGCGACAATCTGCACATACTGCAGCCCGACGGGAGCGTAAAGCAGCTTACCAACTTCACCGACGGATACGTCGCCGACTGCGAAGTGTCCTGGGATGCAAAGCGGATTATCTTCTCCAAGCGAGGCGGAAAGACAGAACCGTGGTGGGACGTATGGGAGATCGGGGCCGACGGAAAGGGATTGCGGCGGATCACCAAGGGACCGTACCACGACGTTCAGCCCGCGTATCTTCCAGACGGGCGGATCGTCTTTTCTTCGAGCCGAATCGGGATAAGGGACGAGTATCACGGATACCACGCCACCGGACTGACCGTCATGAACGCCGACGGAAGCGACATGCATGTCATCGGTTTGAACCTGGGACGCGACAACGAACCATCAATGCTGCCGGACGGACGGATACTCTTCAGCCGCCTCGAACTGTTCTACTCTCGACTCAAAACCGAAATAACCGTACAGGCGATCAATCCCGACGGAACGCGCAACGTAACGCTCTACGGGCCGGAACGGAGAGCGTTCTGGCGGAACGTAACCCGCGTCAACAAGGAAGGCTGGTGGGGTGAAGTCGCCCCGCGCCATCGCGTACTGCGAATGACCCAACCGCAGAGCTTCGACGACGGACGGGTCGTCTGCGCATCAACCGCGGGCCTTACGATCATCGGACCGGGACGCTATCTCGAAACCGTAATCCCGCGATACAAGAACATGGCGGTGACCTCGCCTTTCCCGCTGAACGCAAACACGATTCTGTGCGCCGCGACCGTTCGCGACGCGTCCAAGCCCCAACTCGGTCTGTACAAGGCGGACGTCAAGACGGGCGTGCTTACCGTAGTCTACGACGATCCGGACACTGCGGAGTTCGAGCCCCGCCCGATACGTCCGCGACGCCGCCCGATCACCCTGACCGAAGCGCGTCGCACTAATGAGTACGCCGCCACGCTGTTCTGCAGTTCGGCTAGGATTTCCCAGGAGGCCCGTACGCGAAATCGAGGACGACTTGTCCGCATAGTCGAAGGCCAGCCCATTGTCACCCGCCACGAGACCCACATGAACGGAAAGGGACCGGCGTGGAAGAATCACGTCGGCACGCACGCTCGGGTTCTGGGCACGGTCCCGCTGGCGGCGGACGGGTCGTTTTCGCTCCAGGTGCCCGCCGACCGCCTCATACACTGCCAGGTCCTCGATTCCGACCGGCGTGTCGTGGGCAATCAGTTAATATGGATGCACATCCGCCCGGGCGAGAGGCGATCGTGCGTCGGATGCCACGAGAAGCCCGATGCGACAATGCTGCCGACTCACCGCCCCCAGGCGCTGAGAATAGCGCCCGTAAAATGTCTGCCCACCGGAGGAGAATTCTCATACCGGGCCAAGTTCTGGAACAAAGGCACGCTGAGCGATGAAGGCGAAGAACGCAACCGAACCGTCCGGGCGGTGAGCCTGATCGGACGCCAGTAACAATGCAATAGGATCGGGAATTCGCAATGCCGCACGAACACGACTCCCAGCAGAACATAACCGTCGATGAGCGGCTGTTCGATCTGTACGACAGCATGATCGGAGACGTCGAGATACCCAACGTCCTGCGCGACGTCGCAGACGTGGTCTGCGGCGAACTCAACGCACAACGGGCCTCGATATACCTGATCGATCCGGAAACCCGGGAACTCCAAGCCGTCGCGATGGTGGGAAATGTCGCACGGACCATTCGTATTCCAATATGTAAGAGCTCCCTGGCTGGATTCTGCGCGACAACGGGCAGGGCATTCGTTGTCGGCGACGCTTATGGCGATCTGAGCGATATCGATCCGGAGTTGAGGTTCGACTCCAGTTGGGACAAAGTAAATGACTTTCGAACTCGGGACGTCATCTGCGCGCCGGCGATGTTCAAGGGCGAAGTCCGCGGAGTGGTCCAGGCGGTGAACTCCAAAGGCAAACCGTTTGGCAATGACGACCTGCCCGCACTGAAATCCATTTCCAGGCTGATCGGTTACGCGCTGCACCACGCCCGCCTGTACGACGATCTGGCCTCAATGAAACAGCTGGAAAAGGAAAAAGCCAAGTTCATGCGAGTTATGGTCCACGAACTGAAGTCGCCCGTGTCGGCTGCTAAAATGATGACCTATGCGCTGGGCGAAGTGCTGAACGAACCGGACCGCGCCGCCGAATACACCTCCAGAATCGCCGCCAGAATGGACCAGATGACACAGATGATTGGCGACATGCTCGAACTGGCCAGAGTGAAGGCAGGAGACCCTCTCGGGGACATCTCCGTGCTCGATCTGGCCGCCGAAACTCGCGCCGCCTGCCAACCCTATATCGAACAGGCTCAGACAAAGGGGCTCGCCCTGGAGATCGCTCTGGGCGACGAAGAACTCAGCGTCAGGTTCGATTCACAGGGATACTCAATGGTCGTCTCCAACCTGCTGTCAAATGCAATCAAGTACAGCAGCCGCGGCGCGGTCCGCGTCTCGCTCAACAGCGACGGCCGGTGGGCGATTCTCGACGTGAGCGACAACGGTATTGGAATCCCCCAAGCCGACATCCCAAAACTGTTCACCGAATTCTTCCGCGCCTCCAACGCCAAGCGGGACCGCATCCCGGGAACGGGCGTGGGCCTGGCCGGAGCAAAGTATATCGTAGAGCGGTTCGGGGGCAAATTCGAACTGCAAAGCCGCGAGAACGAAGGCTCAACGTTCACCGTCCGCCTTCCGCTTCACAACCGGTAACGCCTGAGAATCAACTCTCCGGATTACTGCATTCCGACCTTGAACGTGTGCTCTCCGATCTTCAGGAAGACGTGTTTTGGCGTAATGCTCTCGATCTGAACTCCGGAAACCGTTTGCCCGATGCGATAGACAGTTCCGTTGATGATCGCCATGGAATCGGCGCCGTTGAACATGATCCCGTTCACGTGAAACGCCGAGGCGTCGAAATCCGGTATCGGAGCCGGCTGGGCGGCTGGGGGCTCGGGAGAGTTCTTCGTCTCGGTCGTATCGGCGGGCGGTTCGGGGGGCGGAGCCTTTCGCGAAGCCAATGTGGATGTGAACTCACTGACCGTATCTCCGACGCTGAAGAACTGCGTCACGACAGACTCGGCGAATTCCGTTCTAAGGGCGACAGCCTCTTCGGGCGTGATATCCTTGAAAGCGGGATTCACCCACTCGGCGACCTCAGGGGCGACCTTCGGCCCAGGCGATGCGACTACGGGCGGCGCGGGCGTTTGCAGCCCGGCGTTGGCGGCCTGCGGTCCGTCTCCGGAGCCCGGGCCCCAGAAACGATAAGCCGCAATCCCCCCGCCGATCGCCAGCAGGCACACCAGCGTCATCGGACCGAACCTGCGCCGGCGAGTTTGCGGCTCGCTGGCGAACACTGATCTTTCGGGGGCGGACTTGGTTTGGGAAGAACTGTCTGGTTTCGCATTTTCAGTTTGTATTGAAGCATCCTCTGTATGACTCATCAACTCTTCTCCTTCAGCTATGCGGTGATTGTCACCGGCCTCCTGTTAATCAACTCCCGCCCGACGCCTCAGTTCGTAATCCTGTCTGGGTTTCCGGCCTCCGCACATCAACCGCAGACAGAACTACTCCGCTTTGCTACAAGTCGGCTGATTTTTGGGGCGACATCAATACTGAGTAACTTAATTAGGTGATATTCACAGCTTCTTCCCCGCATTTGACGACCGGCCGGGCAGGGCTCATCGCCCGTAGTGAGGCGGAACGTCTTCTTCGGCTTTTCTAGCTTCAGGAGCAGGTCGCAACTGCCGGCGCATATCGTCCATATCCTGACGCAACCGTGCGACCTGGTCGTTCAGTGCTTGAACCACCTCGTCCAGAGTCTCCACCGTGTTTTCCAGGTGTGCGATCTTCTCTTCCTGGCGAATTATCCTGTCTTCCATAACATCTCCCGGCGTCTGACCGGGCTATTGTGCCCGCCCAACCGGGCCCGCGTCAATGATTCCGGAAACTCAGCGGTTCATTCGTCATCGCAATTTGCGGTGAACTGAGGTAGTCTTTGGGCGGTCGGTCCGGAAAGGAAAGACGAATGCGATACGTTGCGATTGTGCTTGCGATGACGACCGCCTGCGGATGCGTAACCGGCGCTCCGATCGAAACAACGCGAGTGACGGTTAAGGGTTCGCCCGCGATGACGGTGGTGATCGGCAAGGGCGCATCGGATCGCGTCAAGGCGGCTGCGACGACACTGTCGGAGTATCTCTTCAAGATATCGTCGGCGAAGATCGAGGTTGTCGTCGGCGATGGTGCGACTGGTCTGGCCGTCGGTTTGGCGAGCGATTTCCCAAGGCTCGACCTTGCCCGGCGATTCACCGTCAAAGGCGTTGACGATCGCGAACACTATCTTCTGAAATCGCACTCGCGCGGCGTGCATGTCATTGGCGCGACTGAATCGGCGGTCGAACAGGCGGTATGGGATCTTCTGTATCGCCTGGGATACAGGCAGTTCTTCCCGGGACCAACGTGGGAGGTAATCCCCCAGACACCCGACGTGTTGATCTCAGTGAATTCAGACCAGCGGCCCGATTACCGCGCCCGGCGGATCTGGTACGGTTTCGGGCTGTGGGATCATAACCGCAAACCGTACGAACAATGGTGCGTGCGGAACCGGGCCGTGCTGGGCTTCAACCTGCGAACTTCACACGCCTATCAGGGGATCATCAGCGCCAACAAGAAAGCCTTCGACGCCAATCCCGAATTCTACGGTTTGCTCGACGGAAAGCGGACATCGACAAAGATTTGCATCGGCAACCCCAAGCTGCGGGCGCTGGTGGTCGCCCACGCAATTCGACATTTCAAGAAACACCCCGACGCCGACAGCATCTCGATGGACCCCAGCGACGGCGGGGGCTGGTGCCAGTGCGACCCCTGCGCAGCTCTGGGCAGCGTAAGCGATCGCGCACTTACGCTGGCCAACGCGGTCGCTGAGGGCGTCGCCCGACAGTTCAAGGGCAAGTACGTCGGCATGTACGCTTACAGTCAACACTCCCCCCCGCCGAATATCCGCGTTCATCCGAACGTCGTGATCAGCGTCGCCACGGGCTTCATACGGGGCGGGTACACTGTCGATCAACTGATCTCCGGATGGGCCGCAAAGGGCGCAACTATCGGTATGCGCGAGTATTACAGCGTCAACATGTGGTCCCGCAACCTGCCCGGAAAAGCCCGCGGAACCAACCTGGAATACCTCAAACGAACCATTCCGCATTTCTACGCCAAGGGCGCTCGCTTCATGTCGGGCGAATCGGGCGACTGCTGGGGGCCGTGCGGATTGGGGTATTACCTGGCGGCGAGAATGCTGTGGGACGTCGATGAAGCGAAACGCATCGATGCGCTGGTCGATGATTTTCTCACGCGCTGCTTCGGACCGGCCAGGGAGCCGATGGGCGAGTTTCACCGACTCATCGACGGAGCCAGTCGCCCCGTGCTGTGCGACGATCTGCTGGGGCGCATGTATCGCCTGCTCGACAAAGCCGCCAAACTCGCCGATACCCCCAAGATCCGCGCCCGCATCAACGATCTGATCCTCTACACGCACTATGTCGAATTGTTCAGAGACTACCGCGCCGCAAAGGGCGCCGCCAGGCAAGCCGCATTCGAACGCGTGATACGACACTCCTACCGCATCCGTGGAACAATGATGGTCCATTCCAAGGCGATCTACCGCGACCTCGTTCGGCGCGATAAGCAGGTCAGCATTCCTTCCGGCTGCGAATGGGGCGCACCGGAATCCAGGAACCCCTGGAAGAGCAGCAAGCCTTTCAGTCAAACCGAACTTGATCGCATCGTCACCGCCGGTATCGCCAAATACAAGGTCGCCCGGGTCGAAAACGTGGACTTCGGTATGGAACTGGTCCCCGCGGCGCCGCTGAAGCTGGCGAAGGTCGAACAGGGCTCCGCTGGAAGTCACGGCCGGGGCGTACAGACCTTCTACACGTGGGTCGACAAACCGTCGACCGCGATCTCACTGAAGATCACCGGCGGACTTATCGCACACTATCGCGATCGAGGGGATGCAAAAGTCGACCTTTGGCGGGGCGAAACCCGCGTCGCCAGCGGAGCCTCCGCGCCCGACGGCGTGGAGCGAACTATCGTCCTGCGCCCCAAACAAACCGGCCTGCACAAGATCACCGTGTCCGACGGTAATGACGCGACGCGAGTTCGCTGGGACGATAAGACGCCTATGACAATCGTGTCCAGCCGCAGCGAACCGGGCAACCTGTCGATGCGCTGGTCGTTGTACTTCTATGTCCCAAAGGGAACGAAGACCGTTGACCTGTTCGCCGATGGTTCCGGCTCGCTTCGCGACGGGGCGGGAAACACGCTATTCAAATTCGACGGGCGGAAACCGGGCTTCCACAGCATCCCCGTACCGAAAGGTCAGGCGGGCAAACTCTGGAAGTTCCACCAGTGCAGCGGTAAACGCCTCCTGCTGAACGCGCCCCCCTTCCTGGCGCGCAGCGAAGCCGAACTGCTCCTTCCGAAGAAGATCGTCGACCGCGATTCAAAATGAGCACGCAGTCTCCAATGGTCTCTACGCCGTTGCGATCTGCTCCCGCAGCCAGTTGATGCTGGCGGTGAGGTTCTCGTCCGTACCGAGACATTCCACGGAAATTACTCCGTCCCAGTCGGCCTCTTTCAGCAGGCGGATGCATGCGCTGATGTTCTGGGCGTTCACGCCCTGACCGATAGGCGACTCGCTCATGGCGATGCCCGTCTCCTCGCCGCGCAACATAGCGGCCAGCGATTCGCTGACGTCCTTGATGTGCATGTAACGCAGCTTGCTCATGAACCGCTGGGCGAAGTCGAC
The DNA here is from genome assembly GCA_030745875.1 of Phycisphaerae bacterium. Taxonomy (GTDB): domain Bacteria; phylum Planctomycetota; class Phycisphaerae; order SM23-33; family SM23-33; genus BS750m-G57. The sequence continues at coordinate 35,424 of JASLNT010000116.1, forward strand.
CGGGTTGCCGCCGGCGATGAACGTATTGCCCGTGTCCAGGTTCAGGCCCAGGTACGGCGTGTCGAAGAAATTCAGCATTTGCTCCAGGATCTCCGGATCGTTGGTGTACGGCCCGTGCGTCTCGATGTTCACCGTAACCTCGTAGTCTTCGGCCCACTCGATAATCTGGCGGAAGTTCTCCCTGGTGATCGCAAGCACCTGCTCGTCGGTATAGCCCTCGGGCTTCGATGCTCCGTCGGTAGTGTCGACAAACGGGCACCCGACGGCCGCAGCGAACTGAATCGCCCGCTGCATGTATCGCACGCCGAACGTCGCGCCCATCGGACCGGTGATAGGATAGCCCGCGTCGATCTGCGAAACCTTCAGACCGTTGTCATCAAGATAGCGCTTCAGGCGGATCGGGTTGGCGTCCAGCGAGACCGCCGGGCTGTAGCCTAAGCCCTCGATAAAATCCTGCCCGTCGACCACGCCGAACTCGATGTACTCCAGACCGAACTTCTTCGCCGCCTCAACCGCCTGGGCCATCGACCCGCTAAGCGTCCGCCAATTGTCCGTATGCATGCTCAATTCGATCATGGAATATCTCCTCTGTTAGCGTGCGACGCCCAAACAATGACGTATGAACCGTTGAATGTCAAACTCACAGTTTCCAGTCAAGTTTGCAGAACCAGCGTTACTTCCGATTGATCATAATGCCCATCGTGGGTGGGTCATATCGGCGGTATCTCCGCATATCCTGAGATTTCTTGATTTCTTTCTTGGTAAAATCCATGTCTCCGAATATAATGCTAACTGCTCTAGTCTGCAAAGGTTAAGGGAGCGGCAGAGCAAATTCGACCTGAGCCGGTCGAATCCGAAATGAGGCACGGGCGTTCTCGCTCACTCGCACCTACCTCCAGGCCGCCACCGGCCAAGTTC
>JASLNT010000117.1 GCA_030745875.1 Phycisphaerae bacterium
ACCTCACCGCTGGCGCGGTTCAACGCCTATGGTCCGATGCCCATACCCCATATTCTGCTTGCTCAAGCCGACGCATCGGATACAATCATTGCGAAAGCCCCGCGATGGTCGCGGGCGCAATGACATCTGGGAAATCCCGGCAAGAAGATAACCGTCGCCCAGTCTAAAGCCGGTATGGAGACTCTGGCCGGGAAGCACGGCCGGCTGAAATCCATCAAGGTTATCGACGAGAAGTTCGTTGACGGCGAGAGTGAGAAATCGTTGAAGATCGCGATGGTGTGTGAATTTGAGAAAGGGAGCCTGCTGGCGTACGTGCGGTTCGAATTCAGTACAGTTCGCGGGCACTTGCTGGGTTTCAGCATCCCGTGCACGGCTGAACGGGCGGGAGTCGATCCGAGCAAGATTGAAGGCCTCGTGACCCCGGTTCCATAGCGTTACTTTCGCCTGGCTTCGATCTCTTTGATTCGCTTGTACAGGTCTCTTGCGGTTGGGTCGGCTCGGAGGAGTTGGTCGAGTTTGGCGTCGCGGGCTTTCTGGGCGTCGTCTCGGGCCTTTCGCTCGCCGACGAGATGCTTTTCATATACTTTGCGGTAGGCGCTTTCTGCGTCCTGGGACTCCTTGTATTCTCCGCTGGAATGGGCGGCCCGGTCCAGGGCTTCGCGGGCGTCTTTGTATTCCCGGTATTGGGGCAGCGCGGCCTTTGCGGCTTCGTATTTGCTCTTGGCTCGTTCGTAGGCGCTCCTGGCCGATGCGTAGTTTTTGCGGTCTTTTTCCGCACGTTGGAGCATTTCGCGCGCCGCGTAGTAGGCTTTGTATTCCGGCGTTTTGCGGTAGGCCGCGTAGTAGGCTTGTTTGGCTTTTTCGTACGTCTGGGCTTCGGGCAGTTTGTCTCGGGCCTTCTCGTAAGCGGCGCGCGCCGTGTCGTAGGGTTTGCGGGCTTCGGCGACTACAGGCGCCTTCTTGGCGTTCTCGTAAGCGCGCTCGGCTGCGTCGCAGGCCTTCCGCACCGCGGTCATCGCAGGTGAGTAGTACAACTTCTTGCGAATGGCGTAAAGTTGGGCTTTGAGGCGTTCCCGTTCGGCTTCGTCGGCGCGGGACCCGCCGGAGTCGCCGCTGCGCGTCGTGTGGGGCGGGGTATACTTGCTCGACTTGGGCGGAGAGGCGATCCGTCCGCGGAGAAGATCGGTGTTGGCTTTGGTGCGCTCGGCGCCCGAGAGCTTTCCGTCTGAGTTGGCGTCGTACGCAGCGAGCACTCTCTTGCGAAGATCGTATCGGTACGCGTCGGCTTCGATCCAGTCGATCGTTTTGTTGGCGTCCTTGTCGAGAGCGGTCATCGCTCGCCATGAGTCAAACTTGCGGGCGAAACCGTTGGGCTTGGATCTGTCGGCGTTGAACTCGGATTCGGTAAGTTCGTTGTCGGCTCCGGCGGCTTGGAAGAACAGGGATTTCTGAATGCTGGGTCTGTATGGGTCGACGGCGTTCTTGCAGAGGTCCGGAGGGGGTTTGGCGGGCGTTTTGGATCGGCGAGTGTATTTGGCGGCAACCGAACCGCCCAGCAGCAGAACAGCGAGAAGGGTTGTCAGATGCCTGTTCATATGCGCATCCCTATCGGCCCGACGATCAACCGGGCCATGTAATAAGCATACCGCCCGGGCGATACCGAAGCAAGCGCGCGTTATGTGGGAATTCGGCGTCGAAGGGCGACGCGTTTTTCGGCGGAGCAGGGGTGTCACAGGCTGATGAGTCTGCGGGTGTCGGCCTGACGGGGGCGGTTGCGAGTGTGCTGGATGTAACGCATGTGTGGATAAAGCGTTACGATGGCGTTGCGGGTCGAGTTGAGGCTGCTGGCGAATCTGGGGAGGGGAGGTTCACAGTTCGTCCGCCTGTGACATAGTGTGTAGTGGAAGTTATGTAATATCGGATGATATCAATTGGAGTGGAAATGGTGTATCAGAAGTGCACTATGACGCAGTCGCGTCTGGCCTGAGCGATGTAACTATCTATGCTGCAGGCGGCGTGTGCGTCTGAAAGTGTGAACCATTTGTGACATCGCAAACCGTCCGTTCGGGATGTGGACTGACCGCAGTTCGACTACTGCTCTGCGATGTTACCCCGCCTCCCGCTGGGCAAGGCTCCATCGCACAGTATCGAGCCTAGCCCCGCAGCGCTCCACGACGTTTCGTGGATTTCGAAACAGCCAGCAGCAGGACGCATACAACCAGCATTAGCGCTGGGTCTAGCATCCAACTGTCGGTCAGGGCGTTAGCCTGCGTTATATACCCTTGAGGTCCGCCTCCTGCAGAAGAGACTAAACCTCCCAAGGGCATACAAATCAGGCACACTGCAACCAGCATCGCTGTTTTGCATAGCATGATACAGCCTCGAGTCTTACGTTCCCCGCCGCAGACCCGGCACGACACCGTGCACACCCGCCTGCGACCGAACGGACCAGGCTATATGCCTGATAGCTCCGCATTTGAAGCATAAGATATGTCCGGAGTCGAAGGGGTGGGAAACCCCCTAAAAATGCGATCGATCAGCGCTCCTGCGCTTCGGTTTGGGGCAGCTGTTTGGGCTTGCGATTGATTGGAAGGAACGGCAGGAGGCGGACCCCAAACTGCAGCGTAAGCCAGATCGTCTTCCGCGAAAGGACGATTCCGTAGACCGCGCCGGCAATTACCGGTACGACAACCAATAGCGCCAGCATCTCGCTGATTAGAAGGTCTGAGAACACCATTCCCCTCTCAATATCTCCGACCAGGCCCAGAGTTGTCGCAGAGATTACTACGACTATGCCCAGGACCGTAGCCAACGCCCAGGCCAGTACGAAAACCCTGTTCTCATCGACAGTAGCGACCGAGCGGCTTTTTGCGGAGTTCTGCATCGCCAGCCTCTCGACGTTTCCCGAAACGTAGCGTTCATTGGTCCGGCCTGTGTGCCACTTTGTGTCCATGCGCGCAAAATCGGCGGGGCTGTAGGGTTTGCTTCCGTCATTGGGTTCGTATTTGGGGATGTGGGCTCGCAGTGCGGCTTTGTAGGCCATCGCGAGTTTACGGAATTTCGTTTCGGCTTCGAGGGGGCTTTGGTGGTAGTTGTCCGGGTGGTGCTTTAGCGCGCCCTTATGATACGCTCGCCTGATTTCCTCCAGGCTTGCATCTGGGGATATGCCAAGTACCTCGTATGCTGTCACGGCGCCTCTCGTCATGATGCGGCCCTCAAGCCTCGCAGTCTTGTAGTATAGTATACAATCCCGATTTCAACAACGGTGAAATCAGCAAAAATAAAGGTGAGCGTAGTGTTTCCCGGAACAGTTTGAGGCGTCGATTCGGTCTAGTCGTTCGCGATCGCGTCAATGCGGGCCAGCAGATCGGCGCAAAGGCGTTCGATACCGTCTGAGAGTTTTAAGTTGGCTCCCTGTCCCGTGGAATCCTGATGTATCGGAGGTAAGATACGTTCGCCTGGAAAGTTACGGCCCAGAAAACCGTAGAGTTCCTTCACCGCCGCCGCAGGCTCGGCGACCAAATGTTCGTAGCGGAGGAGCATTACTCGGGCGCTGGTATGCAGATTCAGCTCGAAGAACCAACTGTTCCGCACGAACCAGAACAAGGCGGCCGCATCGTGTGGGTCCATGTCCGGCGAGAAGTTTTCGGCCGCCACCGCCCTGAGATCGTCGCTCAGGTCTTCGGCCCGCCAGTCACCATCGCAATTATCGAGAACGCACTGCAGGTCGTAGATCCCTGCATTCGGCCCGAATGTGTTTATGTTTGACATCGCCGCATCTCGAAAATCCCTGTACATCCACAGTATTCGCGCATTCTCAAAGGCAGCAAGCAGTTTCAGGGCGTTCTGCGATTCTACAATCGGCTTCAGCACGATAAGTTCGGCCCGGTCGCGTTCGATGGTTTTCCTGACCGAATCGAGCGGGTTAAGTCGTATCTGGAATTCGCGGTCATTCGACGACAATTTGCTGAATTCACCGTAGATCTTCGATCGCATATCCCGGTCTAGTATGCCCTGCATTAGCGTTGTCCCGCTGCGCTGGCAGCCCAGGATGAGCAGAATATCCCTGTCCATCCAACTGGGACGTCTCGCGAATTGCCGACGAATTCGCTTGAAAATGGCGAACATAAGAGCTGAAACCTTCCGGATAACTCTTTTCGTTGAATGATGGTCATGACCCATGTCTATTGGTCGCCTGTGTTTATCCACGACATTGTTCAGAACCATTATATGCTCCAGAGGCTCTCGGGCCAAGTTCTGTTAATCATACGCCGTCGGGACTCTGCATTTTGCTTGACCGAATCCCATTATTGGCGTATTCTATATGGTGGTTTGGTTCAAATTCAGTAATGTGGTGTGGCGGCACGGTTTCTGTGCACGCCCGCCGAGACGGAGCAGACAGCCAGAGGAGTTCGGCGTCATATCTAATGTTCGGTGTGCATTGAGCTGCCGGCCGTAGGCGCATCTTGACAACCGGACCCCGTCACATTCGGAGCAATTGCATTGTTTCGTAAGACACAGGGCAGTTTGGTCAGGCCGTTTCCCTTGCGCGCATGGGTTCTTTGCGCGCACAATCAGTGAAATTCAGGAGACCCTCACATATGTCTACACGCAATACATTCGGTATCGTACTGACGGTTGCAGCCGTTCTGTCGTTCACGAGCGTTGCAGGTGCGGGGGACCTTACCATTATCAACGATGGTTTCGAGCTACCGGTGTTGGCCGATGGCGAGTGGGACGGCGCGCCCCCTGGCTGGATAGACGGTTACTATGACTTGGCGGCTCCTACGGTCTGGGTGATCGGCAATTCCGACGCCGGTGTGTACAATCCAAGCGCCGCCGAGGGCTTCGGCGGGCTCGCCCCGGAAGGCCAGAACGTATTCTACGCCACCAGCTATGTGGGCTATGACGGTGGCGCGTCGCAGATTCTTTCTGATACGCTGCAGGCCGACACGCTGTACGATCTGAACATATTGGTCGGCAATCCCTTGCTTTACAACGGCGGCCTGACGGCTGACTATCGCTTGGAGTTAGTGGCCAACAATGTCGTTCTCGCGTCGGTCACCGGCGCCTCTCCGGCCGATGACACAGTGTGGACCTCCGCCGAACTGTTTTACAACTCCGGAGCCAGCCCCGCACAACTCGGTCAGTTGCTGGAGATTCGAATCCTTGCGACGGAATTCACCGATGACTATGAGATCGATTTCGACACCGTCTCGCTCAGTTCCGGGCCTGGGGCGACGATGCATTGGGACGGGGATGTCGACGAGTGGAGTGATGTTGCGACCCACACGCCTGATTCTCACTGGAAGGTCAACGGCGTTCTGACCCCGGATATTCCGCAGTTGGATACGGTCGGCAAGGTTCTGGACATTGCGATTGTCGGTTCGGGCGAAGCGATAGTAGCGGCCAATCAGGGCGCTTACTCTCTTACGATTAACGACGACGGCGGCGGAGGGGGTCTGGTGACGATCAATTCGGGGGTTACGCTTGAGATTTACGATGCGACTACGGTTACTTCGCCCGGGGCGCTCACAATCAACGGAACGTTGGACACCAACAGCATCGCTAACGACGGTATTACGACTCTGGGAGCCGGTGCGGTTCTGAAGACCGTCTCGGGCGTGTTGACGGAGATCGCCACCGGCGGCGATGCGACGTTTGAGGGCGGAGCGACGGCTGTGAACCTGAACCTTTTCTCGGGAAGCACTTTTGTCAAGGCCGGGGGCGGTTCTTTGACTGTAACCGACACGGGCGTTATCGACGGGACCAATACGCTTCAGATCGACGGCGGGGAGCTAAGGCTTCAGGCGCTGGTCGCCAATCCTCTTGGCGGAGCTGCGGTGGTGCTGGGCGGCGGCAGGCTTACGACCGACAACGGAACCAGCATGAGCGGATCAACTGTTTCTGTGACGGCCGATGCGTTGATTAACTCCCTGGCGCTCAATCCGACGGCGACTTACGGGGCGTTGACTTTCGACGGCGACGGTGTTCTGTCCATCGACGGCGCGGTGACCGACACAAGCTTCGCCTCGACAACTGTCAAAGCGGACGTCACCGCCGGTGTAAACGCCAACGAGACGCATACGATCCTGGGCGCCGTGACTCTCGAGAACGGAGCGCAGTTGGTCACCAGCGGAGATGTTTTCACGACCACTATTGGCACGGTGACGCTGTCAGGTTCGTCCGGTGCGATTGGCCGCAGCGGTGCCGGAGTGCTTGCTATCGGCTCATACGGCGGCGGGGCGTCCAAGACTCTGACGATCACCGGCGGCGGCAGGACGGAACTGACTCTTGGGGCGGCGGAGGCCGTCGGCACGAAGTTTTCGATCGTCAACGACAGCACGCTTGCTGGAACCGGCGCGGTTCCCCTTGGCGGCGCGGCGGAACTGGAGTTGGGCGGGGGAACGCTGGAATTGACGGGAACGACGAGCATGACGGGCGTTGCGACGTCGGTTATCGCGTTGCCCGCGATCCCCGAGATTCCTCCGGCTCCCGCGGTTCCGAGCATGCCCAGCAATTCGATATTGAATACGGATCTGAATCCGGCGTTCGGCAGTCTTACGTTCGCCGGCGACGGTGTTGTGACTACGGCGGGCGCTTCCACGAGCATATCGTTTACGAATACTTCCGTAGATGCAGGCGTGACCGGCGGGGTGGTGGCGGCTGAACAGACGGTTGACGTCGGTCCTGTTACGGTTGATGAGGGCGGTGTGTTTATCGGCGGGACGAGCGGCGCGGGCGTGCTGAACTATACGTCTCTGACGCTTCCTGCGCCGGCGGGCTCCAGCGGCGGGATCGGCGGAGCGGCCGGCCATACGTTCACGCTGCACGACTACAATGACGGCGGGGTGGCCAAGACTCTGCTGATAGGCGGTGCGGGTACGGCGCGTCTGGATTACGGCGGCAGCGTCACCGCGACGCAAACTACGATCAAGGTTCTCGGCGGTACGCTGGAGGTTTCCGGTGCGACTCCTCTCGCCGGCGCCAAGGGCGTGATTCTCGCC
>JASLNT010000118.1 GCA_030745875.1 Phycisphaerae bacterium
AGAGTCCGGCGGAATACGCCGCCCGCTGCCAGCCTGCTCCGGGCTCCGCTGCGCTCCGCCCTACGCAGCCAGGCAGCGGAACGAATGACAAGGTAATGGTTCTCTCATAACAACTGGACCGAAGAACCGGGGCAAGCCAGCATTATGGCGTTGCTGGACGACGGTGAAATGAACGTGACGACTATTCAGAACAAGCTCAAGCTTGCACAGTCCAGCACTTCGCATCACCTCAATCTGCTACGTCTCGGCGGACTGGTAACAACCAGACGCCAGGAAAAGCAGGTCTTCTATTCCCAAGCCGATCTGTCCAAGCACCGTTTAGGCCGCAAACCCGAGCTATCCAAGGCACGCGCCAACGCCGCCAAGTTCGGCCCGGCCGAATTGATCCTCCCCAAAACGTAATCGCTGGTACGGCGGTCGGGCGACTCCAGCTTCGCTGTCTGTAGCAAATCCCCAAACCCGATTGCCTGTGTTCTTATCCCTTGGGCAGGGCCAGTTCCGCCGGTCCGAACTTGGCGGCGTTGCTTCGCGCCTTGGTCAATTCAGACTTTTGCCCCAGGCGATGCTTGGTCAGATCGGCTTGGGAGTAGAAGATTTGCTTTCCATCGCGACGGTTGGCCACCAGCCCGCCGATCCGCAGCAGGCCAAGGTGATGCGAAATACTGGACTGCGGAAGCTTGAGCTTCTTACAGATTGTTGTCACGTTCATCTCGCCATCGGCCAGCAACGCCATAATGCTAAGCCGCGTCTTGTCGCCAAGCGAATGGAATACTCTAGCCAACTCTTCAAGCTTCTTTGTTCGTGTAGCCATGGTTTCACCTCATAGGGGATTCAGAATAACGCATGGTACTATACGCACTCCTGCCCCCAATTGACAAGAACCAGTTACCATTCCTGATGTACATCGGGATAACCGAGAGCTAGCACCTGACAGCTATTCCCGGCCACGAATTACAAGAACTCGCCAATCGCCTGTTTAGCGGCCGACAGAATGTCGGCCTATTCGCGACAAAGTCGCGACGCCGTTGTCTTTCACCATACGCCCCAGGTCGTTGTCTTACCTCGCTGCAGGTCGCCAGCCGTTTTCCCTTGCCAAGAGCCCCTGGTTATCGACAATCACGATTAGGTCTTAGGTTCGATGAATAATGAAGTAAGGCGTCCCCGAAATTACGTCCCCGGAATTATGGATGTCCCCGTAGTTCCTCCCCGTAATTCCCAGCCAGGCAGATATAAAAGGAGTCGATCATGAAAGCCTTTAGAGTAAACATCCTTTCATTAGCTGGTCTTGGGCTGCTAAGCACGGCGATGCTTGTCGCGCCATTGTCGTTGGGCGAGGGTATTCGTCCTGATGCTGACCGAAAGGCGCCGGCTTGCTTGCTGATTGAACCTGTAATCTGCCGATCTTCCGAGGGCAAAGAGCCCGCAGTATCACGACTCGATCGCAAGGCTATCGAGTCGGTGTACGCGCAGGCAAATATCCAGATCGCATGGCTTCAACCCCGTTATCTTGACCACACCGCAGCCAGAGATGGAACCGCAAACTGGAAAAAGGTGTCGAAAATTGGAAAGGAGCGTGGTCTTTGGGAATCCGGGCCGATCCGGATCAGCCTGGTTTTCGTCAACGCCATAGGCGGCAAGCCCGGGCCACGCGGACTGGGCGCCATAGACAGCAGGCCGGGGCGGCCGTTCGGACCGGGCGGGCCAATCTGCATCGTCGCCCTGCCGAAGAAGCAAAAGGACCCGGTGATGGAGACATTTTGCGTGGCCCACGAGATAGGGCACTGTCTTGGGCTCGTTCACGCCGTCAAGGATCCGCTGGTTCCCGATAACAAGACGAACATCATGAGTGGGGGCGAGTACTCCGAGCGGATCGGAAAGAACGCATTAACGCCATCTCACATTCGCCAGGTTCGTAAGAGCAAGCTGCTCTGGCGGCGGTGTGTGGCTGAACTTGGTGGAGCCAAATCCAGTCACACGCGGAGCAGTAAAAAACAGTGAGGAGAAAGTGGAGCAAAAAGTCTACGTCAACGTCTAGACCAAGGCGCCGTAACCTGCACGAGTTCTACTGCGATCTATTCTCTACTTCTCTACTTTCACACGAATAGGATCGAGGGACACAATACATAATTACTGCCTTGCAGGGTTGTGCATTGCTGTTAAGTCCTTAGTGAAACTGTAAGTTAGCAAATTCATCATAATTAAGTATTGCATCCCCCGAACTCCCCGAACCCAGGATTGATCTCCCCCAAAACCCCAATAGTCCAGCGCGCAGTAATCTGTGAATTCGCTTTTAGATATCCGATGCATATGCTATGATATGATCTCGTAAGTTTGGTTCCATTATAGAGCGGTGGTGTGCTGTATTCGGCCTGAGCCGGTCGAATCTGAAATGAGGTAGGAGCGTTTCGTTTCTTGCGCCGGGCCGCATTGCGCAGTATCCCATCGCTTGTAGTTTTCGTGCGTTCCTGTTGGCCAACAGCAGGACGATAGAAAGAGCGATTCAAATGAGGAAACCAATCATGTTCTATAGGGCCAGGACAATTGAATCAGCAGTGGTGACGGCGGGAGTGGTGATCGCGGCGGTGATGTGCATTGCCTCTGGAGTTCGCGCGGAGGTCACGATGCAGACAGTGGTGGTTTCGGGCGAGCACGCGCCCGGTACCGAAACTGAGGTGACGTTCACTTCGGACATGCGTGACGTGGCGGTCAATGGGTCGGGACAGGTGTCGTTCCAGGCGTTCCTGGATGGGCCCGGGATCAGCTATAGAATCGGGGACCGCGGAGTGTGGTCCGGCAATTCGGCCGGCACGCGCTTGATTGCAAGATCGGGTCAGCAGGCGCCCGGCGAGGCGGTGGGGACCGACTTTTGGCAGTTCGGACGCACGGTGATCAACGGCGCAGGGCAGGTTGCCTTCGAAGCTGTGGGCACGACCGCTGCCGGCGGGTCGACGGACATGCTGTATATCGACAGCGGGGGCGGCCCGGTCCGCCTTGCCGGTCGCTATCAGCAGGCGCCCGGCGCACCGGCGGGCGTAGCGTTCAATTCGTTTGACTACCAATTGCAGCCGGCCTTCAACACAAGCGGCCAGGCCGCTTTTAACGGCATGTTGGTGCGAAGCGGGGGCGTCGATCAGTACAACGACGAGGGCATCTGGGTTATGGGGGGCGGCGCGGCGCAGTTGCGCGCCCGCGGGGGCGACCAGGCGGCCCCTTTCACCACCGACTGGGACTACTGGCGGTTCGAGGCGCCCTACATCAACGCGCACGGGGGGACGGTCTTTCGGGGCCTGCAGATCAACGATGGCACGGGTTTCTACGCTATCTGGTCCGACGGAGCGCACAATATGTGGCCCGTCGCCTACATGGGCATGCAGGTGCCGGGCATGGCCACGGGCGTGTATTTCAACTCCCTCCCGTCCGAGATGGGCTTCAATAACGCCGGGGACGTGCTGTTTCAAGGCGAGATGGGCGGTACGGGCATCGACGGGGCCAACAACGACGGTATCTGGGTCGGCTCGGGATTTGGACTGACGCTGGTGGCCAGGGAAGGGGCTCCGGCGCCCGGGACGAGCGGTAACTTCCAGTCGATTGACTTCAGCGCCCCGTCCCTGAACGGCGCCGGCGAGGTCGCCTTCAGCGCCTCGATCAGCGGGGCCAACGATTCGGCGATCTGGGCCGGTAAGCCCGGCGCATTGGACCTGATCGCCCGCGAGGGGGTCCAGGCTCCGGGACTGCCCGAGGGCGTGCAGTTCGACTATCTGATTGACCCGGCCATCAACAATACCGGCGCGGTCGCATTCTTCGCCGTGCTGCGGGGCGCGGGTGTCTCCGAGCCCAATAACGGAAGCCTGTGGGCCCAGGCCGGCGACGAGTTGTTCCTGGTCGCTCGCGAAGGCGACGATCTGGAAGTTCGCCCCGGCGTGACAAAAACCATCGACGGTATCGAGTTTGTGCACCGTGTGGGCAACGAGGACGGCCGTCCCAGCGCGTTCAACGATATGGGGCAGGTGGCTATGATCCTGAACTTCACGGACGATTCGTCGGGCGTGTTCCTGGCGACGGTGACCGGTTCGGGGCGGAACACCCAACTCGATCCGATCGTCCCGAGCAGCCCGACGCCCGGACCGGACGGCGCGTGGACCTTCACGGGTGTCTCGGGTGACGGCCAGTGGTTCGACCCGCCGGCGGCCGACTCGTATATTTACGAGACCGACGGGGCGTCCAACTTCACGCAGGTCGGCCTACCGACAGGCTTGGGCGACGCCGACGGGCTGTATACGATCACCGACAGCGTCAACGGCAGCGTCGTCGTAGGAGCCGGCGAGATTCACACGTTCCCAACAGCGGTGGATCTGTTCACGGTCACCGGGATCGACCCTGACGTAGACGGCGGAGACCCGCTGGCGTTCCCGACTTTCCTGGCCTTCGACCAGTTAACGGTCACCTTCACCCAGACCCCCACGCCCGAGCCGGCCACACTCTCGCTCTTGGCGCTGGGCGCGGTGGCGGTGCTGAAACGCCGCAGACCGAAACTCTAACCAAAGACGCGTGATTGCATAGCGTAATGGGCGTGAAGGAAGAAGGGGATGGGCGCTCTGTGCCCTGCGCTCCGCTTGTTAACCGGAACGGAACGGGTATAATCGTCGTCTGGCGTGTCAAAGGAGACGAACATGGATTGGCTTTTGTATATCCAGTTGAGCCTGATGATGTTCCTTCAGTTCGCCGTCTGGGGAGCCTGGTCGCCCGTGCTGGCCGCTCGCCTGCTCGGGCCTCTGAAGTTCAGCGGTAAACAGACCGGGTGGATCTACGGTACGGTCTTCCTCGGCTGCATCATTTCACCGCTGATCGCCGGACAGCTCGTCGATCGCTGGATCGCCACCGAGCAGTTCCTTTCCGGTGCGCATGTGGCTGGAGCCGTGCTGCTGCTGGCCGCGGCGAGGTACAAGACATTCTGGCCGCTGTTTGCAGTGATGTGTTTGTACGGTTTGGCGTTCGCGCCTACTTTGGCGCTGGTCAATTCACTTATGTTCAGACATCTCGGCGCCGCGGGCGTCTCGCCGTTCGCCGTATTCGTCTGGGGCGTTATCGGATGGGTGCTTGTCGGGTGGGCTCTGGCTTTATGGCGAAGAGTCAAGGGCAGCGGAGAAGGCGCCGACTGCCTCGTCCTTGCAGCGGGCCTCTCGCTGGTGATGGGCGTTTACTGTCTGCTGCTCCCGCACACTCCCGCTCCAGGAGCCGAACAACCGCTCACCGAGGCGCTGTCGCTGCTGAAGAACACCGACTTCCTTGTATTCCTGGCTGTCGGATTTGTCTTGGCGACACAACTGCAGTTCTACTTCCTCGGAACCGCGCCATACCTCGGCGAGCTAGGCGTGCAAAGCCGCAACATGCCCGCGGTGATGACCATCGCACAGGTCGCTCAGGTCGCCGCGATGACCTTCATGGCGTTTTACGAGAAGGACGTGCTGGCGGGCATCGGGTTCCGCTGGGTGTTTGCCATAGGCGCAGCGATGTGGTTGGCGATGTATGGAGCCTATTCGGCGGGCAAGCCGCGATTGCTGGTCATCGCCTCGCAGGGTCTGCACGGTCTGGCGTATGCGTTCTTTATCAACGTGGGATTTGTCTACGTGAACAAGGTGGCTCCAGCCGGCGTTTCGGAAATCGCCAGCTCCGCCCAGGGTCTGTACACCGTAGTGATATTCGGATTCGGTCTGTTCCTGGGCACGCAGATTACGGGCGTAGTGATGGACCGTCTGAAGACACCCGAAGGCAAGTTCCGATGGCGGGCGATTTACCTGGTCCCCACCGCACTTGCCGCCGCCTGCGCAGCAGCAATCGCAGTGATGTTCCGCGGATAACTGTCAGGGGGCGGACGGGGCGCCGTCTTCGTCCTGCGGAATCTGTGGTGATTTACAACTATCGTTAACAATTTGAAAGGACAACATGTACGAGCCCATAATCCCCCCGGAAGGTCGCGTGGTGCACAAGGGTCCAAGATTGGAGTTGCGAATGGTCCCCATCGAGATTGACGGCGAGGTCATCGAGAAGGAAGTTGTCGTTCACGGCGGAGCTGTGGTTATCCTTCCCTTTCTGACCGACGACACGCTTGTCCTCATTAAGAATGAACGGCTTGCAGTTGGCAGAGAACTTTGGGAGTTACCGGCCGGAACGCTTGGCGATGGCGAGACCCCAAAGATTTGTGCGCATCGTGAATTACAGGAGGAGACAGGTTATCGGGCGGACGATATGGAGTATCTCGGACAGGTTTTCAGTTCGCCAGGCTGGTCGACGCACCGTCTGTTCGTTTTTGTCGCGCGAGGGCTCACCCGTGGCGAGCAGAATCTGGAGAAGGACGAGACCATAAGTGTGGAGACGCGCTCTTTCGACCGAGTTCGGTCCATGATAGCTGGTAACGAGATCGTTGACTCAAAGACGATTGCGGTGTTTGGGCTCTACTCGGCCAGGCACGGTGTCTTCGAAATAGGTTGCAGTGATATAGACGACTAACCTCACTGACAGTTCGCGGGATACAGCACTTGATTATTGAGCAGCGGTTGTGCGTTCAGGGTTGGACTGTGGTCATGGCGGGCTTGCTTGCGGATGTCTGCGGAATTCCAAATTCCTCGGGGATCGCCATGCGGCGAATTCCGGTTAATAGTCGCCGTAGGGCACGTCCTCGGAGTCTTTTTCGGAAGCGGTGGTGTTGGCGCGGATGTCACCGGTGGCGGAGGTGTATTTCCAGCCTACGCTGTTGCCTGAGTTGGCGGCGATGGCGGTGTTGCCCTTGCGTGAACCAACCGGGAGGGGCGGGATCTTGCGAATGTACGGGCCGTATATGTGCGTAGAGGTCTTCGTGTCGCTGACGTCTCCGGAAATGTCAGTGTACTTGGTGAGTTGGTTGGCAATATCGGCGGCGGTGGGGTGCAGGCCGGGGTGTTCGCCTTCGTACAGGTTGATGGCGTTTCTCAGGACCGACAGATTGGCGCTCAACGCCGCATCGGCGGCTCCGGAGGTGCCTCGGCTGATACGCGGTATTGCTATGGCGGCTATTACGCCCATAAGCACGACGACAATAACAAGTTCCAGCAAGCTGAAGCCGCCAGAGCGTGTGGTCCTGCAAGTCATTGACACTGCCTCCAGATGGTATGCCCTTCGGGCGTTACAGTAATGAAACCGTTGTTACTCTTGTGGTCCTCCGACGTTCCACTTTCTCATCATCGGTATATAGAGCACGCCCCTTTCGTAACCGACGCACAGATGTCGCCCGGGCGTTGTCGCGCGATGTTCCCGGGCCTTCATTTCGAGCTTGTATTTGTGCTGTGCTATTGTGGACAATGAAAATGGAGTTGACGTGCGGCGTTTCGCGTGCCGGCGACGGTAAGCGAAATCAGAAGCGCCGAATCTCTTGAAAGGAGATTCAGAATGATCGAATCAGGAAAGATATACCGCAGGATACTGCGTCGGATACAGGCCCAGGCGCTGTTGGCGATAATCGCATTGCCTCTTTGCCTGGCGTATGGTCAGGAGACAGACCGCAAGGCTCCGGGCAAGAAGCCCGCAGCGTCTGCGAAGCCCAAGCCCAAGTACAATCCCTCCGTTGAGCGCCCTCGTTTCTTCCAGGCCGCGGGAAAGGACAACGAGCTGGACACCAAAGAGTTCGCCGCCAACCAGGGCAAGGCGGGGGGATTCGTTCGCAAGGGCGACTCGTGGAATGCAATCATCCGGTACGACAAGGACGGGAACGGTACGATCGACTGGTTCGAGGCCGACGCGTTCCGGCGGTCGCTGGCGATCGACAAGAAGGGCCCCCGCGGGCCTGTTGTCTTCGCCACCGACGCCGATCGCAGGCGGGCGGTGGCGGAGATCCAGGCGCAACTCGCCGCGGGGAAGATCTCTCAAGAGGACGCAGCGGCCAGGATCGGCGCCATTCAAAGAGACCGCCAAATCAGCGGGCATCTTATGAGGATGAGAAAACAGCTCGACGCCGCTGTCGAGGCGGGCAAGATCAGTCGGGAGGAAGCCGACAAGAGATTCGCCGCCGCCGAGAACGCTATGGGCAAGCAGAGAGCGGCCGGTGAGCAGGCCAGGCAGCGCCTGATGAATCTGAGGAAAGAACTCGACGCGGCGGTTGAGGCCGGGACGATCAGCAAGGAAGACGCCGACAGAAAGTTCGCCTCCGCCGTGAAAACGGTCAGGGAGGAAATGGCCTCCGCGCAGATCCGTGAGCATCTGGCGAGGCTGAAGAAAGGGCTGGACGCCGCCGTCGAAGCGGGCAAAATCAGCAAGGAAGACGCGGCCAAGAGGTTTGCGGCCGAAGCCCAGGCGATCAAGAGGCGGAGAGCGGCCGCTCAGCAGATCAATGAGCGCCTGATGAGTACGAAGAGAGATCTCATCGCCGCCATCGAAGCGGGCAAGATCAGCAAGGAAGACGCCGCCAGGAAATACGCCTCCGCCGAGAGGACGCTCAGGCGGGAGTCCGCCGCCCGCCAGGTTCGCGAGCATCTGGCCGGGATGCGGAAGCAACTCGACGCGTCTGTCGAAGCCGGCGAGATCAGCAAGGAAGACGCCGACAAGAAACATCAGGCCGCCCAGGAAACGATCAAGAGGCGCCAGGCGGCCTCCGAGCGAGTGCGCGAGCACATGACGAATGTCAGGAAGAAGCTCGAAGCGGCGGTCGAGGCGGGCGAGATCACTCGGGAAGACGCCGCAAGAAAGCTCGGCGCCGAAGCCAGAGCGATGAGAGAGAAGACGGCCCGCGGGCCCAAATAGACCGCGGGGGGCAGGGTGAAGTTGTCGGGTGTTACTTCTTGCGGCGGATGGTCCTTATCAGCACGGGCGTGATTGGGACGTTTTCGTGGCCGGCGATGAAACCTACTTTCACGGAGCCGATTTTGTCCACCACGTCCATCCCTTCAATCACCTTTCCAAACGCGCAATAACCAAAGCCGTCAAACGTGCTGTCGCGGTGGTTCAGACGGTGATTGTTCACAAGGTTGATGTAGAACTGCGAGGTGGCGCTGTCGATCACAGGCGTTCGGGCCATCGCCAGCGTTCCGCGATCGTTCTTCTTGTCGGCGCTGGCCTCATTCTTGATCTCGGGGCGTGTGGCTCGCTCATTCATCGCCGGGTCGAACCCGCCGCCCTGGATCATGAACCCCTTCATCACGCGGTGGAAGATCAGCCCGTCAAAGTGCTGTGCATCCGTGTACGCCAGGAAGTTCTTGACGGTGATCGGCGCCGAGTCGGACCATAGTTCAGCGGTGATCCGGCCCATCGAGGTCTCGATGACAACGATAGGGCGGGTGATCTTCCCGGCTTGAGTGGTGGCGGAAGGTTTGGGATTTGAGGGTTCCGGGGCGGGTCTGCGGTATGGGTTCTCGAAGGAATTGTTGCAGCCGGTGGTCAATACGATTGTCGCCAGCAGGGCGATTGCAGAGATCGTCTCGAGTCGCTTCATCGTTGTGCTGTTCCTGGTTTGGGGCGTTGGGGTCTTGCGGGGTTACGTCTATTTAAGCGGTTTCTTCTCCTTGATCACCGGTGCGCCGGGGCGGGGGTCCATTGGGAAGATCTGGCCTTCGAGCATGTCGGCTCGCAACTCGCTGGGATCCAGTTGCGGAGGGTTCAAGGGCAGGACCTGGGCTCGTTTGGCCCAGGCTTGCCAGAGCTTCTTCAATTCGGCGACCTTGTCGGGCATCTTCTTTGCGAGGTCGTTCATTTCGCAGCGGTCCTTGCGGATGTTGTACAGTTCCCACGGACCCTTAACCGCGCCGTTCGAGACGAGTTTCCAGTCGCCCTTGAGCACGGCTCGGTTTCCCTCGTGCTCCCAGTAGAGCGTGTCGCGGTTGAGCTTCTTACCGAGGAACATCTTCACGAGGCTTTCGCCCTCGAGCGGTATTATGTCGACGCCATTGTGTTTCTTTGGGTACGCGGCGCCGGCTACGTCGAGACAGGTGGCCATCAGGTCGATCAGGTGGCCCGGGCCTTGCACCCACTGGCCGGTCTTTGCGTTGTTCTTCTTGAAGAACGAACCCCACGAAGCGATAAGCGGAGAGGCGATCCCGCCCTCGTGCTCCCAATGCTTGTAGAGTCTAAAGGGCGTGTTCTGGGCGTTCGCCCACGACCGCCCGCAGGCGATGTAGGTGTTGGCCGGTCCGGATACGACGTTCGCTCCGCGGTGGATCGGGCGTCCGTCGCGGGTCCAGTTCGGGGCGAGGTTATACTGCAGGTGGTTCGGATCGAGCGCCGGAACGCGGGCCTTGGTGTTCATAGGCGGGATAGTTTCTTCGCAGAGCCCGAACGGTTCGGCGCATCCGCCGTTGTCCTGCAGGAACAGGATAAGCGTGTTGTCGAACTTGCCTTGTTTCTTCAGTTCAGTGACGATCTTCGCGATCCCCTGGTCCATCCGGTCGACCATCGCCGCATACGCCTCCATTCGCGTGGGGAGCACCTTCTTTTTCGCATCCGACAGGCTGTCCCACGCTGGAACTGCTTTGTCGCGCGGCGTGATGCCCCATTTTTCATCGACCAGGCCGATCTCGATCATCTTCTTGCGGCGGGCGGCGCGAAGTGCGTCCCAACCCTTATCGTAGCAGCCCTTGTACTTGGCGATGTCTTCGGGCAGTGCGTGCATCGGCCAATGGGCCGCAGTGTACGCCACATACGCGAAGAACGGTTTCTTCTTTCCGGCGGCTTGTTCTTCGTCCTGGTGCTGCTTGAGATACGCCAGCGTGTTGTCGGTGATCGCGTCGGTGAAGTAGAACTTCTTGGGTCTGTACTTCTTGTCGTTCACCGGCGTGATGTTCTTATTACCGCGCGTAAGCGACGCCGGATCGTAAAAACTGGCCGCCCCGATCACCATACCGTAGAACTTGTCGAACCCGCGCTGTAGGGGCCAGTTCTTACGCGAGCCTGTGTCGCGGATGTTCGTGGTGACGTGCCATTTGCCGATCATATACGTGGCGTAACCGGCCGGGCGGAGGGCTTCTGCGATGGTGACGCTGTTGGACGCCAGTTCCCCGCGGTAACCGGGGTATCCCTTGTCGCTAAGCATGTGGCCGATCCCGGCTTGGTGTGAGTAGAGGCCCGTCAGGAGCGCCGCCCGGGTCGGGCAGCAGCGTCCGGTGTTGTAGAACTGCTTGAAGCGGACCCCGTCGCCCGCCAGTGCGTCCAGCGCGGGGGTCTTGATCTCTCCTCCGTAACAACCGATGTCCGAAATGCCCATGTCGTCGGACATGATCAGGACAATGTTGGGTCTCGGGGCGTCTTTCGCCGTGAAACTGGCGCCGGAAGCGGCGGCTGCGGACATGGCCCGGGGCGTCAGACAAATCGCTCCGACAGTCGCGCCGGTAACTCGTAGGAAATCTCTTCTATTCATGTTGACCTCGTGTTTTCGGTCCGGTGATCTGGGGAAACGGTCCGGTATACTCCGCTTGTCGCGGCGTTCAGGTTATGTCCCGAGAGCCCCGGGGTCAACCCTTTAAGCGATGCAGGTTCGCAGCTGATCGTTCAATTCTATTGTCGCCACGCGCTTGTTTGGTTAGATTGTCCGTATGAAAACAGCACGTCCCAAGCCGCATGACGCACTTCAACTGACCCAGCGGAAATGAACGAGCAACAGGAGTGTCGGTATGGTTTCGCAAAAGGATAGAGAGATCATCAGGGAACTGGCCGCCGAGTGGATGGAGCAGGCGTCGCTGCCTGTGATGAACGAGCGGAAGCGGTTGTGGAAGGCGGTTCACGACCTCAAGGCCGAGCGGCCGGTGATTCTCGTCGAGACCGCATGGATCGAGGATTTCGTCTCGCAATCGGAAATCCTCTGCGAAGATCCGTTCCTGCGCACCGTCGAGCAGAACATGCGTATCACCCTGCGCCAGGCCAGGGAGCTGGGCGACGACCTGGTTATGGAACCGTATTACAGGGTCGGGTGGAGGATGCTCTTTTCCGATTACGGCGTGCCGGTGGATATCGAATCCTCGGTGCAGAATCCGGCGTCAATGGCGTACCGTTTCAACTTCCCGATCGGCCAGCCGGAGGACGTCGCCATACTGAAGAAACGGACGCTGGCGGTCGACCGCGCCAAAACCGCACGAATGACCGACACGCTGCAGGACGTGATGGGCGACATCCTGCCGATCGCGTCGGGCAACTACGATCCTTTCGCTTATGAATTCGACGTTGGGGAGTTCGGGGACCTGGGATTCAACGGGACGTTCTTCTTCGGATTGACGTGGCAGCTCTACAGGTTCATCGGAAACGACAATTTGTTTCGCTGGGTCTACGAGGCGCCCGAAGCGATACACGAACTGATGGAGTACATGCTGAACGACAGAATCGCGCTGTTCGAATTCCTCGAAAGTGAGGGGCTTCTGGCGTTAAACACGGACAACCAGATGGCCGGTCCGCGAAGCTACGGGTATGTCTCGGACCTGCCCGAGGCGGATTCGACCGATGACGTGAAGTTGAAGAACCTCTGGGGATGGGCCGAATCGCAGGAAGCCGAAGGCATTTCACCGCAGATGTACGGTGAATTCGTCCTCCCGTACCTCGCCAAGCTTAGCGAAAAGTTCGGACTCATCTACTACGGCTGCTGCGAGGGCGTTGACAACAAGCTAGATTTGATAATTGACGCGATCCCCAATCTCAGGTCGGTCTCCGTTTCCGGATGGTCGGACTTCGCAAAGTGCGCCGAGATGCTCGGGAAGAACTACGTTTATTCGCGCAAGCCCGTGCCCGCGCACATAAGCGGACCGAATCCGCACTGGGATCTCATGGAAAAGGACATGAAAGACACTTACGCCGTCGCCAAAGACTGCAACGTGGAGATCCTCTACCGTGATGTCTATACAACCGACGGAGACAGAACGCGACTGAAGAAATGGGTCGACATGACAAAATCGATATTCCAGATGTAGGTCGGGTTTGTCGGAAGGGCTCGGGGGTGATGATGCTCAGGGGCTCTTGAGCAGTGCTTCTACGATCATCACTGAATTGAAGAGCATGTGGATCATGATCGGCGAGTAGAGCCTTCCGGTGCGTTCGTAATTGTACCCCAGCGCCAGGGACAGCGCAAACAGCGCCGGTAGCGACTGGAGCACGGTGAAGTGAACGGCCGCGAACAGGATCGACGTGCAAATCACCGCCGCCCAGGGGCTGTGCAAATACCTGCGGAACATCGACTGCAACAGACCGCGGAAAAGCACTTCTTCGCCCAGCGGAGCCAGCACCACAGCGATCAACACCGCCAACGCTCGCCATATCTGCGGTGTGCTGCGGTTCGTCAGTATCTTCAGGAACTGGTGAGTGACGACCCGGTCGGGCTCCCATCGCAGAATTAACCATGTGGCGACCAGCAACAGGAAGATGCAGACAGGCAGTATCGCCGTAACTCCCACCACGGACCTGATGCTGTCGTTGAACCATCTGCGCGGGGTGAAGCCCATTCCGCGTACGACACCGTTGTCAAAGGAGTACGCCGCCACCGCCAGCCCGGCCAGGAGGGCGGTCAACTGGATAGTTATTCCGACGATAATGGTTGTCTGGGTCGGCCCGAGTTGGAATACGGAGTTGAAAGCGTCCAACGCAAACTTAGGCGTTAACTGCCACACCAGAAACACCAACAAAATGTGAATTGGGGTGAGGGTGTTGGCTCGTCCCGGGCTGCCGGACAATCTGAACTTGGACGGTTTGATAACCCCATGCGCCAACCAGACCGCCATTACGCACATTCCAAGACCGCACAGAATGGTCATCATGGGCGTTATGTCGTCTATCTGTCGCAACTCCGGACGCGTGGTCGCCGACGCCGCGGCCAGGAGTGTTGGTAAAGCGTTTGACATTCTACAATCCGTGCGGTTAACGTGGCGGCGACCCCGATGGGTCTGAGACCCGCCCGTAAGACCATGGCGAATATATTAGACGACATCCTGAAAACCAAGCGCAAAGAAGTCGCACGCCTGAGAACTTCTGCTGATCCGGATGAACTGCGCGCCCGTGTAGGCGATGCGCCCGCGCCGAAAAACTTCTTCCAAGCCGTCGCCGGCCGGCCGCGCCGAGCGGTGAATCTTATCGCGGAGATCAAGAAGGCCTCCCCGTCGGCCGGGGTGATTCGCGACGATTTCGACCCTCCCGCTATCGCCCGCCAATACGCCGCCGCCGGAGCCGACGCTCTCAGCGTGCTCACAGACGAGCAGTATTTTCAGGGCTCGCTGGATTTTCTAGTTCAGGCCCGGGCGGTTGTCGACCTACCGCTCCTTCGCAAAGATTTTATCATCGACCCGCTGCAAATTCATGAAGCCCGCGCCGCCGGAGCAGACGCAGTGCTCCTGATCGCCGCCGCCCTTGAGCCAACCGAACTGGGCGACCTGCTGGGGCTGGCTAACGATCTGGGCATGGCGTGTCTGGTGGAGGTGCATAACTCCGGGGAACTGTCGAAAGTTGAGACTATCGTGTCGCAGGCTCCCGGGAATCTGCTCGGAGTGAACAATCGCGATCTGACTACTTTCAAGGTCGACCTGGCGACGACCGAGCAGTTACTGGAGCGAATCGGAGATGAGATTCCCGTTGTCAGCGAATCGGGAATAAAGACCCGCCTGGATGTTGAAACAGTCGCCCGCGCCGGGGCCAGGGCGATACTCGTAGGCGAAACCCTCATGCGGTCCGACAGCATCGCAGGGGGCGTGGAATCGCTTCTGGGACCGCTTGCCGACTGATCGGAATTTGTCCGGAGAATCTCAAAACGCATCATGCCCGAACAGACAAACAATACTTCCGTAGAGAATCGAAAGTGGATCGTTTTTGTAGGCGGATTCGCTCTGCTCGTAATCGCCGTGGCGGTTGGGCTACTTCTTCGCGGCGGCGGTAAGACCGATCCCGCAGACCCCCAAGCCGAGGCGCGGCTGGTCGCCAGGCGGACGAGCGTTCGGGTCAAGCAGTTGATGGATGCCGGAAAATTCCCCGCGGCCGCCGAAAGTATCGAAAAGTTCCTCAGGAAACATCCGGACGCTCCGGGGCTGTCGCGTCTCTGGGCGATGAAGGTGGTTTGTCACCGCAAGGCCGGCGACCTGACCAACGCGTTGCTTGGTCTCGCCGAGATAGCCGAGAAGTACCACGGAAACCCGCGCGATCTGTGCGAAGCGGGCGACGTGCTGGCGGAATATGAGTGTTTTTCCGATGCGGTGAAGGCGTTCGAACTGGCCAGCGAGGACGAAACGCTCAGAGCCCGGGCGTGTTACCAGGCCGCCATGTGCAATTACCGTCTGGGGCGGTTCGGTGCTGCGATGAAATACATCGATGTGGTCGCGGCGCTAAAGCCCGACGATCCGAAAATCATCGCCGCCGTTAAGCGAATTGAAGACGCCAGGTTCGTGCTCGACGAGTGATTCAGTCGACCAGCTTCACTCGTTTGGAGGGCTTCAGATCGGGATTGGGGCGATACAGCAGCACGGTCTTTCCGACAACCGCCAGGCACACGGCCTCTGCAGCCTCCGCCAGCGCCGGGCCTACTTCCTTCCGCGCCGCTCCCGACGGTCCGGTGAGACGCACCTTGATCAACTCGCGCTTGTCCAGCAGATCGCTGACGGATTTAACCACCGGATCGGTGATTCCCTCCTTGCCCACAGTCATCAGCGCGTCGATTCGCTGTCCGAGTCCCCTGAGCTGTTTTTTCTGTTTACCGGTCAGTTCGACCATGGCGGGTTTTCTCCGTAATGCTACAGCGATGACAGCGGTTTGAGATACTGCCTGAGCGAGTCGCCGCTGATCTTCTGATCGGTGTGGAATTCCACGATGTAACCGTTTGCGTGGTCCGAGAGCACGACAGCTCCGTGGCGGGATATTATTTCGTATCCGGCTTCGTTGTGCTGGTGGGCCATCAGAAAGAAGTTAACGTTAAGTTTTTCCGCGAGGGATTCAAGATACTCTTCGGTTTGTCGACGCCCCCATACCCAATTGTACGCCGGGCCGTTTCTTTGCATGTCGCCCGGAGTGATCGGGCGGGACAACACCTCGATGCAGTCGTCGTCGAACTTGAGCGGCGAGGGCGTCGAGTGGGATATGAGCACGCCGTTGGGGCAGCGAATCGCCAGCGGGAGCGACATGAAGAACTCGTGGAGCGCATCCATCACGTCGCGTGAATCGTCGGTGAACGCGAACTCCACTCCGCGGGAGAATGCCTTGCACACGCCGTGTCCGTATTTTGATATTTCAGATCCCGAGACCTGCGCCAGATCGTGATTGCCCATAACAAACAGAACCTGCCCGGGGTGCTCGATCTTAAGGCGTGCGGCCCGCATGAGCAGTTCTATGCTGCGATCGTGTCCGGCCTGGTCGTCGGGCGGACCGTGCAGGATTTCCTGGAAGATCAGGAGGCGCTGGTCGTCGGAGGCGAGTTTTGCGTGGGAGATTATCTTGCTTAGGGCGGCGCGGTATCCGTGAAGGTCGCCCGAGCATATGATTTGCCCCGGTTCTGAGATAACCAGAACGTTGCCTTCCCTGCGCTCGTCGCTGAGATTCAGTTCGGCGGCCTGGCGGAAGATATCGACCGCTGCACAACCCACGCTATTCGCTCCGGCCCGCGGTTTTGGCTTCCTGGGCCTTTCGCTTCATGGTCAGACTCACCAGACTCAGCCTTGAGTTGACGTCTTTCATGGATTCCGGCCTGCGACCGGGCGAAAGTTCGATGCAGTCTTCCACAAGCTTCACCAGCGACGGAGGTACTGCGGGATTGAGTTCCGAAATCGGATGTCGCAGATGATCGCGTTTTTCGCGTATGCTGTCGGTCTGGGGAAGGGCGGTCGGTATGGCTCGCCCGGTGAGCGTCCAGTAAAGGGATGCTCCGAAATTGAACACGTCGGTTCTGGAGTCGAGCGGTTGGCGGTGAACTTGTTCGGGCGCTATAAAGTCGGGCGTGCCCTGTATTCGCTCTTTGACGGTTCCGACAGCGCAGCTCTGCCCGAGATCGATCACCTTAACTTCGCCCTCCTCGGAGATCAGAATGTTGTTGGGCTTGGTGTCGGCGTGGATGACGCCTTTGGCGTTCATGTGTTCGAGCACCGAGGCGACGGTGCTGAATATGTCGACAACTTTTTCAACGGATTGGGGGCGGGCGTTCTGTATGGTCTCACCGGGGCAGAACTCCATCATCAACTGTACTTCGCTGACAGCCAGCCATTTGTGAATCCGCCTGAGGTTGTAAATCTTGCGAAGATTCGGATGGTCGAGCTTGCACGCGTTGGTGTATTCGGTTTCGACCTGTTCGATGAATCGGAAGTCGTTCTTTTCGCGTTTCACCACACGCTTAAGTGCGTAGAACTGGCCCGTCGCGAGGTGGCGAATCTGCCAGATCGTGCTGCGAGCCCCATTTCCGAGTAACTGGACAATCTTGTGTCCAGGCACCTGTAATGCGCCAGAAGGAGTAGCCATAAGTATTGCTGTTCGTAAAAGAAATAATCAGTATGAGGGTATCCCGCCAAAGTGTCTTGCATCCAAAAACACCTTAACAGGGCGCTGCAAAACTGCATAGTACCATGAGGGACGGGTCTAAGGCAAGTCTTTGTTCAGAGAATTCCCGTGTTGGGAGAATTCCTGATTTACACCCGTTTTGGTGGGAATTTCCGCTCGGGTGTGCGAATAACAGTGTCGTTAGGGAGTTAGGTTGTCTAGTTGCGGGCGATACGTTACAATCCGGCCTGTCGATGGACTCATTCATGCCAGAAAACGCCAAGAAAACTCTGATAATGCTCGCCAAGCTGCTGGTCGGCGCGGTCTTGATGGCCTGGGTGCTGCTCGGTGCGCATTGGAATGACTTTGTTCGAAGTAAGGATGGCAAGACTACTTACTCGGTGTTGGCCGCGCCAGGGCCCGAAGGGCGATTCGTAGTGCGGAAGGGATCTCTTTGGTGGGCCCGGACGCTGGAACTATCCGCCGACGATCTGCAGCCGGTCGAGCAGGCCGATTCGCAGACAGACGCCCCGAAGCGCTATCTGCGCCCGGGTTTTCTCAAGAGCATCAGCAGAATCCAGGGCTGGATGCTGCTTGCGGCGATGGCTGCGTCTTTGACCGGCGTGCTGGTGACCGCCTTGAGATGGTGGATGCTGCTGGCGATCCAGAGTATCAGGATTTCATTGTGGGAGGCCGTCCGACTGACATTCCTCGGCCAGTTCTACTCCCTGATCGTGCCCGGAACCGTCGGTGGGGATATCGTGAAGGCTTACTACGTTACGAAACACACCCACGCCAAAGCCGGCGCCGTCCTCAGTGTATTTGTCGACCGCGTGTTTGGTTTGGCTGCATTGACGCTGGTGGCGGGTGCTGCGTTGAGTGGAGCGCTGCTCAGCGGGTTGGGGAGCTGGTCTGATCCCATGATGCGTTATTCGGCGACGGTGATGATTTGTGTGGTGGCGGCGGTGGTGGGGGTGATGTCAATTGTGCTTAGCAGAAGGCTCAGGCGCGTTCTGCACTTGCAGCGTTTCTACAAGCGTCTTCCGTTTGCAAAGGCGTTTGAATCCTTCGGCCAGGCCGCCAGAGTGTACCGCCGTCGTTGGAAGACGCTGGCGAAGGTGGGGGGGATGATGCTTGCGGCTCCGGCGATATGGGTTGCGGCGCTTGCAATATTGGGAGGCAGCATCAATCTTCCGGTCCCGTGGCACAGCTATTTCCTTTACATCCCGCTGATCTACATTCTGGGTTCCGTTCCGCTGACGCCCGGAGGAGCTGGTTGGATCGAGTACCTGTACCTGGTCTTCTTCGCGGGTCTGGCGAATTCCAGCGAGATACTCGCCTTTGCGCTCTTGGCGAGACTGTTCCCGATCGCCTGGGCGATACCGGGTATGATTGTGGCGGTGAGCGGACCGAGACTGCCGAAAATCCAGACCATGCAGGTCGAACTGGGCATGTAGCGCCCGCGGGTGGGGGCGGCGCGTTGAAATGACCGGTCATTTCACTGCGGATTCGGGCGTTTGGGGTAGAATATACTGCAATTCTGCAAGTTTTTGGTTTAAGAGGGCCCCCGGAAAACCCGAAAACATCTCTAGAGACGATTTACAGACAGACTGTGTCCGAACCCCAGGGGCATGCGTTGACGACTGGATGGTGCGAAAAATGGCTAAGTTACAAGAGATGACACAAGAGCAGATCGGTCAGGTGCTTCAGGCGGCGGTTGAGCGTCAGGTGCCCGTAACCGTGACGCTGAAACGAGATAACGCCTGGACAAGCTGCCACACTCGCCTGCTGGCGATTCAGGACCCCCGTGTGCTGCTGGGGCAGTTGCAGGGACACGACGGGCATGAATCGCCCAAAATTGCTCCTGCCGAGAGAGTCGGGCTCAGCTTCAAACTCAAGCATTACAAACACGTGTTCACCGTAACCGCCGTTGGAAGCGAGAGGCCCGAAGGCGCGCCGGACGATTCGCCCGATGCGATTTCGGTGTGCTGGCCCAACAGCATGCACAGGTTGCAGCGGCGTGCGTTCATTCGCGCCGAAGTGCCGCACGGGCGTGTTGTTCGCGCCTCGTTCTGGTTGGGAGGATGCGACCAGGAACCTACGCAATCCGAGACCGACCATCCCGTATGGTCCGGTAGAATCACCAATGTAAGCGCAGGGGGTTTCCAGGTTCATTCCGACTCGGCCAGCGATATGTGGGACCCTGAGGTTGGCGAGACGGTGGGCGTGAGGCTGGCGTTCGAGGCGGGCAGCGAAACAGTCTACGCCGATGCGCAGTTCAGGCGCGTCGACAGAGTTGACGGGCAGGCCCTGCTGGGCTTCCAGTTTGTCGGACTCGGGCAGGACCGCAAGGGGCGCCAGAGTCTGCAGTACATATCCGCCAAGGTCGCCGAATACCATCGACAGATAGAAACCGTCGGTGGGAGAAGGCGCTAGCAGTCGGCTGGCTGGAGCTGTATATTCGCAACCATGGCTTCAGCAAAATCAAAAGATCAACACTACGCCGTCTGGACCACCGCCTGGGGACCGGTGGGGGCCGTCTCCGGGAAAAACGGACTCACGCGCGTTGTCCTTCCGCATTACACCATGCAGGATCTCCGCGAGCTTCTCGCCTGGGAGCACAAAGGCGCCGAACTCAATGAGAAACCATTTGAAGACTTCATCGAGCTAAGCCGCGCATATTTTAACGGCGAGCAGGCGGACTTCTCGGACCTCGTTTGCGACTTGCCTTCCGAAACGAAGTTTTCGGGCAAGGTTCTGCGGGCCTGTCGCGAAATTCCCTACGGTAAGACAATGTCGTATTCACAAATCTCCCTGGCCATAAAGGCTGAAGACAGCGCCCGCGCCGTCGCCGGAGCCCTAAGCCGCAACCCCCTGCCCCTGATCGTGCCCTGTCACCGAGTCACCTACGCCGACGGAAGACCGGGCGGATTCAGCGCTCCGGGCGGGGTGAATCTCAAAGCGAAAATGCTCACACTTGAGTTTTCCGAAGCCTGACCGACCGGCCGCGGACAGTTCGAAACGCAAACACCAATTGCTAACGACCACCCCTTTTGGTAGGTTGTGCGCGTCGGGGCGGAACTACCGTTGTTTGCAATGAGATCAAAGGCATCGTTATGGCACAGACACTTGTTTATAAGATATTGCAGGACCATCTGACCTCCGGGCAACTGGTTGCGGGTGATGAAATAGGTATTCGGATCGACCAGACCCTAACGCAGGACGCAACGGGAACCACCGCGTTTCTGCTGCTGGAGGCGATGGGCGTTCCACGCGTGAAAACAGAACTGTCGGTCAGTTACATCGACCACAATATGGCGCAGTTCGGCCCGGAAAATCACAACGATCACATATATCTCCAGTCGATAGCACGCAGTGTCGGCGCGCACTTGTCGCGCCCGGGTAATGGAATCTGCCACCAGGTTCATCTCGAGCGATTCGGCCGCCCCGGACGCACGCTTCTGGGTTCTGATTCCCACACGCCGACCGGCGGGGGGATCGGAATGATAGCAATCGGAGCCGGCGGGCTGGACGTAGCCGTCGCCATGGGCGGGGGACCTTTCTACACAACCTGCCCGCGCGTTGTCGGCGTGGAGCTTCGCGGAAAACTCGCCCCCTGGGTCGCCGCCAAAGACATCATCCTCCGCCTGCTGAGCATTCTAACCACGCGGGGCAATGTCGGATGTATGGTCGAATACTTCGGTCCGGGCGTTGCGTCGCTCAGCGTACCGGCCAGGTCCACCTGCACGAACATGGGAGCCGAACTGGGCGTGACCACCAGCGTGTTCCCGTCCGACCAGGCAACCAAGGCGTTCCTCATAGCCCAGGGACGCGGCGACCAGTACGTGCATCTGACCGCCGACAAGCACGCCGAATACGGACGGATCGTAAAACGCCTGCACGCGCAGCGCGACTCGGCGTCGATTGACAATATCAAGGACTTCTGCACGGAGGTTGACATTGAGCCCGCTTCCGACCCCGGCGCCGCCGATGAGGGCATGTTGGATGTGAGCTTCGGGCACGTGGTCATAGACCTTGGAAAGGTGGTTCCTCTGGCCGCCGGTTCGCCAAGTCCCGACAACGTCAGCACAATCGCCGAACTGTCCGGACAGAAAGTCAGCCAGGTCCTGATCGGTTCGTGTACGAATTCGAGCTATCAGGACCTCATGCTGTGCGCGGCCGTTCTGAAAAACCGCACCGTTCATCCGGATATAGAGCTTGGAATCGCACCGGGCAGCAGGCAGGTGTTGAAGATGCTGGCCGCCAACGGAGCCTTGGCTGACCTGGTCGCCTCGGGCGCTCGAATACTTGAGAGCTCCTGCGGGCCCTGCATCGGTCAGGGGTTCAGCCCGGCTGAAGGGACAGTCAGCCTGCGAACGATCAACCGCAACTTCGCGGGGCGATCCGGCACGACAGGCGATATGGTCTATCTGGTCTCACCGGAAACCGCGGTCGCAGCGGCGCTCCGCGGGAAGATAACCGACCCGCGGGATATGGGCGAGACCATGGATATTGAGTATCCGAATATCGAGGCTCCGCAGGAGTTCAGCATTGACGACGGAATGATCATCGCCCCGCTGGACGAATCGGCGTCTCAGGACGTTGAGATCATTCGCGGTTCGACCATCGTCAAACCTCCGGCCGGTGAGAAACTGCCCGATCCGCTGAAGGGTCAGGTTGTCATCAAAGTGGGCGACAAGATCACCACCGATCACATCATGCCCGCCGGCTCGCTGCTTAAGTTCCGATCGAACGTGCCTGAGTATGCTCGTTACGTGTTCAACTGCTTCAACACCGAAGGTTCCCCGTCGTTTGCCGAACGTGCCCTCGCCGTCAGAGACGCCGGAGCCAAAGGCGTGATACTCGCCGGCGACAGCTACGGGCAGGGTTCGTCACGAGAGCATGCGGCGCTCTGCCCGATGCATCTAGGCGTCGGAGTGGTGATCGCCAAAGCAATAGAACGAATTCACCAGGCCAATCTTGTGAACTTCGCGATTCTCCCGCTGACGTTCGTTGACGCCGCGGACTACGATCGTATCTCCGAAGGAGACGAACTTGTCGTCCACGATCTGGACGAAGCGATCGTGTCGGGCCAAACCGTGAATGTGTCAAACGCGACGCAGGGATTCGAATTCGCATGCGAAGTCAGCCTTGCTCCCAGGCAGCGGAAGATTCTCGCAGCTGGCGGGCTGCTGAACTTCACGCGGCAGGGCGGTTGACTTGCTGAGGAGTATCCATGGACTCGGACGTAAAAGTATTTGAAGACAACGTGATCGCGGTCTTTGGTTCGAACGATGCGGTGGACGGTCAAGACGAGTTTCAGCGGGCTCACGAAGTGGGCAAAACAATCGCCAGGCTCGGTTACCAGGTCGCCAACGGCGGATACGGAGGGACGATGGAGGCCTCATCGCGCGGAGCCAAATCGCTGGGCGGGAGGACTATCGGGGTGACCTGCTCGATATGGAAATCATCGCCGAACCCGTATATCGACCGCGAAATCAAGACCGCCACCCTCAACGAGCGTCTCGAAACGCTCATCCAGGCCGGAAGGAGCGGGTACGTAGTGCTCAACGGCGCCACAGGCACGCTTCTGGAACTGGCGTGTGTTTGGGAGCTGATGGCGAAGAAGCTGATGCCCCGCCGACCAATTGTCTGCCTGGGCGATTTCTGGGACCCGCTGCTTGAGTTGATGGCCCGCGAGCGCCCCAGCAGCGCCGAATACGTCTGTTGTGTCGAGACGCCCCGCGAGGTCGCAAAGCATTTTACCAGCCTTATGGCGGGGTGATCTCTTGAACTGTCCCTTGCATGGGGTGTAGAATAACTACAGTTGTTTGTTCCGGGAAGCAGGCGAGCTCCCGGGAGATTGACCCCGGTGCGCACATGAATGCAATACGAACAATCACCGTTGCGATGCTCATAGCGTGGATTGGTTGCCTGGCCTGGTCAGAGCGACCGTTTGACGATGCGCTGGAGACCGATGGCTCGGTCAAGCCCGCCAAACGCAACGACGTGGTGGACCTCACGGATTTCGATCCCCTCGAGGCCAAACCTGCGGGCGTTATCAAACCGCGGAATCACAGTCCAGCGGCCGCGAAAAAGCCCGTACTCCCGCTTGAGGGGAGCAAAGTTGTCGATCGCCTGTGCAGGATCAAACCCGATCCAAGCGGTTGGGTGCTGGTGTTGTTTCCGACGGAGGGAGACCGCAAGGTGATTCGTCCGAGATGGGCTTTGCCCAATAAGGTGCTTGAGGCGGTGGAGGCCTTGCACGCCAAGACCCCCGATATCATGTTCCGCGTCTCGGGCGAAATGACCGTCTACCGCGACAACAGCTTTATATTGCTCAGACGCGTGGGGATTGTCGAGCCTGAACGGGACGAACCGGTCGAGTACGTTTCGACGGATGTGACTCCGGTTGCCCCGAAGGCGGAGACCCAACCCGCTGATTCGGCGAAACCCAGTCCCGAAACGCAACCGAAGACCAAAACCGGGGCGGGTCCAAGTTCGGTCGATCTGATGAAGACGCTGCTGTCGGAAAAGAACCCCACCCCTGTGATCCTGCCCAGACGGAAAACAAAAACTGTCGCGGCGAAAGTGAAGTCCGTCGCTCCCGGCGCCAAAGGGGATATTATCGAACCGGCAACGGCAAGGCTGGTCGTCGATCGACTGATGACTATTCGCAAGACGAATCTGGCGAGGTGGCGTGAGGCTACATTCGAGGCCGACAACACGCTGCGCGAACCGCCGGTGACTCTCCTGCCCTGTCGACTGCTCAGCTACGCCGAGAAACAACCGCCCACCAGGCGGCTGCGCGTTACCGGTGAGGTCATGAGATACAAGGGCAAGCGTTACATGCTCCTGCGGAAGGTTATCATCGAACGTGTGATGAACCGCCTGTGATCGCGCGGGCCCGCCGGTCCGAAAATGCTGAACTTGGATTCACCCACGAGAGGCATGCAGCTATAGCATGACATTTGTCTGGCCGTGGATATTTCTGGTTTTGGCTCCTGTCGCAGCGGCGGCGTTGCTGGCGCTGTTTCGCCCGCGCAGAAACCTTGTCGTCGCGGGGTCGCTTTCTCTCTGGACCGAAGCGATCAACTCTGCGTCGGCGTCCAGTCTACGCAAGACACGCAGGACGAGCCTGGCGTGGTGGTTGTTGCTGGTCGGGGCGGTTCTGGCGGTCGGGGCGGGTTCTCGTCCGGTGTATTATTCTTCGAGTCCGGCTAGAAGCGTTGCGATAGTGCTGCATCCTTCCGCGGAGTTGGGCCGCGAGGGGCTGGCGGAAATGCGTCAGGCCGGTCAGCGTTTGTGCGAGCGTCTGGCGGCGGCGGATCGCGTGCAATTGCTGCTTCCTGAAATACTGGGCGGTGAAGGGCGATGGATATCTCCCGCAGAAGCGCATCAACTGCTTGCGGAGTTATCGCAACTGCCTGTTTCCGCCGTGCAACTTCCCACCGCCGAAGCCCATCACGACGCGCAACACGTTTACCACCTTGCTCCCGCGTCGCTCGAGATCACCACCGGTCCGGATGTCAGCCGGATCGACATTCCCGCGCACCTTCCCGGCGTTACGATAGACGCCCTGGGAGCCGAGAGGACCGATTCGGGCAAACTGCAAGTGTTTGCAGCGCTGCGAAACGATGGGCAGCAACCGGTATCGGCCCGCTTGACGGTGACCGACGCCTTGGCTCCGGAGCGACTGTCGGGCGTGGTGAACGTTACGATCCGACCGGGATCCAGACAATCTGTAACCACAACGGTGGAGCCCGCCGATGCGCTGGCGGTTAGTGTCGGCGAGGCAGGCGCCTACCTGGTTCGCGTTGCGACAACGACCAGGGCGGTGGCGATTGTCGGAAAGGACGATCCGTATTTGCGGCGCCTGATTGAAGTGGATCGGATGCTGAAGCTGGTGACCGATCCCGACGCCGCGGAGATAGTGATTGCAAACGGACTGCCCGCTCCGCCTGGTAAGCCTGCCCTGGTGATCGCGCCGCCGCAGCCTCCTGCGCCATGGCGATCGGCTGAGCGTGAGACCTCTTCGATAATGCTGTCCGAGGCGGATGTGACCGGCGACGATCCGCTGATGCGAGGAGTCGATCTGAGCGCCGCTGCAATTCGACGCGTGCGGGCCTGGGTAAGGGGCGATGTGCCCGCGGGCGGCGTGCTCATCGGTTACAAGGGTTCCGTGCTGGCGGTTCGGACGGCCGATGACGCCGACGCCTCCCAACCGCGGAGGGTGTATCTGGCTTTTGATTTATCCGAGAACAACTGCACGCTGGTGCGAACTGATGCGTACGTTGTGTTTTTGGCTAACGTGATGCGGTACCTGGCTCCGGGGGGAACGTCTGTTGAGCGATACGAGTATCGCACGCCACTCCAGGCCGGAGTCAATCCAGCCTGGAAACCGATTGTGCGCGACGAGAAGTTTGACGCTGGAGTTTTGCAGACCGCAGGGCTGACAGCCCCGGGCGTTTTTCGCGACGCCGGAGGGCGATTGCATGCGGTGAGCCTGGTTGGTTTGCGATCGACGGGAGTTTCAACACCGCCCGCACGGGCGGTTGCGGCGGCGACTTTACCGGAGGGGCGCCCGCTGACTCGGGGCGTGGAGTTGTGGTCGATTCTGCTGGCGGCGGCGGGGGCGTTCTGGCTGGCCGGATGGTCCGCCGCCGCCATCCGCGACTGACCCAAAGCGAACCGATAAACACAATTGCTTGTCAAACGCCGAACTTCACGCTTAAACTGGTATGTGAGCAGGACGGATCCCAGGACAAAAGGCATGTCTGACTATCACAATGCGATGCTGTGGGAGGGCGGACAGGACCAGTGTGTCGAATGCAAACTCTGCGGGCACGCGTGCAAAATCCCGCCCGGGAAGTACGGAATGTGTCGAGTCCGCACGAACGTTGACGGACGGCTGGTGAGCACAAATTATGAAGCGGTGGTGGCGATGCACGTGGACCCCATCGAGAAGAAACCGCTGTTTCACTTCCTGCCCGGAACTCGCAGCCTCTCGATAGCCGCCCCCGGATGCAACTTCCAGTGCGACTTCTGCCAGAACTGGCGAATATCGCAATCGCCGCGAAACGATCCCAATCTAGCTGGCGAGGCGATCGACCCCGAGCAGATACTGGCCGCCGCCCTGGGGCACGATTGTTCGTCGATAAGCTACACCTACACCGAACCGACGGTCTTCTTCGAATTGGCGTACGACACCGCACGATTGGCGCATCCGGCGGGTGTTCGAAACTGCTTCGTGTCGAACGGATTCATGACCCCCCAGGCTGTCGCCGTGATCGCGCCGTATCTCGACGCGATAAACGTTGACCTCAAGAGCTTTCGCGAGGAGACATACCGTCGCGTCATGAAGGCGAGCCTCGCGCCCGTGCTTGATTGTCTCCGGGCGATAGTTGACGAGGGCATCTGGTTGGAGGTTACTACGCTTATTGTTCCCGGTATGAACGACTCGGCGCAGGAGTTGGGCGATATCGCGCAGTTTATCGCATCCAATCTCGGCGTGAACGTACCGTGGCATGTAAGCCGCTTCCACGGTGACTACAACATGCACGACGCACCGTCAACACCGCTTGCGACGCTCGAAACCGCGTGTCAGCAGGGTTCGGCGGCGGGGCTGAAGTACATCTACTGCGGAAATGTGCACGACGGACGGGGCGAGAGCACATACTGCAACGCTTGTGGGGCGATGGTTATCGAGAGAATTGGTTTCTCTGTGGGCGGGATGCACCTGCAGAACGGGGCCTGCGAGAAGTGCGGAGAGCAGATCGACGGTATCTGGGCTCCGTAGATTTTGAGGGCGCCCCCGCGCCCGATCAGGGCGCAGCACGGCGGCGCCGCAATGGTTAGACCACCAGCGGCGCCGCCGTGCTGCGTATTCGTCACGCCGACAACATCAATCGGACAAAAGGCCCGGGCGATGCTGTGAGTAATTACTTCTTCTTGCGACGATTGCGTCGCTCGCGACGTTTTTTGGAACCGATTTTTCTTCTGCGTCTTGGCTTACTCATTACAACCTCAAATATTAACCACGATCATATCGGCCCGGCCGATACGTACATTACACGTTAACCCGCCCGATTGCGGATAAAAATGATATCACATCGCAACCCGCATTGCCAGCAATATTTGACGGATAACCGTCCGGTTTCGATATCTATTGTACCCCGCCGCCTCAGGGCGGTACAATGAGGAACTTGCACCTGATCGGAGATCGTTGAACGAGCAAACGATGGGCGACCTGAAAGTAATATCGGAAATGACCCCCAGCGGCGATCAGCCCGAGGCGATCGAACGCCTCGTTCGCAACTTCCGCCAGGGGCAAAAGCGAAACGTGCTGCTGGGCGTCACCGGATCGGGCAAGACGTTCACTATGGCGCACGTAATCGAGAAACTCCAGCTTCCAACGCTGGTGATCAGCCATAACAAGACGCTGGCCGCTCAACTCTACGAAGAGTTCAAATCGCTCTTTCCCGAAAACGCCGTCGAGTACTTCGTTAGTTACTACGACTACTATCAGCCCGAAGCCTATATCGCCGCACGCGATATCTACATCGAGAAAGACGCATCCCGCAACGACGACCTCGAACGCCTGCGTTTGTCGACCACCACAAGCCTTTCGCATCGCAAGGACGTTGTGATTGTCGCCAGCGTGTCGTGCATTTTCGGTTTGGGCAGCCCGGATGAGTACAAGAAGATGGTTGTCGCCCTGTCGGTGGGGCAGGACATCGAGAGGCATGAATTGCTCAGGCGTCTGGTTAACCTGCACTACAAGCGAAACGACGTTGCGTTCGAGCGGGGCACGTTTCGCGTGCGGGGCGATACGGTCGATATCTATCCGGCATACGAGCAGTTTGGATATCAGATCGAACTGTTCGGCGAGACAGTAGAGAAGATCAGGCTGATTCATCCGACCACCGGAGACGAGCTTTCGGTTACCGAAAAGGCGTTCATATTCCCAGCCGTTCACTACATCGCCGAAGACGACACTATCGAGCGCGCCGTCGTCGGGATAAAGGAGGACCTTGAGAATCGCCTGATCGCGCTGCGCAACGAGGGCAAGCTGCTCGAGGCCCAGCGGCTGGCCGCACGCACGCGTTACGATATCGAGATGATGCTGGAGACCGGCGCGTGTCAGGGCATTGAGAACTACTCGCGATATCTCGACGGTCGCCGGTCCGGAGACAAACCGTATAC
This sequence comes from Phycisphaerae bacterium, assembly GCA_030745875.1. Classification (GTDB taxonomy): domain Bacteria; phylum Planctomycetota; class Phycisphaerae; order SM23-33; family SM23-33; genus BS750m-G57. The sequence goes on from JASLNT010000118.1 coordinate 28,642, forward strand.
GCTGCTGGATTACTTCGGTGATGAGTTCCTATTGATGATCGACGAATCTCACGTGACCATTCCGCAGATCAGGGCGATGTTCAACGGCGATCGAAGCCGCAAGCAAGTGCTCGTGGACCACGGGTTCCGCCTGCCCAGTGCGATGGACAACCGTCCCCTGAGATTCGAGGAGTTCGAGGAGTTGTGGCAGGGGGTGACGTTTGTTTCGGCGACTCCGGCTCCGTACGAATTGGAGTTGTGCGGCGGAGAGGTTGTCGAGCAGATTATCCGACCGACCGGTCTGGTCGATCCGATAGTGGAGGTGCGTCCGGCCAGCGGGCAGGTGGACGATCTGTTGAAAGAAATATCCGGTCGCGTCGAGGTTGGCGAGCGCACCCTGATCACCACGCTGACCAAGCGCCTGTCTGAGGATCTCAGCGAGTACATCAAGGCCGAGGGCTTCAAGTGCTGCTATCTTCACAGCGAGGTCAAGACCATCGAGCGTGTCGAGATACTTCGAGATCTTCGCTCGGGAACGTTTGACGTGCTGGTCGGCGTGAATCTGCTGCGTGAGGGGTTGGACCTTCCGGAGGTGTCGCTTGTGGCGATTCTCGACGCGGATAAGCAGGGCTTCCTCCGCTCGGCGACGAGTCTGATCCAGACCATCGGGCGATGCGCCCGAAACGTTAACGCTCGCGTGTTGTTGTATGGCGATCGCGTTAGCGAGGCTATGCAGAAAGCTATCGACGAAACCGAGCGGCGGCGTGTGGTCCAGGAAGCCTATAACATCGAACACAACATTACTCCCGAGACAATTCGCAAGGCGATCACCGTAACGCTCACCGAAGAGGCCCAGGCCCGCGAGATAGCCCGCCAGGCCATCCACGCAACCGAGAACGAATACGATCGCGTCGAATTGATCGCCGAACTGGAGCGCGAGATGCTCCGTGCGGCTGAAGATCTGGAATTTGAACGCGCCGCTCGCCTCCGCGATGAAATCGCCGAACTGAAAGCCGCCGACGAAACCACTTCCGCCGACGAATAAGCCCCCCCGGATTCAACTGACGAACAGGTCCAGAGGTTTGAACTCGGACCCAACCGCGGGCTTGCTGTCCAAACCCAGCCAGCCGGTCAACACCGTAGCGTAAATTCGCCTGAAGTCGGTGTGATGCCTCAGGGCGTCGTTGTCAAGATCGGCCAGGGACGGATGCTTGCCGACCAGGCCCGCGCGGACCTTTGAGCCCATAAGAAACACCGGCGCCGCATTGCCGTGCCCCGTGCCCCGGCGTCCGTTTTCGGTGAGTGTGCGACCGAATTCGGAGAGTGTCATGAGTGCTACGCGATCGAGGCGTTTTCGTGCGGTCAGGTCCTCCACAAACGCCGTCAGGCAGGCTGACAGGTGCCCGAGCAGGGCGGCGTGGTTGTCGCGCTGAATGGCGTGGTTGTCGAACCCGCCGATTCCCCCTCCGCCAAGTTCCGTGAAGAAGATTCGGACGCCTATCTCTGCGTCTATGAGTTCAGCGACCGTCTTCAGTTGCGGGCCGAGACCTTGTTTGGGGTATCGTCCGATCCCGGTGGATTGGGCGAGCACTGTCTTGATCTGGCGACTGGTTGCGCGAGCCGCGTTGTCAGCGCTGTGTGCGTGATTTAGCAGCGGATTGTCGCTCTTGGACGATTTGCTTTTGGGCGTCGTCTTGCGAAGGGTCAACTGGCGGGCGGAGTTGATGGACGGTGCGATTGCGTCTTGTGCGGCCAGGGCGAAAGGTTGCGCGATCGGGCCTACGAACACGCCCGGCGCGCGTGCCTGATCTTTGCGGGCCATGCTGTCGATCGTTCGCCCGACCCAACCGGTGGGGCACTTCGATGCTCCGGGTCTGGCGGTGTGCCAGTTTCTCATCGCTCCGGGATGGGACCGGTCCGAACCGGGGCAACCGACGCCCTGGACGACAGCAAGTTGTCCGGATTTGAGCAGTCGCGAGAAGCCTTCCAGCTTCGGGTGGAATCCAACGTAATCATCGATTCTCAGGACGTCCTTCTTGCGAAGTCGCAGCGTGGTGCGTTTCCGGCCGTAGACGTCGTCGGCGTAGGGGACCACGGTGTTCAAACCGTCATTGCCTCCGGAAAGCTGCACGATCACCAGCACGCGATTGCTTCGGTTGTGGGGCCTGGCGGCGAGTGCGGAGCGGGTCAGGACTGTCGGTATCGCACCGCCAAGCGACAGCAAAGCCGGGGTCCCGATTGCGGATATTAAGAAGTCGCGGCGTGATTGGGCCATATCTATTCTCCAGGAGTCATGCCAACTGGAACTCCGGGCTGGTGACCAGGGCGTATGTGAAGTTTCGCAGGTGATCGGACGGGGCGCCGTCGGGCGGTTGGAGTTTCCACAACCTTTCAAACGCAGCATCGTCATGTCCGCCCAGCAGCCCGCCCAGGAAGCGTCCAGCCGCTTTGGAGTCAGTGTGACCGTGTTGTTTCGACACCGAGGCCGGGTCACACTTCCCGCCATAGGGCCCCGAGGCGGACAGCAGCGCTGCGGCTAGGTTGCTGCGCCCGATCACTGTCGCCTGGTTAAGCCAGTATCTCCCGCCGGTCCATCCGTTCGGCGTGGGGGGATAGTACAAGTTCTCGCCCAAGGCCGCCAGATCCGCTGCGAGTCTGGTTGTCGGAGCCAAAGCCTCCAAGCTCCGAATCACGCCGACAGCGAACTCGACCGGACGCTTGACTCGACGCAGACGCACAGCGTCAGAAAAGAACAGATTGCTCCGAAGCATGGTCTCCACGACTCGCCCCACGTCGAAGTCTCGCGCAAATGACTTCACCAGCGGAGCCAGCAGGGCGTTGTCGGGCTCGTCGGCCTCGCTGATGAACCAGCGAAAGAGCTTTCGAACGATGTTCGACGCGGTCGCCGGATGGCGGGCTGCGATGCTTACAACGTCGTCGTATTTGAACTTGTCCGTTTTACCGAGAACTGTCTTGTCGCCCTGGTCGTGTTCCTGGGCGAAGTAGCGTCTTTGGTTCCGCAGCACGAACCATCCGGTCATCGCCCGGGCGGTTTGTCGTATGTCTTCTTGTGAGCATGCCTCCGGACCGACGGTGTAGCGAGTGAGCAACTGGCGTGCGAATGTTGTGTCCGGTCGGGCTTTTCGATTCGCCTTGGCTCCGAGCGACAGGAGGGTTGCGGTGTCTGTTGCGACAGCGGCCAGCAGTACGGGGAATCGTCCCATGGCGTGGGTTCTAAGCTTCGCGACGTGCTCTCGTATCATCGCCCCTTTCCCCAGGCCCGCTGCGCTGACGGCGAAGAAATCATGCCAGAAAAGCGTCATTTTCTCCAATAGCGGGTCGGGCGTCAGGATCATCCGCCTCAGCCACCACGCCCGCAGCGTCTGGGGAGAGTCCACCGCCCGGGCGTACTGGTCGCACGTTCGGTTGAAACCCGCCGCGTCCGCTTTGGGTCCCAGCAGGATATCCACCGTCTTCTGCGGACCAGCCTTCAGGGACTGCTGCAACTGCTCCCATGTCGCCCCGAATCCCGCTCGGCGCCATAGATGCGCCGCCCCGTTCAGATTCCACGGGCATCGATCCGACGGCTCGTATCGGCGCCATGGACTGGTTTCAGTCGCGCCAGCCATTACTTGTCTCCCTTGCGCTCCGCAGGCATGTTGAGGTGAACTTCCAGTGATATCTTCGATCGCATCTTGTCAACGCCGACACTCAGGTTCATTTTAGACACGCTTCTTATCGCCGCCAGGATCATGTCAAGTTCCGCCTGGGCCTGTTGTTTGGTATGACCTTTCTCGACGATATTCTGGCGGATGAGGTTTTTGCTGTTGGCTTTGAGAATCGACGCCAGTTGCCCGCCATCGAGTTCGACCATGCTGTGGACTCCGGCGGGGGGGCTGGGCGGTTGAGCCGCTTCTTTCGCCAGGGCGTCCATAATGTCTCTGGCCAGCGCGTCGGAGGAACTCAGGATTACGTGGTTTCCGGGCATCGCCAGTGTCGGGCTGAAGTTGAATCGCATGTGTGCGCCCGCGGGTTGGTCTTCGGAGGGCGGGGTGAACCCGGTTACGGTGTACTTTGTCTTGCGGTAGACCGGCCGGTCGATGATAAGCCCGGGCTCGGCGCTTTGGCCTCTGGTGAAATTGACCAGTCCAATCGCCTTCTGCCACGCCTCTTCCATAATCGGAGAGAACTTTTTGGGATTCTTCATCGGTAAGACAAGGGCGAACGCAGGGATCTTCACCGCCGGTGTTCCAGCGGCTGGGTCGTACTTCTGCTCTACGACGACCAGGCGGATCTTCGAGCCCATTTGTCCCAGGACTTCGGTGGTGAGGTCGCGACCGGTGAAGAATATCCCCATCATATTCTCGAAGAATATCAACCCGCCCGTCCGTTCGGGAAACAGTTTGTCCTTGGCTGCGTAGAAGCCTTGCAGGTCGCGGTGCAGACTTATCGCTGCGATGCGACGGGGCACATCCAAGTGGGGCATGGCGCCGTCTGAGGCGCTTGTGGGAAGAGCGAATTTGGCGGCGCCGGTATCCGCGAGCGTTCCGTCTGATATCGCGTCGATAGTCAGCGTGTCGTTCTTGATCTTCAGCGACAGGTTCAGCCACGTAGAGTTGCCCAACGTTTCGGTGATCGGAGCGGTCAGGAGCGCCAGCAACGGATTCTTCTGCGCCGCCAGCGCTTTGGCGACGGCCGGTATTTGCTTCAGAACTGCAGTGTTGACGTAAACGGTTGCTGCTGCGTCTGCGGGGGCGGACTTCAGGGCTTTTCGGTAAGCCGGGGCCGAGGCGATGGACTTCCGGCCGGCTTTGGCTCGCAGGTCCAGGGCTGCTTGCAGCACCTTGGGTGAGCTTGCGATAATCAGGCGTTTTCCAATGATCGCATGGGCTTCATTTGGTCCGAGCGACCATGTAGTTACACCGGCGTACTTTGTGGAGGGAACGCCTGTTGTTACGCCTTTCTTCTCGGCTTCGGACTCGATAAGGAACAGCAGGAGATCGTGAGTTTCCTTGAGCACCTTCGTGTCGAGGGCATCGATTATGAGAAGGCTGCTTTTTCGGGGCCCGACGGCGAATGTGGCTCCTCCGCCGATCAGCCTGCGGACTATTGACTGCCAATCGGCGTCCAAACGCGTCTCAAGAAGTCTCACAAGGCTGCGAAACTGCTTGAATCCCTTGTTGGCGGTCTGCTCCTTGTATTGTGGGGAGGCTTCTATGGCTTCGATCAGCTTCGGTCGCAGAATCAGATCCAACGCAGCTTTCGGTTTGGAAATGTTTACGACGATTAGCGCGCCGCTCGGGACCCACCGATCTGCTGGCGGCGGGGGGTCGGCGCCGTGTGCGGTCGCCAGGGGAATCAGCGCCATGATCAAAGCCGGGGCAATCAGGAGAGTCTTTCGTTTGCGAAACATGTGTCCATCCTTTCCTTTCAGAACGATTCACACATCAATACGCCGCGGCGGCGGGAATTGTTACAGCCTTTTGTCGCTTGCGGCGCCAATTTCACGGGAATTGTCGTCTGCTGGGATTATTGTATCGCATGAGACGGGCATATAAAAGAAGAAGGCCTGGCGGGGGAGACCAGGTCTTCTTCGGGACACCCAACTCCGGGGGAACAGAGTCGGGTGGGTTCGGGTAATCTTGTACTACTAGTATAGTATAGGCGGCGAGTGTGATTTTGTCAACCCGGGCTAAAATGGAATCTGCATTTCAGTGGTCTAGAGCAGATCGCACGCCTCGGGAGGCATCCAGTGGGCGTCCCGATCCTTCCATTTAACGTTGCATCCGATGGGATTGGTCAGCGGTGTCGGCGGATCGTTCCCGTCCAGCAGAGCCTCCAGGGCGTCGCGCAGCTCGTGAGTGGTTTCCATACCGGCTTGGCGCGGGTTGTCGTCCATGCGCCCGGTGTAGCGCAGCTTTCGATTCTCATCGAAAACGTAGTAGTGGGGCGTGCGCAGCGCGCCGTAGGCTTTGGCGACCGATTGTGTTTCATCACGCAGGTACGCGAACTTGAAGCCCTGTTCCCGGGCTCGTGCGATCATGTGTTCGAATGAGTCGGTGGGGTGGTTGACGTCCTCGTTTGAGTTGATGGCGACCAGTTCCACGCCCCGTGACGCGTAGTCGTCGTAGAGTTGGTTCATCCGATCTTCCGAACCGATTACGTATGGGCAGTGATTGCAGCTGAAAACGACAATCAGCAGGCGAGCCTCGCTGAAGTCCGACAGCCTGCAGCTTGCACCGTCAACGCCTGGAAGATCGAAATTCGGCGCGTCTGCGCCCAGTTCGAGCGTGAAGGACATGTGGCGACTCCTTTTGGGGCTTATCGCAGTGGGGCGGACCTGCTACTCAGTAATCCAGCTTGGCAACTTGCCGTTGCCCGTTTCCTTGCCTTTCAGCACCCAACTCAAGTTGAACTTCGCAACGGTCGAACCGCCTTTTGGTCCGCCCTCGAAGTTCAGATAGATCCAGCCTTCGCTTTTTGTCTTGGGGCGGCCGGCGTCGAGGGAAGAGTACTGGCCCTTGCCTTCGAAGACCAGGCGTTTGATCGGCCAGCTCCTGCCTCCGTCGAAACTGGCCCATACGGTCATGTGGTGTCGACCTCCGGGGCTGTCGCAGTTGCTGTACAGCAGGACGTCCTTTCCAGCTACAGGCAATCTCACCAGACCGCCCATGCATCCGTAATTAGTGTTCTGCGGCCCGTCGGGCAGGATCTTGCATATCGACAGCCCAGTCCATGTGGCGCCTCCGTCGGTGCTCTTGGCGGTCCACCGCCTGCGAGGATCTGCGCCCTGCTGGGCCCAATGCCTGCGGGAATTGTAGTAGATTTGTCCGTTGGACAACTCCGCCAGCGTCGCTTCTCCGGTGCCGTTGGCGGGGAACGGGGCGCTCGTCAGCCAGGTCTTCCCGCCGTCGTCGCTGTAGATGGCGTTTGTGTAATGCTCGGGCCATTTGCTGCGGTCGTTCCCGCTCGCGTAATGGCGCGATGGGCGTATGATGCGTCCGGCATGCTTGCCGTGACGCAGCGTAATTCCATGCTCGTTCATGTGCATATTCGGTACGTTGCCGTTCTTGTCGGGCTTGATCGTGACGTCCATTACAGCCCACGTTTTACCGTGGTCTTTGCTGCGATACACCGTCAGCGGGGCCGGAGGATGATGCTTCTCGACGAACGCCAGAATCTCACCGTTGGTTTCGTTTACAGTCACGCCACCGCCCATGAACCCCTTTCCGACCAGAATCTCAGATCCCCATGTCTCGCCTCCGTCTTCGCTGCGAGTCACCATAACGCCGTTCCAGAAAGCAAGGACCGTTCCATCCACCGCAACAGCTACATTCGGGAAACGACCACGCTTGAAAACCTGCTTCATCGTAAGTTTCGGGGCGCCCAGGAACGGTTTCAGTTCGCCTTCTGCGGGAAGTCCGGCGGCTGTTGTCTTGGGGGCGGGGGCCTTAGATGTTTTGGGCTTGGTTATCGCCAGAGGCGCCAGGAAAACCACGACCGCCAAAAACAGCATTACTTGCATTCTGTCACGTTTCATCCTGCTCTCCCGTCTGTGAAATCGCTCTGTTGCGGTTAATTCTCAGAAACAGTTAGCGTTTGGTCGTCGTCAGCCAGGACTTCAATAAGCTTGTTCCTGAGTTCGATGATGCTGTAGGGTTTCTGGACAAAACCGGCCAGACCCTTCCCGGCGAAATGCTGGGTTGCATCCTGTTCGTTATATCCGCTGCAGAGGATTACCGCAACATCAGATTTGATACGGCGGAGTTCGCCAAAAGCCTGCTCGCCGTCCATGTGGGGCATGGTCAGATCGAGAAGGACACAGACGATATCGTCGGCGTGGGCTGCGAATACTTCGACTGCTTCCTGGCCGTCCGCAGCCACCAATACATCGAAGCCCATCCGGATGAGCATCTGCTTGCCGACTGCACAGACGGTTTCCTCGTCGTCGACGATGAGAACGGTTCCGCTTCCTCGCCAGGCCTTAGTTTCGTGCTGCTCCAACTCCCGGACCGTCGCGTCCCCGGCTGGCGGATCGCCGGCGGGGAAAAGAACTTTGAACGCCGTGCCTTTGCCCGGTTCGCTGTAGATGCTGATCGCGCCGCCGTGCCCGCGCACGATGCCCAGGACGGCGGCCATGCCCAATCCGCGACCGGTGAATTTGGTAGTGAAGAACGGGTCGAATATCTTCTTTATAGTGTCGTCGTCCATCCCGCATCCTGTGTCGGATACTTCGATGTAGACGTATAGGCCTTCGGGCAACGGTTCATCCAGGCCGGTGCGCAGAGTCCTGTCAATGCTGTCAAGATAGGCCCGGTCGCAGTCCGTCGCACCTGTCGACAGGGCGATAACCCCGCTCTTGTCGCCGATGGCCTCGGAGGCGTTGGTGATTAGGTTCATGATGATCTGACGTATCTGTGCGGCGTCTCCGCCGAAAACGGGCAGGTTGTCGGCAAAGTTGTATTTGAGTATGACTTTCTTCGAGATCGAGACCTCGAGCAGGTGCGCCATTTCCTCGACGAACTCGTTCAGGTCGATCGTTTCGACTACGAACTTGCCTTTGCCCGAGTAGGCGAGCATCTGTTTGGACAGTTCGGCGGCGCGTTTTGCGGCTTTCTCGATTTCCTTGAGATTGTCTCGCCCCGGGGCGTGGCGGGCGAGTTCATCCATCGCCAGGTCGGCGTTTCCGAGGATCGCCATCAGGAGATTGTTGAAATCGTGAGCAATTCCTCCAGCCAGCACGCCGAGGCTCTCTAGCTTCTGTGCGTGTTGCACCTGTCGTTCCAGACTTAAGCGCTCGGCTTCGGCGCGCTTGCGATCGGTGATGTCAACGCCCAGGCCTATGAGGTAATCTTTCCCGTTGAACGTCTTGCGGGCGCCGGTGAAATAGTAGGGGATTCGGCGACCGTCTTTCGTCACCAACTCCGCTTCGGCGTCAGCGAACCCTTCGACGAATACCTTGTGCATTCTCTCGGCAATCAGCTTCTTGTCTTCGCCGGTGAAGAAATCGGTTCCATACATTTCGACCAGTTCCTCCGGACCGTATCCGGAGACCGTCTCGAATTGGCGATTCCATCGTATGAGCCGTTGCTCATCGTAGACGTAGAACAAGCCCGGAAGGCTGTTGATGTAATCCTCGGAAAGCAGCTTCTCGCGCAGGAGGGCGTCTTTGGCCAGTTTGCGATTGACGATTTCCCGCTCAAGCTTATCCATAGCCGCCTGCAGATTCTCGGCCATCGTGTTGAAAACTCGCGTCAACTGGCCGATTTCATCTTTCGACCGTATCTGAGCCCGAGCGCTGAGGTCGCCCTGGCCGATCTTGAGCGCGGCGGTGGTTAATGTCTTCAGGGAATTCGACACTGACCTGGAGGTCAACAGGCCCAGGATCACCGCGAAAACGGTGACCGCCAGCAAGACGTACAGCGCCCTTGTTTTCAGCATCGCCACCGGGGCAAGGACTGTGTCTATATCGTGTTCGACCACGAGGACCCAACCATGCCCCTTGTAGTCCTTGAAGCCGGACGAACATGCAAAAGCATAGAGCCCGTCCTTCCCATCAGGCCCGCTGCCTTTGGCTATGAAGTAGTCCATCGGGTCGGTCGAAGCGGATTTACGCGGATAGAAGGGAAGCCCTTTGGGCAGTGGCTCGAGGACAACATACTCGTTCGATGCGAAAATCACCAGGTTGTCGGTGGTGAGCAATCTGAAACGGGGAGTTCCGGATTGACTTGCGTCTTCGAGAGGCGAGATAGTGGCCTGGAGATTCACAACGGCTTTGAGGACTCCGAGGAAGGCTCCCTTTTTGTTCTCTATGCGAACGCAAATATCGGTGGAATAGACCGCGGCGCTTCTGTCATATTCGACGTCCGCCACATACACCCCGAGGTTCTCCGCCTCCCGCCACCATAGTTCATCGGCTTGGTAGTAGTCGGTCGTCTTCTGAGTCTGCGCGACATTGGCTCCGTATCTGTTGGTTACAAACACTTCACTGAAGAGTTCGTACCGTAATCGCCAGCGATAGAAGTCTTTTCGCTCGAGTTGATCTCTAATATCCTGCGAGAATTGACTGTTGATCAGGCCGTCCATGAAAGGCGTTATCTGCGTCGCCTCGGCGGCCTGCCATGCTTGGTCTTTGTCGGCGATGTACTTATAAGTATCCTCAAGTTGCTCAAATTCGAGATTTGAGTCCGCAAGCCTGGGGTCTTTGGCGAGTTGATCGGCGTAGGCTTGTAGTTGCTCGATTCTCATGTAAATCGACGCATCGATTCTGGACAGCATTTCGCGGGCTCGTATGACCGATTGCTTTCCGATACCCGCCTGCAACGCTGTTTCGCTAACGTCGACGACGTAATAGCCCACCAATGCGACGATCAACGCCACACTCAGGAACGCCAGAGTGAGTTTATCGCGGATGTTCATGGTCGGTCAGCTCCGACGGGTCCGTGGGGGCGTCCGGACTCGATCCCGAACGACAAGACTATGTTGGACGCTCTCATTGCGGTCCTTTGTTCAAACGACACTTAATTATAGGCGGATTAGTCGTTTTAAAGAGTTGTAAACTGAATCTCGACTGCAGTTATCCGCTGTGTCCGTTCCATGCATTGTATTTGAACTCGCCACCAGGTATCAAGGCTGATACGCCGCCGCTTTAGCAGTATCATGGCTCAGGGAGGATGTCAACTGGGCGACTTTGGACTCCAATACGGCGGCGGCGTCCCGGGCGCCTTGCAGGTCGTCTGAGCGTGCGGCGGATTCCAGCGCCCTAACGGCGTCGATTGCATTTTCGGCGGCGAGAAGCCCCAATGAGCCTTTCATCGCCACCGCAGCGTCGATTGCGTTTTCGAGGTCGCCGCTGCAAACAGCAATTCTGACGCGCTTGAGCATATTCGGGCTTTCGGTCAGGAAGATATCCGCGAGTTCTGCAAACAGGCGCTCATCTCCGCCGGCCAGCCGAATGGCAAATCGCTTGTCGTAGAGGTTGTCGGCGGTTTCCTCGGGCACCCGGGCCGAGGGAGCTTCCGGGGCGGTCTCCTGACGCAAGACGTTTGCTTCGATGTCCAGATCCGAGAGATTTCGCTCGATGGCTTCGGCGAGGGCTTGGGGGTTAATGGGTTTTGACACATAATCGTCCATGCCGGCGGCGAGACATTTTTCGCGGTCGCCTTTCATCGCGTTGGCGGTCATGGCGATGATGCGTATGTTGTGATTCCTGACTGTTGAGTTCGGATCTCTGATAGTACGCGAGGCGTCGTATCCGTCCATTTCGGGCATTTGGCAGTCCATTAGGACAATGTCGTAATCCTTGCTGGACAGCGATTCGATCGCCTCGACGCCGTTTAACACGGTATCGGCGTTGTATCCCAGTTTAGCGTTAAGAATACGAAGGGCGACGGTCTGGTTTACCACGCTGTCTTCGGCTAGAAGTATGCGCACCGCCTGTTTGCGCTCTTCGCTCAGGGAATGACCGGTGACTGTTGTCTCCGACGGTTCTTCGGGAGACTCCTCCGGATGCCCGCTGACCCTGCGCAGGCAATCAAGCAGTTGGGTCTGCTTGATCGGTTTGGTCAGATATGCGGCGAAACCAACCTGCCGCATGCGCTCAGCGTCGCCGGCCTGGGCCGCTGACGCCAACATCACCAGAATCACATCGGATAGTTCAGGATCGGCTTTGATCTCTCGCCCCAGACTCTCGCCATCCACTCCGGGCATGAAATTATCCAACAGCGCAAGCTCGAACGGGTCGCCCTCGTTGACTCCGGCTTGTAATGCAGCGAGGGCCTCATCGGCGCATGTCGTCTCGGTGGGACGACAGCCCCACGCCGATAAGTAAGCCTGCAGGATACGCCGATTCGTTGAGTTATCGTCCACGATCAACACGCGGGTGTTTGCGATGTCATTTAACTCTATTGGCGTTTGATGGGAATCGGCGGGCTGTTTGTCCAGAATCGCGGTGAACCAGAATGTGGATCCGGCGCCATCTTCGCTTTCGACGCCGATCCGGCCGCCCATGATCTCAGTGATCTGTTTCGAGATCGCCAGCCCCAATCCCGTTCCGCCGTACTTGCGAGTGGTGGATGTGTCCACTTGGGAGAACGTCTTGAAGAGTCTGTTCATGCGGGCCGCGGGGATGCCGATACCCGTATCTCGAACGGAACAGCGGATGACGGCTCGCGTTTGGGTCTCGGACTCCAGCGTCACCGATATCGCCACCTCGCCGGATTCGGTGAATTTTACGGCGTTGTTGGCGAGATTGATCATGACCTGCTTCAATCGCCCGGGGTCCCCGCGAAGCAATGTAGGTGTTTCCGGATCGATGAAACACGAGAACGTCAGGCCCTTGTCGCGGACTTTAGCGACAATAATGTCGCAGGCGTCCTCTACGGTTGTGCGCAGGTCGAAGTCGATAATGTCCATATCGAGCTTGCCAGCCTCAATCTTTGAGAAGTCCAGAATGTCGTTGATAAGCGTAAGAAGCTGTTGGCCGCAGGTTTGAACGATGCCTGCGTAATCCTGTTGTTCTGCAGTAAGGTCGGTGTCCAGCAGAAGTCCGGTCATTCCCAGCACGCCGTTCATCGGCGTGCGGATTTCATGACTCATGTTGGCTAGGAATTCGCTTTTTGCAATAGTCGCCGCCGCAGCCTCCTCGGCCAGCAGATTGGCTCTCTCGATGGCCTTCTCAAGCCCGGCGTTGGCGTGTTCGAACGCCGCTTCGGTGCGCTTGCGTTCGACGACCTCTTGTTCGAGATCCTCCATCATCCCAAGCGTGCTGGCCTGGGTTTGCTCCAATTGCAGGACCTGTTCCTGGAGTTTCTCCTGCGCATAGGTGAGTCTCTGCTCGTCCTGGCGGCGCGCGGATGCTGCTCTCTGAAGATTCGAGGTCATGGCGTTGAACGCCTGCGCCAAGTCGCCGATTTCATCGGAAGAGGCAATATTGATTCGCGTTTGGAGACGCCCGCGTCCGACGGCTTCTGCGCCTTTGACCAGTTTGGTCAGCGGACTCGCTACAGCCTTGCCGATCATCGCGGCGACAAAGAGGCCCAGGCACGTGGCGACCAGGAGAATGCCTGCGGCCAGGTTTCTGGTCCACGCAGTGGTTACCGAAGCGTTCCTGTAGCTCTGTGCAGCCAGTTTCTTTTCGACGTCCACAAAGGTGTCGAATTCCTGCCTTATCCGATCGATCAGTGTCTTTCCGATGCCTGCTTCAAGCTGCGCGGCGACATTTCTCAGAGTGTCTGGATGCCCTTCGCTGTTTCTGCGGGCTGCGATTTCCGGCTCGGCGGCCTGGCAACGCCACTGAGAGACCATGCGCTCGATTCTGTCAAGTCTTCGGGTCTGGTCGGGGTCGTGGGCGATGAGTTTCTTTTGCCTGGCCAACAACCGATTGAATTCCACCGAACCCCGCCAGTATGGTTCGAGAAACTCATCGTTACCGGTAATGCAGAATCCCCTCTGGCCGGTTTCCATGTCCACCACCAGTTTTGACAGTTGTCTTGCATTGGCCATCACGTGGGCGTCGCGCTCCACGACAACAGCGAACGCACGCTTCACGTCAGCCATGTTGTGCAGCACCGTCAGGCCCATCGCAACGGTGAGCAACAGCATAACACCGAAACCCAAATTCAGTTTTGTGCGTATGCTCATCTCGGACACTCCAAGGGCTTTGTCAAGTTCGAGGTGTCCGTCACAATCGGATATGCTTCGCGTCGTTTGGAGAACGTGCATAACAGTCCGGGGCCTAACGTGCGGGGCGTTTCGCTAGCTTTCACCTGCATCTGGTCGAGTGCCTCGGATTATCGGCCCGTCCCCCCATGGGCGCATACTATTTCGCTTATTAACCCTGTCCCTATAGTTGTTTCGGATGTCTTCTGGGGGCTCTTTAACAAGCGTGCGCATACAACTGACCAAGAAAATCCAATTGTCTGCAGATCAACTGTTCGTTAGTATTCGCCTTCAGATTGTGCGGGACGGTAAGTTGTCAATAAGTAATCCAGTTCAGGGAAATCGATCATGTTCAGGGAAGCTGCACAGGTGAGTCTTTCCGTGCTTTTGCCGGTTGCGATGTTGGGCCGCCAAGACGGTGGCCCGGCGGGGAGTGGATTATCCGGCGGACTTTAGCGATCGGCTTTTCCGACCGGCGGATGTGCTGCTTGTATTTGTTCGTCTCCAGGCGATGATCGATAACCCACTGGTGAAACAACGTCTCGGTCAGAACGCCTGATTGCTCATGCGGGGCATATATCGGTCGATACGCCGAATTCCAATTGTCAAACCACGCAGCGTTTGCGTTTTCGTCGCAGCAGCAATGGAACCGCTGCGCCCAGCAAGACAAGCGTAACCGGTTCGGGGGTGGCTGTGATTTCCAGATCGACCCCCGGCGCAGACGCCGCTTGGGAAAAGAACGCACGCAGGAGCACAAAGTCGTGCAGGTCGACCTTCCCGTCATTGTTGAAGTCTGCGTTATTAACGTCCGGGGGTCCCCCGAACTGCGCCACCAGATCATCGTAGTCATCGTCGTCGACATCACCGTCGCGGTCGCTGTCGCCCGGAAACAACTCGTGCCACGCCGCCGAGAACTCCAGAGGCGACGTCCAGTTCAGTTCGATCAGATCCGCGTCGTTGCGGTCGGCGCGGTCGTCGCCTGTAAAGTCGCCTCCAGCCCAGCCGGTGGAGCCTCCCCAGTTGTTACGAAGGATTTCAAGGTCATCTATGTCGATCAATCCGTCCAGATTCGCATCCCCGTACTCTGTAGCGAGAATCGTGCGAACCAGGCGATCGACGTCGCTCTGACCGGCCGGTCCGCCGTCCGCATCCAGATCGTCGTACCAGTCCGTCGAGCCGAATCGGTCGTAAAGGGCGTCGATGTCCCACTGGTCCGTGCCGAACTGCTGGTTGATGTTTCCGCGGCGCGCCAGAACCTGGCCGTACGTTGCAATAGAACCCGGAGCCCCTGACGTCTGGAGCACGGAGTCCAGAGCATATAGATCGATGTTGTCGACCAGTCCGTCGCCGTTAACGTCGGCTGCGGGATTGAACTCGGTATTCTGCGTGTACAACACATGCTCGAATCCCCATCCGAATCCGTCCACATCGTTTGACGCGATCAATCCGTCGAAGTTCAAGTCGCCTGGGCCCGCGCCGTTGAGCGTCTCGGTCAGCAGTCCGGTGAAACGCTGTACGTTCACCGTACCGGTGGGTTCGAACGTAACCACCGTTGCAACGTGGTTTCCATGGGTCAGTCCGAAGAATCCGTAGGCGAACTTGTCGTGATCTATCCGCCCAGCCGAGCCCTCGCCGCCGATAGCGCGCAGGATAAGGTCCGCGTTGCTCGTCGCAGCCGGTTCGTCCAGGAATACATGCGCTGTGTCTGCGGTCATATCCGCCGAGCGAACTATCAGGTCCTGGTTTTCGGTGACTGTCGGAGACGACTCGAACGGTTGGAAGCCCTCTACGACCGATTCGGGCGGCAGGCGGTCAACGTAGATCACTTTTTTGAAACTGCTGTATATCGCCGGGCCTCCGTCCGTGCGATGCCTGAATGCGCGGGCCTCGATGAAATGCACTCCTTCAGCCAGGCCTGTCGTGTCGATGTTCTGCACAAACTCACCGTCGCCCGTCCAGCCCGGATCGCCCAGACCGCCCGGACCTATCAGGGGCTGGCGCTTGTCGGTGAATTCCTCGAAACCGTAGCTGACGGAGCCCGGTGCGGTGGAATCCACGTGACCGTTTCCGTTTATGTCGATCCCGTCGTCGACCTTGAGAATCGCATTATCGCCGTCGGCCCAGACGTCGCGATGGACGCCCAACAGATTCACCGGAACGGTCTGCAGGCTGACTGTCAGCGTGTCGCCCGTGACAACGTGCAGGTCGGTAAGCCGCGTCACTCCGTTGCTGTACCCGTTGGCCTCGGGCGTCGCCCCGGTCAGCACCGACGATACGCCCGACAGTTCCAGGCCCGCCGGAGCCTGAGGACCGCTCAGGCCGTACACCAATGCGCCGGTGGCGTGATAGATGCTGTTGAAGTTCAGGTCGTACGACGAGTTTCGAAGGAATCGCACGTTTGCCGTACCGTCACCGTTGACGACAATGAGTTCGGAGATGTCGTTGTGCGGGTCGATCGACGAATTGGCCGCAATGCCCGTTAGCTCGATAAGCGGCGTGCCTGGCGCGAAGGTGGTCTGGATGGTGCGGCTGTCGTAGCCCGCATCCGTGCGGTTGCTCAGCAGTACGATCGCCGAACCGGCCCGTTCGAAAGCGAATATCTCTTTTTCGATCCATCGTTCCAGGTAATTCCCGCGTCCATGCGTGTTTCTCACGCCCACCAGGCGCTTGGCGTAATCGCCCCATGCTCCGCCAATCGCATCTCCGCGTCCGTCCTTGGGGAAGTCGCGATTGTCTCCGAACTCCTTACCGTTGAAGTAGACCACCGCGTTGCCCGGATGCATCAGGACGTACGCATGAGCCACGTTTGACAGTTCGGGGGCGTGTTCGTCGTGGCTTTGGACGAACATGACGCCTTGCGAACCGTTGTGCATACCGTCATCGTGGAAGTCCATCGACGCGTTGCGGATATCATACCAGTTATTGACCAGCCCGTTTCCGGTGAGATTGCCCTGCAGGGCGAAGCTCAGCGGGAAGTCCAGCACGTCGCGATTCGCCCCGACAACGCCCGGCTGACCGGGATCGATTGTCTTCTTGATGAATGTTTGAAGGTAGTTCTTATCTCCGTCGAACACTTCCTGGTAACTGAACACGTGCTTTGTCGAACCGTCCAGATTCAGTCGCGGGTTGGACCGATAGACCGCGCGGTCCAGGTAGTTCAGGGCGAATCCCTCGATATGCTTGGCGGCGTCTATGCGGAACCCGTCGACCCCCACGGTCTGCACCATCCACTGCATGTATCGCATGAGGTAACCCGTCGCGTTTTCGACCGTCGCATCCCCGGCCGTCGGGTCGCTCAAATTGAACGGATAGATCGGAATGTCGCCCTGGCCGGTCATCGGATCGTAGACGAATATGGGAGGTAGGTTCCGGTCGGGGTAGAAGCGGCTGTTGGCTGGATCGGGTACGTTCGCCAGTCGTCCGGCCCCGTCGGGGATCGTGCCGACCAGCGGAATGTTGCTCGGGTCGCCCGGGTCCACGGGATGGCGGATGTAGCTGTGGTTCTTGGCGTGGTCGATGTCTATCAACCCAGCCAGACGCCCTCGAATATCGCCCCATTCGAAGGCGGAGTTGAAATCTCCGTCGATATCGTGAGGCAGCGTGATCACCATGCCCGGATAGCCTCCCGCATCTACGAAGCCAGGCGTGCTCAGGTCCGAGAAACCGTTGTGGTTGATGATCGCGTCAATGTGCAGGTCCGCCCCGGCGCGGTGGAACATATTAGCGACCGTCTTGAGCCCCGTCTCCGTACCGTAGAGAGTCGCATGCCTCGGGCCGCCAAGATCGAACCGGTCGTACACGTCGTACCCTACGGAGAAATCGCTGATATCGGCCCGTCCGGGCGGGGGGACCCATACCGAACCGTAACCTGCGACAAACAGATCGGCGCTGCGGTCGATCATGGTCGCCTGGGATGCTTCGAACCACTGCAGAAACGCGGGGGGAGAATTGTCTTCCGCCAAGGCTGTTGCGCTGAGCGAAAGAAGAATTACACACGCAATTATCCGGCGCGCCGCTACGCCTCCCAGCCGCCCGCCGCGCACTGAAGACGCAAGCCTTTTTGCTGTAAGATGAAGCATTCGGCGGAGGCCTCCAGGTTTCCGCAGCAGCGGACGACGTACGTGTTGATTATGCGGATTTCCCAGCCGTCTATCCTATGCGGAACTGGGGAAATCACCTGTTCTTATATACCACGCTGCAGGCGAAATGTCAAGAATGGAAACCACGACGGCCGATCCGTGAGAATATCGCAATTCAGTCGGATACACTCGATCTGACCTGCTTTTACAATCGCCTGACATAGACTCGCGATATGAACTGGAGATTCCTTTGAAACGCGGTCCAGGACATGGTTGTGCGGCTGGTTCTGCTCGGCCAGGGATCACGCAGAACGACCTGCTGGAAGATCGGCTCGTTATTGCGCGGGTCTACGCGGTAGTAAACAGCCGTCAGCACGTACGCATGACCGATGGGCTGACCGCGAAGTCCAACAATCAGCGGCCAGCGGTTGGCGAGGTCTTTTACGATCGTGGATCCTCGCATGATATAGGGCGAAGCGTGAATTGTTGAGAATCGTCCGCGCGTGTCGGGCGCCCATCCGCTGAGTGCGGCCAGGATCATCGATGAGTTTCCAGGTCTGTCGACCTGGGCTCTGAATATTCGCTGGACGACCTGTTCCTGGGTCACGTACAGCCCGTGATAGTTCAAGGTCATCTGTATGCAGGCGGCCCAGCACCAGTTGGACTGTCTCTGTCTGCCCTGGGCTCGCGGTGCGGCGAAGTACTCGAATTCGTTCGATGGAATACCCGCTACATACAAACCGGGACTGACCTGGGCGATACTGGGCGGACGAGCAACGGTCGACGCCGGAGCATATCTGGGCCCGCGAATAGTTATCCCGGGCGAGCCGCACCCAGCGGCAAGCATGGACAACAGGAGTGCAAGAGTTGTAATGATTGTGGTTTTTCGCTTCATGTTCTTCCGCCTTGTACCTCGCTAATAGCGCAGGACGTTTTCTGTGAATTATCGAATACCTTGACCGACGGGTGCTGCGGTTGTGCAGGGCCGATCGTTCGTCTTACTTCTTATAGACCTTCTCGGGGCTGGTCGATTTCTTTGGGGATGACTTCTTCAACGCATCGAAAACCCAGTGATCTCCTTTGTATCCGAGGCGGAGAGCTTCCTGGGCTTCTTCTTCGGCTTCGGTTCGCCGACCTGCTCTGAAAAGCGAACCGGCCAGGTTGGCGTAGTAGTTTGGTGTGAACTTTGATCCGATCTTTATAGCTTGGCGATATTCGCCGGCGGCCTTGGTGTATAGCTTCTGGCTGTGGTATAGGTGTCCGTATTCGTTATGGCGATCGGCGTTGTTGGGGTCGAGTTCAATGGCCTTGCGGAGTGAGGTTTCGGCCTCAGCGTATTTCTTCTGTTTCGACTGCGCTCGGCTCAGTTTTCCCCAGGAGTCAGCGACCCGTGGTTTCAGTTTGACTGCCTGACGCAGCGCCGATTCGCCCTCGGCGGGCTTGTCCATGATGACCAGGTTGAAACCGAGATTCTCGTGGAAAACCGCTATAGTGGGATCCAGGCTGACCGCTTTGCGGTAGCAGGCGTCTGCCTCGCCGCGTTTTTCCTGTCTCGCCAGCGCCACGCCGAGGCGGTTGTGAGTTTCCGCTCGCTTCGGATCGACCCCCAGAGCCTCTCTGTAGGATGATACGGCCATGCTGAATCGCCGAGTCCTGAAACATGCTTGTCCGAAGTTATCTTGATAATACGCGTTCTTGGGGTCCACGGAGAGTATCTCTTGGCATACATTGTACATTTCCTCCCACTTCTTCTGACAGTAGAGAGCCTTGGCGAGGTTGTTCTGGTAGACGGTGTGGCTGCTGTCGGATCCGGAGACGGCTTTTCTGAACAGAACTTCGGCTTCGGCGTACTTCTTCTCGTTGTACTTCGCCATGCCGCGCTGATTGAATTCGGCTGGCGTGCCGGGGGATGCGGTGATCGCAATCGGAGTTGGTTCCGGAGTGCTGCGCGTATCGGGATCCGGAAACGACAGGTCGTCAGCTCCGGCTTCTGTCCCGGTCGCACCGCTTGTCCCGCCGCCGGACGTGCCTGAATCGGGCCGACCTCCTCCGTGGACAAGGTCTGGATAAGGATCAGTCGGATTACTCTTATCGTTCGGCCACGCCAGGTACACGACCACGCCTACAATCGCTAGCGCGACCACGGCGCCCACGCCCCAGAGTATCGTTGTCCTGTCGACTCCCGCCGTTGCGGCGACAGGTTGTGCCTGTGCGACGGGCTGTGCGGTCGGCGCCAGGTCGGCTTCTACGGTCATCGGCGTACCGCAATTACCGCAGAATCTCTCATCCTGCCCCATCGGTTCGTTGCATTCTGTGCAGTTCATCGCCTTTCTCCTGTCTACTCGGAGTATTCCATGATTCGCTTGACAATATCCGTTAGGTACTTCTTCTCACGTCTGGTTACTGCAGGTATCGCTCGTCTGGGGTCGTTCCGTGGTCCTTCAAGAATGACTTCTATTATGGCGTTGCCAAGCTGTATCCACACCATGGGCTGTTGACCGTGGCTGTGAATCACAAGAAAGGCCTTTTGGCGGCTTTCCAGTGGGACAGTCCAGGAAGTGAAACCTTCATAGATGAGAGTATTGGGCGGCATGGGCGGAGAGGGCATAGTGGCTTCTTTTCTGTATTTCAGAAGAATCTGACCGTCGCGCACGGCCGTTTCTGTCGTCTCGTACTCCCGGATGAAGAACGCAGCGCCATTCAGATTTCTCCCTATCGATCTGACTGGGAGGATATACTCCGTGCTCTTGATACCGGAATTTGCGGAAGTGTTCCTGTCCCTATCCCAAGACGGAGCCGCCGTACTCGTTCGCACGTCTTGCGGCCAGCCGTTGTCTGCGGCGAGTTCCTTTAGAATCTTCACGTAGTCGAGTTTGTCCCCGAGTCTGAGTCGCACAGCGGGCATACCATCGATGTTTGTGAATATCCCTCCCGTTTTCTTGGCGAAGTCCACATTGAACGTTTTGACAATTGGCCCGTCGGGTCCGGCTGTAGTTACGACCACGCGATAGTTCTTCTTCAAGCCAGTCTTGTCGAACGCAGAGACCGACATAATATCTTTCCCCAAGCCGGTCGCAATAGAAAGGGTCCTATAAATATTCCGACGGAACAATGAAGTAACGGGAATCGGCATGACACCAGGCTTGTTGTAGCCCAGTGCTTTCAGCGTAGTTGCCAGCATTACCGCGCTACCGTCCGACGGAGGGCTGTTGTTGGCGTAATATGTTTTGTTGGTGAGAAATGGGCTTTGCTGGCCCGCATTGAATATCTCAACTTTCGCCAGTTCCGGATCGATCTGTCGATCGTACCAGCGATGCTTGTTGATGCCTCTGTTCTGACGGCTGAATGCGTTGCTGAGGTTAAGATTATCTCCCAGCGATTTCTTGTCTCGTTTGCGGGGAGGCATATTCTCGATCCGGAACACGATGGCGGGAGGGCCGGAGATATCTGTCCGGATAATCGGATTCCATCGCCCGCCGATCGGTAACCATTTCTTGTCGATTGACTGGTTCGGAAAAGTGTCTTGGCCAGTCCATTTCGGAGTATATGTGCGACCGTTATTGCCCAATGCCAGACAGAACGCAAAAGTGTACACTTGATGCCTGAGAAACGCGTTGGGTATCTTATCCACATCGGGTAGAACAACGCTGACTCTGACCTCGATCAACGCCACCGGGCTCTGGCTGGGTCGAAGGGTCCCGGGGAACTGGTATCCACGGTAATCATAGCCGATGTGTGCAATCGGGGCTTCACGCAGTCTGTAACGCGATGTGATGGCGGTCTGGTCTTCTTTCTGGAGCCATCCGACTAGGTTCCCGCCGGTAATCGATTCTGTCAAACGCAGAGCTCGGAAGCCCATGCTCTTGGCGGCCCCCACGAGCTGATTCCTGGGGGTGGTTAGCGCCCTTATACCACCAATAATGTTACGACTTTGTTCGCCGAATTGCGCCAGTTGGATGATACACTTACCAGTCGCGCCGGTATCATAGCTTTTAGCTATCCGAACAGCTTCGTCAAAGAACATGTCGTTAATGACCCCCTCAAAGTCTCCTGTGGCCGCTTTTCGACCGACCTTCCAGGCCACTTCGGGCCAGTTGACATCGTTGATTGCATCGGGTGAGATCATCGTTCGGACAACTTTGATCCTCAGGCTTCTCTTGGTGTATGATCGTTGTGCCAGGTACTCGCCTACGGATTGAGAGATCACCGGCGGATAGAGTGTGGAGAACTTGTCGAGTCCTTCGGGCCCCCTGAAGTTCTCGGCGGGAGATTGTGCGAATATCCGTCCGCCATTGGTGATTATGGTCCTTCGAGGAATCTCACCGACCGGTGCGTCGGGCCGATGACCGTCAAAGAAAGAATACTTCCGTCCGCGTGGGTTGCTGGAATTGAAATCTTCGCGGAAATAGTAATATATCTCTGGTCCGAATGGGGCCATGCCGCTGGTGTGCATCGCCAACTCTTCCTGGAGATGAACGGGGCTGTAGAGCAATCGTTCATCATTTATTCTACGGTGGCCTAATGATCTACCGTGAAACATGCGAAGGAACGCCCAGCTGGTCTTGATGTTGATTTGCTCGGCTGTTGACGGACGCTTCTGGATATTACTAGTGCGGGCGAATTCTCTCAGGCCTTTGTGATAAGTCTCTACAGATGTGTTGTAGTATTTCTTCCAGAGGTTTCGCGTCTCCCGTGACTGCTGTCGGAAGAGCAACTCGTTCATGAAGCCTTTCCAGAACAACGCACGTACTCTCAAAGGAGGGAAGTTTGACCGCTCGGCCAACTTATGGAAGCGATTCTCAGCGGCGATGATGATTTCCTGATCTGTTTCGACGGTGGGCCTCTTCCATTCGAAAAGGTCCATTGTCTGGGCAAAGTATTTCTCATCGGGGTTGTATTCACGGGTGGAACGCAGAAGCAGCTTCCTCCACTCCTCCCTGTTGTACAACGCCAGAAAGTACCGCCCTCCCACAAGGCCGTAGCACTCGAAACTTCCGCGCGAGTCTGGTATGGTCCGCCACGCGGGCTCACCGCGGATAAAAACCCTGATGCTCTGATTCTCCGGGCCGTCGGGGCGAGGGTACGCCAGGCGGTCGTTTTGAGGGGGTGGTGACGTTGCGGCATGAGCGGTGCTGCAGAACAGGCCGTCGAGCCATCCTCCGCCTTGTGCAGTGGTTGTCGGTTCCGTGCGGTTGGGGGTCAGGCGGATCGTGATCGGTTTGTGCGTGTAAATCGCCGGTTCAATCTGATACACGTCGCTGATTGGGGTGAAGAGACCTTCGGTCGCCGCAAGCGTGCCGGGCCTCGGCGTGAAGTCCTCCATTCGCTGGACTTTCCTGACGGTGACGGCGATCCGGTTCTTCAATGCTCCGGGAGGAATTTGAACGGTCATGCCCTCAGCTGTTATCGTTCCACCCTCAGGACCAATAACCGCCGACGGTTTGATGGCGGCGATCTTCGCCATTAACAGCTCAACACTGTTATCCGGACCACTGCTGAACCAAAAAAAAAGCCCGCCGCCGATCAGCAGCACGGCTGCCGCGGCGGAGATGATCAGACGGGGTCGTCGCAGCCGCAAGGTCCGGCCTGCCGTCGTCGACGCCGTCTTAGGCAACGCAGGAGCTCCGCATGCCGTACAGAACTTCTTGCCCACGTCAACAGCGCCGCCGCACTTGGCGCAGACCATGGGGCCTGCCTGCGCACCGCATTTTGTGCAGAACTTTTTGTCACCAGGGACTGATGACCCGCATGCAGCGCATGGGGAGCCCGCGGCCTGGGCGGCAAGAGTCACCCCGCACTGGATGCAGAATTTCTTGCCCGGACTTGCGGGGGATTGGCATTTGGGGCAAGTTGGATTTCGATCATCCTCCAGTTGTTCCGGGGGCTTGGAGGTCAGTTGGGCTCCGCATTGTGTACAAAAAGATCTGTCCGCCGGTAAGGCGGCTTGACAAGACTGGCACGTCCGCAAATCGTTCATCTGCGGCCTTCCTTTATTGTTACCCGACACCCTGGAAATGAGACCTGCCCGCACCCAAGCGAGCCGCTCCTATGATTCTACGCAGCCTTCGGAGTGTGTCAATATAATCGCGGCATTTTTTTGAGGCGCCTTACGTATCTTCACAGCATTCCGAAGCAGACTACTCGACGCGACGTTGACCGGGATTCGTTGCGGGGATAATTGGCGATATATGACAACACCGACAGAGTACTATGGCGCAACTACGACCTCGAAGTCGGAGCCTTTTATTCGGCGGAGTTCCTGGTGCAGGAGCGGGATTCTCTCGTCAGGCGTTACTGAGACCGCCCATTCGATTCCATTATCGGCCACTAGCATGCCGTAGCGTTTCAGGGCTGTCAGGATCGTGCGGACGTTGGGGGAGAACTTGGAAGTGTCGAAATCGGCGCGGAGGCGGAAACGCTCGCCCATCCTTGGCAGATTCCTATCGGTGCGGCGGCTGGCGTAATGAGTGGCTGGGGGGATGAAGGCTCGGCGGGTCTTGCGGATGGTCACTCGCAGTGCATGGTCGATCCGTCCGCGTTTGAGTTCGTCGTATCGGACCACCGCCGGGAATATCGGCAGCCCGGCCGCGTCGGCGGACGTCCAACCCTTTGGGCGAAGCTTGTTTGTCTTGAGATCGAAGACAGACGCCTGTGCGGCTTGCCAGCCGGAGGATGTCTTCCGCATTGCGAAGAATTCATAGAGCATGCGATTGGTCGGATCCACTACAATTGCGTGACGGTCGCCGCCTCGCTTCAGCGTATCTCGCTGGACGTCGAGCAGCGTTAGTTTCCGGAGTTTTGGACTCCTCAGATACCCCGCCGGCCAGCCTTCGATGGGAACGTTGTCGGGCAGGGGATAGGGGCCTTTGTCCGATTCGGCGGGGTAACCGGTTATCTTCACGTCGACGCGTTTCTGGTTCGGCGGGGCGATGATGAACGCCATGTCGGCGTTGTATCGCAGCGGTTTGTCGTTACCGACCGATGCGACGATAGCTTTGGAGTTCGGATGGAGCGGCCAGCGATCCACTAGTTGGTTCCATGGATTGTCGGGCGGGAAGATTTCCAGAGCGGCTAGGACAGCATCGGCGCGGGGCGTGTTGAACATGACAGGTTTTGTAACGGGTGGGGCTGTCTTCCGGGCCAGACGTATGCGTTTCAGGCGCGCCGGATCACCGCCGGCGGGCGTGGAAGGCGCCGTGGTGGGGGATTGGGCTCCAACACCGGCCAGGCACGCCGCCAGCGCCAGAAAGCCAATCGCCCGCCGCGATCGACTGAAAGCGTATCGCCTGATGTGATGGGGCGTTTCCATTTCAACATGTTAGTATAAGCAAACTGGCGACGCCAATCATGGGGAATTGCACGATAAGTACACGCCGATAATCTCCATGAACGCGACGGATGCCTGCAGGAAGACGCATATTGTCATATAATGGAACTCGTAAGGAGTAGACATGGATTTGATTCGTTGGACTGTCAGGCTTGTTCTGGTCGGCGCCTTGTTGCACCCGTGCGAGGCGGCGGAGTATTCTGTTGCGCCTGGCGAATCGTTGCAGGCCGCGGTGAAGCGCGCCTCGGCGGGCGATACGATAACGATTCGCGGAGGACGATATCACCAGCAAACCAGGATCGCGGGCCTGAAGGGCACGAAGGACCGCCCGATCACTATTCGAGCCTTCCCGGGCGAGAAGGTTCTGTTCGACGGTACGGTCGAGATATCCGGCCCGTGGAAGCGATACAAGGGAAATATCTACAAGACTGCCGTTAAGTCGGACGTGTGGCAGTTGTTTGTCGGCGGAGAGATGATGATTCCGGCCAGGTGGCCTGATGCGTTTCTGCACGACGACAGTATTTGGGATATGGAGGGCTCGCGGGCTCAGGGCGATCCGACCAGCCCGAACGGGACCCTACGCGATAAGCCCGTGGGCAAGAGGGGGCTGGCGGCCAGCGGGTTCGACGCCGATGGGGCGGTGGCGATACTGAACGTTGGTTCGTGGATGACGTACGCCCGGAAGGTGACCGGCCACGAGCCCGGTTCGGGCGGTTTTGCGTACAAAAAGGCTCCCGTTTTTCGGCCCAAACATCACTACTACTACCTAGAGGGCAAACTCGACCTGCTCGACGCCGAGCGCGAATGGTTCTACGATCGCGACGCCGGGGCGTTGTACTTGTGGGCTCCGGGCGGGAAGGCTCCGGGAAAGGCCGTTCGGGGCAAGACGCAATCGTATGCGATAGACGCCCAGGACTGCTCATACGTTCGCCTGCAGGGTCTTAAGTTCTTTGGGACCACGTTTCGATTCCGCGAGAGCACGAACGTAACCGTGGAAGATTGCGATCTGAGTTTCCCGAGTTGTTCAAAGCGGATGCTGGGCGTACTCGGAAGACCGGATGCGACGCTGATTACCGCGCCGAGAAGCACACGGGGGGGGTGCGGCAATGCCGTGGTCAACTGCAGTATTCGCGATACGGACAGTCACGCCATTGAGATGTCCGGTGACGGCGGGCTGATTGAGAACTGCTGTTTCAGGAATATTGATTTCACCGTTTCGGATCTGCCGGGTCTGATGGTGTCGATCGTGATGAGAGGGAGGGGCAATGTTTTCCGCCGCAATACGGTCGACAAGTGCGGAGCTTCGTCAACGATATCAGCGGGCAATGCGCCGATTGTAGAACTGAACCGAGTTTCCCGCACCGGTTACCTGCAGACTGACGGTTCGATCACGCAACTGACGATAGGAGCCCAGACCGGAGCCCAGGTTCGGTATAACTGGTTTCACGACACTGTCAAATCCGGAGCCCGCTTTGATGCTCCGATCCCTCCGAGGCGATGGGGGCATGGCGGGAGCATGACCAACAACGTAATCTGGAATGCGGGTTTGGCGTTGATGTTCAAGGGCGAGAGGCATTTCTGCTATCACAACACTGCGTTTGATTGTCGAAGCGGGATTACCGTTTTGGACGATTCTCGACAGAACGGCGGGGCCAACGAGGGCACGATCACAAGGAATAACGCCGGAGACCTCGTCAGCGGGCATCGGCGGAGAAACGTGAAGATTCGCGGCAGGTGCGACCATAACTGGAACGGAGCCGACAAGGGCAAACGACTTGCAGGCGAGCTTCGCGACTCGGCGAATCTGGACTTCCGCCCGCGGAGCGGTTCGGAACTGATCGATTCGGGGATTGCGGTCAAAGGCGTAACCGGTCGGGTCGTTGGTGAAGCTCCGGATATCGGTGCCTACGAAGCCGGAGCCAAGCGCTACTGGATCCCCGGCCGCCAGACAGCCCGTGCGTCAACCGCGATTCCGTGTGACAGTTCAAAAACCGCCCGCACCAACGCCGACTTGATGTTCCTGGGCGGATACAAGGCGGTTAGACACGCTGTGTATTTCGGTCGCACCGCCGACAAACTGGTAAGAAAAGCGATCCTGACCGATTCAAACATCTTTTCACCGGGCCAGTTGCAGCCCGGAGCAAAGTACTACTGGCGAGTGGATGCGATCGGGCCTGACGGTGAAGTTACCTCCGGGACGCTATGGCGATTCGAGACCGCGCCTAAAACGCGGACGTCCAGCCGACAGTAGAGCTTACAAGCCCATTGAGTTGAAAACGTCGCCGCCGTTTCGTAGAGTATCTGTTATGCATAACACCACATTTGACGTGCGTACCTCCGGCCGGGATCAGATGATCGATATTACGCCCCAGGTGGCGGAGGCGATCCGAGACGCCGGTGTCGTCAGCGGGCAGGTTACTGTTTACATCCCGCACACGACCGCTGGCGTTACGATAAACGAAAACGCCGATCCCGACGTTATCCACGACATGCTCGCCGCCCTGGACAAGGCGATTCCGTGGCGTGAGAGTTTCTATCAGCACGCCGAAGGCAATTCGGCGGCTCATGTGAAGAGTTCGATGGTCGGTTGCTCGGCGATCGTGCCGATAGTGGGCGGGCGGATGGCGTTGGGGACATGGCAGTCAGTGTTTTTCTGCGAATTTGACGGTCCGCGAAGTAGACGCGTGATAGTGTCGGTTGCGGATTGACGAAGCGGTTTGGCGGTCCTTAAAGCAGGTGCGGTTTGTGAAGAAGAAAGCCCTGAATCATCCTTTGTTGTTAGTCTTATGCCTGGCGTGTCTGGCGGGGGACGCTTCGGCCGATCGGGGGAGGTACGAGGTCGTTCTGGACGATGGACGGATGATCTCGGGCGAAAAACTGACCGGTTGGCAGAGGCCTGAGGGGACTGTTCGGTTGGGCGATGCGGTCGTTAAGGCTCCGGGCAAACCGTTGCGCTGGATGCGCAACAGCTCGCTGCAGCCTTGGCGGGCGGAGGAGCATAGGGGCGGATACGTCGAATTTGTCGGGGGGGATCGGATTACCGGAACGGTGGTCGGCGGGCAGGCCGAAGCCTGGACCGACGATATGTACGCCCCGACGCACGTGGTGATCCGCCCGGAGACCTCAAAGCGTTTATACACTCATGGGACGTCGGTTGAATCCGTGCGCGTTCTTCCCGAGAGCATAAGGCGCGTTGTGTTCAGGGCGGGGCTGGGGCGTAAGTTCCAGCCGGGTACGGTGTTCTACCGAGACGGTAGGCGGGTGGGTTTCGTGGGGCTTCGCTGGCGGGAAGCGTCGGTGCAACTCCTGCTTAAAGACGGAGCCCGGACTGTTTCGCTGGCGGACGTCGCCGAAGTTCACATGCCCCGAACCGATTCGTGGAAGGCGTATTACAGGGAGTTGGCGGTGCTAAGCCCGGACTGCAAGGCGCGTCTGATACGCATCGAAACAACCGGCGGTCTTGTCGCCACCGGAAGCGAATCGAGATTTGGCGCCGCGCCCTTCTTCTCCGAGGACGTGCTGCACCGTGCAAACTCACGTCGCAGGCACTACGACAAACAGATCGAACGCCTGGAACAGATCGAACAGAAGCGGCGCGAGGCTTACGAAAAGGCGCGAGCAGCTTACAACAAGCAGATAGCTCTCATAGAAGCGGGGATCAAAAGGGACACCGAGGCCGGTAAGAAGGCGATGGCTGAACTGAAGCCTCGCCTGGAGAAGCAGAGAAAGGCAGATGCCGCCAGATACAATCAGCAACGAAAGAGACTCGAAGAGACCTGCCGCAAGGAGATTGCAGCCAATCTAAAACAGGTCGCGAAGATGCCGCCAAACAAACGCGCCTCGGCACAGAGAAAATACGTTACTTTAAGAAGGAGCGCGCTGACCAGAGCCCTTACGCTGCTAAAAGCGGAAGAAGGCAGAGCCGAAACCCGCAGGAAGGCGAGCCTGGAGAGAATCGAGAGGGATCTGGAGCGGAAACTCAAGCAGATTGCCTCTGCGAAAACGAGACTGGAGTCGAGCAGGAAGAGATTTGAGAGTGCGGATGAACAACAGGGGCACTACTCGGCCCAGTTGCAGTCGTACAAGGCGCTGCGGGATGCGCTGCCCGGACCGGAGGGAACTCCGAGCACCTGGTATCATATGGTCCAGCCCGCCTGGAGCCTTGATCCGCTTTGGGTTCCGTTTGGTGCGATTAATGTGCGATGGTCGTTCAAACCGGATACGGTTCCGCTTTCCCGCGTGCGTCCGAGTGAAACGGTCAGTCCGGCGATGTTGCGATGGCGCGCCGACCGGAACGCGGACGGAGGACTGCTCCGCAGCGGTAAGCGGGCCGCGGGGTGGGGATTCGGCGTGCATGCCTACAGCGAACTCAGTTTTGCCCTCCCGCAAGAGGCTGTGTCGTTCAGCAGCAAAGTGGGGCTCGACCGCCTCGTCGAGTCAGGCGGATGCGTCAGAGCAAGGGTGTTTCTGGGCTCAACGAAGAGCAAACCGGTTTACGAGAGTTCATTCATAATCGGCTCTCGGGAGACTGTCAACACCGGAACCATACGCATCGCCGCCTCTGGCGACGAGCGAATCAACTTGATCCTCCAGGCCGACTCGGTCGGCCGCAATCACCCGCCTCATGCCGATCCGCTCAACATTCGCGATAAGCTCGATTGGTTCGAACCGGTGCTTATTCTTGACCGGGGGCGACTTTGCAGTCGGGTCAGGCCGCATATCGGGCGATATGCGCGTGTTTGGCGGGATTGGACGCTGAATTTCAGTAAACAGGGGGTCTATGCGATCGGAAGTTGGTTTGACCGGTCCGCCGGATTCGAAAGAGGACTCCACCTGCCCGCAATTCGCGCCAAGGCCCAGCCGCTGAAATTGACAAGGAAGATGACGATTCCGCCAGACCACAAATGGCTGGTCGTGGACGCGGGGTACGCCGATGGCGGAGATATGCAGACCCAGGCCGTCAGCCTGCGTATTGACGACAAAGAGATATCGGCCGAGAAGATGCCCGTCCGACAGTATTGGAGGCGTCGAACGGCGCCTCTTGTTTACTCGATCGAAAAGCATTGCGGTAAGGAGGTCAAACTCGAGCTGAGCCAGCGCCCTGACGGTAAGAATCTGTATTGGCGCGCCATCTCTACGTCCAAAGCTGTTCCCGACGCCTATAGACTAAAGAGCGTCCTGGAAGCCTCGGGGAAGGGCGATATGCAGGTCCCGCGCGGACTGGGGTTGACACTGCAGACAGGGCGGATAAAAAAGTCGTACGTTCTCGAAGCGTTGGAGGTTGTTCGGCTTGGAGGGCGGGTGACGTTCTGTAACGAGGTCACCGGGCAATTGCGCTATGAGTATTTATACGGAGTGATGATCGGCTGCGACTGGACCGGAGGAGACAAGACCTTCATGGCCTTGAAAGACATACGGTGGGTGCGAATGGTGCTGTGCACCAAGGATTCAGGTGTATCGAGCGATGCTGTGGCGAAACTCAAGAGCGCCAAGGGCGAGGACTTCGTTATCAGAGTGGTCGATCGCACGCCATCGGCGTGGGGCGGGATGAGTTGCGACTTAACCGTGCGTAATCGCACCAAGAGCGACGTGATGATCTCGCGAATTCACGGATGGGGCGGTTTGTCCGAGTCGCGTCTGCTCAAAGCCGGCTCGGAACTGAAAACGCACGCTCATGAAGGGCAGCGATACGAAGCACACCGCCTGCCCGGAGACTACAAGCGCAGCAAACCTATGTCGAGAACGGCGGTCAACGGCGACACTGTCTGGGAGATCAAGTAATTAATCCTCAGATCGGTCCGGGTCTTTTCTCTTCATCGCCTGCTGCAGCAGTTTCAGGCCCTCCAGGAGGTACGGCATGGGTTTGTCGGAGGTCTTGATAGAGGCTTCGAGATCCTGTCCGGGTTTGTGTTTCAGCAGCACTGCGTCCCAGTGTTTGGCCTCGTCTGCAGCCAGGCCCCGACGCCAGAGGCAGTAGTTCATCAGCCTATCACCGCTGAGGAAAACCTTTCCGAATCGAGCCTTCTGGAACTTCTCGTTCGGTTTGGACCAGAGAGCGTAGCATATCTCCGGAAGGAAAGGCGTCTTCTCTCGGCGCTTAGTAAGTGGGCCCTTCCATGTGACGGCGCCGCTTTTCGGATTCCACTTCCCGTTCGTGTAAGTCGGTTTTGCAGGCAAGACCAGTTCAATTTCAACGCGTTGCGTGTTTCCAAGCCCGAGATCAATTCGCAGGGGCACGGCCTTCTCGAGCAGAGGCTTCATGACGATATCCCTGGCCTGGGCTTCTTTCTTCTCATCGCCAACGGGGGGCTTCAGTTCTTTGACGGCCTTTTTGTATTGGGATGTCGTCCGGAGGTACGCTTCAAAAGACGCTTCCGTTTTGTCCTGGTCTGTCAGCAGTGAGCCCAGGCGTGCGATGAATTTAGCGTCGGTGATTTTGGCCTTGGCGGCTATGCGAGCCAGGGCCTTGTTGAGCAGTTTGTCGGCTTGGAGTTGATCGCTCGTTACGCGTCTCAAGAACGGGAGATCGGCTGGTTCAATGTACTCTCGCTCAATAAGATATGCGGCGACACGCGCGAGGATTTCATATCCCAACGTGTTCTTGTCATGCTTCTTCGCATCCAACCAGTTCAATTGAGAAGTACTGGATCCCAGATACGCATACGTGCACAGGTTCTTGATATCCTTGCGGAGTTCGGTATCCATGAACTTGCGGAGCTTGGGAAACGCGGCCTCTGCGCCGAGTCTGGTTTCCATGTATCCGATGAAGATGTCCATGAGTTCGTCAAGAGCTTTCAAGGACGCTTCGATAACTTCTCCGGGGCGATCGTTGCCGCGGAATCGCTCGATATAGGACGAAGCGACGCCCATTCTCGATTCGCCGCGGACAAATCGCCCGGAGCCTCCCACGTCGTTGGGCATAACGTTGGCGAAAGCGCCGGTGAATGTGGGCTCATCGATCGGGCCTTTGGGTTTGTCCTGCGAATAGGCTTTGGCGATTTCGGCCAGTTCAGCGTCCGGTAGCGGTTTGGCGGCTCTCTTACTGTCCTGGGAGCCTCCCTGGCGAGTCACGGTTAGAGTTCGGACGAGCTTGTCGTCTTTGGGCGTCAGTTTGATTCTGTAAATGGTTTCATCACATCCTGCTACGGCCGCTGCGACAACTATTGCAGAGATCAGATATCGTTTCATGGTCTTGCCCTTTCATTGCAGAGCCCGCCTGGGGCTCTGATATTAATCCATATGCGCCATCCAGCCCTTTTGCGCAGTGTTTTCCGCGTTTAATCGCCCAAACAGTTCTACTGCGGTTGTTGGTCTTCCATCAGAATTCGGATTTCATCCCAGGTCGGAATTGCGGTCTGGGCTCCGAATTTGGTGCAGGCAAGCGCTCCGGCGGCGTTGGCGATTTGCGCGGCGTCGGCGAGGCTGTTCCCTCGGGCTACGGCTACAGCAAGGTTTCCGGTGAAAGCGTCTCCGGCTCCTGTAGTGTCGACGATGTCAATGCGATAGGGCGCCAGGCGGGCGATTTCTCCTTCGGCGGAAACGACGAGAGAACCTCGATTGCCAATTTTCATCACAGTCGCCCCGGCTCCGCGTTCAACGAGCATGGACGCGACCTGCCGGTCGACTCGTTCTTCAAGCGTCTGCATGCCGGTTATCTGTTCGGCTTCGAGGGCGTTTGGCGTGATGATGTCCACTGCGAAAAGCTCATCCGGGAGACGTCCGGGGATGGGGCTTGGGTCGAGTACGATCTTGCAGCGGTGTCGCCTGGCCAGATCCATCGCTGCGCGAACCGTCTGGAGCGGTATCTCAAGCTGGAGCACTACAATATCAGCCAACTCGAACAGCTCTCCGCGTGGAAATATGTCGTCAGGGGTGAGCGCGAGATTCGCGCCTCCGGAGATTACGATCGAGTTCTCCCCGAGACTGTCGACCATTATCATCGCCGTCCCCGTGGCCGTTTCGGGCGTAGTCTTCACGTTGTCACAATTGATCCCGTCGTCGATCAGGACGTCTCTGAGTTTGTGCCCGAACGGATCGTCGCCGACGCGCCCGAGCATGATGCAATCGGCTCCGGCGCGGGCGGCTGCTACGGCTTGATTGGCGCCCTTGCCCCCCGGAGACGTTGCGAAACCCTCGCCTGCTACGGTCTGGCCGGGCGCGGGCATCTGAGGCACGCGCACGACCATGTCCATATTGATCGATCCGACAACGAGGACCGTTGGTTGCTCAGACATGTGCAGCCTTTCATGTGACGGTCTTGAAAGTGACGCGACCCTCCGTGATCGCGTTTTTGAACATCAAATTCGATCGGTCAGGCCCACTGCAGTTCCGGGCCGCCTTTTCTAACCTTGCCCAGCACCCAGCACCGTTGGGACGCTTTGGTAAGTTCAGCCATTATGGAGTTGACGAATGCAGGGGCGACTACTATCACAAAACCGACGCCCATATTGAACACGCGCATCATTTCTATCGAATCGACGGGGCCTTTGGCGGCTATCAGTTTGAATATGTTCGGTGTCTTCCAGGAACTGCGTTTCACGCGCACGGTAAGTCCGTCGCCCAGCACGCGGGGCAGGTTTCCGGGCAGACCGCCGCCGGTAATGTGCGCCATTGCCTTGACCACCCGCTTGACGCGGTATTTTTTCAGCACGTTCATAATCGCGCGAACGTATATTTTGGTCGGTTTTAGCATCTCCTGGCCAACCGTCACGCCGTCCAGAAGCGGAGGGCGCGAACCGAACTTGTACCGCGCCCGGTCCAGGAGGGCTCGCCTGGCCAGACCGTAACCGTTGGAGTGCAACCCGTCGGACGCAAGGGCGATAGCGACATCTCCGACTTCGGTTCGGCTGCCGTCTATTATTCGATCTCGCTCTACGACGCCTACGGCGAAACCGGCCATGTCAAACTCGCTGGGCTTGTAGAAATCGGGCATTTCGGCGGTCTCTCCGCCGAGAAGCGCGCAGTTGCTTTCCAGGCATCCGGCCGATATGCCTCTAACGATCTCGACCATTCGATCGGGGGCGAGCTTACCGACGGCTAGATAATCCAGGAAGAACAGCGGCTCGGCGCCTACGCAGATCAGGTCGTTGACGCTCATCGCGACCAGATCGATTCCGACTGAATCCAGCTTGTCGGCTCCGATGGCGACCTTGAGTTTCGTGCCCACACCATCGGTGCATGCGACCAGAACGGGGTCCTTGTAGTTGCGTTTCAGGAGCCTCTCGGCGAAGTCCAGACTGAACAGGCCTGCGAACCCGCCCAGTTCGTCAACGACCCTGGGTGTGTACGTTCGCTTCACGAGTGGAGCGATCTTGCGAACCATCTCTTCACCGGCGTCGATGTCAACGCCTGCCTGCTTGTACGTTATAGAGGCGGTCTTCTTCTTTTTGGCCATGTGCATATCGTACCAAGCGTTCGGCTCGATGCAACCGCGCGTTGGTCAAAATGAACAGTTTATCGGTTTTCATTCCGCCCCAACCCTGCTAAAACTGTGGCTTCCATGGATTCTTTTACGTTAGACAAGATTGAATTTGATGAGATTCGGAAGTTGCTGGGCGCGTTCTGCGCTACGTCTCTGGGCAAATCTCTGGCGTGCGATATCGCTCCGTCCGACAGCGTGCAGACCGTAGACATGTGGTTGACGCAGACATCGCAAATGGTTGATGCGATTCGCGATGCGGGCAGATTGCCTTTCGCCGGCGTGTGCGACATTACAGAACCGGTCGGGCGCGCCGCGCCGGGCGGCGGGGCTGGAGGCGAAGATTATGCGCTGATTTCCTCAGCGGTGCGCGGCGCGGCCTGTCTGGGTGAGCATCTGAGAGGCCTTCCGGAGGAACTGGACGCCCTTGCCCGACTTGCGGCGAGAATCGAGGACTTCAGTCGCCAGGCCGACGCTATCGATCGAGTAGTAGCTCCCGACGGGTCGGTGCGCGACGACGCTTCGGACAAGCTGAGGAGCATTCGCCGTGAGACCGATGCGACCTCGCGACGCATTCATGACGTTATGCAGGATTACGTCAGGCGCCCCGAGGTCGCGAAACTTCTGCAGAGCACTAACGTGACGGTCCATGGGGATCGATACGTACTGGCTGTTAAATCCGAAAACAGAGGCCGCGTCAAAGGCGTTGTGCATCGGGCTTCGAATACCGGAGCGACTGTGTTTGTCGAGCCAAGCGCCTCGGTCGAACTGAACAACCAACTTGCCTGCCTGGCCGATGACGAACGGAAAGAAGTCCAGCGTCTTCTGGGTGAACTGTCGTTTCTGATTGTCGCCAAGGCCGATCGCATCCTGGCGACTATGGAGACCGTCTCACAGGTTGATTTGATATCCGCCAAGGCTCAATACGCGCTGAAATACAACATGATCCGCCCTGAGGTTTCCCAGGGCGGGCGGTTGGAAATTCACCAGGCCCGCCATCCGCTGCTTGTCGATCAGGCGCCGGCGGGCCCCGGTTCCATGGGCCCAGCCAGGCAGCTTGAAGCTGTGGTGCCTATCGATATTCGACTAGGCAGCGATTTTGATCTGCTCGTGATTACCGGTTCGAATACGGGTGGGAAGACCGTTACGCTGAAAACTACAGCGCTAATGGTGGTGATGACGCAGTGCGGAATGCATATACCCGCCCGTCGGGGCGCGATTATACCAGTTATGTCCGACGTGTTGATCGACATTGGCGACGAGCAGTCGCTTGAGCAGTCGCTCAGTACGTTCGGAGCACACATTAAGCGCATCCGCTACATTCTCGAAGCGGCCGGGCGGGGAACGCTCGTACTCCTGGACGAACTCGGATCGGGCACGGACCCTGACGAGGGCGGAGCTATCGGCCAGGCGATACTGGACCAGCTCAGCGACAGCGGCGCGATGGTGATGGCCAGCACCCACCTCAGCGTGCTCAAGGCCTACGCGTACAATCGCGACAGGGTCGACAATGCGTCGGTGGAGTTCGATGTCAAAACGCTCTCGCCGACTTACGAATTGAGAATCGGAACGCCCGGTGAGTCGCACGCGATTAGCGTAGCTCAGCATCTCGGACTTCCGGGCGAAGTAGTCGCGGCGGCTAGAAAGTATTTTGACAAACGGGGAAAACAGTTCCGCAAAGCCATTCAGGCCACCGGCGCCGCACGGCAGCAGGCCGAAGCCGCACGCAGCGAAGCCCAAGCCGCCCACGCCGAAGCCCTGAACCGAAAGGATGACTACGAAGAGCGCATCGCAGACGTTCAGGGGCTTCGCAAGGAGTTCCTGACGTGGCTGGCGAGTCTCGACGAAGTGAAGCCCGGAGATCAAATATTCATTCCTTCGCTGAAACGGAAATGCACGTTGGTCCGAATGGAAATGCATCGACAGGTAGTGCTCGTAGAGGCCGGGCAGATGCAAATGGAAGTGCCCATCAGCGAACTTATGCCCGATCTCGGTCAGAGCGACCTGCGCAAGGAGGTCAACGAACTTCGCGCTCAACTCGCCAAACAGGGCGAGAAGATGGAGCGTGAAGCGAAGATTGTGCAAGACACGCGCCGCAAGTGCGACCAGCGTTTGGGCGAACTCAAAGAGGCTCGCGAGCAGTTTGATCGATGGTCAAAGCAGATCGCAACTGTGAAAACAGGCGCCAAGATTCCGATCAACCGGAAACCCGGAACCGGTGTTCTGGAGTCAATCGATCTAGCCTCCGGGCGCGCAGTTGTGCGAATACCGGCCGGGCAGGTCGAACTAACGCTTGAAGAGCTCTTCCCGCAGAAAGGCCCGTTCGCCCGGAAGACGGTCGCCGAGAAGAAATCGCGGGGAAAACCCATCAGGCGCCGAAAGGCGGGATCGAAAAGAGCCAAAGCCTCCAGAAAGAGCATTCTCGCAACCAAACCCGGATCGCAGGTGTACGTCGTGCCGTTTGGAAAGCGCGCCACGCTGATACGCTTCATACACGACAAGGACCTCGCGGTGGTCCAGTCCGGAGCGTTTGAAGTTCAGATATCGGTCTCGGATCTGGAACCAGTGGGTTATGAGTGAATTCATCGAGAATTGGGAAAGGTAAGTTTTGCCTGAACCATCTAATGGCCTATAATTATTGTGGTCCCCCGGGCAGGGACCTCGGGCGGGATGTACGCCGCCCCTAAAGGTCTGCAATGCGAGAATCCGACACATCACGGGCTGCGGCGTTTACGCTGGTGGAGTTGCTGGTGTCGATAATTGTCATTGGACTGTTGGCGGCTTTGGCGACGCCGGCTTTGCAGCGCGGGATGGCGATGGCCCACCAGTCGAAATGCAGAAGCAACATGCATTTTCAGGCCCAGGCGCACATTCTCTATGGAAGCAACAATCATTTCAATAAACCGCCGATTATCTGGAAATACTCCAAGTCGTTCGGGCACGCCCTGGTCTCGCCCAACGTCAAAGTTCTGAGACAGCCCGTGGGCCAGGGAATCCTGGTGCAGGAGAAATACATCCCGCTCAGGACGATCTTGTGTCCGGCGTCCTTCATGGCGGAGGATGCGGCCGCGGATGAGGACGCGTGGATCAAGCGGAGTATTTCAGGGTCGTCGTACTCGTATTTCTGGAGGCATTCTGCGAGCTATAAGACTAAGCAGGATCTACTGTCGGAATATAAATACAGCGACGCACAACGTGAAGGCCGTTACGGTGTGTCGATGGATTTCAATTCTCGGGAGGGACATTCGTATATTGGCGCATACGGTCCGGCCGACTGGCCCAGCCACCCGTTGCTGGGGTTGGTTAACATCGCCTACAGCGACGGCAGCGTGCAGTCGGAAGACAATTCAAAAATAGTATTACGCCCTCCGTTCAATCTAGTGGCCAAACTGAAATGGTGGGACCTGGCGCACGAGGCCCGTCCATAAGCTACGCCAAATCGCGATGGCGGTGTCTTCTTTCGTTGGTTACGCCTGATAGGATGCGAGTGTTTGACAGTGGGCGCGAACTGCTTTGGCCAGGCCGGATGGATTGTAT
Organism: Phycisphaerae bacterium; assembly: GCA_030745875.1. GTDB lineage: Bacteria > Planctomycetota > Phycisphaerae > SM23-33 > SM23-33 > BS750m-G57. The sequence continues at coordinate 66,641 of JASLNT010000118.1, forward strand.
CCGCCTTCGAGAGTCGAGACCAATCGACCGCCGGCGTGCTTACGGGCGATGTCGAGCATTATCCCGGTCAGTTCGGCGAAGTCTTCATCAGTGAGAGCAAACCCGCCGAGGGGATCTTCGATTCGCGAATCGAAACCTGCGGAGATCAGCACCAGCTCGGGTTTGAAGGTGTCAGCGGCGGGGATAAGCTCCTCCCTGAAGGCTCCAATGATTTGCTTGTGTCCGGCGCCCGCGCCGAAGGGGCAGTTGATAGTCAGACCCGCTGCTGCGCCGAGCCCGGTTTCGTGCGGAAGACCGGTCATGGGATACAAAGGCCATTGGTGCGTGCTGAAAAATAACACTGACGGATCGGAGTAGAAAGTTTCCTGCGTACCGTTTCCGTGGTGTACGTCCCAGTCGGCGATGAGTACGCGTGAAATATTGTGCGTCTTCTGGGCGTGTCGTGCGGCGATGGCGACATTGTTGAATACGCAGAACCCCGAACCGCGAGACTCACCGGAATGATGCCCCGGCGGACGGACTGCACAGAACGCATTGCTGTGTTTTCCGGTGACGACCAGGTCTACGGCGTGACAGATCCCGCCGACGGCTTTAACGGCCGCATCCAGCGATGCGTCGCAGACGTCGGTGTCGCCCATCGACAGCACGGGTCTGCGGGAAGCTATGTCGTTGCGGACCTGGTCGAGATATTGTTTGCTGTGAACGTTCAGGATCTGGTCGTCGCTGCCGTCAGGCGGTTTGATGATCTCCAGGCGTCCGGCGAAATCCGTCTCGCCTATGAGCTGCATAATGGCTTCGAGTCGTCGGGGCGATTCGGGATGTCCGGGCCCGGCGTAGTGTTTTGCGTAGATCGGGTCGTAAATGAAGGCTGTCACTGGACTTCTTCCTGTTGTTGGGTTCCATGGCGAGGCGTTCTGCGACGAATTGCAGCCTGTGCTGCACGCTGCGGAGTACGCCAGGGCGGCGGTGAGTGCGGCCCGGCCCGAATATGCCAGGAAGTCGCGTCGCCCAGACTTTGCACGGTCATCGAGCATAGTTCGTCACCGCAACGAATTGTAGTGGTCCGCCGAAACTCGCGAAAGCAAAATATCGTTCAGTAACGGCATCCGGACAAGATTGTCCGGCGGGGGTATATCGTTTACTTGTTGTGCATCGGGGGGTATGATACTTGCCTTACCTGCCTGCCTCGCCCCCAAGAAGCTATGCCGATAACTCTCAGAGAACTTATCGACGAACTGACCTCCAGCTACCTGCTGGACGCCGAGCAGTGCGCGCTGTGTCTGGATCGGTTCGGTATGACCGCCGAGTCGGGCGATGCTGAGATCTTCGCATCCAGGCTTGTCGAGCATGACGAGATTACACAGTTTCAGGCGTCGGCGGCTTTGCAGAAGCGATCGACCGCTCTGGTGATCGGAGACTACCACGTTCTTGACGTGATAGGCTCCGGTGGGATGGGGCAGGTCTACAAGGCCCGCCATCGCATCATGAAACGCCTGGTGGCGATCAAGATCATGCACACCGCCCGGGCGACGAACCCCAAACTGGTCCAGCGGTTCTACCGTGAGGTCGAAGCCGCCGCGCGTCTCTCGCATCCGAATATCGTAACCGCCTACGACGCCGGTGAGACCCCGGGGGGGTTGTATCTGGCTATGGAGTATGTAGACGGAGTGGACCTGTCGGTTATCCTGAATACTGTTGGCGCACTGGGCATTAACCAGGCGGTCAACATCGTCCTGCAGGTCGCACGCGGATTGGCGTACGCGCACAGCCACAATGTGATACACCGCGATGTCAAGCCAAGCAATCTGCTGCTGGACCGCGATGGAACGGTGAAGATACTGGATATGGGCCTGGCGCGGTTCACCGAAGACGAAGCAGCCGAGGTCTCCCTGACCATGGTTGGCCCGCTTATGGGCACGGTGGAGTATATGGCGCCGGAGCATGCGGCCAACGCTCGACACGCCGACCACCGCAGCGATATCTACTCGCTTGGGTGCACGATGTACCGCCTGCTGACCGGACATCTTCCCTACGGCGGGGAGACGCCTGTTGAGAAGGTCATCGCTCAGCGTGAACACCCTATCCCGCTGCTGAGCAAGAAAATTGGCGAGATTCCGGAGAACCTTCAGGGGATATTCGCTCGGATGGTGGCTAAGGCGCCCGAAGACCGTTATCAGACTATGGACGATTGCCTGACCGATCTGCTGAAGATCGCCGGAGACGCCGAGCATTGCGATATCTCGGGCTTAACGAACATGAACACTGCGACAGCGACGACCGTGTTCGACGAAGGTCCGCCCGATGCGGAGACATCTATCGGAGATTACATCGTACCTCCGGTGACGCTGGATGCGGCCAGGTCGATGCAGGCCCCCGCACGGGAGAGCGAGGCCTCTTCGACGCAGGCTCCGACTGAAAGCGGGCGGAGCACTCTTGCCGACATGGATGAACTCCCGCGGCGCCGCGGAGCCAAGCTTCTCCTGGTTGAGATCGCCATCCTCGTCGGTATCCTTGTGGGTATCGGTCTGCGGACGTTCTTCGCTGGCGACCCGCCGCGACGGGGCGGACCGGGCCCGGGCCCGAGGAGCAGGCCGGTTCTGGGCGGGCAGTGGTATGATTTGCTGAAAGATGTTGATGTCAACGCGGACGCTATCGCGGAGAAATGGGATAAACTGCCGGACGGCAGCGTGATGGCGTGCGCTAACGGAACCGAGCACAGCAGGATGTCGGCTGGCGGGACGCTTCCGCCCAATTACCAGGTGCGGATGAGCTTCACTCGGCATGAGGGGGACTCTGGAGTGGGGCTGATCCTGCCTCTTGGTCGGCACAATCAGGTGTCGCTGGAGATTGACGGAACAGTGCTGACCACTGATGTGAGGCATGTGTGTCTGGCGTCCGTTCAGTGCGCGAGCGGATTGGCCAAAATTGTGATCGAAGTTGACGGTCGGGAGTTGATCAAGTACGACGGAGCCATTGCTGATCTGCGCTGCGTGGAGGGTTGGGAAGCGCCCCTCGGGGGACTGGGATTCGGAGTGCACAAAGACGTTAGCGCGAGAATCCACGAACTGTCAGTCCGTTCGTTCGTCGGCGGTAAGGCTGCGTCAATGCCTTCCACGCAGCCATGAGCCGGATTTCGGGAGTTGTGACCATGTATGTTAGATTGCCTCTGAACGCCCGGCGAATCGCCGCGGGAGTCGTTGGATTTCTTCTGGCGGGACTTATCTCGACATCGCATGCCGAGGTCGAGTCAGGAAGCAAAACGATCGACAATTTCTCCGGGGGACAGACCGCAGCCCGCGGCGCGTGGCGCCCGATGACCGGAAGCCCGGAAGTGTCCGTCGCCCGTATCGACGGTAAGCAGGCGTTGCGTATGGTGTGCAAGTTTCGCGATACACACATCGAGCGGGCGTCGTGGGATCGCAAGATCGCTCTCGATCTCACCGGGCGTAAAGGCGTACAGTTCATGTTTCGCGGCGCCGGCGTCGAATCTGTGGGATACTTCTCGATCTATTTCCGCAGCGGGCGGGGCTGGTACGCTGCGGGCTTCGAAGCTCCCGGCGGTCAGGGATGGGGCCTGGTGAAGGTGCTGAAGAAAGACGTCCGCGTTGAAGGCAGCCCGAGCGGTTGGGGAAAGATCGATACGATTCGCATTTCGGCGTGGCGGGGGGGAAACACCGACGGTGAATTTCAGATCGCCGAGTTGGCGACATTTGGAAGCGGTGGGAGGATCGCCGTCATTCGCTGCGATTCAGCCGCTGCTTCGTCGGAAGCGAAGTCAATAGAGCGTTACGCCAATGTGGTTGCGAACCTGCTGGATATGTCCGGTTTGGACCATACGATACTCAGCGACGCCGATGTCTCTGAGGCGCGGCTTGAGCGGATGCAGTTGGCGATTCTTCCATACAATCCGGTTATTCCGGACAAGACTGCGAAGGTGCTGTCAGCTTACATTGGTCGGGGGGGCAAGCTAATTGCATGTTACTCGCTTGGGCGAAGCCTTGCCGAACAGGCCGGTATCCGCATGGGCGGCCACACTCGTGAGAAACACAAGGGATACTTTGCGTCGATCCGTCCAGCCGCATCCGGTGAGCGTATAGAAGGCATGCCCGAGGTAGTGCGACAGGCTTCATGGAATATCTGCAGTGCTGAAGCTGTTAAGGGTAAGAGTCATATTGCGGCGTGGTGGCATACAAGCGGCGGTGAGTCCACGGGCCTGCCCGCGGTCGTTCTAAGCGACAGTTGCGCCTTTGTGACGCACGTGCTGTTGAGCGACGACATGGCGAGCAAGCAGAGTCTGCTGCTGTCTCTGGCGGGGCGATTGGCTCCGGAGATATGGCGCGATGCAGCCGCCGGCGCACTCAAACGCACTGGGCAATTTGAACCGTACGGGAACTACCAAGCCGCACTGAAGGGCATTGCGACGCTGGCGGGCGAAGGCGGCCGGGCGGTCGTTGCGCTGAAACGGGCCGAAGTATTGTACAATAAAGCGTCCCGTTCGCTGGTTGCCCGAAAATATGCGAAGACCGTTTCGACCGCCGCCGATGTCCGACGAACACTCATCGACGCGCACTGCCTGGCGCAGGAGTCTCTGGCTGGCGAGCCGCGGGCCTTCTGGTGTCACAACGCCCTGGGCGTAAACGGTATGACCTGGGACCAGGCGATAGAGAAACTCGCCGACAACGGGTTCAATGCGATCCTGCCCAATATGCTTTGGGGGGGCGCAGCGTACTACAAATCCGACGTGCTTCCAGTATCGTCGCAGGTTAAGGACAAGGGGGACCAGATCGCGCTGTGCCTGGCGGCTTGTCGGAAGTACGGTGTTGCGTGTCATGTATGGAAGGTGAACTACTACATGGGCCGGGCCACTCCGCGCAGTTTCTCAGACAAGGTCAAATCCGCCGGGCGAACGCAGGTCCATTTCGATGGTTCCCCAATAGCCGACTGGTTGTGTCCGTCGCATCCGGCTAATCAGAAGCTTGAGATTGATTCGATGCTTGAAGTCGCCCGGAAATACGCCGTAGACGGGTTGCATTTCGACTATATACGCTATCCGGGAGCGCAGGGGTGTTTCTGCGTGGGCTGTCGCAAACGATTTGAAAAGCAAGCAGGCGCCCGGGTGGCTCGCTGGCCTGCGGATGTTCGCAACGATAACGATTTGCGGGCCAAGTGGCTGGACTTCAGGCGTCAGCAGATAACAACCGTCGTATCCGCTGTGTCCGCCCGCGCCAGGAAGATCCGCCCGAAGATAAAGATATCGGCCGCAGTCTTCAGCAACTTACCCGCCGATCGAGACAGGATCGGGCAAGACTGGGGGCTCTGGTGCAAGCGAGGATATCTCGACTTCGTCTGCCCCATGGACTACACGCCGAAAACCGCCTCATTCGCCCAGGCTGTCGCCAGGCAGGTCAAGTGGGCCGGCCCAGCCGACTGCCGCCCCGGAATCGGAGCCAGCGTCTGGACACCGCGGGCCGATCCCTGCAAAGTAATCGCCCAGATTCGAGCAGCACGCCAAGCCGGGGCGAAAGGTTTTACAATATTCAACTACGCCCAAACCGAAGCGATGGAACTCCTTCCAATGCTGAGCAAAGGAATCACTCGGAAATCCGGCGCCAGATGACGTTCCGGCGGTGACTTTGGGCTCGACTTTCGGTGCGTTGAAATGGATAATCTAAATAGACTATGCGGACCTTATCGCACTCACAGGAGATACAACAGATGCATCGATCCAAACGATTCGCCGTATCCGTAATTGCTTTGAGCCTGCTTATGACCTGTATGTCGGGTGTGAGTTTGGGGGCAAAGAGGCGCCCCGCCCCCGCGCCGGTTAAACCGGCTGTTCCGGTGAGCGACGCGATCCGCGCTGCGGTCGGCGATATGACCAAGACCTATGGGGCAAAGTACCCTGGCGCGGGATTCCTTGCGGAACTCGACACTTTGAGCAAGGCTATCGATTCCGGAAGCCCGGCGCAGAAGACCAAAGCCCAAGCCGATCTGCTTGTGCTGCAGAAGAAGATCCTGGTCGCCAATCCGCTTATCGGCGGGCAGGAGATACTTTATGTCTATCGCAAACAGTATCCTGGAGATCACCACAATACCGCCACTATGTTCCAGACTGACGAGATCAACACTCGCAAGTTTTCCGGAAATGGCGCGCTGAAGGCTGTGGACGTCCGAACGGGTAAGGTCAGGGTTGTTGTCGATCCCGGTAAAGATGGGAAGATTCGCGACCCCGAGCTCGATTTCGACGGCAAGAAGGTCGTGTTTTCGATGCGGAAGAACGTTAAGGACGATTATCACATCTACGTGGTCAATGTCGACGGATCGGGTCTAAAGCAGTTGACCCGAACTCCGGGCGTTTTCGATATTGATCCGCTGTATATGGCTGACGGGTCAATCGTGTTCACATCCTCCCGCGAGCCGAAGTACTGCATGTGCAATCGCCACATTATGGGCAACCTGTACAAGATGGAGGCCGACGGGGCGAACATACACCAGATCGGAAAGAGCACTCTACACGAAGGGCACTCCAGCCTCATGCCCGACGGCCGCATTCTCTACGACCGTTGGGAGTACGTTGACCGCAACTTCGGCGACGCCCAGGGCCTGTGGGTGGTGAATCCCGACGGAACGAACCACGCGATCTTCTGGGGCAACAACACCGGTTCGCCGGGCGGGGTGATCGACGCCCGCATGATCCCGGGATCCGAACTGTGTATCTCCATATTCGGGTCCTGCCACGATCGCCCATGGGGCGCGCTGGCGATTATCGATCGTCGCAAAGGCGTTGACGGCAGGGCGTCGGTTGTGCGTACCTGGCCGGCCAACGCGATCAACAGCGTGGACAATGGCGGGATCGATACGTTCAGGCGATATAAGCCGAAGTACGAAGATCCCTTCCCGCTGGACGACAAGTACTTCATTGTCTCGCGAATGGTCGGCAAGGGCGAGGAAATGGGCATATACGCAGTCGACATGTTCGGCAACGAAGTGCAGTTGCATAAGGACGCTCCCGGCTGCTTCGATCCCATGCCTATCGCCCCCCGCAAACGCCCCGAAGTCTCGCCTTCCAGACGCGATTTCAAGAACAGCAGAGGTGTTTTCTACGTGCAGAACGTCTATATCGGCACGCACATGCAGGACGTGAAGCCCGGAGCGATCAAGTATCTCCGCGTAGTGGAGTCTCCGCCCAAGCGCAGTTGGACGAGTCAGGCCTGGGGCGGTCAGGGCGTGCATTGCCCGGCGATGAATTGGCACGCGTTTGAGAACAAGCGGATCCTCGGGACCGTGCCCGTAGAGGCCGACGGATCAGCCCACTTCGAGGCTCCCGCCGACAAGTTCATCTACTTCCAGGTCCTCGATAAGGACGGAATGATGATCCAGACTATGCGCAGCGGAACGATTATCCAATCGGGCGAAACGCAGGGTTGTGTCGGATGTCACGAGAATCGCGTGGAAGACACGCCACCGCTGAAAAAAGTTCCGCTGGCTATGAAGCATCCGCCCAGCAAGCTTACCGGATGGCACGGTGAGGCCCGCAACTTCAGTTTCCAGAGGGAAGTTCAGCCCGTATTCGACAAGCACTGCGTCAAGTGTCACGATTTCGGTAAGCCCGGGGCGAAGAAGTTCGTCCTTGCCGGCGACCGAACGGTTGCTTTCAATGCGTCGTATACGGATCTTTGGTCCAACGGCGGGATCAAGTGCATCGGCGGAGGTACGCACAAGCTCCAGAAGGCTTACTCATGGGGATCGCACGCCAGCAAGATTGTTAAGATTATCCGCGAAGGTCACCCAACGGTCAAAGGCCGCAAGGACGTCAAACTCAATCTCAGCGCCGAAGATTTCAACAGGATCGTCACATGGGTGGACATAAACGCACCGTACTATCCCGAATACGAAAGCGCTTACCCGAACAATCCCGTGGGACGATGCCCGATCGACCGGAATCAATTAGGCAAGCTTGGGAAACTTACAGGAGCCCGGTTTGTCACCGGTAACGGACGCGGCAGGAAGGCGCAAGTGTCTTTCGATCGGCCGGAGAAGAGCCCGTGCCTGGCGAAACTCGATAAGGGTTCGGCGAAATACAAAGATGCGCTGGCGATTATCCAGGCGGGCAAGGACATGCTGAAGAAGACTCCGCGTGCGGACATGGAAGGGTTCAAGCCGTGCCCCGAACACGCCAGACGCCTGGCGAAATACCACCGCCTTAGCGCGTTGGAAGCCGCAAATCGCAAGGCGATCCTGACCGGAACCAAGCATTACGACCCTGTCCCAGAGCCGATCGTTGATAAGAAGAAGTAATCGTACTGACCGAAATATGTATAGACCCGCGGTCGTTCTGTACTATGTAAAGACCAAACTACGCCTAAAGAAACTCTTTTGACAAAGGCAATTGAAATGAAAGATTACAGCAGACGCGAAGCATTAAAACTAGCAGCCGCCGGAGCAGCAGTGCTGGCTGGAGGCTCTAACGTACTGTTCGCCGCCAAAGAAGCCCCTCTGGTCAAGCCCGTGAAGAATGTGCGCATCGCACTGCAGCTTTACTCCGTGCGAAGAAGCTGTGGAAAAGATTTCGACAAGGTGCTCGCAGGCGTAGCGAAGATGGGATACTCCGGAGTGGAATTCGCCGGATACCACAAGTACGGTAAAGACCCCAAAGCCCTGAAGAAGAGACTCGATGATCTCGGTCTGGTCGCCGCCTGCACGCACATCGGTACGGGTTCGTTTACCAACCCCAAGAACATTCAAAAGACTATCGATTTCCACAAAACCATCGGTTGCAAGTACCTCGTTGCTCCGGGCGATGGAAGCTTCTGCCATCCCGAACGCTCGAAGAAACTGGCTGATGATTTTAACAAGGCCGCCGAGGCCCTCAAGAAAGTTGGAATGGCCTGCGGATATCACAATCATTCCCGCGAAATGAAGAAAGCCGCCGGAGAAACCACAAAGAGCTGGTTCGATCTGTTCGCCGAACGCACCTGCCAGGATGTCGTCCTTCAACAGGACGTCGGCTGGACCGTCCACGCCGGCGCCGATCCTGTTGCGTTCATTAAGAGATACCCCGGCCGATACAAAGTCCAGCACTTCAAACCCACCATGGTGAAGGGCAAGGGAACCCGATCGATCATCGGCGAAGATTCGGTCCCGTGGAAAGAGGTTATCACCGCCAGCTACGATGTAGGCGGAGCCGAATGGTTCACCATCGAGCAGGAAAGCTACCTCAAGGGCAAGAGCGACATGGAATGCAGCGAAATGTCTCTTGTGGGACTCAAGAAGATCCTCAAGGCGATGGGCAAGTCCTGCAAGTGATTGACGCTTTCCAGCAGATACGCAAATCAACCGGCCCGTGGAGTTTGCAAGACCTCACGGGCCGGTTTTCTGCGCGGCGCCCTGACTGTCTCATGCCCCATGAATCCGTAGTCGGTGTATCCCTGATCGCCAGAGATCATCAGGACAACGTTCGGTTTGTTCGACGCCGTTGGCGCCGCGGTTGACGGATGCGGCAGGGCGGCGGTTGTTGCTCCGAGGCCGGCAATGGGATGCGGGAACAAGAAACCGCCCCCCGCGAATGAGCGGAGGGCGATTCTGGTCGTTCTACTGATCACGCGCAACTATTCGATGATCACGCGGAAGCCGACATTGTAAACCTTCTGGTACGATTCATACGGCATGCGGATGCTGCTTCCTGCGGTCGTGGGGCGGTCGTTCCACGAACCGCCTCTCGCGACCTTCTTGTCTGCGACGTCTCCATTGTTGCGGCCATCGGACGTCTTGTACGGATAAGCCTTGTAGCTTGACCGCGTCCATTCGCACACGTTTCCGACCATATCGTACAGGCCCCACGGATTCGTATCGTACTGCTTGACGAAGTCGACGATGAACCACTTGTCGGTAAAGCGGTCGTCGCGGAGAGGATAGAGGTAATCCTTGGGATAATCGCGTCGGACATGGATCTTGGACCCGCCGTCCCACTTGACGTAGGTTTTTCGCCTGCCGGCGTCGGCGAGGTTGGCGTGTTTCGAGAAGTCGGTGTCCTTGTCGCCGTAGAAGAACTGCTTATCGCTTCCGGCGCGCGAGGCCCATTCCCATTGTGCTTCGGTCGGAAGGGTGACTTTCTTGCCCGATTTCTTGGCCAGCCACTGGCAGAACTTCATCGCATCCTGCCACGAGATGCGGGCCACCGGCTGGTCGGCGTGGTTGGCGATATACCCGGGCACGGAATGGTCCTTGCCGTGCTCGGCGAGATAACGCGTATCGTGCTTGGGATCGAAGGCTGCGTACTGCTTGTTGGTTACTTCGCAAACGCCCATGTAGAACGGCTTGTCGATCTTGACAGCCGCCCGCGGCGCTTCGTCGGCGTATCCGGCCTGGCTGCCCATTACGAACTGCCCGGCGGGGATGCGGACCAGCTTCATGGTCACGCCGTCGGAAAGTGTCAACTCCACCGGTGCGCCGTCGCCTTGCATCTGTTTAGCTTTGGCTGCGTCGAACGGGAAACCTGCGGCCTTCAGTCCGTCTGGTTTGATCTTCGCCAGGGCCTGGGGGATTATCGGCTTGATGTCCTTCTTCACAGCCGCCAGCGCAAGCCGATGTTCTTCTTCCGGATTGTCGCCGAGCCCCGCGTAGAGCTTCGCCAGATCCAGTCGGCGTTTTTCGAACTTGGCGTTGTTCCACATTCCGCGATGCGGCGCGTTCAGATCGATCCACGTGTAGAGACGGTCCCATGCTTCGGTGTCGAGCTTGACGTTGTTGTGACCCTTTTTGAACATCTGAATCAACGGGCTCGTCGAGGCGTGCCACTCCATCGCACCGTACATGTCCAGATCGCTCTCTGGGCCCGGGCGCCGGGTGAACGCCACCAGGTTCAGATAGGAGCGGTCCTTGTTCCAACTCGAGTTGCCTTTCTCGAAGGAGATCTGACCCTTGACGGTCTTGTTCTTTTCGTTGTGACAGCCCACGCAGTATTTGTTGAGCATGGGCTGGATTTCGGTCTGGTATGAGAACGGGCGAACCGGTCCGTACCACGGCGTCATTTTGGACGGGGCGCGCATAGCGGCCTTGGTGCGTTTTGCCGGCGTGGCCTCGTTGAGATCCTCGTGACATCCGTTGCACGCCATTCGCTCGCCCGGCATGCCGACCATCCAACTACGCATCAGCGCCAGCGCGGCGCCGTTTTCGTCAAGCGGTTGGATCGCAAGCGGAGTGTCGGACGGGGCGGTGAAGCTGAACGAGCCGTCGGTCTCCACCGGAACTGTTCCAAGGATGCGCTTGATGTCCCAGCTTGACTCAAGCCCGACCGACTCGTGCCCTCCGCTGCGGAGATATCCGTAGTGATAGGCGAAAACCCGAAGCTTCTTCACCTTGCCCCGCGGAACGCCCTTCAGGCCGCGCCCGCCGTAGACGTCGGTGCAGAAAACGGTGGTCGGAGCGCCTGGAATGGTGCGATCGGCGATGACTGGGGGAGTCTTGCGGACTGCAAACGGGATCGGCTCGAACAGACTGTATTTCGGGTCTGCGTAAACGGTTGTCATGTTGTCGAATACGTCGACCAGGCAGAGCGTGATCTTGCCGCCCGGGCTGAAGCCCTTGAGGGAGACCAGGAAGTACTTGTCCGAAAGCGGCCAGGGCGTACCGAACGTATACTTCTGCCCACCGCCCATTCCGTCGTACACGTTGCCCACAACGTCCTTGCCCCAACCGGGGATTTCCTGAACGCATCCGGTTTCGCTGGCCGGAAGGACCTTCGGGTGGATGTTGACCGTCGCTTTTTCCTTGCCCCAGATCTTGTCCTTGGGGGTGTAGCGGAACGGATACTTGCGCCCCAGTGCGGGATTGACCAGTATGAGCCTTCCGGTTTCGCTCTTTGCGTGGTGCCCGCTGGCGATGCCCACGAGCATTGACGAATGGTTCGGTACGGGGCGAGCCCAGCAGTAGGTGGTGGGGAAGTACGACCCGCTGCCCCAAAGCTCCATCTGCCCCGTACCGTCGGGGTTCATGTGGAACATGTAACGCGAGTAGTAGTGGGGCGTGTCAGTGTATTCCCAACGCAGGTAGATCACTCGTCCGTTGTGGTGTACTCGGGGATGCCAGTCGCTGTCCTGCTCGAAAGTTAACTGGCGGATCTTTCCGTCCTTCGTGTTGACCTTGTAGAGATTAACCATCGGCTGGCTGCCGTTTACGCAGGGCAGGCCCTGCATGCCGGCGGTGGAACAGCCGACAATGTAACCGTCCTGGGGCAGGTAGCAGCCGTCGAACCACTGCACGTCCTTCTGGTCACTGGGCGTAAGCTCCTTGAGGTTCTTTCCGTTGGCGTCGACTTCCAGGATGCCCCATCTCCCGTTAGCCCCCACGCCGGAGAACATGATCCTCTGGGCCGAAAAGCTCAGATCCATGTGCTTCATGACCGACTTGTTGGGGTGCTGGTAGATCTGGCGAACTTTCACCTTGCCGCGAAGGTTGGACAATTCGGCGATATCGTTGTCCCACCCGGTTCGTCTGATGCTGTCGCTGGTGGAGTAGTTGCCCCCGCGATTGGCCTCTTTGGTGCGGCGGATCACGAGGATCTTGTCGAAGTCCAGAAGGGGATTGGCCAGCGACGCCTCGGCGATGAGCTTGGTAAGATCGGCCCGGGCGGCCTTGTCGCCGGAATTGGTCATGAGTTTGGCGTCGATTGCGTCGAGGCGCGCGATGAATTTCTTACCGCCTTTGTACTTGGCGCCGTAGGTCTTGGTTAGGTCCGTGATCATTCGGCGCGCCGAAGCGGTTGTATTGACCGGAGTATCGCCGTTATTCACCGCGAGAACCGGGCCACAGCAGAAGCCAGCCAGCAATACCGCGACTAACATAAAACGGAGTGGATTGTTTTTGGGCATGTTTAAAACCTCTTGGTTATCGGGTGAAAAGTCCCGTCGCCGGGACGTCGATTGTCTGTCTCAATGATAATAACGCAGATATCGGCCTGCATATGACACCGTAATCATAAGAAAATCACCCAACCCGTTCAAGAAGCGACAGTTCGTCTTAAACGCAATCGGACAGAGAATCCTCTGTGCCGACAAAGCAGCGTATGAGGTCCTCCTCGTTAAGGCCGTCGGTCGGGAGAATGTGCGTCATTCGCCCGTTTCTCATTACGCCTATGCGGTCGCTCATTGAGATCAGTTCCGGCATGTCCGATGAGATCATGATAACGCTCTTGCCCGCCGCGGCCAGTTGCACCATCAAATGGTAAATGTGCTCCTTTGCTCCGATGTCCACGCCCTTGGTCGGTTCGTCGAAGATGAACACCACCGCTTCGCTGAGCAACCAACGGGCTATCAGCGTTTTCTGCTGATTGCCCCCGCTCAACTCTTCAACCAATTGCTTCCGATCGGCGATCGTTATTTCCAATTGATCGACCAGACCGTCGACAATTCCCCGCTCGGCCCGCAGGTTCAGTATTGGTTTGGCGAAAAGTTCATTCCTGACGGCTATGATGTTCTCAAGCACTGGTCGCCCGGCGAACAGACCGGTGGCTTTGCGGTCTTCTGTGAGCATGCAGATTCCGTTGCGTATCGCTTGCCGGGGCGAATCTACTTTTATTTGTCGGCCGTGCAGTTGCAGAATCCCGTCGTCGCGGGGGGCGGCGCCAAAGATGAGCTGAGCCAGTTCGCTTCTTCCCGAACCCACAATTCCGCCGATTCCGAAGATCTCGCCGCGTCCGACGTCGAAGCTCACGTTTTTGACAGACCGTCCGTCGGCGAAACCCTTGACCTCGAACTGCGTATCGCCGATCTCGACGGGCTCCCTGGCGAAAAACGCCGATGCTTCCCGCCCAACCATCCGCTTTACAACGGTCTCGAAGTCGACGTCCTCGATCCGGTCCGTGCCGACGGACCGCCCGTCCTTCAGGATCGTTATCCTGTCGCCAATCTCGAAAACCTCTTCGAGGTAATGCGAGATGTATATCACGCCCACACCGCGAGCCCGCAGATCACGGACAAGCGTCATTAGGGCTTTCGTTTCGGCCAGGCCCAGCGAACTTGTCGGTTCGTCCATGATGAGTATTCTCGCCTCATCGTGGAAAGCCTTGAGTATCTGGAGCATTTGTTGCTCGGCGGCCGATAGGTCTTCGACCATCGCCCGCTCATCGATATCGATGCTCAGGGCGTCCATGATCGCCCTGGCGCGGACAAATTGAGCGCGGGTGTTGATGACGCCGGGAAAGCGACCTTTTCTTTCGCTTCCCAGGAAGATGTTGTCCGCGGCCGACAGCGACTCGATAAGTTCGACGTCCTGGTAGACGGTGGAGACGCCCAGTTCCATCGCGCGGGTGGGATTCAGGGAAGTAAATTCACCGCCGCCGATGCGGATCGTTCCGGAGCTTGGAGCGACGGCTCCGGCGAGTATCTTTATCAGCGTGGACTTTCCCGCACCGTTTTCTCCGACCAGACAGTGTATCTCGCCGGCGGTCAGGTCGAAGCTCACGTTGTCCAGGGCCTTGTTGGCTCCGTAGGATTTTGTGATGCAGTCGAGTTCCAGCAGCATGTTCGGGGGGGGCATTAATCGCCTCCGGGCTAGTACAGGCCATTGTACTCGGGGTAGAGTTTGGCCGTCAGTTCGAGCCACACCGGATCGACATCCCATGGTACGATCTTGGTCTTGTCGTTAACGGTTTCTTGAGTGACCGCGGTCATGGGAAGGATGATTCGCTGGTTGATTTTGTCGATCTTGCCCTTCAAATGCGCGTGCAGCGCGAGGAATGAAATCATGCCCTCCCAGCCGGGCGAACTGCTCACTGTGTAATTAATGCTTCCGTCACTGACGAGCGGGATGCCTACTGGCGAACCGTTCACCGTGATAATCTTGATGGGGTTATTGAGGAGTTGGCGGGCACTGAGCATTCGGACGATCGCAGCGGCCATGTCTTCGTTTCCTACGAGAAGGACAGAAAACTTCTCGCCCGATTCGATAAGGTCCTGAGCCTGGTTGGCTGCAATGCTCGGATCGTACTTGCCGTCCCTGATCGCGACGATCTTGTTCTTACCGAGTTCCTTGACCCTGGGCTCGAAGGTGCTTCGATACTTCTGGACGGGAACACTCTCGAAGAGCCCGGTGACCATGGCGATGTTCTCGCCGGGGAAGGTCTTGGCGATATAGTCCGCCCAGTCGGAGCCCATCGCCTCCCAGTCGAAATCGATGCAGGCCACGACGTCGTCGTTCTGTTTGAGGACCTCTCCGAAGTTGTCGATAACGACCAGCGGAATCTTGGCGCGGGCGCATTTCTTGGCGGCGATGTTTGCTCCGCTTTCGTTGAACGTGAAAACGCACATTCCGTCGACGCCCTGCAGGATGAGGGATTCGATGTTTGCGATTTCCTTCTCGACGTCGTAGTTCGAGTTAAGGACGATCACTTCGGTGCCGCCGAGTCCGGCCGCGTACTGAAAACCCTCAACGTTCTTCTTGTAATACGTATCGGGCCCGGGTGTCAGAAAGCCATATACGAGTTTCTTGCCCTCGGGCGATTCGGTGTCGCGGCAGCCGGCAAGAATCGCCGTCGCCGCTATCGCGATGATCCAAAAACAACTTTTCACTCTGTGCATGAGTACGTTCCTTTCGTCGAAGACGTGATCAGCTTTCCGGTTCAATACAGCCCGTCGTACTCAGGGAAGTATCGGGCGGTCAGCTCCAGCCATACCGGATCGACCTCCCATGGCACTACCTTGGTCTTGTCGTCAATCGTCTCCCTGGTCACCGGTGTTATCGGAAGCATGATTTGCTGGTTGACCTTGGTGGTTTTGCCTTTTATGTGCGCGTGCAGTGCGAGGAATGAGATCATGCCCTCCCATCCGGGCGAACTGCTTATCGTGTAGTTGATGCTCCCGTCCTTGACGAGAGGAATACCCACGGGAGAACCGTTCTGCGCGATCACTTTGATGGGATTGTTAAGCAGCTTGCGGGCCTTGAGCATACGGACGATCGCAGCGGCCATGTCTTCGTTTCCTACAAACAGGACTGAGAACTTCTCACCCGATTCGATAAGATCCTGGGCCTGGTTGACCGCGACGCTCGGGTCGTACTTCCCGTCCCTGATTGCTACGATCTTGTTCTTACCGAGCTCCTTGACCCTGGGCTCGAAGGTGCTTCTATACATCTGGACAGGGACGTGCTCGAAAAGCCCGGTGATCATGGCTATGTTCTGTCCGGGGAAGTTCTCTGCTATGTAGTCGGCCCAGTCGGAGCCCATTGCTTTCCAATCGAAGTCGATGCAGGCTACGATGTCTTCGGATTGTTTGAGGACCTGGCCGGCATTGTCGGTTACGACCAGCGGGATTCCGGCCTTGTCGCATTTTTTAGCGGCTATGTTGGCTCCGCTCTCGTTAAACGTGAACACGCACATGCCATCGACCCCCTGAAGTATGAGTGATTCGATGTTTGCGATTTCCTTCTCTGCGTCATAATTCGAGTTAAAGACGACCACTTCTGCTCCGGCCAGTTTGGCCGCGTACTGAAAACCCTCGACGTCCTTCTTGTACCACGTGTCCGGGCCGGGCGTTATGTAGCCGTACACGAGCTTCTTAGCGTCGGGTGACTCAGTGTCGCGGCAACCGGCGAGAAGGGCGGAGGCGATTATCGCGATGATCCAGAGGCCGTTGGTTGCTCTGCGCATGGTTTCATTCCTTTTATTTAGATTGCCGAGGCGCCCCGATTTCGAATCCTCTGGCTTAGCAGGCTGACGGCCAACGCCCCCAAGATCAACAGACCGAATGCGATGTCCTGGAAATACGGATTCACGCGAAGCATGTTCAGCACGTTCGATATGACGCCCATCAGGAGCACGCCGAAAAACGTCCCGATTATTCTGCCCTTACCGCCGCTCATCGGAGCGCCGCCGATCACCACTGCTCCAATAGCCTTAAGCTCCATCCCGCTCCCGCTGCTGGGAGCAGCGCTTCCAACGCGCGAGAGCAAAAGGACCGCCGCTATCCCGACTAGTAATCCGTTCAATGCGAAGAATACGAGCTTGTTACGGTTAACGCTTATGCCCGCAAGGTAGGCCGCACGCGGGTTAGAACCGATCGCGTAGACACGACGCCCCAGCCTTGTGTAAGTCAGCATGAAGTGCACCGCGAGATATCCGCCGAGACTGATCAGGAACAGCAGCGGGATAACATCGTAGAACCTCGTGGCTCCGAGGGTCTCGAATTTCCCGTAGATCGTCTGGATCGTTCCGTCGGTCATAGCGAGGGAAATGCCCTTGAATATTCCGATGCAGGCCAGCGATACGATAAAGGACGGTGCGCGAAGAGCGACCGAAACCGCGCCGACGAACAGCCCGCATGCAACGGCTGCACACAGGCCGACGGGTACGGCCCAGGCAGCCCACGACTCGCTGTTCATGAGCATGGCGATGATACACGAGGCCAGTCCGACGGCGGCTCCCACGGAAATGTCGAAGTTGCCCGAGACTATCAGAATTGTAGCCCCCGCAGCCACCAGCCCAAGAACGGATATCTGCTCAAGGATGCTTACGATGTTGCTGGTCTTGAGATACCTCGGATTCACCGAGGCCGTCACGCCCGATATGACAATGACGACGAGCAACAGAAAGAACCACTGGCTGCGTAGTAAAGTACGTATCTTCTCGGGCATGGAAACACATAGAAAGAGGCGGTCTGATTGTTAGATAAGTACGGAATCTTGTATCAGATGGAGAGTCGCTGGACAAGGCTATTCCTTGCAACATGCTCTCTCGGATGTCTTAATGTAAACGGCGGAGGAAAAATGTAGCGCGTGGCGGGCGGCGTAAAAGTGTAGCGCTTTGGACCTTATCCTGTTGGATCGCGTATTTTGGGAAGAATTTCCCCCTTTTGCATCGATCTGACAGGAGCAACCGGAGTGTACA
>JASLNT010000119.1 GCA_030745875.1 Phycisphaerae bacterium
CAGTGCTGACTAAGTGTCCGGCCGTGCTGACGAGGTGTCCTGAGCATCAGACGCTATGTCCGCCGGTGTCAACCGAATGCCCGGCTCTTGAGACCAGATGTCCGCCCATACACACCAAGTGTGGACCGGTCCTGGAGCCCACCGTCTGCCCGACCGCAGAGACCAAGTGCCCGCCAGTGCTGACAAAGTGTCCGGCCGTGCTGACGAGGTGTCCTGAGCAGCAGACGCTATGTCCGCCGGTGTCAACCGAATGCCCGGCACTTGAGACCAGATGTCCGCCCATACACACCAAGTGTGGACCGGTCCTGGAGCCCACCGTCTGCCCGACCGCGGAGACCAAGTGCCCGCCAGTGCTGACGAAGTGTCCGGCCGTGCTGACGAGGTGTCCTGAGCAACAGACGCTATGTCCGCCGGTGTCAACCGAATGCCCGGCGCTTGAGACCAGATGCCCGCCCATACACACCAAGTGCGGACCGGTCCTGGAGCCCACCGTCTGCCCGACCGCAGAGACAAAGTGCCCGACACTGCAGACGAAGTGTCCGGCGGCCTTGACTAAATGCCCGCCAGCCCAGACGAAATGCCCGATGATACCAACGGTTTGCACGACCGATCCGGTCGCTACGCAATGCCCGGTCGAAGACACCAGGTGTCCGGCCGTGCTGACAGAGTGTCCGGCGGCCGAGACCAGATGTCCGCCGGTGCAGACTGAGTGCCCGGCGACCTTGACAAAGTGCCCCATCGAGCAGACGAAGTGCCCGCCGGTCACTACAAAATGTCCGGCGATCCTGACTGTATGCCCGGTCGTACCGACGGTCTGCGGCATCAATATGGAGCCCACGGTCTGCCCGATCCAGCCGACAAGGTGTCCGCCGGTGCAGACCGAGTGCCCGGCGACATTTACCAAATGCCCCACCAAGCAGACTTCATGTCCGATGATACCGACGGTTTGCACGACCGATCCGGTCGCTACGCATTGCCCGGTCGAAGACACAAGGTGTCCGGCCGTGCCGACAGAATGTCCGGCGGCTGAGACCAAATGCCCGGTGGTGCCGACGATTTGCACAATCGATCCGGTCGCTACAACTTGCCCGGTCGAAGACACCAGGTGTCCGCCCTTGCTGACAGAGTGCCCGGCGGTTGAGACCAGGTGCCCGCCCGTGCTGACTAAGTGCCCGCCCACGGTGACCGAATGTGAAACCGTGCACACGGTCTGCCCGCCCATGGAGACCGAGTGCCCGGCGGAAAACACAAAGTGTCCGCCGCAGGATACGTTCTGCCCGATTGACGCCGCGTCGGTTACGAGATGTCCGCCGGTCCCGACCGAATGCCCGCCGGTGGATACCCAATGCCCGGTGCAGGATACGTTCTGTCCGATTGACGCTTCGTCGGCGACAAGATGTCCGCCCGTGCTGACCAAGTGCCCGCCCGTGCTGACCGAGTGTCCGCCGGAAGAGACAGTCTGTCCATCCGTCGACACCATATGCACCAGGAACCCGATAACTACGCAGTGCCCGGTGTCTGTAACGTTCTGTCCACCGCTGACAACTCGGTGCCCGGAGCAGGCGACAACCTGCGTATTGGATCCGCAAGCCACCGTGTGCCCGGAAGAAGCGACGAAGTGTCCGGAGGCCTTTACAAAGTGTCCCCCAACCAACACGATCTGTCCGATAGATCCATCACCCACAATTTGTCCGGTGGAGATTACGCGTTGTCCGCCCGAGCAGACAAAGTGCCCGGACCTCGACACCCAGTGTCCGCCCGAGCCGACACTCTGTCCGATAGATCCCGCGCCCACGCACTGTCCGGAAGAGCCGACACGTTGTCCGCCTGAACCAACGCACTGCCCGGAAGATCCGACGCCAACGCTGTGTCCGGACGGTACAGGAGCTACGCAGTGTCCGCCCGAACCGACGATATGCCCGGAACCGACGATCTGTCCGGACCAACCGACGGAATGTCCACCCCAACCGACGCAGTGTCCGCCCGAACCGACGCACTGCGGACCTAATCCGACAATATGTCCGGACGGAACCGTGTGCGACGACGGGATTGGAGCTGTGGCGCCCGGGCGTGAGCCGATCTGTCCAATCGCAGAAGTAAAATGTCCGACAATCCTGTGATACAAGCAAACGCGTAATGCGTCTCAGACGCACGATGCAGGATTGTGATGAGACGGTAGTCAAGAAGGGGCGACCGGATCTGGTCGCCCCTTCTTGTTGCGCATTTAATCCCGACAATCGCCAAAATTGGCGCATGGATGTTGCATACGAACCGTGAAGAATATAAAGTCTTACGAGTGTCAAGTTTGTCGCAACTCCAGAAAATCGAAAGGGCGAGGTCTTTACTGTGAGCAGGACAGCAGACTCCAACGAACCCCCACCAATCCCCAATCACGATGATGATCACCAATGCGACTCAGGCCTACCGTGGTCCACAGTTGTTGTAATCCTGGCGTCACTGGCTGCGGCCTGGATCGCTTCGGGAGCCGCAGGCCTGTTTGGGCATCCGCTGCGACATTCGCTTACGCTCATCACCGGAGCGATTGTTGTCCTGGCCGGTCGCCCCACGGAAAAACGATCACTCCAGGCGTGGTTGATTCTCGGCGGAGGCGTAGTTGCGTTCATTGTGATGAACGCTTCAGACGCCGTCTCCATAAACGTTCTGGCTGTAGCAGTGCTGCTGGCGACGGTAGCCGAGAATCTGTCGGGATCTCAGCGTCGGGCCGCACTGGCCGCAGCGCTGGCGCTGGCGGTGCTGGGCGTCTATCGACTGGCTTTGCAGATCGGGACGTTCTGGACGTTGACCGACCGAATCGGCGGATTGTTGGGACACCTGACCGGTGCGATCACAGGTCAGCCCCTGTGGATCGGAGCCACCTTCAGCGGACTTGACTTCCTGGTCGTCATGAGCGTTTTCTCCGCGGGCTGGATACTGGTGGGCCGACAACGGAGATGGCCGCAGATAGTCGCTGTTGCCGTCGCGATCGTCGTAGGGCACATTGCGTACCTGATAATCCTGAGCTTCGGACCGGCGATCAAAGCGGCGCTGGCGGAAACCGTATCTGAAGCGCCCGCAGCCCCCGCCCCTCCCGGAGCGGAGGTCGAAAAGGGCTGGACATTCGCCGGGCTGATAAGAAACTGCATCCCGTGGAATCTCCCCGCACTGGGGATGCTGATCCACATAACGATCGCCGGGGCGATCTTACGCTGGCTTCCCTGGTCCGCCGACAAATCAAATTCAAAAACTCAGGACGCAACGAGGCCGGAGTGGTTCGGTCCGGCGATCTGGGGCGGATGCGCCGCCCTTGCGGCAAGCCTGGCGCTGGTGGCGACTCTTTCGGCCGGATCATGCAGCCTGGAGGGTAAGAAGATAGTCGCCAACGAGGAAGGTTTCCTGAACTGGCTGAAACCGGATCGCGAAAGTTACGGGCGATTGGCCATCGGCATGTACGGAATGTCCGAAGAGTACTTCGCGTCCATGGGTGCGGAGTTCAAGCGATCAAAGGATCTGTCCGACGCTGACTTGAAAGATGCGGATCTCCTGCTCCTGATCTACCCCAACGAGCCCTGGAAGAAAGGGCAACTGGAGCGAATCCGGAAGTTCGTTGAAGACGGAGGCGCCCTGCTGGTCCTTGGCGAGCACACCACCAAGAGCAAGATAGAGATAGACGGCGAGAAGAACGAGTTCAAATACGAGGAAAGCAGGGTCAACGAACTGCTTGACGACACGTCCCTGCAGGTGCGGTTCGATTCGGCGACTTTCGCCGTCGGCGGCTGGCTGCAGTCGTATCAGACAACGGCGCACCCCAGCACTGCGGGCATAGATGATGATCGCAACCGGTTCGGCTCGGTTATCGGAGCCTCAATGGAGGCCGCCTGGCCGGCAACGCCCCTGCTGATTGGTCGATGGGGTTGGGCCGATCCCGGTGAAATGGGCGGTTCGGCGATGATGGGCAACGGCCAGTACGACCCGGGCGAGAAGCTCGGCGACGTCATCCTGGCCGCCGAACAGTCTTACGGTAAGGGCAGAATAATAGCGTTCGGAGATACTTCGAGCTTCACCAACGGTATTACGATAGGTTCGCATCTGTACACATCGCGTCTATACGGTTATCTCGCCGGCGCGGTCTCAAGCCCGCAGGCGATTTGGCGGCAGTTCCTGGGAATGCTGCTTGCCGTGGGACTTGCAGGCATCCTTATCTGGGGTCGCCAACCACTGCAGATCGCCCTTGCGGGAGTAACGCTGTCGGCGGCGATTGCTCTCTGCACAGCCGCCACATACAACGCCTCGACGGTCCTGCCTGACGGACGCCTCAAAACGCCCAACAACCTGGCTTACATCGATTCGACTCACATGGAGGCTTACAGCCCGGAATCATGGCGGCCGGAGGGCATGATGGGGCTGAACCAAACGCTCATGCGCGACGGATATCTCACGCTGAACCTGCCGGAATTCACTCGAGAACGCATCGAACGGGCCGGGCTCGTGGTTTCAGTAGCGCCCGCAAGAGAATTCACCGCCTCCGAGCGCGACATCGTCCGTGATTTCGTCGACGATGGAGGCATATTCATCTGCATCGTCGGATACGAACAACGCGGACCGAGCAGCGCTCTGCTCGCTGACTTCGGTTTCCGGATCGGACTCGAATCGGACGGAAAGGACAATCCGGAGCCCGAACCGCAACCGTTGGGACACTTCAAAGTACCCTACGTACAGTCGCGGGCCGGCGGTCAGCAAGCGTACGTCCGCTACCATGCGTCCTGGCCGATTGCATACAGCGGAGAACCCGCCGATTCACGAATCATCGCTTACGGACGCCATGTCGACGGTAAGATTGCTCCGTGCATCATGTTCCGAAGATTCGGAAAGGGCAAGTTCGCGGTTATCGGCGACACCTCCTTCGCAATGAACAAGAACCTCGAGCGAAAGGACGGGTTGCCTATTGAAGGCAAGAGAGAAAACGCCGACTTCTGGCGATGGTTCCTGGCGGAGTTGAAGAACCAGCCAAAGTGGAGCCCGCTCCAACCGACGACAGCTCCGGCGACTCAACCGGGCGGACGAAAGGAGGTGTCGAAATGAAGCGAGCATGGATTGGCGTTGCAATTTTGTCGGCCTCCTGGATGCTGGGCCTGAACTATTACCATGCGGCAAGCTGGACGGCTTGGTTCATCGCACTGGCGATAGCGCTGCCCTTCCTGACTTCGGTGGTCCGAACCCCGCCGCATCGCTACATAGCCCTGGCTTCAATAGCGATGCTCCTGCCGATAATCGTCGCGGCGCCCTGGCCGTACCGCGCCGGACCAATACTAATCGTTCTGGGCCTGGCGTTGCTTGCGGCGCCTGTTCCTCGTCAATGGCTGAGGCGACTGGGTTCGGGCCTGTTGGTCGCGGGCGTTGTGCTGCTGGCGCAATCGGTCGCCATGATCTGTTACGAATCGTTCACCGCCCGATTCCCCGACCTTCCCGGCCCCCTGTCAAAACTGCTCGGTGCGGTGGGCGGACTGGTCGGCATGGATCTATCCGCTCACGGATCCGATCTGTCAATGTTCACCATGCGCCAGGTACACCGCCTCGGAGCGACCTGGGCGCTGCTTCTGGACCCGATGTCCTGGTGCTTCCTGATCGGCGGAGTTGCGATAGTGTTGCTCCGCGTCAATAGCACTGAAGCCCCGGCGTCCATAGGCAAACGCCTCTTGCGGTTTATCGCACCGGTTATCCTCTGGCTGCCGATTCGAGCGATCTTCTTGATGTCGATATACCTGCACCGCGCGCTTCGCAGGGGCTACGACGATTCGCTGTCGGAACTGGTCGATCAGTTCTGGAACCCTTGGGTCGCTATGGCGTTGCTGGCCGGGCCGATCCTGTTGGCGTGGCGATTTGCGTGCGATGCGGAGGAAACCGAATCGAAATCATCCGCGGCTCGCCTGGAATCGTTTGGCGATTTGAAGCGATACGTCCCGACTGTGATGGTGCTGGTTGCAATGGTGTTGTTTACTTTTGCAGCCGCCTGGGAGCCTGTCGGACAGCGACAGAAAGGCCGCGTCCTGATGGTCGATTACCACGACCACAGACCCTGGCCGGGCAAGACGTTCGACACCGTGCGCACCGACAAACCGTTTCTCACCACAACGTACGGGCAGGCTGCTGCGTACAATCACAGTTGCCTCTATGATTACTGCTCCCGTTTCTACGAGATGTCGCGTCAGATCGAACCGCTGACTGAAGCGGCGCTGGCGGGCACGGACGTGCTCGTGCTGAAGGTGCCCTCTGCAGCCTACACGCCAGCCGAGATCAAACTCGTTATGGACTTCGTAGATCGCGGCGGCGGGTTGCTGCTGCTTGGCGAGCACACCAGCGTGTACGGATCCGGCCCGTATCTGAACGTACTGGCTGAGAAATTCGGGTTCCGGTTCCGCTATGACTGCGCGTTCGGGATAGATTCGGTATTCGACCAGATCTACGAACCCCCGCTGCTTCCGCATCCGATCGTCCAGCATATGCCCGCGATGGACTTCGCAACATCCTGCACCATCGACGCCGGCGCAGCCGGTCAGGCGGTAATCCAGGCGACCGGCCTGAAGAACCTCAACGCCAATTACCACGTCTCAAACTTCTACCCGCAGGCGAAAGACCAGCCCCAGATGCGGTACGGAGCGTTCGTTCAACTGTTGGCGCTGCGACACGGCAAGGGTCGGGTGGCGGCATTCAGCGATTCGACCATTTTCTCAAATTTCTGCGTCTTCGAACCGGGCAAGACCGAAATAATGCTCGGGATGCTGGAATGGCTGAACCATCGCGGCGGCTGGAGGTTAAATTCGTGGTTGACGACTATTGCTTTCATACTGCTGCTGGCTGCGATAGCAATGTCTCGCAAGTGGCGGGCTGATTGGATTCTGATGCTGGCCGCCGGATCGCTGGGCTGGGCTCTGAGCGTTCCGCTCGTTCGGGCCGTCAACGGCGCCGCAATGCCCAAACCCAAGCCCCACTCACCCATGACGCGCGTGGGCGTCGATCGCACCGTATGCGATGCGAAACTGCCCAAGAACGGATTCATCGCTGGTCGGACCACCGATTTCGGACAGTTCGAACGGTCGATTCTCCGCTTGGGATACTTCACGTTCCGCGCCGCCGGTGAGAAACTCTCCGACGCCGACATTATCGTCTTCCTGAAACCGAATTTGACCGTTCCCGAGGAGTTCAAGGACCAACTCAAGCAATATGTCGCCGGAGGCGGCAAACTGCTGGTGATGGATTCGCAGGACAACGCCAAGTCGACAGGCTCCATACTCATCCACCAGTTCGGCCTGAAGTTCCGGCGCCCCTACCGCCCAATCAAGGGGAAGCTGACTGTCCCGTCCGGCTGGCCGGCCCCGACGGTTCAGCATTCCCTGGAGGTCGTCGGCGGCGAGCCGTTTGCGCATTTGAAAGACACGCCCGTCGGAGCAAAGGTCAAGTACGGTAAAGGAGAAGTCTGGGCGATCGGATTCGCCACGCGTTTCACCGATAATCGCATGGGCTTCATCGCCGACGTAACGCCCAAGGACGAACTCGTCCCGGTCTTCGAATACGTTTTCACCCTGCTCCGTCAAATAGGAGAAGGACATAACAACAACACAACTACGACTCCGGCGACACTCCCGCCCAGAGTGTTCCCCGAAGTCTTTCGCAAATTCTGACGGAGTATCCGAATTCATACACGGGCCGAAAGCCCGCACCGTTCTCCGCTGGACCCAGCGGTTGCTTGCCTTGGCGGTGATCGTAACAGCATTGCTCTTTCGCAATCCGACAATCCCGGAGTCAGGGCTTGGCGCTGACGGCCCATAGTTCGCGTTGTGAGGCCACGTACAGCACGCCGTTGGCGGCGATCGGGGTTGAGTAGATTGACGAACCCAGACGCACCTTGCCCAGCAACTTTATCTTCGGGCCCTGGGCGAAAATGTACAGGTATTTTTTGGTGCACAGGTATGCCTTCCCGTCGGCCAGCAACGCCCCGCCCCACGTCTCGGTATCGGTCTCATAGACCCATTTGAGCTTTCCGGTGTCCGCGTCGAGGCAATGCAGTTGCCCCGCCACATCCGAGATGTACAGCAAACCGCCTGCGATTGACACCGTCGCCATGCTGCGGTCCAGGCCATCGTACGTCCAGATGCATCCGCTCTTTGTTATGTCGCCTTTCTTCGTTGGATCGACGCAATGCAGCATGCCCTTGCCCCGCCCGTGCATGGGGTCCTGGCCGATGGCTACATATATGCGGTTCTTGTAGAGCACCGGCGTGCCGATGATCTGACTAGGACCGATGAATTTCCCATCGTGCTTGTTGGTGCTCCATTTTTTGCGCTTGTCGCCCTCGTAATACGGAATCTCCTTACCCTTGCGATACCGGTAGTTCTGCGGGTTGCAGTCGTATCGCCAAACCGTTTTCAACGCCGCCGGAGCCCCGGACCCCGCCGGCTTGCCCGTCAAGGCCTCGAAGGCGTAGAGAATCCCGTCGCCGCCGCCCAGAAACACCAGCGCCTTTCCGCCGACATCGCCCACCGAAGGCGAGCACCACTGAGCGTGCCACAAGCGGCTGGATATGCCTTCGGTCTCTCGCGCGACATATCGTCCGGTGCGCTTGTCGAGCACTATCATCGCCGGCGCATCGGGCGCCACGACTTTCTTGTGCGGTCCGTCCACGCCGTTGGACGTGCTGGTGTACAGATAGTCGCCATGCAACACCACCGAACAGCTCGCCACGTCGTGCGGCCGCGAACCGGCTTGGTCGATCAGATCGAATCGCCACACGATGTCGCCATCGGTGGGCGCCAGCTTGATCGGCTTACCGCGCCCTGCTATGTACTGAGATTCATCCTGGTAAGGCCCATCATTCCCGTTGGCAAGCCCTCGAGCGTCCAGACACAGCACCTCCGCCGCCCCGGTCACAACGTATACGCTGTCGCCCTGAACCGTAGGCGAAGAGCACGTGCCCAGATGCTGATGCCCGTAGTGAATCTCCTTCGGCAGGCCCGTGCGTTTCGGGATAACCAGTTTCCAGAGCGGCTTGCCTGTAGTTTCGTCGAAACACTGAACCATGCCTCCCCGCGTGCGTTTCAGGCGATCGTCGTCGGACAGCGACGCATCGTCGGTGCCCACGTACACGCGCCCGTCAGCGACGGTGGGGTTCCCGTACGTCGCGTTACCAGTCTTGCGAACCCATTTGACGTTCCCGCCCGTTCCGCTGCGTCCCTTGTCAGGATCGAACGTCGCAGGCAAGTTCTTCTCCGACGAAACGAGATTTCGACAGTCGCTGCCGCCCCACTGAGGCCAATCGGCCGCAATCGCAGCGCCTGTAACAACCGCTCCGAGTAACCACGCAACAATCGTCCATTTTCGCATCATACGCATAGTTGATCTCCCTACCGCCTGAATCGAGTATCGTCAGAGGCAATTCTACCTTACTGTCGGTCTCTGGCAAAGACCTTTACTAACTCCGCTCGCCATGCAATGAACCGCACTCCGCCGCAAGACGGAAGCTAACCACCGCACGGCGAGCAGGTTCGCAGGCCGAATAATGGAGATGCGGGGGCAGAATTTCTACTTCTACTGACTAATTCATCACATATAGATAGGATATCACAAAGATACATAACCTACTGTGCCAGCTCCACTAACGGGTTATTCGCGCGATAAAACTTGTATATGCGGTGTTTATTATCACCGGGTGTGAGAATTTTTTCTGGCGCTTTTAAAATCACTATGTATGCTGGCCTTAGGAACCCTGTGCAGGGTGAAAGTTTTCTACTGGTTTTTTTACGGAGACGAGGCCATGAACAAGGATGTTAAGATTACGGCAGAACAG
>JASLNT010000120.1 GCA_030745875.1 Phycisphaerae bacterium
TAAGCGTGGAGAGAGACGGCCGTAGGAGGTTTGAAAGATGGGCAGCAAAAACAGCGGGCGATGGTTGGGGTCTGGCAAGAAGACTTCCGTCGAGCAATGCTTGCGGTTGACCGTAAGTAACTTCCGCGATTCAGGGATAATCTCGGGCAAAGCCGATGATGTCGTCTACTCATGGAAGACGGGAGAGGCCGAGCAGGACAAGGCGACAGTTCGAGTTCGTGTCACGTCTCTGTCGTCGACAAGGATCGTTGCGTGCCTGGCCTACACCGTACATCTCGAAGGGAAATCTCACGAGATTAACGAGACGATCCACCTGACTAAGGCAGCCCGAAGTAATGGAGCAAACTGGTGGTTCCAGTGTCCCGCCCAGGTCGATGGCGTAGGCTGCTCCCGCAAGGTCGCCATCCTCTACTTGCCCCCCGGCGAACAGTTTTTTGCATGCAAACACTGCCATGATTTAGCATATCCGTGGGGCAAGAAGAATGAGGAAACGAAAGGTGATGAAATGGACGAGATGGAAGACATTCCACTGGATGACGAAACCCCCGATTCTTGGAATCCGCCAGGGCAATCCGGGCAGACTGCGGATGAAGCCGGTGGCGGCGAAGGGAATTCTGGCCCATCGCCACAGCCACTATTTTTCTACATAGATCACACATTGAAGTTGCTCGATCCAAAGAACACAACGATCACGGATAAAGGTCGTTTGAAAATGGTCGATGAACTTTTGTCGAAGATGATTCGGGAAGATGGCCTATCGGAAGAACGGTTCATGCGGGCTATCTGTGATGTCCAATCCCTGGCACCGAAGGCATTATCGGCGTATGCCGGCAAGGCTCTTCGCGAAGGCAGTTTTTCGGTGGGATCCAAAGATCTGCTGGCTTACTTTCCTCTTCATCGATTGGGACACATCCTGAGAATGTACTTGGCCGAAGATCTTCAAGCGACGGGCGCGGCAGATCTGCTCTTGGTCGATACCGCGATCGCAGCCCTCGTCCAGACGAGAATTCTTCTGAGCCGGGCTACGCCATTGAGCCCTGAGAATGGTATTTCGATCAAAGAAGAAAAGCTTTTGCGATCGCAGGCCATCGCTCAACAGAAGATTTTCCTATCGGCCATGGACAAACTACAGAGGCTGAAGCCTGCCCGCCCACTGGCCAAGCCACCAGCTAAGAAGACTGGTTGACGGCAGCGGGAACGGTCTACTCATTCGTTCGAGTTCTATTCATGTCGGTGCTGTTCGCACCGATCGGGGGCCACCCCAATGCCTTCTCGATTGCCCTTCGGTACTCTGTGTCGATCTGGAGAGGAGTACGTCTGACGTATTCCTCTGCGACATGTCTCTTCTCGTGGGGCAAGTTATCCAGATGCCGGACTATTTCATCAACGAGTGGTACATTTTTCTTACCCCCAAACTTGGCGGATAGATTTGTCCACACTACAGCGTCGATCTGCATTTTCTTAGCCCACTTACCGATCGTTGTGCAGATAGGATCATCGGACTTTTCACCTTGCCAACGACCGATACTCTTTTTCACATATTCTTCTGGTATGCCTTCGCGCTCGCCTAACGATGTGATGGCGGCGTCAAGCGACGGTGTTGACATCAGACACCACAGGGTACGAACTGGCGTAGCGGTCTCGGATAGAACGAGCGTGATTCGTTCGTCCTTCGACTGACGGAGGAATTCCACAGGCAAGAGCGGTCCATCGGCGAACCATATGCCTCTGATGGGAAGGTCCCGTGGATCCCATACGAGGGACCCCCAGCCGATGCATGCAATATTCATTCTTGTCTCCGTGATGACGTTTCTTGTCAGCGGCGGCGCAGGCGTCCGTCGCACACGCTGGTCATGCCATTTAATCGAGCACCCGTTCCGGCAGGGCGCCAATAGCGCGAACGCCCGCAACCGACCGAACTCGTCGACCCCCGGCCGGCATGTGCGTATCTAACACCCTTTCCACAAATGTCTTGCACTAACGCGGCCCGCGGGCAACCTGCTGAAGACGAAAAGAAGTACGACATGTCATGTTAATGACGCATCCGCCAAACTGTGAACCAATTGTGAACCTCGCTATCGGTGTTGGGGTTCTTCGTACGAAAAAAAAGACCGCTTTGAAGCGCTGGGGAGAATATCATTATTGATAGAACAAACCCGTCGCTCGTCGCGTAGAAGTACGAAGCAGCACTTAAGGATCCCGCCGATGACGGCGGATGAAGGATGCGTTTGGACGTTACACTTGCTTTTCAAAGCAGATGCCGGCGAAAAAACACTTCAACAAATATACGTTACGTAAAGAAATAGGTCAGATGTGCCGAGTATAATTCTGGCAGGATGGCTGGCCGGAGTACGGGCAGCCAATTGTTAACTTGCTTTATGTTCATAGAGAAAGGTTTGGTGAGTGATGCTTAAACGAGTGTTGGTACTGGCCATAGTAGCCGGAGCAATGGTGTTCGCCGGGTGCGGTGAGAAGGGCGGCGGGTCCTCTGGTCGAGTGGCCATTGTCGACCTGAACAAGATCGTCAAAGACACCGGCCATGCGTCAAAGATCGAAGAGGCCCGCGGGGTTCGCGAGCGTAACCTCCAGATTTCCGTGCGTGTCCTGAGCCAGGAAGTACAGGCCAAACTGGCGACTGAGGTCGAGAAGGTCGGCAAGAGGCCGGAAGCAAAGGTCCCCACGGCGCCCACCGACGCTGAGAAGAAGATCCTCACCGAGTGGATTGGCAAGATGCGAGGACTCGAACAGATGCGTCTGGACGCACAGAACAGGATTCGCCAGGCGGTCTACCAGCAGCGTCAAGTCAATCAGCAGGCGATCGTCGCCGAGGTCACCAAGATCCGCGACCGGATCAAACCTCTGGCCCAGCGTATCGCCAGGGAAAAGGGAATGGACATAGTTGTGACGACTTCGTCAGTGCTGGTCCACGACGACGCGGTCGACATCACCGATGCGGTGTTCAAGGAAGTTAACGACCTGCTGAAGGCCGGAGAGTTTCCGACAGTGAAGATCCCCGAACCGCTGAAGGTTACCCCCCGCACGACGACCACGAATCCTGCGCCAACGCCCAAGACGCCGTAAGCTGACTTAGCAGCAGGCGTAAACATGAAGTTCCGTCGCCCGCAGCGCTTCGCGCGTTGCGGGCGACGTGTTTATCAGGCGAATATCGCCATGCTTGGACAGTACTGATTGTCATGGCGGGCGATCGGGGGTATCTTGTCGGGCGGAAGTTCCCGAAAGAAAGGCGCCGATGAAGATCTTCGTAGTTAATTGCGGCAGCAGTTCGATCAAGTATCAACTCTTCGATATGCCCGGCGAGGCGGTCCTGGCCCGCGGTGTGCTTGAGCGCGTCGGTACTGACCGATCCGTGCTGGAGTATGAGACCGACGCCGGGACCTGGCGCACGGAAGCGGCGGCTGGGGATCATGCGGCTGGTCTGAAGATAATCCTCGACGCACTCGTCTCGGACAGGGGCGGTGTTCTCGATTCAGTCGACGAGATTGACGGTGTAGGGCACCGCGTCGTGCATGGAGCCGCAGAAGCTGCAGGTTCGGTCCTGATCGACGAGGCGGTCATAGAGATCCTCCAGCGGAATGTGGATCTGGCGCCGCTGCACAATCCTCCCAATCTCGCGGGAATACGCGCCGCAACCGAGGCCATGGGCCGCGCCCGGCACGTGGGCGTGTTCGATACGGCTTTCCTGAGCACGCTTCCGGAGAAGGCCTACCGATACGCCGTGCCCGAGCAGTGGTACAAAGATCATCGCGTAAGGCGCTACGGGTTCCACGGTACGAGCCACAAATACATTGCCCTTTGCGCAGCGGAATTGCTGGGCAAGGCTCCCGATGCGGTCAACCTCATTACCGTTCACATGGGCAACGGAGTGTCGATGACTGCGGTGTCTGGCGGAAAAGCCGTCGATCATTCGATGGGAATGACCCCGTTGCAGGGCCTGATGATGGGCACGCGGAGCGGTGATATCGATCCGGCGATAGTGTTCTACATGATCTCCCGCGGTATGACCAGCGACGAAGTTGACGAGGCGCTGAACAAGCGTTCGGGCCTGTTCGGGGTCTCCGGCGGACGAAGCGACATGCGCGATCTGGTGTCGGCGGTTCAGGGCGGGGATTCTGCGGCCGCGTTGGCGGTCGATATGTTCATCTACCGCATTATCAAGTACATAGGCGCTTACTACACAATCCTCCCCCCGCTCGATGCGATTGTGATGACCGGCGGTATAGGCGAGAATTCCCCGATAATTCGCAGCCGGATCTGCGACGGTCTGGTGCGTTTGGGCGTGGTTGGCGATCCGGACGCCAACGCCGCCATGACCGATGGGCTGTCTGGTCCGATCACCACCGCCGCTTCCACACCGCCCGTGTGGGTGATACCCACCAACGAAGAAGTTATGATAGCTCGCGAAACTGTCCCATTTGTGTCTGATCGGTAGGGTTAGCGGGCGTTTTAAGTTGTGATATGCCCGGCGTTTTCGGGCCTTGTAAAAGATATCGGTATGTTCGGCAAAGTTTTCTTTGCCAATGCGCCTTCGGCCTGCGACAATATTATTGATAAGCGTTACGGTACAGAAGGCTTTCGGGCTCGGGCCCCGGAAAGGCCAACATGGAGCTACTATTATGCGCACTGATGTAAAAATTGGTATTGCCGGCGGACTAGTACTTGTTATTGCCGTTGTTGTGTTCATGGTGATGAATTCCGGCTCACCGGATTCACCGGAGAACCAGACGCCCGTTGGGCTGCACACATCGGGAGGCGGCGATGGAGGCGGTGAGGATCTGGGCTCGGGCAACCCCGATGGGAGTTTGGGTCCTGAGCTGTTTGGCGGGACCGGCCCGATTGATCCCGTGGATCCTGGCGCGGGCGCCGGCGGAACAGACACCAGCGGCGGAACAGACACCAGTGGTGGAACGGACACCAGCGGTGGGACAGATACGGGCGGAATTGGAGCATTGGATCCCGGGACGGGCAATCCCGACCCGGACACCGGAGGTGTCGGAGTGCTCAATCCCGGTGTGGGAACGGGCGGAACGGACCCGGACGCTGGTACGGGCGGTCCTTCCATCACCATGATCCCCGCCGGACCTGTGGATGTCGGGCCGACAGACCCTACCTTCTCGCCGGGCATTGGTGATTCGTCGCCGGGTCCGGTGGACATCGGTTCGCCGACGGATGTTCCGTATTCGGGCTCCACGGGCGTGACAACTGACGGTATAGGCGCGCCGGCAACCTCGTCCGGAAGGACGCACGTTATCAAGTCGGGCGATCAGTTGTGGAAGGTCGCCGAACTGTACTATGGAAGCGGTAAGCACTGGCAGCATATCGTTGCGTCGAATCCGGGGTTGAGCCCCACGGCGCTGCCCATTGGCAAGACCATAAAGATACCGCCTCTTCCGGTGTCGGCCGGCGGCGGATCGTCGGGCGCCGCTACGCCTGACCCCGTTACTCTTGTCGGCGAAAAGGTCTATGTTGTTCGGGACGGCGATCGCGGCATGTGGGGTGTATCGGAAAGCCAGTACGGCCACGGTAAGTACTTCCCCGCCATCGCCAAAAGGAATCCGACTGCGAATTCGGCGCGTTTGAAGATCGGGCAAAAACTCATCATCCCGTCGCTCGAACAGGCCAAGGCGATACTCTCCGGTTCAAGCGGAACCGGAACGGGCGTGACCACGGGCGCCACGACACCCGATCCGATCACGAACGTTGGTGAGAAGATATACGTAGTCAAGGACGGAGACAGTGGAATGTGGGGCGTATCCAAGAGCCAGTACGGTGACGGAAAGTACTTCTCCGCTATCTCCAGCAGGAACCCGGGCGTGAATCCCTCGCGTTTGAAAATCGGACAGAAACTCATCATCCCGTCCCTGGAACAAGCCAAGGCGTTCCTGGCCGGTTCGTCCAGCAGACCGCCCGTTACTACTCCCGGAACCGGGGGTGGAACCTCGACCCCCGCACCGCGGCCCAGGCCCAGACCCGCTCCGGTCGCTGGAGATGACGAACCGGACTTCAGTTAAGTAAACTCGCCCCGGAGGCGATCGAACTGCTCGAGCCCGGAGACACGACTGTCTTCGGGCTCGATTGTTAAACCCCAAGCTTTCTTTGACCGCAACGTGTTTTTAAGGTAGACTCATCGGGCACGGGCGGTTGTGACTTTATGCTTTTCATACCGTAGTGAAACCGCCTGGCAGCGATATGAGGATCACGCCTGAGAAAAAGATGAGAAAGACTTTCGCAACGGCCTTGACGGTCGCGGTTTGCCTGTTGACTGCAGGTTGTCCCAAGTCGCGTATTGATGGTCCCAGCGTGGGCGACCGCACCATTATCGTTCCTACGCATCATCGCGGAACGGTGTCGGAATTTGCTCGTCTTGTCGGCAGCCGCATGTTGCCGGTGCGTGGTTACGGTGTGGTTGGCGGGTTGGGCAAAGACGGTTCGTCCCAGATTCCTTCGCACCTTAGAAACTATCTGATTCAGTATCTTCGCAGGCGCGATATCGGTTCGCGTAAGGCGGGCATGGAGGAACTGCCCCCCGAACGAATCCTGCGCGACATGGACACAGCGATAGTTGAAATCAGCGGTTTGATTCCATCTTGTGCGCCGAAGGGCAGATTGTTTGACGTTCAGATTCGAGCTATTGGTTCGCAGGTTCGCAGTCTCGAAGGCGGAGTCCTGTACGAAGCCGAACTTCGTCTGGCCACCGGTAATGTAACTGCGCCGGACCGCGGATCGAAGATACTGGCTACTGCAGGGGGCTCGGTTTTCGTTAATCCGTTTATCGACGAGACCAAGGCCTCCGAATTGGTCAAACTGCGCGCTGGACGAGTTATCGGAGGCGGGAAGACATTTGACAGACGCTCCATTCGCCTGCAGTTGCTGAACCCTGATTTCACCCGCGCAGCCGTGATTCAGCGCAGCATTAACGAACGATTCCAGAGACCGGGCAAGCCTCGAGTAGCTAACGCCAAGGGCTCCGATGCTGTTTCGATCACCATCCCTCTGGAATGGCGGGGCGATTATCTGCACTTCCTGGACCTTGTAACGCACATGTCGCTTCAAACCGCCGGGGGGCGCTGGGAGAAACGCGCCCGCGAGGTGGCCCGGGCGATGACGCTGCCCAAAGCCAATCACGACGAACTGTCGCTGGTCTGGGAGGCGATGGGGCGTCGGGCGATACCGATCATAAGCACCCACTATACCGACGCCGATCCGTTTATCTCGTACTACTCAGCCAGAGCGGGCATGAGGCTCGGGGATTTGGTGGCGGCTCCGGAGGTCATATTGCGAGTAGCGGCCAGCCCGGGCAGCCCGCTGCGAACCGAAGCGCTCCAGGAACTCGGGCGTCACCCAAGATTCATCCGATCGTTGCCCATTCTCCGCAAGACTCTGAACGATAATGACGACATTATCCGCGTTATAGCGTACGAATCGCTTCGAAAAATCGGGCGAAACAGCGCTGTTATGACGATACCGGTCGGGGAATTCTATCTGGACATAGTCCGGTCGGAGGGTCACGGCGCCATATACGCCACGCAGTCCGAAAAATCCAGGGTAGTGTTGTTCGGCGGGGATATGGTTCTTACGCAACCGATATACTTCAGCGGACTTCAGAATCTGGTAACCATAAACGCAGCCGCCAAGGACAAATACATAACTGTGTTTCGCAAGGTCGGTACGAGCGGAAGGATCAGTCCGGCTTTCAAGATCATGCCCACCGCCAAGGCGCTTATCATGGCGCTCGGACAGCAGGCCAAGAGCGGTCAGGGCGTGTTAATGACGCCCGATCTCGATATTGAGGGAAAACCAAAGCGTGACAGCGCTGGCGGAATTGTGTATAAAAGAGCCAGTGTAAAGGGCCTAGGGTTCAGTTACGGACAAGTAGTGACGATCCTGCACCGGTTGTGCAAGCAGGGTTCGCTGGCGTCTGACAACGCGTCGGCTCCTACAAAGTTCGTGCTGCAGAAACCCAAGGGACTCCAGGAGTTCCTCAGAGGCGCCACTGACACGGGTCGACCGAATATTACCGGACGTTGAGACGAGCAACGGATGTCATGGATTGACATTGGAATAGCCGAAAAATACTAATGGCGCACCTCGCTCTCGGTCCAAGTCGAATTACGCCGGAGTTTATGGAGAATACCTGGCGATGAAACTGAAAAAGTTGATCATGTGCGGCTTCAAGAGCTTTGTGGACCGCACCGAAATGGAGTTTGACGAGGGAATAAGCTGCATTGTCGGTCCCAACGGGTGCGGAAAGAGCAATGTTGTCGACGCGATGAAGTGGGTTCTGGGGGAGCAATCGGCCAAATCCCTTCGCGGTACTGAGATGCTCGATGTCATATTCAACGGTTCGTCGGCCAGACGTGCGGCCGGATCGGCGGAGGTGACGCTCGTTTTCGATAATTCAGACGGTGTGCTTCAACCTGCGTTCAGCGACGGGTCGGTCAGCGATGTTATTTCCGTCACGCGGCGATTGTATCGAAGCGGGCAGAGCGAATACCTCATCAACAAAGCCCCCTGTCGTCTCAGGGACATCCGAGAGATGTTCATGGACACCGGATTGGGAAAAGACGCATACAGCGTCATTGAGCAGGGAAGGGTCGAAGCGTTCCTGCAGGCCAATCAGGACGAACGTCGCGCGATTTTCGACGAAGCCGCCGGAATCAGCAAGTACAAGGCGCGCAAAAAAGAAGCGATCAGGAAGCTCGACCGGGCTGAACAGAACCTCCTGAGAGTCAACGACGTTCTAAACGAAGTTGAGAAACGCCTAAGATCCATCAAGTATCAAGCCGGAAAGGCTCGAAACTACCAGACATATTCTCAAGAACTCGGTGAACTCAAATCGCTGTACCTCTTGGCGCAGTATCACGAGCTTTCCAATACGCGCACGGAACTCCAGGGGAAGATCGACGCCGGCAACGACAGGGTGTCGTCCATTCAGACCAGAATAAGCCAACTGGAGGCCGCCGGAAGCGCCACCGAGATCGAATCGGTCGAACTGGAACGCGCCGCACGCGAACTGCAAGGCCAGATCGCATCTATGGACGCACGCATTACCGCCTGCCAGGAACGAGGCGAAATGCTCGCCCAGAAAGTGGTGGAGCTTGGCCAGCAGATTGTGGCGATATCGGCCAGAAATGAAGAACTCGAAGCGAAAATAGTCGCCTGCCAGAAGGGCATCGCTGAAAGCCAGACGAATCTCCAGACCACCGAGGAGGATATCACCAGGTTCGAAGCCCAACACCAGACCGTTCGCCAGGAGCATTCCGGCGGCGAGTTGGCGTTGGCGAACCTGCAGACCGCCCTGACCGAAGAAAAGGCGTCTGTAATAGACCTGCTACGCAGAACGTCGCAACTGAACAACGATATCCAAGCCTCGACCATTCGCAGTGAGAATCTTACGGCCCGCAGAGACCGCCTGGCGGCCAGAGCGACCGAACTGTCTGAAACGCTCGAGAGTCTTCAGACCGAACAGACCGAATTGCGGAATAAAGTATCCGAGGCCCGCAGCAGTGTTCAGGCCGGTCAACTGCGCCTCGACAAGGCCGACGAAAACTCCCAGAAACTCACCGCAGACGAGCAGACCCTCAGGGTGCGGCTTGCCGACACGCGCGAGGAACGAAGCGCAACGGCGTCCAGGATCACTGCCCTTACCGAGATGCAGGAGCGTCTCGAGGGCGTTTCAGCCGGTGTGCGACGGGTGCTCCAGGCCGCTTCAGAAGGAAAACTGCCTGGCATTGACGGGATGCTTGGCGAGTGTATCGACACGGACGTGGAGCATGCACCGGTGGTGGAAGCGGCGCTGGCGGGGGCGGATCAGTGGCTGGTGGCCGGGAGTTTCGACCAACTGCGGGCGCATGGAAATCGCATTAACGAGATTATCGGACAGAGCGGAGCGGTGGAGATCATCGCCCTGGACCGCGCCAGACCGTCGGTATGCAACTTCGACGCCGAGAGTTCGTCTTTGGTGATCGCACGCGCTATCGACTGGGTCAGATTCGATCCGTTGCTCGCGCCGGTGATTCGATCCGTGCTGGGCAAGACGATGGTTGTGGCGAATCTTGATGATGCAACGTCCGCGGCAGCCGCGGCTGGCGGAGGCGATTTGCGATTCGTAACGCTGAATGGTGAAGTGCTGGAACCGGACGGCCGGATCAGAATGGGCGCGGCGAATCGGTCGACCGGCGTGATCGCCCGAAAGAGCGAACTGGCCGCACTCGATGAAACACAACAGCAGCTCGATGCAAGCATCGGCGCACTGGAAGCACAATGCCGCGACGCACACGACGAAATCAAACAGCTCGACGCACACAGGCAAGAGTTGCGTGGAGAGATAAACGAGGCAAACACCCGGCGTGTCCGCCTCGAAGCGAACCTCGCCCAGATTGACGAGCAGGTCGATCAGGCCCTGCGCGAACAGCCCGTAATCGCCGAAGACATCAAGGGGATCGACCAGGACCTCGCCGCCGCACAGGCCCGTTGCACCCAGGCAGGCGAGCAACTGGCCGGACTACAGCAACTCAGTCGGACCAAAGAGCAGGAGTCGGTCCGACTCGAAAGCGAAATCGAAACCGCCTCCCAGCGGCAGGGCGCGCTGGCCTCACGCCTGACCGAAGTCAGGGTGTCCATAGCGTCATCCGAGCAGAAACGACTCGCGCTTCGAGAATCTCTAACCGGTTTGAATCGCCAGTGCGAGCAGATGAAGAAGGACCTTGAGGGCGGCAGGAACGAAATAGAATTGATTCGCAGCAGGCGAACCGACACATCTCAGGCCGTGCAAGCCGCACGCGATGAGACCGACAAACTTTACACGCGCCAGCAGGAGCTGAACGTCGAAGCCGCGGATCTGGAAGAAACTCGCCAGGGCCTGAAGGAAAAGCACGACGCCGCCCGCGAGGCGCTCGCGATCCAACGCAAGGCCCACGACGAGACCGCCGAGGAGATCAACAACTACCGCGTGAAGCTTGGCCAGGTCGACACCAACATAGAGAACCTGATCGCCCGATCGCAGGACGACCTGGCGATGGATCTGGTCGGAGCTTTCGCCAATTACGAGCACGATGACCAGCGAGACTGGGACCAGGTAAGGGTCCGGATAGAGGAGCTTACCGGCAAGATCCAACGCCTGGGCAATGTTAATCTCGACGCCATCGGAGAACAGGAAGAACTCGAAAAACGCCAGGAATTCCTCTCCACCCAACTCAAAGACATCGCCGAAAGCCGACGCCAACTGAACGAGCTGATCGCGCGCATCAATCGCGAGAGTCACGAACTGTTCGTCCAGACCTTCGAACTTGTTCGCGAGAATTTCCAGGAACTATTCCGGAAGCTCTTCGGAGGCGGTCGTGCGGATATCATGCTGACCGATCCTGAGGATATTCTGGAATCCGGTATCGAAATCGTTGCCCGCCCACCCGGAAAGGAGCTTCGCAAACTTTCGCTTCTGTCCGGCGGTGAAAAGACTATGACCGCACTGGCGCTGCTGTTCAGTATTTTCAAAGCCCGCCCGAGCCCGTTCTGTCTGCTTGACGAGGTCGACGCGGCGCTGGATGAAGCCAACACCGAGCGATTCGGGAATCTGCTGTCTGACTTCGTCCAGCACAGCCAGTTCATCGTAATCTCGCACGCCAAGCGAACGATGAGCATGGCTAACGTGCTCTACGGCGTGACCATGCAGGAACCCGGGGTCTCGAAACGCATTTCCGTACGTTTTGAAGATTCCGGAAGCAAACTCGACACTTCGCTCGAGCCGGCGGCTGCGACGTAAGAGTTCTCTGCACGCCCGGATTCACCATAAGGAGAGGGCGGACAATGAAGAGATCACGGGGCGCATTTTGGCCCGCGGCGGCGGCTGGGTTTCTGACGCTTTGCGTCCTGTCTGCAGCCGCCCGGGGCTCGGACGAGGAAATCACTCAACTCATCAAGGAAACCATCGCAGGTTCCAAGAGCAGCGCAGACGCCGCCGCCAAGCTTATGGGAGCCGCCAAGATGTTGGGCGACACGCCCAAGGTTCAATCGCTATTCTGCCGCAAGGCGTACGATTACGGTGTCAGGACCGCCGCCGGACAGAACCACGCCCTGGAGGCGATGGAGATTCTCATCCGCATTGAGCCCCGGAACGCGGACGAGTGGGGCCAGAAGCGCATCAGCCTGTATCGACGCATCTACGCCAGGAGCAAACCGAACAAGAGACTTGCCGTAGGGACGCGTCTGGTCGCACTGTTGCGGGAACTCGCTGACTC
This sequence comes from Phycisphaerae bacterium, assembly GCA_030745875.1. Classification (GTDB taxonomy): domain Bacteria; phylum Planctomycetota; class Phycisphaerae; order SM23-33; family SM23-33; genus BS750m-G57. The sequence goes on from JASLNT010000120.1 coordinate 12,255, forward strand.
CAACGCCGCAAAAGGCCAGTGGAACTCAGCCCTGAAGTTATACAGCGCGGCGATGAGAACCGCAGCCGCACTGAAGCTTGAAGACCGCATCGAACTTGCCGCCAGAATTCGAGATGTCTCCGTCCGCGTCAAACAGGCCCAACGCCTCGAATCGTTGAAGAAGAAACTCCAGGCTGACCCCGATAACGACTCCGTACGCAATGAGATCATCCGAATCCGCCTGCTGGAGGACGATTCGCCCGAAAAGGCTGCAGAACTTGTAACCGAAGACGGCGACGAAATGCTGCGTACTTACTTGCCGCTGGCTGCAAAGGCTCTCAACGATCTTCCCGAGGCCGCGTGTCTGGAGCTTGGGCGGTGGTATCGATCTCTGGCTGACGACGCCTCGCTGAAGGCTCGGAAGATAACGGCGCTGAATCGCGCGACGGGCTATCTGGAACGATATCTTGAACTGCATGTCAAACAGGACGTCGATCGCGACAAAGCGTCGAGCGTTCTGATCGCTGTTCTCGCGGCCAAGAGGAAGCTCTTAGGCAGCCTGATACCTCAAGGGGCGGTCCTGGCGGTTACTTTCGAGAGGCGCACCCTGTCGACCAGCGGCGGGCGAACGTATATTGTTGACGCCAGCGGGAAGCGGCATCGCGGGCTGATGGTCGGAGGCTCTCTGGTCTCCGGAAGGGCGGGACAAGCGATGAAGTTCGACGGAAAGGCTTACGTGGATTTCGGGAGTCCCAAATCCCTGCAGATTACCGGCAGCCAAACCGTTTGCATGTGGCTGAAACCGGCCAATCTGAGCGCCAGGCAGAACCCGATAAACAAGGCGTACGGCGGGGAGGGCACGTGGACAATCGAACTGAACGGTACCGTGCACCATTTCTGCGGATCGTCGGGAAAAAACGATCAACCCTACGCCGGATACAGAATGGTCAAGCCGCTGAAGCCCGGGCAATGGGCGCACCTAACCGTTGTCACCGATATAAAAGCCGGGAAACTCCTCTGGTACAAAGACGGGCAACTGGTTTCGTCGGTGAAGCTGAAGTATCGTCCAGCCGCCTCCAAGTATCCGCTGCTGATCGGCAAGGGGTACGTTCGCAACTACCACGGCCTGCTGGACGAACTGGCGATCTTCAATCGGGCGCTCAGCGCCAAAGAGATCGACAGCATTTTTCAGATGGGTCGGAAAGGCCTGACTCTGAAATGACGGTGGGCGCTATTCAACCTTCGTCGCAGTGAAGACAAGTTCGTATGTCTTCTTGGGGTCGCACTTTCGCGGGTTGGGGATCAGTAGGAAGTTGTCGGTTATTGCCGGTCTGAGGTCCCCGCCCTTGATGATCTTAACGTCCTTTATGCGATGTGGAAGGTAGGCCACGATTGGGCGATAACCCCGCTGGGATCCGTTGATGTTGATCGGTTCGAACGTCGCCGTCCCGCGATTGGGCTTGATTGTGAACGTAAACGTTCCTTTGCTCTCGGTGAGCTTCTGATCCCACGCATTTGGAGCTTGATCCATGCGGGCCTCCCACGCCGGATCGCCGTAGAACGCCACCACATCGCGATCGAATTTCAGCCCTCTGGCCGCGGAGCCCGGGGAGTTCGACAACTTATGCACTAACGCGTGGTGATTGGCGAAGAATGCTTCGGTCATCGTGTATCGGCCGGGCTGCTCGACAAAGTAGTCCAGACAGCCCCAGCCGCCGTATCCGAACCACGTGGGCACGGTGTATCCGACCATTTGAGTTACGCCCGCTGAATTCATCCACGCCAGCGCCATTGCGTTGGGTGAGTTTATGTGGCCCATGAGGCAGTTGCCCACAGCCAGGTAAACTTTTGCATTTGAGGACTTTACATCGAATCGTCGCTTTTGCGTGTCCAGTCCGTAGAGTTGCCCGTTCTTGCAGCGAAACGAGCCGTTGCGGTATCGAAATCCGATCTGCCAGTCGCGTTCGGTGGCGTGTCCGGAGGTTATGAAGAGTTGGGCTTTGTACGTGTTGAGCGTGTTGACCAAGGCTTGGGTTGTGTCGGCGGGTCCTTTTTCCTCGGCGGGTTTACCGCCCGGGCGCTTCCGCACCATGCGGTGTTTCTTCAGTTCGCAGTACCACAGACCCTCGTTGCACATTTCCAGTTCGACTTCCGTTCCCGAGGCGACTCGTTTGATCGTAAGGGGAGCGGCTTGTTTTGCGATTCGCAACGCATTGTCTGCGTCGTAACCGGTGAGTATGCCCCACAGCAGGTCGGTGTACGGATCGTCATCGAGCTTGCGGGTGAGTTGATGTACGTCAGCGACGAACTTCTTGCCCGCTTCGGCCGGTGTCGCCACGAAGCACGCGTACTTTGGGAAGTCCTTCTTGAGTGCGCCCAGCGCTTCGGCCGGTGTTGTTTTGTATTGATGGACGGCGGCTCCGTGTTTGGCCTGGAGCGCGTCGACGACCTTTCGCCAGTCGGCCTTTGCGAATGTCGCGTTGGATACGACGACCGCGTATCGGCCTTCGGTCTTTGCTCCGCGGGCTGTCAGAGTAGCCATGCCCACCACTATGGCGACCAGAGTTATGCGAGATACGCTGAATCTGCGAAAGTCCATAACGTGCGTTCCTTGTTGAGTGCGAGTGAGTTTATCGGCAGTATATCTGTACATTCTCTCCGCTGTCGATCTCCACTGAGATATCGGTCAGGGCGTCGATGAAGTCCACGATGTTGTCTTCGTTGATCGTAAAATTCATGCCAACTTTCGCCAGAGCCATATTAACCTTTTCGCGAACCAGGTGCGGTATCAATTTGGTGAGTCTTAGTCCGTGGGTCAGAAGTTTGATCGGTATGCGAATATTAACCCGGTCTTTGGTCTCGTCCGGTCTTGAGATGATTATGTACAGATAGCGGGGTTTTCTGCGCGCCGGGGCTGTTCCCGGTCCGGCCTTGATGAGCAGTTTGTCCGCCTCGTCTACGGTTATCTCCCCGCGAGCCAGCATTCCGAGAATTCGTTTCCGTTCGTTTTGCATAGCGGTTGCCTGAATTATTTATGGTAGATCAGAATGTTGTCGCGCGCGTTGTTCACTTCAACGTGCAGTCCGCGTGTTTTGCTGAAGAACACCCCAAAACGCCAGACGGTCTTCAGCATGCGCCATACCGCACCGGGCCGAAAAACCGCCGCAATCAGCATCAGGGGAAGCATTATCACCGCTATCAACAGCGCCGCCAACCAAATCAGCACGACCGGAACGAACAGGTTCCGCTTCCGTCGCCCGTCGCGCAGGATTCGAATTCGCAATATTGATAGTGGAAAGAACATTTATCACCGGATGTCTCGTGTCCCAGGCTCAGTATCGCCGCTTGGCGTGCGCCCTGCAACGTCTGTTTTTGCGGCTTTGCGTGCAATCTGGTTGCTCGCGGGCGGGGAATTGCTACAATGCTCCAGCCCGCCCGAATGCGATGGGCTGTTTGGATTCGAATTACGAAAGGTTAAACAAAGATGGATGTCAAACTTTCAGAGCGACTCGCCCAGCTTCCTCCGTATCTGTTTGCGGATCTCCGCCGCAAGATAGCGGCCGCCCGCGCCGAGGGCGTTGACGTGATAACACTGGGCATCGGCGACCCGGATTACCCGACGCCCGATCCGGTAATAGGCGAATTGTCCCGTGCGGTTGGCGACCAGGGCGACCCTGACCGCCACCGCTACGGATGCGACGTTCCCGCTCGGGAGTTCCCCCAAGCCGTCCGAGACTTCTACAAGCGGCGATGGGGCGTGGAATTGGGCGACGACCAGATTGTCTGCACTATGGGCTCCAAAGACGCAATTGCAAAGATGGGCATGGCGATAATGAATCCCGGCGACGTGGGGATCATCCCCGAACCGGGATACCCCACATACAACATATCGCACGTGTTCGCCGGGGCAACGAGCTACCGCGTTCCATTGCGCCCGGAGAAGGACTGGCTGTTCGATTTTGATGAAGTTCCCGCCGAAATCGCCGAGAAGGCCAAGATCCTCTGGTTGAACTATCCGAACAATCCAACATGTGCGACCGCGAGTCTGGAGTTTTTCGAAAAGGCCGTCGCCTTCGGACGCGCCCATAACATCCTTATCGCACACGATTCGGCTTACAGCGAAAACACGTATGACGGCTATAAGGCTCCGAGCATCCTCCAGGTTCCCGGAGCCGACGACACGGCTGTTGAGTTCTTCTCGTTGTCCAAGGCGTTCAACATGACCGGATGGCGAGTCGGATGCGTGGTGGGCAATGCCTCTGCGGTTACAGCCCTGTCCACAGTGAAGGACAACATAGACAACGGTACGCTGCGCGCCGTTCAGTTCGCAGCAGCCAAGGCTCTGGACAGCGCCGAAGACATTATCCCGCCGATCTGTGAAGTGTACAAGCGGCGTCGAGACCTGGTGGTCGACACGCTTAACGCCAACGGATGGAGCATCGAGAAGCCCGAGTCGACCATCTACATATGGGCTCCCGTACCGGACGGATACGACGGTAAGAGCGGCGACTACGCAGCCGACCTGCTAGAAAAGGTCGGTGTGGTTGTAACTCCCGGCCGCGGATACGGTGAGACAGGCGAGGGATTCTTCCGGATATCTCTTACCTACCCCGACAATGTCCTGACCGAAGCGCTCGAGCGAATGATCAGCATTGGAAGGTAATATCGCGACCGACATGGAAGTTCGAATGGAACATACCGAGGGCTTCGCTCGAAAGGCCGAAGTCCTGCTGGACGACGAATCGCTGATAGTCTGCGATGGTGTCAGCACGCCGGAACAGCGCTGCAGTCCGGGCGTTATAGAGAACGTCAAGTTCAGCTATCCGTCCCTCGAAGGCTTCCAGTGGCCCCAGGCGGTGCGCGATAACCCCAGCCACAGAATCCGCCTGGAGCACGTTCGCGGGTGGTCGTATGTGGGATTCGGACGCGTGGTTTCGATCATGCCTGTTACGATCAATTTCGGCACGCTTAAGTTGGAGGATCCCAACTGGTCCGACGACGAGCGCCTGGCGGGCAAGTACGTTAAGGTCTCTATCGACAGACTCGATCTGAGCATCGACGATGGAAGGCAGTGGCCCGAAGAACTCAAATAGTGCGCAGGTGAACTGCGGGAAAGATCATCGTCATGGCCGGGCAAATCGCTTACATAGCTCTGGGCGGCAATCTTGGGCAGCGGAATAGGACGCTCGCCGAGGCGATTGCGATGCTCAATGATCGCCCGGGCGTATCGGTGCTGCGAGTTTCGAAGATGATCGAAACAAAACCTGTCGGCGGACCGAGCGGCCAGGGCGACTATCTGAACGGAGCCGCCGAGATACAGACATCCTTGTCGCCTGAGGAACTGCTGGAAGTGCTGCAGGATATCGAGCGAAAGCTCGGCCGGGATCGTGAGTCCGAGGAGCGATGGGGCGAGCGCACGTGCGATCTGGACATCCTGTTGATGGATGATGTTGTTATGGATACGCCTAACCTGACGATCCCGCACCTGCGAATGCACGATCGCGAGTTTGTGTTGGTCCCTTTGAACGAACTGGCCGGCCAGGTGATGCATCCGATTCTCAATAAGACAATCGCAACTCTGCTTTCAGACCTGAAGAAACGGAGTAGTCCATGAGCGCTCCGTTGATTAGCATTATTGGTGCGCCTGCTGTGGGCAAGACTACTCTGGCCGTCGGTCTGGCTGAGGAGATGTGCGGGCGGCTTATCTGTGAAGATTTCGAGGGAAATCCGTTTTTGGCGGATTCCTATCTCCACGATCGCGAAGCCTGCCTTCCCGCGCAGTTGTTCTTCCTCTTGTCGCGCGTAAAGCAGTTATCGCTGGCAAGCTGGCCCGACGATGGTCTGGTCATCAGCGATTATGGTTTCTGTCAGGACCGCATCTATGCGGCCGCCAAGCTAACCGAAGATGAGATGTCGCTTTACAGGCGCGTGGCGAAACGCGTTGAGGGCCTCGTTCGCCCTGCGAGCGTTATTGTGCATCTCGATGCGCCCGAGGCGGTGCTCGAATCTCGCATCGCAGCCCGCGGGCGCGAATACGAAAAGGCCATGACGCCGGAGTTCCTGGAACAGATGAGAATGGCGTATAATGATATCGATCAGACCTCCGGATGCCCCGTGATCCGCGTGGATACAAACGCCTCCGACGTGCGCGACGCCGAAGTCCGCAACGAACTGATCGCCCGGATCCGCAGTACGCTATAATGAAAACAGCCCAAACCATCGCTGAAGTTCGCCAGATTGTTTCCGACGCCCGCACCGACGGAGCGACGGTGGGTTTTGCGCCTACCATGGGCGGCCTGCACGAAGGGCATCTCAGCCTGATCGATGCGGCCCGGGGTGAGTGCGATTTTGTCGTGGTCAGCATTTTCGTGAATCCCACTCAATTCGCTCCCGGTGAAGATCTATCGACTTATCCCCGCAGTATCGAAACCGACCTGGCTGCTTGCGAAGCCCGCGGCGCCGACTTGGTCTTCATCCCGTCAGTAGAGACGATGTATCCCCGCCAGGCGGTCACCAGCGTAACGGTCAGCCAACTCACCGAGACGCTCTGCGGGCGAAATCGCCCGACGCATTTTGGGGGCGTCTGCACAGTTGTGGCTAAGCTGTTTAACATAGTACTTCCGGACAAGGCGTTTTTCGGAAGGAAGGATTATCAGCAGTTGGTGATTGTCGCCCGGATGGTCGAAGATCTGGATATTCCCGTTGAGATTGTTCCATGTGCGATTATCCGCGAGACCGACGGACTTGCTATGAGCACGAGGAATCAGCGTCTAAGCCCAGTTAATCGTTCGCAGGCTGTTGCGCTGCACGAAGCGCTGCAGTCGGCGGGCGATCAGATACGGGAATTCCACCGGCCCGCCCGGGATATTATCACCGCCATGCAGGAGTATATTCAGGCCAATGCGCCCAATGGCGAGATCGATTATATACAAATTATCGACCCTCAGACGCTGCAGGACGTAGAAACAACAGACAGAAGCTTACTGATTGCTCTGGCGGTGAAATTTCCCGAAGCCAGATTGATCGATAATATGTTGTTGGACTCGGCAGGCCAGCCGCAATAGAATCAGCATGAGAAAAGGAATAATACCGTGTTGCTTAAAGTACTCAGAGGCAAAATACATCGCGCTACAGTGACCGAAGCAGTGATCGATTATGTCGGTTCGATAACGATCGACCGGGAACTGCTCGACGCCAGCGGCATCTTACCGGGCGAATGCGTTCTCGTAGCCGACATGACTGACGGAGCCCGCTTTGAAACGTATGTTTTCGAGGGCCCAGCCGGCAGCGGGACGATATGCATTAACGGGGCCGCCGCCCGTCTTGTCGACGTGGGCGACGAGGTGATCATAATGGCCTACGGATATATGCCCCTTGAAGAGGCTCGAGACTTCAAGCCGGACGTCGTATTGGTCGACAAATCCAACAGGATATCCGAGAAACTGTAATCCCGGACCGGTTCCGGAAGGCTCCAGATGCTTCAGACCATAATTGACTTTGGCAATATTGAACTGTTTGGCCTGAGTTTGACACCGCGAATATACGGTTACGGACTGATGCTTGTGTTGGGCTTTATTTCCGGGATATGGCTGGCCCACTGGCGTGCGAAACGCATGGGAGAGAACCACGAGACCGTTACCGTTGTGGGTATTCTTTCCCTGGTGGGAGGGATAGTCGGCGCCAGGCTCGCCTTCATACTCCAGAACTGGAGCCAATTCTCAAAATCCCACGAAGGTCTGTCCGGTATTATCGATGTGACCTCAGGCGGGCTGATCTACTACGGCGGGGTGTTGCTGGGTACGTTAATGGTCGTGCTCTATCTGCGACATAAGCGAATAGCGATAAGACGCTATCTGGATATAGTCGCGGTGAGCCTCATGGTGGGATTGGCGTTTGGGCGGGCCGGTTGTTTTCTCAACGGATGCTGTTACGGCGGCAAGTGCGACGCCGATTGGCCTCTGGCGACGCAGTTTCCGATGTACTCCAAACCGCTACTGAAGTTTGACGGGCGGCCCAACCCGTTTTCGGTTGGTTCGCAGGGGGTTTCTCCGGTTTACGCCCACCAGTTGGAGCAGCGCGCCATTGCGTTGCACAAACTGGGTAAGAGTGATTCACCCGCCCTGGCCGCCAAAGAGCAATTTGACGGTCTGCTCAATCCCGATCCCACGCTGGTGGACAGCACGTCGATACCTCGTTCCATCCCGTATACGCACGATGGGAAGAAAGCCTTCGCCCCGGTGCTTCCACTCCTTCCGCCGGAGAGCTTCTCCGACGAGCAGGTCCATGTCGCCTCAGCCAGCCTGTCGTTGCCGATTCGCCCGGCCCAGGCGTTGGGTTTTTTCAACGCGTTGCTGCTGGCGGCGTTGCTGTGTGCGTTTTTTCGCCATCGCAGGCGAGAGGGGCAGGTTTTCGCCGTGCTGCTGATTGTCTATCCGATCACCAGGTTCCTGCTGGAGGGTATTCGAATAGACACCGCCCTGCATTATGGAATGACTCACAATCAATACACCTCGTTGGCGACTGTAGCGGCGGGGATTTTCATGCTGTTTGTCATAAGCAAGTTGCCCCCAAGCGCCGGTCCGACCTGGGCCGAGCGTCTTACCGCAGCGAAGGCCCGGGAGAATGTTCGATCTTCGGCGCCGAAACGAGATAAACGCAAACGCTGATTTTGCTTTGAATGATGGAGGCTTCAAGATGAAGCGAACAGGTATTATTGTCGCAGCGATCGCCGCAACATTGACCGGATCCATTCAGGCCAAAACTCCAGAGGATATCTACAAGGAGTTTTCCGGAGCCATGGGGATCGTGGAGTTAAGCGTGGATACCGGTGATGGTCTGCAAAGCGCCGCCGGGCCCGCTATATGCGTGCACAGCGATAAGCAGGGTCGAGCGGTGTTTCTGACCACCGCCTTCAGCATTCAGACGCAGATAAGGACCATCAGGAAACTCACCGTCAAACCCGGTGGTTTGGACGCGAAGACAGTTCCCGCCGAAGCAATGGGCGTTGATCCGGTGACCGGCTTGGCATTTGTACGCACGGCTGCTGCGGCGAAGTGGACCAAAGTTGTGTTTGTGGGTAAGCGCAGCGGCCTTAAGATCGGACAGCAGATCGTTTCGATCGGTCTTCAGGATTCATCGACCGGGTTCGAGCCGTACCTGGGCGTCGCCTATGTTTCGGGAAGGGTTCGCGTGCCTGAGACATTGTATCGCGTCACGGGCGGAAATCTCACCGGAACCTGTTCGCCCGTATTCAATCTTGACGGAAAGGTCGTGGGTATTGTCGCACGCCAGTTGCCTACGAGCGTTCAAATGATGACGCCCAGAGGGCAGACGTATGTTAGTTTGATTGGACGGGATGAAAAGAACTACTTCCTCCCGATCGACGAGTTCGCCAACACCATTTCCTCCATGCCTTCCCCGACGAACCCCAAACGCCGCATCTGGACCGGTGTGGTGGCGTACGTTCCCGTTACCGATGACGACGCCAAGACCTATGGAGTTAACGTGCCGGCGGTCATGGTGGGCAAGGTGGTCAAGGGCGGACCGGCGGACAAAGCCGGACTCAAAGAGCGAGACTTGATCATTGGGCTGGGCGGACGCACGCTTGAGAAGTTCCCCACCCCCTCGCTTGTGGGCAAACGTTTTCTCAATAACCTGCAGAGCATCGCATCGTCCGGAAGCAAGCAGGTTTCGCTGTCTGTGAAGCGCGGAGACAAGCAGTTTTCCGCCACTGTTGGCCTGGCCGCTGTGCCCAAGCAGCCTTTCGAGGCCGAACGATATGTCAGTAAGGAGCTGGCTCTGGCCGTAAGGGAGAAAGTGCCCCCCGACAGCTATACTGACTCCGGTCCTACGGCCGGTGTTAAAGGTCTGATCGTTCTCGCCGCTCCGGACAAGGGTTCCGCCGGAGCCGCCGGTGTGAGGAGAGGCGATCTGCTTATACAGGTCAACGGTGAGTCTGTCACGACCGCCGCCGGTATGCGGAGCGCAATAGACAAGGCTGTGAAGAACTCGCCCGGAAAGGCCATTGTTCTACTCGTGCAGCGCGGTGACAAGACCTATCCGATCAGCATTATCCGTTCCAGGAAATGAGTCTGGAGAATAACTCATGAGATCATGCCTGGCGACAGCGATGTGCCTGTTGGTCGTTTCAGCGGCCTGTGGGCGGGATTCCAACCAAACTGCTCCGCGCGCCGACACATTGGCTGCTGAGGCGTTCCATCACAGCGTTATGCTGCTAAGGCATGCGCCGAAGAAGCCAATTGCACGGGCTGCGAGGTTGGTCGGTCTGGCGGAATTCGCCCGGCGTCTTGCGCCTGACGATCCGGACATTAACAATACGATCGCATACATTTCTCTGGTTCGCAAAGAGGACAAGGCCCTTGCCGAAGCCATCAGGAAGAGCTTCAAGGCCAGAAGTAACGACCATGCTCTGGCTCTTCAGTGGTTGTCGTCTGAGATGAAGGGGCTTCAGGACGCCCAGTCGCGATCGGCGTTCCTTAGCGATGTTGCGTCTGACTCCAAGCGATCAGCCGAGCTGCGTGCGGCTGCGTCGGTGCATCTGGCGGATATCCTCATTGGACAGGGACTGCGCCAAAAGGCCAGCGAAGCCTTTGAAACCGCGGTCAAGCTGGATCCTTACTTACCGGCCGCACTGGCCGGACAACTGACTCTTGCCGAGAAAGTCGCTCCGGTCGATCGAGCGCGAATGTGGGCTCTGGAGTTGACGGTCAATCCGCATTCCGTCAGCCAATCCGCCCGATTCGGCGCGATGCTCGACGCCGCCGGTATCTACAAACAGGGAGCCAGGTTCTACGATTACGCGTGGCGGGCCAGTAAACGTCTTGGCCTGGAGCGCAAAGCCAGCCTCGACTTCGCCGTGCAGCATTGCAATGCGATGCTCAACGCCGGGCAATACAAACAGGCCGCCGAAATCTTCGGTCCTATCAGCAGGAGATTCTCAGACAGCGTCCTTCTCCGCGTGCTGCTGATAGAGGCATGCAACAAAGGACAGCAGTCTGAACGAGCGAAGATGTACGCTGGAGAAATCGAAGCGATATTCGCGCCGAGAATTTCCGGGGGAAATCCGGACGCCTCCGCGGCGGCCGAACTGGCGTGGTTGTATCTGATTACCGGAACTGATATTCAATCGGCTCTGGATTACGCCAAGCGCGCCGCAGCCCTGAAGCCTCTCGCCCCAGCCAGTATCAGGGCTATGGCTACGGCTCGAATCGTGTCTGGAAAGCAGAGCATTGTTGATATGGGCAGGGAGAGCCTGCAAAAAATCGCCGACAAGGATGTCTTCGCCGCGGCGTTCCTGGCCGAGCACTACTTCAGGATCGGTCGGGCCGAAAACGGTAAGAAGCTGGTGCTGTCAGGTCTTGCACTCAGTCGAAGCGGGCAGGCGGCCAGGAGACTTATCGCTCTTGCCCGCAAGCACAGCATTACCGTTCCCCCGACGGAGGGAAGCAAGGAGCTTCAAGCCCTCGCCGAGAGTATCCCCGAGAGTCTGATGGAACTTGGTTTGGCGCCGGAGAAATCGATCCACCTGAAGGTGCTCGCCCCGCGCCAGGTTGATGCGGGCGACGGTATTGTTGTCCAAGTCGAGCTCTCCAGCACGTATGACGGTAAGATTTCGGCGGGAATGGGCGGTCTTATACCCGCGACAGTAAGCATTGACGTTGTCGTTGAAGGTCGGAAGACCGAGAAACTGAAAGATGTCGTCAGATTAGTCCTCCCTGTCGGTCGATATCTATCCGCTGGAAAAAAAGTCACCGTGTCAGGGCGGATCGATGTTGGAGCTTTACAGGCCTTGCTTGTGACCCGTCCTCTAGACGATCTGAAGCTCACCATCTCGCCCAGACTTGTCCAGCCCGGCTCGAAGACCCTCGGACCCAATCAGCCCGAGCCTCCGGTGCTGACCTCGGTAACGACTGCGGTTGTCAATCGCACGGGCATTCTGGGCAAGTTTGACCGATCTACGACCGCTTCGTGGCGAAGCACGTACAAGCACTGCCTGTCTCTCATCATGGGCGATCTGAAAGTCAGCGATCTGCGGATCAGAATCCGGGCCGCCAGGCAGATCGCCTCTCTCCTTGTTCTCAGCGATGGGATCAAGTCCGGCAAGCTCCGCCCGCCGAGCCAACTGTCCGGACGGATCAACCGTGACGTCCTGGTCCTGATGGTCGCCGAAGTGCTCAAGAATCGCAGCGATGTCGTGCGAGCTGAAATGCTGGCCGCCCTGGGGCAAGTCAAACTCGATGCTACTATTATCCGAGGTCTCGGCGGTATCATCAGGGACAACAGCGCCTTGGTGCGATTCCGCCTTGTTGAACTTCTGGGCGCATCGGGCCTCGCAGGTCAGCAGCCCATTCTCAAGCACTTCGCCAAGGATAAGTACGATCTCGTTGCCGATCTAGCCAAGGCTATGCAGGCCGCGGCGACCGACGATTGAACCTGTTTTTCCGAGGGGGGCGCTCGAGTTACCATCGATGTCCTTTCGGCGAATATTGTTGACAGATCGAAATGTTCCCTGTATTCTATTCGCCCCCGTTCGGCTGGCGGGGAACATGCGGTCCGCCAGCCTGAAACATTCACCACGATTCAACAGAGTTAGCTGTCAGGAGCATAGAAAATGAGTGTCAAAGTTGGAATTAACGGATTCGGACGCATCGGTCGTCTGGTCTTCAGGGCGATGTGCGAGCGAGGCGATGAATTTGAAATAGTCGGTGTCAACGATCTGGCTGATACGGATATGATGGCTCACCTGCTGAAGTACGATTCGACGCAGGGACGCTTCCCCGGAACGATCGAGATCAAGAGCGAAGATGTGCTGATCGTCAACGGTAAGGAAGTCGCCATGATCACCGAGCGTGACCCGGCCGCTTTGCCCTGGGGCGAACTTGGAGCCGATATCGTTGTCGAATCGACCGGGATATTCCGCGACAACAAGTCCGACAGCAAAGCCGGATACGATACTCACCTCGACGCCGGAGCCAAGAAGGTTATTATCTCCGCACCGGTCAAGGGCGACGCAGCCACGGTCGTGCTGGGCGTTAACGACGATATTCTCACCGCCGAAACCACGTGCGTTTCGAATGCTTCCTGCACGACAAATTCTCTGGCCCCGGTTGTGAAAGTTCTCAACGACAAATTTGGCGTGGTTAAGGGTCTGATGACCACCTGCCACGGTTACACGAACGACCAGTCGATCCTGGACTTTGTCCATAGCGACAAGCGTCGAGCCCGCGCTGGCGCCGTGAACATCATCCCGACGACCACTGGTGCGGCGGTTGCTGTTGGAATGGTCCTGCCCGAACTGGCCGGCAAGCTTGACGGATACGCCCTTCGCGTTCCGATTCCCACTGGTTCGATCACCGATCTGACGGTCGAACTGGCGACCGAAGCGACGCCCGAAGAGATCAACGCAGCCATCAAGGAAGCCGCCGAAGGCGAAATGGCCGGTATCATCGAATACACCGAGGATCCGATCGTCTCTTCCGACATCGTACATCATCCCGCCAGCAGCATCTTCGACAGCCTTAACACGAAGGTTATCGGCGGAACGATGGCTAAGGTCACCATGTGGTACGATAACGAGTGGGGCTACTCGAATCGCACGTGCGACCTCGTACTGAAAATGGCCGCTCTGTAAAGAGCTTGCAGCCTGGTGCATTTCGTACAATAATAAGGCCCGTCGGGTTATCCGGCGGGCCTTTTGTATGAGTTCCGCCGACCAATACGTTCATGTTCGGGGTTTTGATGATGATAAGGAAACTTCCAGTTCCCACAAGAATCACAGTTACCTTGCTCTGTTTGATGATTTGGGCTCCCGCTGTTATGGGACAGGGGATCATCAAGTCTTTGCCGCGCCCGGGTGATCGCGAGTTTGTTCGCGACCTGGCTGACATGCTGTCGCCCGAAGACAAAGAAGAGATCAAAATACTTGGCGACAAACTGCTTACCGCCAAGGCCACGCCGATCATAGTCGTTACTATTCGCTCAATGGACGCCCATGGCGGGCGAGGGATGAGGATCGAAACCTTCGCCAGATTGCTGTTCGACCAGTGGGAGATCGGAATCGCCAAGATCAACGGTAAGAGTTGGAATACGGGCATCCTCCTGCTGATCTCCGAGGGAGACAGGAAGGCTCGCATAGAACTCGGAGCCGGATGGAAGCGTGAAAAGGACGATCTGTGCGCTGAGATCATGGATGAGTTAATCATCCCGAAATTCAAAGTCGGTGAGTTTTCCGGCGGGATCACCCTTGGCGCCAAAGCGCTGGACAAAATGGCCCGCGGTCTGAAGATTCCCAAGCGGTCGCGACCGATGTGGCATTATCTGCTAATAGCCGGCGCGATCGGATTGGCGATATTCACCGGGATATCCTTATACAAGAAAGGTGCGTCCGGATGGGCGTGGCTGTTCTGGGGCGTGGTGTTTGCTATTGTGGGAATGCTCTTGTACAGCTTGCTGAGATCGTCGGGTGGGAGCGGCGGCGACGGATTCGGCGGCGGGTCGTTTGGCGGAGGATCTTCCGGAGGAGGGGGCGCAACGGGCTCATGGTGACCTTGAATGGCAAGATAGGAAGATAAGGCCGATGAAAACAGCATCACAGCTATTTGACAATGAACAAACATCGCGGATCAACGAGGCGATCGTTGAGGCCGAATCGCATACGTCCGCGGAAATCGTACCGGTTCTGGCCACAGCGTCTGGGCGGTACGACCGACCGGAAGATATGGTGGGGTTATGGCTTGGATTGACCCTTGCCGCCATCGCCTACCTGCTGATTCCCGACGCAACACAAATCCCCAATAGCTGGGCTCAGACCGCCAGTCCGGTCTGGAAGCTGATTGTCGTCTTGGCGTGCATGATCGCAGGCTTCATCGCCGGAGCAGTCATCGGCAGTCATGTCGGGTGGTTGCGTAGATTATGCACTCCGCGGCGCCAGATGATCGAAGAAGTACAGTCTCGCGCCAGATCGGTCTTCTTCGACAATCGCATTCATCGCACGGCCGGGGGGACAGGTCTGCTGATGTACATATCGCTCTACGAACGCCAGGCGGCGTTGATAGCGGACGAAACTGTAACCGAGAAACTGGGCCAGGCCGTGCTGGATGAACTGTGCGATGACTTAACCACTGCATTGCGTTCAGGCGACATGGCGGCTGCGATCTGTCAATTGCTCGCCTCGGCTGGACAGCGACTGGGCGATGTTCTACCCCGTGCCGAGGACGATATCAATGAACTGCCCGACTTGCTGGTCACTATCGATTGAAATCCGGCAAATCGCCAGCATCAACATATCTCGATGGGGTGCAATGCGATCCCGGCTTGAAAATGTCGGGCTTTTGTGCGAGAATCCCGAATCTCCGACCGCAGGAACGGTCGAGTTGCGGACCTAATGACTAGAAGGACTATTGTAATGGCGACGAAAACGATTTCAGACATTGATGTAGCGGGCAAGAAAGTGTTGATGCGCGTGGACTTTAACGTTCCGCTGGAAGATGGAAAGGTCATGAACGACAAGCGAATTGTTGCTGCGTTGCCTTCCATTAACAAAGTGCTCCAGGCCGGTGGCAAGTTGGTCTTGATGAGCCACATGGGGCGCCCTGAGGGGCGGGTAAGCGCCGAATTATCTCTCAAGCCCGTTGCTGATCGCCTGGCCGAACACTTGGGGCGGGAAGTGAAGTTCGGACCGACCGACATCGCCGGTCCGGAGGCCGTCGCAATGGCTCAGTCACTGGAGGCGGGCGAAGTCCTGCTGCTGGAGAATTTGCGCTTTGACCCTCGCGAGAAGAGCAAGGATATCGAGCAGGTCGAAGAGTTCGGGCGTGAATTGGCCGCTCTGGGCGAGGTATACGTTAATGACGCCTTCGGAACCTGCCACCGGAAACACGCATCCATGTGGGGCGCGCCGCTAGCGATCCAGGCTGCTGGAGGACAGGCCGTCGCGGGACTCCTCGTCGAGAAGGAAATCAAGTACCTCGCCGAAGCCGTAGCCGAGCCGGCCCGCCCGTTTGTGGCGATATTGGGCGGAGCGAAGGTTGCCGACAAGATTAAACTGGTTTCGACATTGCTGGACAAAGTCGACAAAATCATCATTGGCGGCGGGATGGCTTTTACGCTGCTCAAAAGCCAGGGCGCCGCGATTGGCAAGAGCCTCCTGGAACCCGACCAGGTTGAAGCGATGAAAGAACTCCTGGCCCGGGCCGGCGATAAGATCGTCCTTCCGTGCGACCATATATGCACGGATGATTTTACGGCCGGTGAGCCTGTGACCAACGACGATGTGAACATTCCTGATGGTCTGATGGGTATGGACATAGGCCCCAAGTCGATCGAAGCGTTTAATGCGATTATCTCCGGCGCCAAGACTGTTATCTGGAACGGACCAATGGGTGTTTTTGAGAAACCCGACTATGCAACCGGTACGCAGGCGGTCGCCCAGTCTGTAGCTTCTTCGACCGATGAAGGCGCCATCAGCGTCATCGGCGGAGGAGATTCAGCGGCTGCTGTCGATCAGATGGGCCTTGCCGACAAGATGACGCACGTCTCTACAGGCGGTGGGGCGTCCCTGACATATCTCGAGGGCAAGCCCATGGGACCCATTGAAGTACTTGACCAGAAGTAACACGATCCCGATAATAACGTTATATACCAAAGCCCAGCGGCCGGTGCTGATTAAACGGTTGGTGGGCTTTGGCAACGTATGAGGCAATGGATATTCAAAGAGGCAATCCATGGGCGAGGTTTGTGGGGCGGCCGGTCATTGCGCCGTCGCTGCTGGCGTGCGATTTCGCCCATGTGGGTCGAGAGATCGATAAGGTTCTCTCCGCCGGAGCCGATGTTATACACGTTGACGTCATGGACGGTCATTTTGTGACCAACCTGTCGATGGGCCCTCCGGTGGTCAAAGCGATCAGGAAGTACACTGACGGCGTCCTGGACGTGCACATAATGGTGACCGACCCGGCCTACTATATTGAGCGGTTTGCAGAAGTCGGAGCCGATAATATTACGTTTCATATTGAAGCGACGGATGATGCGGCGACCTTGGTCGAGAGGCTCAAGGGTCTTGGTCTGGGCGCCGGAGTATCGCTTCGTCCGGGAACTCCGGCCGCAGCGGTGTCGGAAGTTGTTGAAGCAGTTGATCTTGTGTTGGTCATGACCGTTGAACCGGGCTATGGCGGACAGGAGTTTATGGACGATATGCTGGACAAAATATCCGAGATACGAGGCATGCTGAGACCGGATCAACGCCTTGAGGTCGATGGCGGGATCGACGCTCAAACTATCGTTAAATGCGCCCGCGCCGGAGCCGATACATTTGTTGCGGGAAGCAATATATTCCGTGCTGACGACGTTGATCAGGCCATTGGCGCTCTCAAACAGGCCGTCAGCAATAACTGAGGATTCAATTGAACGTTAACGGCAACAGACAAATGGCGAAACTGTTTGTAGTGCAGACCGGCCAGACTATCTGGGAGGTTCAGGATCGCATTGAGTCCGTGCCTGGGGCTCCCCTGACCGAGGCCGGAGCCAGCGATGTTGAGCGTGCAGCCGATGAACTGGCCGCTTGCGGTTCAGGTATACGCGCCGTTTACGCTTGCGATGGTGAGTCTGAGCGTGAAACGGCTTGTCTAATCGCCCAGGCGCTCGGTACGAAGGTTCGCACGGAACCGGAACTCCGCGAGTTGGATTACGGTTTGTGGCAGGGCCTTACGCGAGACGAGCTCAAACGCCGTCAGCCCAAGATGTATCGCCAGTGGGCCGACGCCCCCTCGAGTGTTCGCCCGCCGGGCGGAGAGACTCTGGAGGAGGCTCAGGAGCGGCTCCGTGCGGCGATCAAGGGTATTCTCAAGCGCCACAAAGACGATGCGGCCGTGCTGATTTTGCGTCCGGTGGCTGTTGGGCTGCTGCGATGCCTGCTGACAAACGATCCGGTGACTCAAATATGGAAGCATGTGGACAATGAGTTCACATGGGGAAGCTACGAGATGGATTCGCAGTCTCTGTGAGGTTGACATGTCCCAGACAGATCCTGAACCAACCAGACCGTACGATTCATCGGGCTTTGCAGGCCCGGCCATGCGGGAGAAACGAGATATTCCCGATGGTCTGTGGTTGCGATGTCCGGATTGCGAGGAGATGCTGTATCGCAAGACCGTTGCGGAGAACCAGGAAGTTTGCCCCGAGTGCCAGCATCATTTCCGCCTGAGCGGTGAACAGCGAATCGCGCACTTGACCGACCCGGACAGCTTTGAGGAGATGTTTGCGGATCTTGCTCCCGCCGATCCGCTTAAGTTCAGCTGGGACGGTAAGACCCTTGCCGACCGCATATCGGCCGAGCAGACCAAAACCGGTCAAATCGAAGCCGTCCGAACGGGCGTAGCCTACATCAAGGGTCGCCGTGTCGCCTTGGGCGCGATGGACGGCGATTGGTTGATGGGATCGCTCGGTTCGGTCGTGGGCGAGAAAATCACACGTCTGATCGAATTCGCCACCGAAGAGAAACTGCCCTTGGTGATAGTTTGTGTTTCAGGCGGAGCGAGAATGCACGAGGGCGCATTGAGCCTGATGCAGATGGCCAAGACTTCAGCTGCGCTGGCCCGTTTCGACAGCGCTGACGGGCTGTTCATTTCCGTTCTGAGCGATCCGACGACCGGGGGCACAACGGCGAGTTTTGCGATGCTTGGCGACCTCATAATCGCCGAGCCCAAGGCGTTGATCGGTTTTGCCGGACAGCGCGTAATTGCAAACACGATCAAGAGCGAATTGCCCGAGGGTTTCCAGCGGGCTGAATTCCTGCTGGAACACGGATTCATCGATCGCATCGTGCATCGAGGCGAACTCCGCAGCGAGTTGGCCCGCTTGATCGACTACTGCGTCAGATAAGTACTGCTCGCGGTTATTTGTCGGAGTCGTCGTCGAAGCCCATCGCCTCCAGCAGTGTCTTCTGAGGCGGCTTGCCTTTCTGTTCTTCGAGACGCTTGGCCTCGAATTCCTCGCGAAGTTTTGACGGAGGGATCACCGAAGACAATTCCTCGTTGCTGCTGATCTCTTTCGCGGCGGGTTTGGACCGGGGAGGTCTGCGCTTTGCGGACTTGCTCTTCTTGGCGCGTTTGGATGTTTTCTTGGGCGATTCTTCAATCGAATCCTTGGACGATTTACTTTGACTCGCTTTCACGGTCGTTTGCTTTGAATTTGTTCGGCGTCGGCGATTTTTGGATTTTGCGGCCTTGGGGGACGCATCAGTGTTTTCGGCGGATTGTGTCTTGCTGCTCTTCTTGTCAGACTTCTTCTCGGCGGCTTCTTCCGATTTCTCAGTCTTCTTTCTCCCGGTCTTCTTTCTCCCGGTCTTCCTGGTCTTGTTCGGTTTGTCCGCAGTTTTCTCCTCCGGTTTGTTGGTCTTGGTCTTGGCGCCGTCTTTCGCGGTGGTCGTTTTCTTTGCCGAGCCCGACCTTCCGCGTCGTCGCGTCTTCTTAGGTTTGGCCGCTTCTTTTCCGTCCGGTTGGTCTTCGGCTGATTCAACCGGCGCGCTCTTCGTTGGTTGCTTGCTGAGGAATGCATCAAGTGCGACGGTTTTGAGTTTGCTGCGTTTATGTTTGCCCGATTCGCCAGCAACTTTGGATCCTCTGGCGTTCAAGCATTCGATCCGGACATCGTCGCCGGTCATGTCGTTGTCGGCTGTGATGATGATGTTCTTCTTGGTGGTCTCTTCGATCAGGATTATGTCTCTGCGCTGGTAATTCGTTAGATAGTGCGCCACCTGTGGAGGGCAGATGATGTTGATTTCGGACACGCTGTCATTAGCCGACGCCCTGGACAGGAGTCGCATGACCACCAGCGCTTGCGATTCCTCTGATTTCACCATGCCCAGTCCGTCGCAATGCGGGCAGTCACTGTAGTAACTGTGCTTCAGCGATGGCCCAAGTCGCTGCCTGGTCATTTGGAGGATGCCGAAGCTGTTGATTCGCAGGACGCGATTCTTGGCCCGGTCGCCCTTCATCACATCCTTAAGCTCCTTCTCGACGGCGCGGCGATTCTTCTCGTTGCGCATATCGATAAAGTCCATCACGATCACGCCGCCGAGGTCCCGCATGCGCAACTGTCTTCCGATGGCTCGTGCGGCTTCCATATTTGTATTCAGGGCGGTTGCTTCGGCGTCATTATGTCCGCGTGAGCGTCCGGAGTTAACGTCTATGGCGACCAATGCTTCGGTCGGATCGATGACCAGCGACCCGCCGGAAGGCAGTTCCACGCGTCGCGAGTTGATCTTCTCTATTTCTTCGTCGAGCCCCATGTCGTGGAACAGACCGGCCGAACCGGTGTAGACTTCGATCCTGGTCTTGGTCCTTGGTGTTGCGATCTTGAGGAAATCGCGAACCTTTATGCTAACTCCCGGGTTATCGCAGACTATTCGATCGATATCGGTGCTGTAGGCGTCGCGCAGAGTTCGTATCACCAGGTCTGACTCGCGGTATATCTCGATCGGCGCTTTGGCGGTCTTGATCAACTCACTGGTGGACTTCCATAGACGGAGCAGGTAGTTCAGATCTCGGTTCATCTCGCGTTTGGGGCTGTCCACACCGGCGGTTCGTACGATGAACCCCATGTCCGCGGGCAGGTTAAGCTGCGACAGCGCATCTTTGGCGCGTGCGCGGATGTCTTCGTCTTCGACTTTTCGTGAGACACCCAGGCGTTTCATTCCGGGCATCATCACCAGCAGCCGCCCGGGAATCGAAAGGTAGGTGGTCATCGTCGGACCCTTCGTTCCGATTCCCTCCTTGGTCATCTGGACCACGACTTCCTGCCCGCGTTTGAGGCACTCCTGGATCGGGGGGCGGTCTCTATGCGGATGTTTTCGCCCGACACCCTCGGCTCCCGAGCCCTTGCCCTTGGGGAAGTACTCGCTCGTCAGGTCCGAAATGTGCAGAAATCCGTTCTTGTAGAGGCCGAAATCGATGAATGCCGCCTGTATTGATGGTTCGATATTCGTCACGCGCCCCTTGTAAATGTTCCCCACTCTAGAGGCGCTGGATGCGCGTTCCACATACAACTCCTCCATGATACTATCGTTGAGTATCACAATCCGGCATTCCTGGCCGGTCAGGCTGTTTATGAGCATCTGTCTTGCCATAATGCTGCTACTCGCTTTCAGTTAACGTACGTTATGTTGTTTCGGGCCACCCGTCGATTTTGTCATCCGGATCGCCGCTGTATTCGTTCAGTTCCTGGAACACCAGTGATGTCCGTGTTACGGACGCCAGGTCGCCCGCGGGGTCGAGCCCCAGGGCCTCCATTGCTTCAGTTGGCTTGGCCCACCGTGTCTGGTGGGGCTTCTGGCGCCAGGAAAGGGCCGCACCGTCGAATTGGACGTTGTCGATAAGCAGTTTCAGATCGAGGGTGCGTGTTATCGGTTCGCTTTGTCCGCGTCGACCGCGGCGCTTAGCGGGTTTGGTGCGCTGGACCAGGCAACTGTCCTGTGCGGAGAAGCTCTCCACCGCCCGGGCCACTACATTGGATTTACCGGCGGGTACGGGGACTTGGTACGTGCATTCAGCCGGTTGCGGAGTTGCTTTGCTTTCCAGGCGGACCGCATCGGAGAAGGTTAGCCCCTCGGGGCGGTGTTGGTTGGCCGCCGAAAGCAAATCCCGGCGCAGCACGGGTGAATCCAGGGAAATCACCAGGAGATCGCGCTCGGTCGCGACACCCACAGGTCGTGGGAACGCAAGTGAGATAATCGCCCGGGGACTGAAGCCCTGGGTGTACTTTAGCGGCAGATGCGCGCGAAGAAGCGTGCGTTCGATCACGCGCATCATATCATGATGCGAGGCGAATCGCATATCTCCATGCACCGCCATCCACATTGCCCAGCGTTGCGGCAATGCCCAGCCGTCCTTTCTGTGTTTCGTTGTGTTGCGTCGGCGTCGGCGTCTTACAAGACGTTTTCCGCGGAGGCGCTATATATTCGTATAAGCTTCCGGTAGGACCTTTCTGGTCGCCACCCGGAGAAAATTCAGAACTTCCTGGTCGCCATCGAACGTCATAACGCGCCTGGCGACCTTCACCGCCTGCGCCATAGTCACAGATCTGATCAGCTTCTTGATCTCTGGAATAGCTGGAGGCGTGCACGAAAACGCGGTGACTCCCAAACCCATCAGCAGCAT
This sequence comes from Phycisphaerae bacterium, assembly GCA_030745875.1. Lineage (GTDB taxonomy): Bacteria > Planctomycetota > Phycisphaerae > SM23-33 > SM23-33 > BS750m-G57. The sequence continues at coordinate 34,406 of JASLNT010000120.1, forward strand.
GGTGAAGACCACGTCTCCGCCCATTTCACCGCACAGGCTTACGGGCACCTCGTATCGCTGTCCTGCGCGAATTACTTCCTTGATCAGTCTCAAGACGGCCGGATGGGCCGCAGTGAACAACTGTGCGACCTTCTCATTCGCCCGGTCCACCGCCAAGGTGTACTGTATCAGATCGTTCGTTCCCAGGGAGAAAAAATCCACTTCTTGTGCGAACGCATTGCACTGCAGCGCGGCCGACGGGGTTTCTATCATCATTCCCAGCGGTATATCGTGTCGATGCTCGATTCCCTCTTCTTCGAGATCTTCGGCTACATCCCGAACGATGGCTTTGGCTTGGCGAAGTTCCCGCAGGTTCGTGATCAGGGGGAACATCATCCGGACGTCTGAATCGACGCTGGCTCGCAGGATTGCGCGGATCTGCGTCTTGAACATAGGCAGTTCCTGCAGGCAGAATCGTATGCTTCTGCATCCGAGGAACGGATTTCGTTCGGGCGTTCTGGCCCGGCTTTGAGTGTGCTTGTCGGCTCCCAGATCGAGCGTCCTGACGACGATCGGGCGTCCCTGGCACAGGTCGATGACTTCTTTGTACGCGTTGTAGTGATCTTCCTCGGTTGGTTCGGTTTCGACTCCAAGGAAGAGGAACTCTGTTCGGTAGAGTCCAATTCCGTCTCCGCCCTTGCCTATTACTGATGCGGCTTCGGTGGGAAATTCTATGTTGCCCAACAGGCTGATTTCGTGTCCGTCCATAGTGACGGCGGGAAGATCCCGCAGGGAGTCGAGTGAGTGTATGAATTCGACTTGCTGGCGAGCGTAATCACGGTATTGAGCCAGAGTCTTCTCATCCGGGTTTATGATCACCAGACCGCGATTCCCGTCGACGATCACCATGTCTCCGGCGGTGGCTTCTCCGGTGACGCTGTTGAGTCCGACGACGGCCGGTATGCCCAGCGCCTTTGCGACGATGGCGGTGTGGCTGGTTTGTCCTCCAGCATCTATCGCCAGCCCAAGTACGTGCTTACGGTCCATTCCCGCGGTTTGGCTGGGCGTAAGATCGTGCGCCAGCAGAATCCTGTCGCTGTCGAGATGCTGTAGTGTTTGGCGGCTTTGCCCGACCAGGTTTCGCAGCAGACGCTTCTCGATATCGTACACGTCTTTCACGCGATCGGCGAGATACTGGGGCATGTCCAGGAATTCTTTGGCGTAGCTTCTGAGAACAGCGGCCACCGCGTATTCGCTGGTGACATGATCCTCCATGATTGCATCAATGAACTTCTTGAGCAGGATCTTGTCCTTCAGCAGTCCGAGATGGAAATCGAAGATGGAGGCGGTTTCCTTGCCAATCTGTTCACCGGTGCGTTTCTTCAGGGCGAGGATCTCGTCTTTGGAGACGGAGACGGCTTTTCGCAGACGGGTGATTTCCCCTTCGGCAAGTTCCGGGGAGACGTGGCGTTCGGGAATGTCGAACTCCTCGGCGTCCACTATGGCCGCCGGAGCAATCGCAACACCCGGGGAAACCCCTATGCCTTCCTTCGTCTTCATCAGGCGCCTTCCATTTCACCAAAACCGCCGCCAATCAGTTGGGCTATGGCGTCAACCGCTTCAGCGGCGTCTTCACCGTCGGCTACTACTCGCAGTATCGTGCCCTTTGCAGCGCCTAGTCGCATGACGGACATGATACTCTTGCCATCGACCGTAATTGAGTTGGTGGATAACTCAATCTTGCTGCCAAATCCATTTGCCAATTCCACAAGCTGCATAGCCGGTCTGGCATGCAATCCGTACTTGTTGACAATGCTGATTTCCTGTTCTGCGGTTGGCACGTTGGCGTTCCATTAATGCGGGGTCCTGTTGGGTGATATCCCAGGCGGTTACCCCAGTTCGTCGGCTTCATGAATAAGGTCTATAATGGCTTCCTTCGTTTCACTCTGTCGGAGGAACTTGCGGAAAATGTCTCTTTGCACATGTTTGAAGATCGCCTCCATTGCCTGGAGGTGCTCGTCGGGGCTGTCCGGTGACGAAAGCAGCAGTATGACTGAATACACGGGCTTGGAGTCAAGCGAGGCGAAATCGATTCCGCTGCCGGATCTTCCGATTGTCGCTATCGGTTTCTTTATGCCTTTGAGTTTGGCGTGCGGTAGTGAAACACCCTTGCCTATTCCTGTGGTCGCCTGAGCTTCCCGCGCCTTTATCGCCTCGATGACCGTATCGACTTTCGCCTTTGCAATGCCGCCGGACTCAGCCAGCGAGGCGACGAGTTCGTCGATTGCCTCATCGCGCGTTCCTGCTTTGAGGTCCGGGACGATTGCATCTGTGACGATGATGTCTGACAGTTTCATTTCTGACTCCTGCGATTATTCCGACGTCGTTGTCTGGTACAGAGACGAGCAATTCGAGCTCCCGCCGCCATGACCGACTCATTCAGTCGACAAGTCTACCGTTTCTCGGCATCTTTTGCCAGTATAGACGGGGAATTTCCGACCGGTGAAATGGAGATCTCAAGGCCATTGCAATCGACTCTGATGAATCTCAGACAAACCGATAACCTTCTCTGTAATAAGATGATGCCGCTATCGGATCATTAAGGCCCGGGTTTCGGAGCCTTATTGCAGGTCGGGCGTCTCGGCATGAGCGTTGCGCGCCGGAGCATGATGATCGCGGACGCGGTCTTTGTGGCGTCGCAGCTGTTCAGCGATCTTGTGCATGGACTGATCGACGCATGCGTACATGTCTTCATTTCTCGCACTGGCGACGAAAGTGCTCTTTCTGCCGGCGTGAACTACTATTTCTGTCATGGGTTGATCGGCTTCCATGTCAAGCGTGATTTCTATCGAATGTACGTTATCGTAATATTTGGGCAGTTTTTCAGCCTTAGATTCCACATACTGCCGAAGCGAGTCTGTAACTTCCATGTGTCTTGCTTCAATAACTATGCTCACTCTTGTATCTCCTTGTTATCTGCAGGGACTTTCAGGACATGGCGCTCGGCCGGGGCCTGAAGTTTGCTGTCTTTCAGTATCTGATTCATCGGCAAGACTACACCGCCACTTACGGTAAAACGAAGTGCCTCATCAATACTGATTGGTAAATCCACAACTTCATCACGTCTCACTGTTACAGTATAGCCCGTAACGGGCATAGGACTGGACGGAATGAACACAGTTAACATGTCATTGTCTGGTCCCTGAAGTGTTGTCATGCCCAAGGACGTTACTAAGCCTAGAGACCATATACCTTTGCGCGGATAGGATACGGCGACCACCCGTGAGAATTCTATCTTACGATCTGAAAAAAGAAGGTCTGTAACTTGTTTCACCGGAGGATAGACCTGTTTGACAATCGGTAGACGGAAAATACCCCGCTCAACGCGGCGCCAGATCGATCTTCCGATGAAACTGGCGATAAAACGCCCGAATATGTAAATCCCCACAAAAGCCAGCACAAAACCTATCCATATCAGCCAGTAGGTGTCCCAGACCGATTCCACCGTCCGCCAAGCTGGTGAGGGACCAGACCAGGACATGGTCTCATGGCTGAACCATGCAACAAACTGTACAACCACCCATTGCGCACCGCGATTAGTGTATTGCCCAATATACGTGTGAATGAAGCTGAGCACCCAAATGAGGATCGCCAGCGTCAGAACCGTAGGCAGCACCGCCGCGAGGCCGCGAAAGAAAAAACGCCTGAAATCCTTTGAAAACTCTCCTGCCACAGTCTATCCAGTTCCCGTGCTCTTGCCGGGACTTGTTCCCAACCAAAGTAAGTCTAGCCCCTTAACATCCCTGCGTCAAGGCGCTGACGCATCATATCTGGTGCTTTTGTTCCATATTTACGCGACATCTTGTAACATGTGTAATACAAGCATGTTAAAGTTGGGCTGGATTGCGGAAATGATCTGCTGGACTCTGGGTCCGATGGCAACTGCAGCGGGTGTTGGGGACATACTGCCGGTTGGGTGTGATGAACTACCGCCTTTCAATTCAGATTCCGGCGCCCTATGATTACCGGCATTGCTGAACAGGGAACAGTTTATGGCGTCTGATAATGATATCGATACCGCTCCAGAGGTTAAGCCCAAAGCAAGGCCCAGCATACACACCGTGATTCTGGCGTGGTTCTCCGAGCAGACGCGAGGCAAAGTGCTCGACGCCCCGGCGGGATTCGGGCATCTGAGCATGAGACTTCGTGATATGGGCTTCGAGGTGACTTGCGGGGAAATCGATCCGGAGATATTCGCTGCTCCCGGTCTGGAGGCGGTCTACACGGACCTTAACCGCCGTATCGACGCAGCAGACGGCTCATTCGATTACGTAGCCTGTGTCGATGGATTGGAGCACATGACCGATCCGTACACCGCCGTCGCCGAGTTCGCACGCGTTCTAAGACCGGGCGGGATGGGCGTATTCTCGATTCCCAACTACACGAACATCGAGCGGCGGATTCGCTTTCTGTTCCGCGGCGTGTTCACCAAGCCGATCTCGACCGAGGCGTACGAGGATGACGGACGGAATCTGTTTAACTTCCACAATTCTCCGATTACGATAACCATCCTGGAGTTCATGCTGAGAATCAACGGACTGCGGATCGTTGAACTCAGGCAAAACGCCCCCAAGCGCAAACAGATGCTGTGGTGGCCGCTGGTGGCGTTCATGCGATTGGTGAACTGTTTCAGATCTGAGGCCAAGAAGCGTGAACTGCGCACCGACCTTACGCTCGATTCGAAAGTGATCTTGGGGGGCAACAACCTGATCGTAATTGTCCGAAAGACCGCCGACCGGGGCGTTCCAGCCGGCAGTTGATCACCGGTTATTTGAGTCGATTTCGATTCGCCCGCCGCCTGTCCGCTACGGCGCCTTTGGTCCGGTCGGTGTTGCGGGCTTTCTTAACGTGTCGCCGCGGGGCGGGGGGTAGTGATAGATCCCAAACCAGCGATGGCTTCCGGTCTGCGGGGCTACTACGCGAAGTTTGGTCTTCTGTCCGCCCTTGAGCATTCCGGTAGGCACGGTCAGTTTCATGAACCCGACGCGATCCAGCCCGCCGCCCTCGGCGCTTACCGGTATGAAACGAAGCGCTGCGGCGCCGTCGGGGCTCTTCCAGACGGTTTCCTTGTGGGTGACGGTGAACTTGAGCAATGGTTTGTCTTCCAGGAAGAGTTGGAATTCCGCGGCCGGCTGGCTGATCCAGCCCAGGGCTGCGATCCAACTGAACGTGTACGCGCCTTTTGGCGGGAGATTCTCCGGGATGGCCTGAGTCAGCCAAACCACCTCCTTCTGGCCTCGGGAGCATCGGGCGTAATCCTTGGTCATCCTGCCCACGAACGATCCGTACTGCGCCCTGCCTCCGAATGCGAGCGTTTGGCTCCAGCCGTTGATCTTCGACAGCATCTCCTTCCTGCGCCGCAGCGTTTCGGGGTCCTGATACGTCGACCCGCGATAGGATCCGTAGAACGGAACGTTCAAATCGATCCACGCGAAGATGCGGCGGCGGCTTTTGGCGTCCATTTTGAAGCGTTTTTTTCCATTCTTGTCCGGATGGCCGGAGAGAATCAGCTTTGTCAGGCTGCTTGCCGGAGAGCCCCATCTGTTCGGCGTTATGTCCCTGACGAATCCTTCGCTTCCGGACCAACTGGTGGTGGGGATCCAGTTGACGTAGGGTTTTCGCCCGTGCTTCTTCTGATACTTCTCGGCGTTGCGGGCCCATCTCCACGGTACGAGCAGATCGTAGGACTTGCAGAAATACGTCGTATGCGCGCCGCTGAAATCGATGTTCCCCGGCTTCTTGACCCCGTCGTGGCAGCGAAGGCAATATCGATTCCATATGGGTTGCACAATCACCGGATATGAAAAGCCCTCGCCTCCCCACTCCGGAGGGGTGAGATTTCGCAGCCCGCCTGCGGTCGCCATGGGCCGGCGCCCCGGGCGCGGTGCGGCCAGTCGCGATTCGTGACAGCCGATGCAACTGTGCTTCTCGCCGGGCCTGAACTGCGTCCAGGTCCGCATTCGCTGGAGAGCTCTGCCCTCGGCGTCGATCGCCATGAAATATATCGGCACGTCGGTCGGGGCCTTGAAATACGCCGATCCGTCGGGCGCTACGTCCGCGTAACCGCAGACTTTCTTCGCCGCAAAAGTACCATGACCGGACACCACCGAAAACTGGTGGCCGTCAAGGGCGGTCTGTCGCAATTGGTTTCGCGGACCGAATTTGGGAAGCTCCTGCACGACGCATATCCGCCTGACTTGTCCTCGCTTGACGTGAGGCAGCAGGCCCTGGTAAACGTCCTGTACAATTACTTCGGCCCATTTGCCCCCGCGCGAATCCAGCATTGAACGCCGCACCGGCGGCGCTGCGTGAGCCCGGAGCGGACGAGCCGAATAAAAACCCTTCCCGTCCTTCCAATCCAGAATTAACCACTCTTCGGTTCCGGCGAAATCGCGCAGCATGACAACACCGTTATGTGAAAAGAGATAGTGTTTCCCGTCGATCGGATACGGAGTCTCGTAGCGACCCAGGAAATCGCTGTTGGCGCGATATCGATCGACTTTTCCGGTGTCGCACTCGGGTGTCAGGGGCGTAATCGCCGCCTGCGTGTTGTCGCCGCGGCTCGGATCGATCGCGCCCAAAGCCCCGTCGAGCCAGCCCAGGTGACCGGCGAGCGTGCAAATTACCCGTCGGCTGCCGGGAATCTCCCGGGCGTCTACGAACGCCTTGGGGGAAAGTACGCGATTACCGTAATACCCGCGCATCATGCTTCCGTCGGGCTCCATCGTCCAGATTCCCTTGGTTGGCTGGACCGGGCGGTCGACGTATTCCCAGCGAGAGAACATGATCCTCCCGTCACCGGTCACCCTGGGCGAGAAATCCTGAAGATAATTGGCCGATATTCGCCTCTGGGCCCCACCGTTGCGGTCCATGCGATACATTACGCCCATCGGGGTCCACAAGCACAACGCCCACTGCCTGTCTCGGTTACTGATGAAGACCACGTCGCCGACAGGAAGCCAGCAGGAGTCATAGTTGTCGTAGTCGCCGCTGGTCAACTGCTTGAGGCCCTTTCCGTCGACCCCGACGCGGTGAACCTGGAAATGCCCGCCGGGCTTCTTCCAGTTCAGCAGGATCTCCCGCGCGTCAAACGACAGGTCGCAGCGTGCGATCAAACCGCCTCCTGCGTCGACGATTCTCCGCATCTTGTATCCGTCAGGGCCCGGGATGCACTCGTATATCCCGCCGCCCGGCGAGCCTCCCTTTTCAAAGCGGGGATTGTGGTATTCGTAAACGTGCCCGCTGCGGATCGGGCTTCGCCGCACCGCCAGCAGACGGTCGACGCCAAGCATGCGCAGGCGAATCCATCTTGCCATGCAGTATGCCCGATCAAAGGCCTTCAGGTACTCCTGAAGGTCCGCTTTTTCCGCGCCGCGGGAGGATAGTCTCTCCGCAAGTTTCGCTGACGCCTTATCCCAGACCGCCAACCGTTGGGCCAAGCGCGGATCGGAGAACTTCTTCAGTTCCGCGCCGGACAGCGCCTTGAGTTTCTTCTGCAGCGTCACGATCGCCTTCATCCGCCGCCGGCACTGTTGGCGGACCTTCATGTGCGCCTCAGCGTCGCTGCTCTTGTCCGCAGCCAGGACCGCCGGCGCCCAGAAGCCAATGGCGACAGTAAGCACGAGCAGCGCGACTTGACGGATGTGTTCACGACAGGCGATCTGGTTCATAAGCAACACTCCGCGAATCTCCCAGGCGGACCGAGGGTTCGCCTGAATTGGCTTACCGTGCATCTTCAATAATTGTATCCGATACGGCGTCCCGGGCAAGAAAGCATCTGTCGACATGTCTCAACGCGGTGAGAAATGCCGGCTGACCTGAGATATCGGATCTGGACCGGGATAGAATGTAAGTGTGCCCATGAAAGTTCTGATTAGCGGATCCTCCGGTATGATCGGTTCGGCGCTGGCGGGTTTTCTCGCCGGGCGAGGTCTCGATGTGCGCAGGCTCGTTCGATCCGGACCGGCGGGGTCCGACTGTCTGTGGGAACCGTCCCGCGGTCATATCGAGTTGGATAGCGCCGGCGAGATTGACGTTGTTGTGCACCTGGCGGGCGAGAACATTGCTTCAGGACGGTGGACCAAAGCCAAGAAGGCCCGCATCGCCGACAGCCGAATCGATGGGACAGACTTGCTGGCCGGAGCCCTGGCGGACGGACTGTATCGCCCGAAGTTGTTCATTTCGGCGTCTGCGGTTGGTTACTACGGCCACCCCGGCGACCGGATTGTCGACGAAACTCAGCCGCGAGGACAGGGGTTCCTGGCGGAGGTGGCGGCCGATTGGGAGGCGGCGGCGGGCCCTGTTGTCGATGCGGGCCTGCGTGTGGTCTTCCTGCGATTGGGAATGGTGCTAGGCGCCGGCGGCGGGGCGTTGGGGCGCATGCTCGGGCCGTTTCGCTGGGGGCTTGGCGGAGTTATCGGCTCGGGCAGGCAGTACATAAGCTGGGTTTCGCTTCAGGACGTGCTGGGGATTGTCGCACGGATCATAGACGATTCGAGCATTTCCGGACCGGTCAACGTAGTATCGCCCAATGCGGTGACCAATCGCGAGTTCACCAAGACGCTCGGAGGCGTGCTTGGCAGGCCGACGTTAGCCCGCATGCCCGCCCTTGCCGCCAGACTGTTGTTCGGACAGATGGCTGATGAATTGCTCGTGCGCGGCGTCCGCGCCGAGCCGAGAGTGCTTATTGATGCGGGCTATGAGTTCCGTCACCCACAACTCGAAGGGGCGCTGCGCGATATTCTGCACCGTTAGCGTTTGAGGCGCACTATTATGTATGGCGTGCGTTTGTTCAGGTCCGGCCAGATCGTTCCGTTGCCATTCTTGTCCATTACTTCGATGAGGTACATGAAATCCCATCGCGCCGGGATGTGCTCGGCTGGAACTGTGCAGCGGTACTGATTTTTCTCGCCCGTCGGCTTCATCTCCAGCGTGCGGTAGTCTTCGAACTGCGTCACGCTGCGGTATCGAAGGCGGACCCATTTTACGCCCGCAGCGTCGCGGACTTCGGCGGCGATTGTCAGGGGTTTCTCGGCCACGGCGCTGACGATAGGTTTATGCGTGACCACTGGCGCGACTGTGTCGTCGGTCACGGGAACCGGCGGGATGATCGGTGTGGCGCCGGCGGGTTTGGGTTTGAAGTTCTTTCGTTGCTCGATCATCGCAGCGAGCCCTTTTTCGATTCGGGCGAGTTCAAGCTTCCAATGGCCGGCCAGGCCGGACCTGCGGCGCCCCATCATCAGGTCGCTGTGGTAGATGTCTCCGGCGGCGGTGACTGTGGTCCCCCAGGCCTTGGCTGCTTTGGTTTCGTGTGCGATCGCCTCGTCCAGGGCGGCCGCATTTTGAGTCTGTTTGAACACCGCCCAACTCACGCCCGACAGCAGCCGGTGCGAGTGATACTGCGACAGGCCGGCCAGGATCCGCAGGTCCGCGATGGTCGATGTGAACTCCTTGCTCTCGTGCCCGGTGATGTTCTTTTCGGCTTGGGCTGCGAGGTCCAGAACGTCTTTCGCGGCTCTGGCGAACCATCGGCTGGATCGGGCCGGGTGGATCTTGGCCGATTCGCCGCCGGTGATGCGGTTCCGGGCCGCTTCGGTCATCGACAGAAACTGCTGTGTGTCGCTGGGCAGCGAGCGGGAGTATGCGTCGATATCTCCCTGTCGCTGCATCTCCGCCCAGCCCCGGGTGGTCGGGAAGTGATTGTACGGGTAGCTGCAAGCAACGATCCTGGGCAGGATTCCACTGGCGCGGTGCAGCGCTTTCTGCACCAGCGGCCCGGCCGCCTTGCCGAACCTGCGCTCAAACTCGCGTGACCAGACTTCCGGCGGCGTCTTGGGGTTGTATCCCACGCGCCCGAACACCTGGAAGAAATGCCAATACCGCTCGAACTCCCAGTCGTAGTAGCGGTGCTTCTTTGTCAGCAGATTGAACGGGGCCTTGTCGTGCGGATGGTCCTGCATCTTGGTGGCCATCGGTTCGTTGACCTCGAAGCCGTCGCCGTCGTACAGATGCGTGCTGCCGGCGAAGCGGCGGACGTATTCGGGGTCGCCCCAGAGCAAGACGCGCGTCGTCCCGCCGTTCCACATCCGCCAGTGCATCTTGTATTGCCTGGGGTATCGCAGCATGTCGGCGTAGCCGTGGCGCCGGTCTTTCTGATTTCGCGGGTTAACGTGCGTGGGGTGGAAGGGCAGGCCCATTTGCTCCATCCAGTACTTGGTGCACATGCGGATGGGCACGCCGGCGGCGACGGCCTTGTCGATCAGGTCGTGCGGGAAGTTCTTGGCACGGGCGTCGAATCGGATGCCCGGCCCGTGGCGGAGCATGATCTTGTAAATGTCGGGCCAGAACTCCGCCATCTCTTTGCGACTCAGCCCCGACTCGCCATGCATGCGGAACTGGATGGCGTCGATATTGTGGACTTTTTTCAGGAATTGCGTGAGGGCTGCTTTGGTGTAGGGCACGAGGTTCCTTGCGGTGACGCCCCAGACCAGGCCTTCAGTGGGTTTCTTCGCGTCGGCGGTGGGGCCCTGGACTCCGCCGCGGTAGATGTGGTCCCAGATGCCCAGCGTGATGTTCAGCCCCCGGGCGCGGGCCATGCGGATGAGCCTGTTGAGCGATTCAAGATTCCGCTTCTGCTGGGCCGGAGTGATACCCACTACGGCCACGTCGTCGTAACCTTCAACGTTGAAGAAGTACGGATACGGTGGGGCGAAGTAGCCCGCGTTCTCGTAGCCGAACAGCAGCGCCAGCGTGTTGAAACGGTTACGCGCGAGCATGTCGAGGTAACGCTTCCAGTAGGCTTCGTCGTGAAAGTAGCTTTCGAAACAGCGACGGTGCATGGTGTATTTCGACAGCGACCGTTCGGGCACGAATGGGGCCTCGTCGGCGTCGCGCACTTCGCTGAGAGGTTTGTTGGCGTCCTTTGCCCAGGCGATGCGGTCGGCGACATCCAGCAGGGCGTACATCAGTCCGCGGGCGTCACCCCCGCTGACGAGCAGGGCTTCCCTGCCTTTCCAGACGGTTTTCTTGATCCGCAGTGTCTCGGCTCCGCCGGGCGTTTTGGCGCCGAGTGTCTTGTGCACTTTGGCGGCCGGTCCAGTCCGGCCTGCGACAGTCGCCGCGATCACGATATCGCCCATGCCCGTCTGTTCGGGCTTGATGCCTTTGGTCTGAAGTGCTTCGGTGAGTTTGCTGAGTCCGTGTCTCACGGCCGGGGCGATCTTGGCGTCGGTCAACACCGAGACAGACACACGCTCGACGGCCGGTAACGGTGAGGCGACTAGAAGAACCAACGATGCGACAAGCACGCCTGATGTGCGATGTAAAGTCATAGCCTGTCTCCCTGGTTTCGGCCGATGGTTGATGTTGCAGAATACTACTTCGAACGCAGTCGGAATACAAAGCACTTCTCCCGGCGCACAAGGGCGACGGCGCCGAAGTCCCCGTTCGTTACTGGTGATATCGATCTTGCTTGCCTTCTGCCTTGAAGACCTCAAGTCCAAATCCACCCGATCATCGCAGTAGGATCGCCGACAGTACTTACTTGTCCTGCTCGTTTGTCTCCCCGCGCCGGATGATGACGCCTCCGCCGACCGCCCCCTCCCCGGCGTTCAGGATTCGCACGTCGCCCTGGCCCCTGGAAATCGGCCTGCTGTTTATGATTACATTACCGCTGCTCCGCCACTTGCTCTGCTGGGCTTCCATCGCCTTGCGTTCGGCATCGTCGAGACGGCCGTCCTTGTTCTTGTCCCATTGACGAAGCCGCCATTTGGCCCGCATCGCCTCGTAGTAGGCCTTTCGCTCGTCGGCGTTGAGTTTTCCGTCGCCGTCGGCATCGTGCTTCTTACGCAGTTCGGCCTGCTCTTTTCGATACTGCTCGGCCCGGGCTTTCCATTCGTCCTCCTGGGCTTTCTTGGCGGCGAGTTCCTGGTCGCTGAGCTTGCCGTCTTTGTCCTTGTCCCAGCGTTGAAGGGTCCACTTGCGGCGGTTTTCCTCGGCGCGCTTCTTCCATTCGGCCTGTTTGGTCTCCATCTCTTTGCGTTCGGTGTCGCTGAGCTTGCCGTCTCCGTCTTTGTCCCACTGCACGATTTTGGCCCGCTCGCGGTACTCCTGGTAGTATGCCTTGCGTTCGTCAGCATCAAGTTGACCGTCGCCGTTGGTGTCGTGCTTCTTGCGGAGTTCGTCGTTTAGCTTCCGCCATCGTTCGGCCCGGATGGCGTATTCGGCACGGCGTTTCTCGCTGTCGGCCCGCCACTTGTCGGCTTGGGCCTTCTCGTCAGCGTCGAGTTTACCGTTGCGGTTTTTGTCGAACATGCGAAGGCGCATTGCTTCGGTAATCTGTCCGCCGCCCCAGACAAAACCGCTCCGACCGCCGCGCTTGGCGGAGCCCGGAATCCTGCCCGCCGCCAGCGCCCTGTTGGCAGCTTCGCGCTCCTTGCCCGCAAGCTTCTTGTCCTTGTCGCTGTCGAAAGCCTCCAGCACGCGCCTACGGATATCGCTGCGGTACGCATTGGCCTCGAACCAGTCGAAGGTCTTGTTCGAGTTCTTGTCGAACGCCAGCATTCCCGCCCACGTGTCGAACTTCCGTACGAAGCCGCCGCCGGCGGCCTTGTCGCGATCGAATTCCCCGGCGTCGATCTCGTTGTCCTTGCCTGCGACCTTGAAGAATCTCGCCCGCTCAGCCATCTGAACGTAAGGGTCCACGCAGTCTTTGCAGATATCCTTTACCCCGGCCGCCGCTGCAGCCGAGTCCTTCTTAGTCTCAGCCGTCGCCCAAGGCGTCAGAACCGCCGGTAAGGCTCCGATCAGGAGTAGAATTGTCGCATTTCTCATAACTGCGTTCCTTTCGGTCAGGATTGCCCGTGCCTTCCAACAGAGAATAGCCCGGATGAATCCCGGACGTCCAACCAGGTGCACCTTTATTATAGACGAACGCTGCGGCTGTCGCCTGTCGCGTTTTTCTCTTTGCCCCTCCCGTCGAAGGGCTATCCACGCAACTCGAAACCATAGATATGCGTTTCTTCGAAGTTACCCGGGCAGTTTCACGATGATCGGTTTGGCGCCCACTGCACTGATATGCAGTTGGCGGGCTCCGGCGGGGTTTATTACGGTGATGGTGCGGGTTTGCCCGGGCGCCATGTCGAAGAAGTTATCCTCGAAGACCGCCCCGGTAACGCCCGTTGCCTGGAGGGTTACCTGGCGGGCGAAGGCCTTGGTCGATATCTCGATCTTCCCGTCGACCTGCTTGACCGACAGCCCGGGTTTGGGCAGGTGCAGGTAGCGTTCGCCCATGAGCAGATGGGTAGCGCTCTGGTCGGCGAAGGCGGCCTGGAGGAACTCGCCCCGCAGATTCACCGGGCCCAGATCGGTTGCGTCCAGGCATCTGCGCGACTCACCCGGCCCGATGGTTACATCGGCGCTGAGCTTGCCTCGGGCCTTGCCGTCGAACCGCATGCTCCGGAGGACGAGTTTGCCCGAGACTTTCCTGGGCGAATCGTTGACCACCCATACGGCGATGCGGTCGGGAGTTTGCTCGAAGCAGACCAGAACCGGGCTGTACGACCGACGCAGGAAATAGTACGGGATCTTCGGCTCGAGATAGTAGTCGATCGCACTCCAGTAGATGATCGGCCAGGAGTCGTTCAGGCGCCATATCGTGTTGCCCCAGCATCGCCTCGTTCCATCAGGAGCACCATTGGGAACGCCGCGCCGCTGGCGCTCGACCCGCTGTTGGAGATACTCACCGTGAGCCGTACCGAGCACTCGCACAAGGTCTTCCGCGGACACTGGATCACAGAACCGTTCGATACGCCCGATCTTGTCCCACGAACCGCCCACCGACCGATACCCCCACATCGGCGGCCAGGCGGGCTTGCCCCCTTTTACGATGCGGGCGTCGTGCCCCTCGGGCCAGAGCTCTTCAGGGCTCATGAACCGCCGCATCGACGACACCGACGGTGCGCTGACCCGACCGATCTCCGACGAGAACAGAGGCACCGACGACATGGGTGTGAACTTCAGCGTCGAATAGTCGTGCCAATCGCCCTCCAGAGGCCAGTTCGGCACGCGCCCGCCGTGCGGCGAACTCGGATGGAACAACCTGCCCGGGTCCAACTCCGCACACGCTTTGGGCATGACCTCCTTGAACAGTTTCGCCCCGCCGCTGGGGTTCGAACCGTGGCGGAAGTTCCAGCCCATGTGGTTCTCGTTGCCGCCGCACCACATCAGCAGGCAGGCGTGGTTTCGCACGCGACGGATGGTGTCTTCGATTTCGGCGCGGCAGTTGGCGATGAACGATTCGGGCCCGTCGGGATGCATCCCATATCCGAACATGAAATCGTGCCACAGCAGTATCCCTCGCCGGTCGCATTCGTTGTAGAACTCTTGCGGCGGGATCGTGCCTTCGCCCCATATCCGCATGACGTTCATCCGTCCGTGTTCGACGAGGTCCAGCAGGCGATTCGCCCGTTTCTGCGACCAGCAGTGCGTAACGCCCTCCAGCGGAGCCCAGCACGCCCCGCGGAGGAAGATCATCTTCCCGTTGATCTCGAAGGCGAACCGCTTCTGCCCGCTCCTGGGATCGGTCAATATCGGACGAATTCGCCGCAGGCCGAATGATACGGTTCGACTGTCGCGCACCTTGCCCTCAAGCAACAAGTCCGCCTTCAGTTTGTACAGGGCGGGCGTCCCGTGCGTGCCGGGCCACCAGAGCGTCGGCTTCTTGACGGTCAGATCAAACTGCGCGGTCCCGACGGCGACTGTCCCCCCGGCTGCGATGTCTCCAGCCGGGTTGACAAGGGTCCATTTGACGGAAGCCTTCTCACCTGAGGTTTCCAGGAGCACCTTGATCCTGGCGGCCGACAGATCTTTGGCCAGCGTCGGGCGCACGCACACGTCGTCAAACCACGCCCGATCGGGCGCGTCGAGCACGACGTCGCGGAAGACGCCGACCTTCATCGAATGCGGGCGGGCGCCCATGTACGAACCGAAGTCGCTGTGACATTTGCGGAGAGCTTTGTTGGGCGAGAGCCCCTTCTTGCGGGCCTCGGCGCCATGTCGCAGCGGAGCCGAGAACACCAGCACGAGCGTATTGGGTTTCCCGGGGGGCTTGAGGAACTTTCGCACGGATGCGGCGTGGCGGCGGTACATGTTCTCGAAGCGCCCGACGAGGCGCCCGTTGACGTACGCCGTTGCGATAGTGTCAAGCCCGCCGAAGCGGAGGAACACCGGCCCGGAGCCTTCCGGCGAGGCGAACGTGCAGGCGTAGGCCCAGTCCTTTTGACCTACCCAGGCGCTCCTTGCGGCGTTCTTGCCCACGCGCGGATCGGGAATCTCACCGGCGGCCAGGAGTATGTCGTGAATCTGGGCGGGCATGGTTGCCGGCATCCAGGTCTTGTCGGGCTTCGCGGCGCGGGCGGTCAGGGCGGCGATATCAGGTCGGTCAGTCTGAAGCTGCCTGACATGCCAACCACTACGCAGGGGGCGGCTGGATCTGGTGGCGACCTGTTCGCCGACAAGCCGAGAGCAACTGCAGATGATCGAGAACAGCATCAAGACCGCTGCCCCCTGGCGACATAGGCGCTTGTGACCGCCAGCCATAGGACTTTCTCCCTGATAATGATAAGAAAAGACGATGCCGCAGAATACTACTTCAAACTTGATTGAAATACAAAAGCCTAGGCGCAAAAAGAAGGCCCGGCAGTGGGGGGCCGGGCCTTACGCGGGGTCTTTCGGCCAGGTTGGGAGAGCCCGAGCCGAAAGGGGTTGGGTTGTTTGTCTGTGTCTACTGAAGTATATGCGCCTCGCAGTGTTTTTGTCTTGCGGGGTCGGTAATTTCCAACTCCAGAGAATCACCGCGCCGCGATACTACACAAATCCGGCGCCGTCTAATACTAACTGGACGGTCGCTGACTTACGTTGTGGGGAACGCCAACTCGGCCGGTCCGAATTTGGCGGCGTTGCTGTTGGAGACGCTAAGTTCAGACTTGCGTCCCAGGCGATGTTTCGCCAGATTCGCGTGGGAGTAGAATATCTGCTTTCCATCGCGTCTGGTCTCAACCAAACCGCCGATACGCAGTAGACTGAGATGATGCGAAACGCTGGACTGCGGAAGCTTGAGCTTATTGCAGAGGCTTGTTACGTTCATCTCACCGTTAGTCAGCAGCATCATAATACTGAGCCTGGTCTTGTCGCCAAGCGAGTGGAATACTCTTGCCAGTTCTTCAAATTTGTCCATTCGTGAAGCCATTGTCTTACCTCTGGTGGATTAAAAAAATACTCAGGCGTCGCCTGTATTACTAAGACATAGTATTATATGTAGGCGCATGTATTCAAGTAAAATCAGGTAAATACCTTACTTTTTTTTAGGCGCCGTATATCTAGGAATTATGACGACTTCTCCGTCCTTGCTGTAGTCGGTAAAGCATTGTGACAAAAGATGTAAGGCGATCAAAGCGGTAATCCTATTACTCTGGACGTTTATCCTCTGCGGGCGGCAGCTCTAAAAAAAAGCGAAGGATATCCAAATGCACGGACATTGACGATTGGTATTTTGTAATTTCCTCAATTCCTGTCCCAGGGGCGGGACCGCAAATTGGAATAACCGCACCAGTTGCAGCGGGAGATTATCGCCTCCGACCGCAGTGTCCGCAAAAAGCAGGTCCCTGAAACATACGTTCAGATTGCGTTTGCGATCTCTTGGTGAAGCCTGCTCTTCTTGTCGGAAAAGATGCAGATCTGATTTGGAAAAGTTGTTAAGAAAATCGTATTGTTCCGTCCGACATATTCAAGGTATGTATACAATAGAGTAATCGATATTGCCGATAGACCAGGAGAGGAGTTGCTGCGGCAATGGAGCCGTGGGCTGAGAATGAGGTAACTGCCATGGACTTGTATGCTTGCGATCTATGTGGGTATTACTACGACCCGGAATGTGGCGACGAGGAGAATCACATTTATGCAGGGACCGCCTTTGAGCACCTACCGTCGGATTGGATCTGTCCGGCCTGTGGCGCATCGAAGGATGAGTTCTGCAAGCTCGATGACTATGAAGAGCTTGACAGCTACGAAGACTACGACTTGGCTTATGAAGAACACCAGGACTAACCGCCCCAGGCGATAGCCCTGATCAAGTTCGCAGTTCGTAAACCCGATATCGCCAGCCATTCAGGCGCGCTGTGCGCATCCGGGTTGCGAAGTTAATATGTTGCAGCCCAAACACCCGCGTGCAAATCGCCCCAATGTAGCGGTCGATACCGGACAGACGGGGCTTCTCAGGCCGCAAGTATCTTTTGCAAAACGGATTACGACCTTCTCGTGGTTGGATATACTAGTTGGGGTATATGGATAGTCGGATTATTACGAGAACGGAGTCGACCTTTCGATGTAACCCGAATGTTGCATGTGCCTTCTCTTTGTCCTTGGATTCGACCATCATTTAGACCGCATTCGCCCGGCCGTCGGAACTGTTTTTCGTGCGTATCCGTTGCTGGAAGACAGATATGCACCCTCCGTGCGGATAGCTCCCGCAGTTCATTTTTCGGATATTCTCTCAAGAAAACACCCCCACATGTCCGAAACAACCCTTCAGGTATGTGTGCGCCGGGAGTTGGCGTTCATACTTACGGATGTTTGTGTGTGCGATGCGGCGCACTCGGCTGTTCGGTGGTCTGGAGCCCGTAATAGTGTTTACGGCTCGGACCCGACGAAAAAAAAACAGAAGAATAGTCTGGATAGGCCCGTTGAAGGGCGGTAGTATTCCGCCAAGTTCGGATTCGGACTTGTTTGCTGGGATTTTACAAGGCATGTTGATCGTATCGCGATTGGCGCAGTATTTCGCTCGTATATACGCTTTGCCTTATGGATTAGGCAACGAAAGGAAATGGATATGAAGAATCGTTTGGTTTTACCTGTCGTGTTGGTGATGTTTGGTGCGATGGTCTTCACGGCGACGACGGCGACCGCCGCCGACAAGCCCGAGCAGGACGTTACAAGCCTGATCAAGGCTTTGACCGAGCGTCTGGAAGCTCAGGACAAGAAGATCTCGCTGTTGGAAAACAAACTCACCGACGAAGCTCTTCAGGCGGCCCGCCACGATGAAATCGCCAAGATCATGTCGGACATGCGGGCGGACGCCAGCAATCGCGACCCGTTGCCCGGGTGGCTTGACAATCTGAAGTTCTTCGCTGATTTGCGTCTGCGGTTTGAACATCACTCCCAGGATGGATCATCGTCGGCTGGAATTGGCATCCAGCGGAAACCGCGTAACCGTTATCGCTTCCGTCTTCGTTTCGGATTCATCAAGACTTGGCTGGACGAGCAGATGGAAGTGGGCTTCCGCCTGGCAAGCGGGTCGCTCGACTCAGGCGCCACTACGAGCGCCGGGCGCAGCACGAATCAGACGCTTACCGGCACGTTTAACAAGAAGGATCTCTGGATCGATCGCGCGTACGCCAAGTACTCGCCCAACGCGATTCCCGGTCTGACGTTCATCGCCGGTAAGATGGCCAATCCGCTGGAGCACACCGACCTGATCTGGGACAGCGATCTCAATCCGGAAGGTATTGTGGTTCAGTATCACCGCGCACTGTGTGGAATTGATGTGTTCGGCAATTTCGCCCACTTGTCAGTCCGCGAGACCCAGTCTGGACACGATACCATCCTGAACGTCTATCAGGGCGGTTTCAGAGCTCCCCTGCCGTGCGGTATGAAGACTGTTGTCGCCATCGCATGGTATGACTTCGATGACTACGAGTCTCTTGGTTTGGTGCCCGGAGACAATTTCAATGGTTGGAACAGAAACACTCAGTTGATCAACGTTCTGGCCAAAGTTAAGTTCACGGCTTGCGGACTTCCGTGGCAGGTGTACTTCGACTGGGTCCATAACAACCAGGATAACCAGGAAACCGCTGACTTCGAGAATGCTGACGACGGGTTTGCTCTCGGCGTAAAAGTCGGCAAGAACAAGAAGCAGGGCGACTGGTCGGCTGGTTATAAGTACAAGTACATCGAATTCAACGCCACCCCCGGCAACTTGAACGATGCTGACTTTGGTACGCCCTCCGGCCGCGGTACAAACATCAAAGGCCACGTATTCAAAGCTGCTTATAACCTGACCGATTTCCTGGTCGCCGGCAGCACGATCATGCTTGTCCAGCCGATCACGCATAACGGTCGCGAGAACGACTTCCTCTTCCAGTTCGACCTGATCTGGAAATTCTAACAGTAAGTCGTAAAAGCTGATAGTTTCTCCGCAGGCCGGAACGGGCGTAACAGTCCGTTCCGGCCTCGGTCTTTTTGTGGGGAAAACGATTTACGCAAACACGCGCGTTGTGAGGCGGATTTTCCGTGTCTTAAGGACGAGTAGAGCGTATACTGGGCGACAGTAGTAAACAGTCTCCGACCCGGTTTGGCCTAAGGCTCGTAGCTACGGCGCCCGGGCGATAGGGCATGGATGGAAACACCCATGCCTCCTGTGTTTGGAAAGGAGACACCTGATGGCTATTAGCCCCCGCAAAGCATGGGGGATAATCCGCAGTTGTGTCAAACCACTCGGATCGATCCGAAAACCGCTTGATGAAGCATTTGGATATTGCCTCGCGCAAGACGTACGCGCTGACCGCGACATGCCGCCAGCCGACAGGTCGGCGATGGACGGATACGCACTTCGCGCCGCAGACCTCACCGAATATCCGTGCAACTTGCGCCTGGTGGGCGAAGTCGCCGCCGGTAGCTCCGCATGCCCCGGAATCCGCCCCGGCTGCTGTGCCAGCGTACTGACCGGCGCCAACATACCCCCCGGCGGCGACACCGTTGTGAAGGTCGAACTGACGAGCCTTGCCGATGGTGTTGTTTCGATTCTCGAACCCACCAAACCGTTCATGAACGTTCGCAAGCGAGGCGAGGAAGCCGCCAAAGGCGACATGCTCCTGTCGGCGGGGACAGTTCTCGGCCCTGCGGCTGTGGGCGTGTGCGCGACTGTTGGGCTGGCGAGACCCAAAGTGCGGCGCCGGGCGACGATCGCTCTCCTGTGCACCGGTGAGGAGCTTCGCGACGTGTCGCAACACGCCGGTGCGCACCAGACGCGAAACTCCAACGGCCCGCTGATGCAGGCGATCCTGGCGCGTGAAGGTTTCGACAGCGTAACTCACGAAGTAGTGCCTGACGATCCGCAACTGACCATAGACGCCCTGAAACGCGCCAGCGACAGCGCCGATATGACGATCCTCACAGGCGGCGTGTCCGTGGGCAAATACGATTACGTGCCCGACTCGGTGCGCGCCATCGGCGCCAAACTCCGCTTCTACAAAATACAGATGAAACCCGGTAAGCCTGTGCTCTACGCAACGCGCGGGCGGAATCGGCATATCATCGCCCTGCCGGGCAATCCGGTAAGCGTACTGACCAGTATGCATGTTTTTGTGCTCCCTGCGCTGCGAATGTTGTCGGGCGTGAGAGAAGAAGAATGCAGACCATCGATCCGCCTTCCGCTTAAGAGCAGAGTGAAATCGAAGTCAGGGCGGTCTTATATGGCGCTGGGGCGCGTAGTTAACAAACGCTCCGGACCGGCGATCGAACCGGTGGAGTCCATGGGCTCCGCCGATATCCTGGCCGCATCGTCCGCCGACGGCGTGTTGACGGTGCCCGCGTCCAAAACCGAACTGCCCGCCGGTGCGCTGGTTGAGTTCATGCCCTGGAGGGCTAATCTGTGAAACGTCCGATCACACAGAACCAATCACTGTCGTTGCGGATATCCGTTACCGACAAGTGCGAGTTCCGTTGCCTGTACTGCATGCCCCCCGAAGGCATCCGCAAGCACCGCCACGAAGACATCCTCTCATTCGAGCAGATCGCTGATTTTGTCAGTCTTGCCAGATCCGAGTTCGATCTGCGGAAAGTGCATCTGACCGGCGGTGAGCCGCTTGTTCGCAAGGGTATCGTGGACCTGGTCGCCATGATCTCCGATATCGGTGTTGACGATTTGGCGCTGACTACGAACGGTCGTACGCTTTCATCGCTGGCTGGAGCCCTGAAAAACGCCGGTCTGAACCGAGTAAACGTGAGCCTCG
The DNA here is from genome assembly GCA_030745875.1 of Phycisphaerae bacterium. GTDB lineage: Bacteria > Planctomycetota > Phycisphaerae > SM23-33 > SM23-33 > BS750m-G57. The sequence goes on from JASLNT010000120.1 coordinate 55,510, forward strand.
ATTCCCTTGCCCCGGATGTATTTGCGACCCTTACGCGCGGTGGGGATATCGCCGACGTGCTGACCGGTGTGGACGTCGCCCTGGAAAACGGGCTCGGGCCGATCAAGTTCAATACAGTGGTGCTCAGGGGTTACAATGATGCGCAGATCGCCGACATGGCCGCATGGTCGATATCGCGCGGCTGCGTTATCCGCTTCCTGGAACTTATGCCGATCGGGTGCATCAAGTCGATGTTTGACGACTTGTATGTTTCCTCCAACGAGACGCAAAAGACTCTTGAAGACGCCTTCGATCTGAAAGCTCTACCCTACAGTCCTGGCGCGAGCACGCGCTATTTCGATGCGTTGGGCGCCGACGGTGCTCGCGGTTTGGTGGGGCTGATAAGCGGACAAAGCCAGCCCTTCTGTTCAAGCTGCCGACGGTTGAGGCTGACGAGCACCGGTAAGCTGATTACGTGCCTCGCACGCGGCGAGGGTCCGGACATCGGCGCTATGCTGTGCGGCGACAATCCCGGCGACCGGGAAATGCTGAAGAAGATTGTAAGCGACGAGTTGGACGCCAAGGCTCATCGCGGTGATTTTGATACGGACCATGCGATGGCGGCGGTCGGCGGATAGACCTGCTCGGGAGAACACCAATGAACGATTCGGAATCTCAGAAACCCGTGAAGTTCTCTCACGTTTCCGACGACGGGAAGGCTTCGATGGTCGATGTCGGCCAGAAAGACCCAACGAGGCGAACGGCGTTGGGTGAGGCGTGGGTGAACGTCGGCGCCGAGATCGCCGAACTTCTCAGAACCACCGGTGCGGTGGCGAAGGGAAACGTCCTTGAGACCGCCCGCGTTGCAGGGATACTCGCCGCCAAACGAACCGCCGAATTGATTCCCATGTGCCACCCGCTCGGACTGGATGTTGTCGAGATCGACGCCGAGTTGGACGGCGACAAGGTTCACATCCTGGCCAGGGCGGTTTGTCACGGGAAGACCGGGGTGGAGATGGAGGCGATGACTGCGGTTTCGGTGGCGGCGCTTACGGTGTACGATATGGTCAAGTCGGCGGGCAAGGGCGTTGAGATAGGCCCGATACGGTTGCTGGAGAAGACCGGGGGCAAGTCCGGCTGCTGGACCCGAGCGGAGAACAACGATGGGAACGGTTAAGGCCCTCTGTATCAGCGAGAACACCGGCGAGCAGAAGACACCGGTGGAATCGGCGGTCTTTCTCGCCGACTGCGGCATAGAGGGCGATGCTCATGCGGGCGATTGGCATCGTCAGGTCAGCTTGCTGCTCGATACTGACATCGAATCGATTCGCCAAAAGGGTCTCGACGATCTGTCCGACGGCGACTTCGCCGAAAACGTGATACTCTCCGGTGTGGATCTGAACTCGTTTGGTCTGGGCACCAGACTGCGGCTGGGTGATGATGTCGTCCTGTCGATTTCGCAGATTGGCAAGGTCTGCCACACTCGTTGCCGGATATTCTATCTCGCCGGCGACTGCATCATGCCTCGCCTGGGGATATTCGCGAGGGTGGAGTCCGGCGGGACGGTGCGACCCGGCGATCGAGCTGAGGCGTTCGATGTAATCGATCGCGACACTCTCCAGGCCGTTGTGTTGACGATAAGCGATCGCTGTTCCAGGGGTGAAGCCGAGGACACCGCAGGGCCCGCAACTGCGAGTATCCTCACCGAATCGCTCGGAGCGAATATCTACCGCACCGAGATCCTGCCCGACGATAAGGAAACAATCGCCGCTCGCCTGAAGCACTACAGCGACGGGCACTCGATCGACCTGATGCTGGCTGTCGGCGGGACGGGTTTTTCGCCCCGCGATGTGACCCCCGAAGCCGCACGTGAAGTAATCGATCGTCTGACGCCCGGGCTGGACGAAGCGATGCGAACCTCATCGGCCGCCAAGACGCCCCACGCGATGCTGTCGCGGGCGGTGTCGGGTATTGCGGGTTCTACGCTGATAATCACGCTTCCCGGTTCCCAGCGGGCGGCGACGGAGAACCTCCAGGCCGTCTTGCCCGCCCTTGGACACGGATTGGCGAAACTCCGCGGTGATAAATCCGATTGCGGGCGCCCTCAGAACGAGGAGCAAGCCGATGGCTGACCACCTGCCGATACTCGGGATTTGCGGTTGGAGCGGATCGGGCAAGACCACGCTCATTGAACAGATTGTCCCGGATTTGATCTCGCGCGATCTGAAAGTGGCGATTCTCAAGCACGACGCCCACGGTCTGGACGTTGACCGTCCGGGCAAGGACAGCGACAGGTTCTTCAACACCGGCGCCGACGTACTGGCCCACGGACCGGATCAGACGTTCTTCCGCGCCCATCGTAGCGGTGTTAAACTGGATGTGTTGCTGGCTCCGCTGGCGAGCAGGTATGATCTTGTGTTAGTCGAAGGGCACAAGCACAGCGATATCCCCAAGGTCTGGCTGCTCAGCGACGATGGTGACCCGCCTCCTAACGAAGCGGGCCCGCCGCTGACAGTGCTTTCTCGGGATGACGACCGCCCGGGAGCGGTCAAACCGCTGATTGAGAAGTTCCTGACCGATCGCCTCGCCGACGAGTTGCTGTACGGCTGTGTGCTGATAGGGGGCAAGTCTACTCGAATGGGTCGTCCCAAGCACTTGATCGAAACTGACGGGAAGACCTGGCTGGCCCGAACGATCGAGTACATGGAGCAAACGACCTCGAAAGTAGTTGTCTCCGGCGCAGGCGAAGTGCCTGACGAATTGGGCGATTACCCCCAACTGCCCGACGCCGACGCCGCCGGCGGTCCGATGTCCGGACTGCTGTCGATGATGCGTTGGGAGCCGAGAGCGTCATGGTTAGTCGCCGCCTGCGACATGCCCGATCTTACGAGTGAGGCGTTTGAGTGGTTGGCGTCGACCCGCGCTCCGGGCAAGTGGGCGACGATGCCCACAGTCGATGACGCCCAGGGCGTAGAACCGCTGCTTGCCTACTACAATTTCCGTTTCGCAGGGTTGCTGGAATCCCAGGCCGTCGAACAAAACTACCGCTTGAACGACCTCGCCAGGAACCCCGAAGTCGCAACCCCGCCGGTCCCGCCGGAACTAACCGCCGCCTGGCGAAATGCAAACTCACCACAGGACCTTTGATGAAAGCACATCTCGTCGCGTGTATTGTCGGGCTTACGATTGTCGGAGCCGAAGCGGCGTCAAAGTTCTCCGCCACCGGGGTCGATTCGCCCGGCAAATCGGATAAAGGCCTTGCAGCGGTTGTTACTTTCGACAGTAAACCTTACACGATGGTCTTCAAACTCCCGTGGCTCACCGGATACGTTACGCCCGAAGGCGTGACCTGCGCGCAGGGATACTCCGAAACGTTCGACAAGAAGAATTGCACCGGTTGTGCTGAAATCTGTCAGGACCGTGAGTCTCGTTATGCTCGAATGTGGATTGCCCGCCAATCTGCGGCGAGGATTGTTGTTCGTACGCGCGGGGCGCTGTGCGATCGAGACGGTAAGATCGCGCACAGCGATATCGACAGCAAGAGTCCGTACGGGAAGGGCGACTGGGCTGACGAATGGTTCAGGATCTACCCTGACGGGACATGCACGCGAACTGTCACGATATACACGGGCATGGCGAAAAGGGCTGCGGCTTCCTGGGGCCGCAAGGGGCATCCGTTTGAATGTCAGGAAACCATCATTCAGGGCGGTTCAGGTCGGACGCCCACCGAAGATATCAACGCCGACGCGCTGACTCTGATAGCTATGAACGGCCGGACGAAGACCGTATCCTTCAAACCGTATCCCAAGTCCGGTCAGTTGCTGCAAGGCGCCAACATACAGATCGTTAATCTCAAGTCACGCTTCAAACCGTTCACTATTGTCCAGGACAACGACGTGACGATCTCGCCCTATTACGGTCCTGACATAGATCGCAAGCATATTGACAAGCGGGTGTTCGTCGGATGGCCCAGGGGCGAAAAATGGGGTCGGAACTACACTGTCGCCCTGAGTCACGTGATTGACTGGAAGTTTCACAAGCGCACGGAAAACACGCTGACGCGCACATACCTGTTGGGAATAACCGTTGCGGCGACGAAGACGGATCAGGCCCGTGAACTCCTGCCGATCGCCAGGGCGTGGCTGAAGGCTCCGGAACTGAAGACCGAATCGAAGGGCTACAAATCGCTGGGATATGACCGAACCGAAAAGGCCTGGATAATCGAAAAGGACCCCGCCGCTGTCGGTGCGGCCCGGCTGACGGTCGATATTGCGGCGACGAAGGACCGGCCGGTTATCAATCCGTGCATCATAATCAGGAACTGCAGCCGTCCGGTGGGAAGTTTCCGGCAGGGCGGCAAGGCGATCAAGCAAGGTCCGCGGTTACGGATTGGGCTGGAGAAAAGAAGAGACCGTACGGACCTGGTGATCTGGCGGCGGATGAATTCAACCGAGCCGGTTCGATTCGCGATCAGCTTTGGAAGCCCTCGTGCTGGATCGGGGAGATGATCTCTTCCTGGGGAGTGTGAACAAAATCAACAAAACCTCTGGTCTATTTCGGGCGTCAATCGTTGTAAAGGTATGCAATGGTCATTGACAAGAAAACGCTTCACTCTGGCGTCGGTTGCGATCGTTCTGACCCTGCAAGGCTGCCGGGCCGAGCAAACCGAATCTGCCCCTGAGAATCAGAGACCCCCCGAATCACCGACAACCCGCCCGGCGAATAGCGCCAAAGCTCCCCCCAGGGCGCGCAAGGCGTTTGTCCCGCTGAAGCTGAACATTCCAAAGCATATCTCCTGCTGCCCGAAACGTCCCTGGTCCGAAGAACCGAACGTTGAAGAATTCAGCCGCAAATCTCTGCATGAGCGTCCAGCGTTCATGGTTCCGACAGGTACGGCAAATCTCGCGGCCAACCGTCCGGTCAGCAGCAACGAGCTGCTCCCGGTGATAGGGGAACTTGAGATGATCACCGACCGGGACAACCGCACTGACGACGGAAACTATGTAGACATAGGTTTTGGGCTAAAGTGGATTCAAATTGACCTGGAACAGTCTGCGCCGATCTACGCGATTGTTGTCTGGCATAATTGGAGACAAGGGCAATTCTACACAATATACCGTGACGTTATCGTGCAGGTGTCCGATGATCCCGAGTTCAAGCGTAATGTCCGAACACTGTTCAACAACGATCACGACAACTCTTCGGAGCTAGGCCGCGGCAAGGACAAGGGCTACGTCGCAAGTCGGTACGGCAAGATTATCGACGCCGGCGGAGTTCGCGTCCGATACATTCGCTTGTACAGCAACGGCAACAGTAACAACGATCGGAACCTTTATACTGAAGTCGCCGTATATGGACTCGGAAAAACCAAACCGCCGCCCCCGCCCGAACAATGAACTGTCATTGGCCCTCAGCCCTGGAAGCTCTCGTGTTCGGTCCGAGAGATGATCTCGTCCTGGAGTTCATCGCCAATGTCCACGAAGTAGTCGCTATATCCCGCGACTCGAACGATCAGATCCTTGTGCTCTTGCGGATTGGCCTGCGCCTGTCGCAGCGTTTCTACGTCAACCACGTTGAATTGCACGTGGTGTCCGTCGAGATCGAAGTACGATCTGGCCAGATGTCCGAGATGCCGGTATCCGTCGCCTGCGAGTATCTGGGGGGTGAACTTGAGGTTCAGCAGCGTACCGCCGGTGCGAACGTGGTCTATGCGGGCGGCCGATTTCAGCACCGCCGTCGGTCCGCGCTGGTCGGCGCCCTGTGTCGGAGAGATGCCTTCGGAAAGCGTGACGCCTGCTCTACGCCCGTTGGGCAGTGCTCCGGTGACCTGGCCGAAGTATATGTGAACTGTAGTCGGCAGGAGATTCACGCGATATTCTCCGCCCTTGGTGTTGGGTCGTCCGTTGACCACGTTGAAGTAGGCGTCGAACGCTCGCTCAGCCAGTTGGTCGGCGTAGTCGTCATCGTTCCCGTACGCCGGCGTCCGATTGGCCAGCATGAGCCTGAGATTCTCGCTGCCTTCAAAGTTGTCTTCCATCGCGGCGATCAGATCGCTCATCGAGATGTTCTTCTCGTCGAACACATGCAGTTTGACCGCCGCCATCGCATCGGTGAGCGTTCCCAGCCCGACTCCCTGGATGTACGTCGGATTGTAGCGCGCCCCGCCGTTGTGGTAGTCGGTGGCCTGGTCCACGCAATCGTTCATTACAACCGACATGAACGGAGCGGGCATGGTCGTGGCGAACAATCGCTCGATGAAGTTGTTGCCCGCGATTTTGAGGTCGACGAAGTATTTCAACTGCGTTTGGTACGCCTCGAAGAACTGATCGAACGATTCAAAGGTTCTTGCGTCTCCGGTTTGTGGACCGATCTGCTTGCCGCTGGCGGGGTCGACGCCGTCGTTCCACACAAGCTCCAGCACTTTCGGCCAGTTCATGTATCCGGTCAGCGTGCAGCTTTCCTTGCCGAACGCGCTTACTGTGACGCATCCGCTCGGTCCGCCGGCGCGGGCGTCGGAGAGGCTCTTGCCCGCGTTCCGCATTTCCTGGACGATCAGGTCCATGTTGAACATGGACGGTTGCCCCAGTCCGGTGCGCGCGACTTTGCAGGCACGCTCCAGGAACTCCGGCGGGTTCGCTCGAGCCAACTGGATGCACGCCGACGGTTGGATTAGCTGCATGTCTTCGACAACGTCGAGTATCAGGTGCGATACGTCGTTTACCGCATCTTCGCCGTCGGGCGTCAGTCCGCCTACGTTGATCAGCGCGAAATCCTGGTAGGTTCCGCTCTGTTCTTCGGTCACGCCTACTTTCGGCGGGGCCGGTTCGTTGTTGAACTTCACCCAGAAGCAGCCCAGCAATTCTTCGGCGTCATTGCGCGTGAGCGTTCCGGCCGCGGCTTCCTTCCGGTAGAACGGGTCGAGATGCTGATCGAGTCTTCCGGGATTGAACGAATCCCACGTGTTCAGTTCGGTGATCACGCCGAGGTGTACGAACCAGTAGCTCTGTAGAGCTTCCTGGAAAGTTCTCGGCGCGTTGGCGGGCACGTGTCGACAGATGTCGGCGATCTTCTCAAGTTCGGCTTTTCGGGTTGTGTCGGGCTCCTGGCCCGCCATCTGCTCAGCGAGGTCTGCGTGACGGTTGGCAAGGAGTATCACCGCATCGATGCAAATTGCCATCGCCTTGAGCTCTTCGCGCTTGTCGTAGGCGCGGGGATCGTTCAGCGGGTCCAGTTCATTGAGATGTTCGGTGATTCGGGTCTTGATGTCCAACAGACCCTGGTGGTAGATCTTGTCGTCGAGGATCGCGTGTCCCGGCGCACGCTGCTCCATGAACTCCGTGAATACTCCGGCGTCGAACGCATCATGCCACTCCCGACTCATCGCTGCGAACAGTTTCTCGCGCAGCGTTTTGCCCGACCAGAATGGGATGATCGTCTCCTGGTATACTTTGCGAACATCCTCGCTGACGGTGAAAGGAGTTCGCTGGCGGCTGGTGACTATGTCAAGATCCTCGAGGCTGTGGCAGCAGAGCTCGGGGTAGGTGGGGGTGGCTTTGGGATCCGGTCCGCGCTGCCCGACTATCAATTCGCCGTCATTTATGCTAATTGACCTGTGGGCGACTACGTACTTCAGCGCCAGAGCCCGCGCCACCGGTAGCGACACCGCGTCGGCCGCACCGCTGGCGTAGAAGTTGGTGATTAGTTCAGCACGCTCGGAAGATATTGAGGGCACAGAATTTACACTCTCTGTGCGGAGCCTCTTGATTCGTTCATTCATGTCGTGTCAACCTGTATATTTACACTGAACTCCATTATAGCCCTCGAAAACCCCCGTATCAATCCGACTTGACGTGCATTGTCCACTATTCGTAGAATGCCCGCTCACTACACTCCGGTCGAGCGATATCCATATGATCAGACTCAATGTACGTTTGAATAAGTTGCTGCTGCTGTTGGGATTTGCGTGTGTGATGATGTCTGTTTGCGCGTGTTCTCCCGGCAAGGCGATCCGCATGGAGCGAGCGGTCGTGCCGATTGCCCAGAGTATCGCTCTTGACATCGATGCTGAGCGAGACGGGTACGCGGGCAAAACGACGATAGAAATCGATGTGCGCCGACAGACCGACACCATCGCCTTCCACGCCCTCGGGATGGACCTCGAATCAGTGGTTGTCGAGAATCTGGATATATCGGCGGCGCTGGACTGCACGGTCGGCGACAAGGGGCTCGTGACGGCCCGTGCTCGCAAGGTCCTGAGCCCCGGTAAGTACACGCTGAAAATTGCGTTCGCCAAAGAGTTCAATCGCAAGGGCGTTGCGATCTACAAAACCCGCCATGACGGAGAGGCGTATGTATTTACGCAGTTCGAACCGGAATTCGCCAGGGCGGCCTTTCCGTGTTGGGACGAACCGGAATTCAAAATCCACTGGCGGATGACGCTGAAGGTCCCCAAAGACCATCTGGCTGTTTCAAATACGCCTCCCCTGAAGGTCACCACCTCGAAACAGAGCAAGACAGTCCATTTTATGCGGACCAGGCCCATGCCTTCGTATCTGCTGGCGTTGGCGGTCGGACCTATGGAGGAGATCAGCGTTGAGGGAATGTCGGCTCCCGGGCGCATTATCACGCCGCGGGGTCAGAAGCATCTGGCCGAAACTGCGCGGAGGATAAGCCCTCCGCTGCTGAAGACACTGGAGGACTACTTCGAGTGTCCGTACCCGTACGCGAAACTCGACCAGATTGCAGTGCCCGAATTCAACTTCGGGGCGATGGAGAACGTCGGAGCCATCACCTATCGCGACTCTATCCTTCTAAAGGATCCCGAAACGGCTGCGGATTCTCACCGTCGCAGGCAAGCGTTGGTTGTAGCCCATGAAATGGCGCATATGTGGTTCGGTAATCTTGTCACCCCTAAATGGTGGGATGATCTGTGGTTGAACGAATCGTTCGCATCGTGGATGGCGCTTAAGGTGGTCAGGAAAGTTCATCCGGAGTTCGATCTGGCTACTAACGATATCAGTTCGCGCGAACGCGCCATGGGCTCCGATTCGGCGGCGTCGACGCGTCCGATTCGGCGTGAGATCCGACGCGACGAGAATATGACGCGCCTGTTTAATACGCTGGCCTATTACAAGGGGATGTCCGTGCTGACAATGGTCGAAGACTGGCTGGGAGAAGATCGATTCCGTGAAGGCATGGTCCACTACATGAACCAATATCGATGGGGCAACGCCGATGCTTTCGATTTGTCCGCTGCTTTGGCGCGCGTTGACGACAGCGACATAAACTCGATCGTGAAAGATTTCATCACGTTGCCCGGCGTGCCCGTGGTCAAAGTTGAATTCACCGGCGAAGACGCCGTGCGCCTGACGCAGAGTCGCTATGCGTTGTTCCAGGCTGACCATCGGACCGGGCGGCCTTGGAGTATTCCAGTGATACTGAGGTATTCCGATGGTCAGACTGAATACAGACAGAGAGTCCTGATGACCGAACGATCGGTTAATGTCAAACTCCAAGCCGCTATTTTGCGAAAGGTCGATGGGTGGCTTTATCCGAACGCTGACGAGAAGGGCTACTACCGCTGGACGATGGAGGAAGGCGAGGTGATGAGGTTGGCGCGAATTGTGCGGACCAAATTCGACACCCGCCGCAAGCTCGGTTTCCTGGGTAATGTGTCGGCTTTGTTTTACGCCGGCGCCATGCCGGCCGACGAATTCCTGTCAATCGTCGGATCGTTCAATCTTGACCCGGCTCCGGAAGTTGTCGCAAAGGTTGTCGAACTGCTGGATCAGGTGCATATGAACTTCATCACCGATGATCTGGGCGACGCCTACGCTGCTTACCTTCGAGCCGTGCTCGGTAAGTCGCTCAAGAAAATCGGAGTGGCTTGGGGTGAGAATGAATCGCCCCATACCGCATCGCTGCGCGCCGACCTGATGAGCATGCTCGGCGAGAAGGGCGGGGATGCGGATATCATGAGACTTGCTCGGAAACAGGCCGCCAAATACGTTAAGAACCCGCGCCTGGTCGATCCGAATCTGGCGATGAGTTTTCTGAAACTCTCAGCCGTAACCGGCGACGCCGAGTTGTTTGATCAGTATGCACGAAAATTTGAGACCGCCAAAGACCCCACCGAGAAGACGAATTACCTTGAGGCGCTGTCGAATTTTCGAGATCCGGACCTCATGGATAAAGCGCTGGACTATGCGATGAACGGGCCGGTGAAACCGAACCGTGTGTACAAGATCATCTTCGGCCAGGCGTGGAGCGAACCGACCCGCCGCAAGCTCTTCGACTGGGTGGTCGCCAATTACGATGCGATCAAGAAACGAGTGCCCGCCCAGGCCATGCCGTACTACCCATGGATCGCCGACGGCCGATCGCTTGAACTTCTCCAAGAGGCGCGTGAGTTTTTCACGGACGAGACACGTCGCTCCCGCGGGACAGAGGATACGCTCCGGGAAGTGACCGATCTGGTGAATCTCCGCGTGAGACTCAACGAGAAACAGCGCGAAAACATCATCAAGTTCCTCGACAAATCCTCTCAAGGCGATCGCAAGAACGCGAACTGATTGCGCACATCCGGGAATTAGTCAGACTAATCGGCCATATGGGCAGACAGCCTGCCACTATGGTGCCCTCGGGCTCGAAATACCGAATTTGATATTATGATGTAAGATTATCTCGGTGCGTGGTTTAGCCATAATGGGATTGTCTGGCATGGGGTTTGCATTTTGAATGGCGGCCAAGACGAATAGAGTTGCAAACGTTTGCTGGATTACATGACAAAACCAAAAGCCAAGCACAAGGAGTAGAGTTATGTTTCTGGTAAAAAGACAAAATGGAAGACGCAATCGTACGGGAATGTTCGCAGAGCCCATGGATACTCTGCTGGATCGCTTCTTTGGCGACTGGTCGCTTAGTCAGGACCGTCCGGAGATGTCGTCTCCGGCGCTCGACTTGACCGAGAGCGATGAGAGCTTCACCGTTGTCGCCGAACTGCCCGGTATGACCGAGGAAGACATCGAACTGTCGGTGCTGGACGACGTGCTGACCCTCAGCGGTGAGAAGACGATTGAAGATTCGCCCGACACCAAGCGCCATCACACCGAGCGGAGATCTGGTGAATTCAGGCGAGAAGTACGATTCTCGGCGCCTGTTGACGCTGGCAAAGTAGTCGCCGGTTTCGCCAACGGCGTGCTTACGGTGACGCTGCCCAAGAGCGACAAGGCCAAGGCCAGGACTATCAAAATCAACAAGTAGACTCCACCCGGAGTTGCTGAAACGAATATGCGGCAATCCGACTGCGGAAAGAGATCCGCCGGGAGGATTGCCGCATTCTATTGAAAAGCGCGTTCCGCTAGCCGGCTGTTGCGTCCGGGGCGGAAGATCCGCCGATCGGGCCTCTGAGGAGTTCGTCCAGAGCGTCTTGCGCTGCGTCCGGGTCGCAGGCGTCTACAGCGTCGGCCGCACGCAAGAGAATACTCGCCTGACGCGCGGTGAACGCTCGCGAGGTTTTTGGGTCGAAATCGTCTAGCCCCGCTGCGGCTGCTATCGCGCTCTTGAGTTCTTCAAGCCCTCGTCCGGTCATAGCGGAGATTTCCATGTGCTGCCCCGGCGCGTCACCGGTCAGTTCGTCGCACTTGGTGGTTACGAACAGAACTTCTGAATGATCGTGGTTCGGCCCGAGCCAATCCGGTTCGGCTGCGTCGCCGTCGGGATCCAGCAGGATGACGATATCCGCCTCCGCGGCGCATTTTCGGGCTCTTTGCACTGCTTCGGAGTCGATGCCTTTTGGCGCGTCCCATAGCCCCGCCGTATCGGTAAGCCAGATCGGCACGCCGTTTATCACCGCCGGCTCGCGCACCCAGTCTCGCGTGGTTCCTGCGGTTTCGTGCACGATGCTGACCTCCCTTCCGACGAGAGCATTTGTCAGAGTGCTTTTCCCCGCGTTCGGCGGTCCGGCCAGAACCACTTCAACGGGATCAAGCAGCTTGTCGATATCTCTTAGTCCGTCGGCTGCCGCACGGAGTTGATCGGCCTGAGGCGACTGACAGGCCGCCAGTTCGCTCAGACCGCCTGACCACTGGCCGCTCAACGCCGCTGCCGCCAGCATGCTTCGAGCCCGGGGCAGGGCCTCCAGGAGTTCAGCTCCGATCGACGGATTGTTCCATTGCTCGTGCGCCGGGTCCAGCGATCGGTCCGGGTCGGCGTCGCAATTGCGCGGTTGAGCTCCGAGGTCCGACAGCAATTCCAGCGTTCGCCGGGCGATGTGAGGTCCGCCGTGGATGTTAATCTCGACACCACGCGGTGTTCTGCAGACAATTACCTTATCCAGCGAAGTTCCCGTCCGGTCGTCGGTAATGTGGCCCAACTGTAGTGCGTTGTCCGGCGCCGTTTTCCGATCGCTGATCGGTGTGAATATGGCGGTGAGTATCTCTTCGGTCTGCGGGCCCGTTAGTGTGATTACCGCGATTCCCCCGCGCCCGGGCGCCGTGCAAAGGGCCGCAGTTGTCGGCTCTGGAGTCACTTGGCTGGCCTCGACAATTGAACTGGAATTAGAAGAAGCTACTTCAGCATGAACTTGTAGTACGCGATCGCCACGCCTCTCAGGACAAGGTCGTCTACGATCGCCTGGGCCATATCCGAGTCATTTACGTCCTTGCAGATGATCCGGGCGTCGCCTCCGGTGAGTATAACCAGGGGCCAACCGCCCATCTCCGTTGCGTACGCTTCGACAAGTTCACGCAGGGCTCCGCGGGCTCCGCGAACGAGTCCGTTTACTATTGCCTGTTCGGTGTCGCGTCCGTACACGCACTGGGGCTCTGCGATTCGCACTTCGGGCAGTTGGGCGGTTTGCGCCGCCAGGGCCTTTGCGCCCATTTGCAGGCCCGGAAGTATAGCCCCTCCCTGGAACAACCCGTCTGCGTTTACGCAGTCGATCGTAATAGCCGACCCGAAGTCCGCGACCACGCACGCGACGCCCAACTGATCGTACGCCGCCGCAGCAGCGCAGAGACGGTCGGCTCCGATTCCCGCCGGATGGGGCGAGTCGGTTTCGATCGGAAGGGGCAGATCGCGCCCGACAACGAGCACATCCTGTCCGATGGCGTCAGTGGACGCCGACTCGAGCGCCGCCAGTCCTTCAGGATTAACCGAACAAGCCGCAACCTTACCGCCGCCGCCCATGTCGCCCCAAATTGCCGCCAACCCGTCGCCCAGACCGGACAGATCGTCATTGCTGAAGCTCATCAGCGAACTGCTCTTGGGACCCTCAACGCAGGCTATCTGCACGCTCGTATTACCGATATCGCACGCCAGCACGCTCGGTATAGTCTGGTCGGCGTCAGTCATCGTTTTCCAGTTCCGGTGGGTCAAATGTTTTCGAAACGCCCAAGGGCGGTTTGGATTGTTTCTGCTCGGTTTCGAGTTCGATACTCTCGCAGACCTTTCGCCATATCTCTTCGCCCAGAGCTTCGAGCCCCTGGCCGGTTACGGCGCTTATTGCATGAACCGGTGCGTCGACGGCCTTGCGGAATTCGGCGAGGCGTTCTTCGCTTCCGGTGAGGTCCATCTTGTTTGCGACCACGATCTCAGGCTTGGCGGCCAGGGCGGTGGAGTATTGCTTCAGTTCGCTCCTGATCGCGTGGTAGTTCGCCACCGGGTCTCCGGCCAGAGGGCAGATGTCGACCATGTGTATGAGCACTCTCGTGCGTTCGATATGTCTCAGGAACTCATCACCCAGCCCGGCGCCCTGGTGGGCTCCTTCAATTATGCCCGGAATGTCAGCCAGCACGAACCGCCTGAACCTTGATAGTTCCACGATTCCCAGACACGGATGCAGTGTGGTGAAGGGGTATGCGGCGATTTTCGGTCTGGCGGCCGAGACGCGTGACGTCAACGTGCTCTTGCCTGCGTTGGGTAATCCCAGAAGTCCGGCGTCTGCGATCAACTTCAGTTCGAGATGCAGTTTTCGTTCTTGTCCGGGCTCCCCGGGCTCCCACTCTCGCGGGGCCTGGTTTGTCGCGGTCTTGAAACGCGTGTTGCCCTTTCCCCCTTTTCCGCCGTGGGCAATGCATACCGGTTCGGTGGAGTCAGCGAGGTCCTTGAGCGTGATCCCGGTGTTCGCATCATAGATTATCGTGCCCGGAGGAACGCGTACGATTACGTCGTTTCCACCGCGTCCGTGCTTGTTCTTGCCTTCACCCGGTCGTCCGTTCTCGGCTGCCCAGTGGTGATGTCCGGCCAGGTGCTGGAGCGTGTTGTACGAATCGTCGGCCTGCAGGTAGACATTTCCGCCCTTGCCCCCATCCCCGCCGGCCGGTCCGCCCTTGGGGATGTACTTCTCGCGCCTGAACGCCATACACCCGTTGCCGCCGTTGCCGGCCGTGACAACGATGTCGGCTTGGTCAACAAACATCGCTTTGGTTACTGGCGCCGAATCCATGTGAGTAACAAAAAGAGGATGACGCCTGTTCGGGCCATCCTCTGGTTATCGGATTTGCTCTTCGGAGCGACCGCGCCGTCGGCGGGGTGTCCGAAGAAGCCGAAGTTCAGTTTACGTCGACGAAACGGCCTCTGAACGTCACCGTGCCGTCTTTCATCGCAAACAGCGTGTCGTCGCGTCCGCGACGGACGTTATGGCCGGGCTTGAACGGTGTTCCGACCTGGCGGACGATAATCCCGCCGATCCTTACAGCCTGCCCGCCGTAGAGCTTGACTCCGCGATACTGTGGGTTTGAATTACGCCCGTTGCGGGTCGAGCCTTGTCCCTTCTTGTGCGCCATCTTTATACTCCCGTCTGGCCGCCTGGTTGCGGCGATTACTTTTTAGGTATAGATCGAACCCCGAAGGATACCGTCAAGTCTGGTTTATGTCAAGGGGTGTAACGGTGTTTTTCGCAGCGAGGCGTTCCAGTGTGAACAGACCGTGCTAGCGGAGCACCCACTTCTTGGACTTAAGCTTCGTGGTCGAGTACGCCCGGGTTCCGGTTGTGCCTTTGACCGTGAAGTTAAGCCTCAGAGATTTGTGGAGGATCACCTTGTATTTGACGTCTGTTTTCTCAATGCCGTTTACGTCTGTTTCAGTTACGGTCACGGGGCGCGGCAGCGTGAGCTCGGCCGTCTCGCCGCTCAGCCCGCCTACGAACACGTCGATCGAGCCGGTCTTGTCGGCAAAATCGGGCCAAATCGCAACGCCGTCTTTGGCGTTGTCTCTGCCGTACAACAACTTCCCGATGATGTTCGTGTGACGTTTGAGCAACGGATTGTTATGGCGTTTCTTGATAGCGGTGAATACGCCCGCCGGTTGGCGGCGATTGGCCACCGCGGATTGTCCGGTGTTAGTGTACATTATGAACTCGGGGATGAAGTCCTGATCGGCTCCTCGCCCGGTTTCAGGGTCGCGCGACAGATTGCTCACCGTGTAAAGCATGTACCAGAATGTTGTGGGTTTCTTCTGGCCGGGAAGCGTCACTGTGATTGGCTGGGGAGCCTGAAAATCAATCTTCAACTCCCATGTGGTGGGAACCTCATACGGTTCGGGGGCGGTCATAGCCTGCGGAAGGACAACAACCATGCCAGCCAATAGCGCTGTTGCGACCAGAATACGTTTCATTGCTCTAACTCCCGGTTTGCCGCCGCCGCGCATCGATACGCATAGTCGGCGCAAACAAATACGCTAGGAAATATAGGCCCTTTTCCAATCGAAGTCAAGCTCCCTTTTGTGTTAGTTCGCCCCTTGCCCCAACGGCTTGTTTGCTTTGACGCTGCGCGCTGGTAGTATGTGGTGATGGACCACGTTGAGATACAACCGGTTCCTCGGCGTTCCCGGGCGGCGGCGATTAAATTCCTGGTCGCAGGGACGAGCAACGACCGCCAAACGCGCGCCCAGGAGCAAGTGATCCAGCAGATGGTCTCTCGGTCCGGATCGGCGGCGATCAGGCTCTGGTGGTCCAGATCCGGACGCACAACTCTGGCTGTAGCCCTGGTGGTCGAGGGCGCCGGACGCATATCCATGTTGTTCTTCAGCCCTCCCGACGCGCCGGGAGTTGATTGCGCGCAGCTTGTTCGCCTCATCGGTGAGATTTCGAGAGATGCTGTCGAAGGCGGTATGTCGCTCGTCCAGGCGCTGATAGATCCGGCTGACAGCGAACAAGTCGCGGTCTTGGTTGACAGCGGTATGATGCTGCTGGCCGATCTGATCTACATGAGTCGTAACCTGCTGAGTCGTCCGCCCGAACCGAAAGATGCTCGCGACGATCTCACATGGCGAAATTACAAGCAGTTCACCGAGGCTCAACTGGGCGAGGTGATACTGCAGAGCTATACCGATTCGCTGGATTGCCCCGCCTTGCGGGGCGTGCGAGAAATGCCGGACATCATCGCCGGACACAAGTGCAGCGGGGCGTTCTGCCCGGAGGCGTGGTGGATTGTGGGTTGTGGAGATCAGGCGACTCCGGCCGGATGCATCCTGGTTAACGATTCGATAAGGGGCCCGTCAGCCGACATAATCTACATGGGAGTGGCTAGAGAGTTTCGCAGGCAAGGGCTGGCCGGAGCGATGCTCGACCGTGCCATTGCGCAGGCCTCAGAGCGAAACCGCCAAGCCGTTTCCGTTGCTGTCGACACCCGCAATGATCATGCTATAAGAGTGTATGAGCAGTCCGGATTCAGCGAGATTCACCGTCGTTTGGCGTACGTTGTGCTTAAATCCGGCCCGAAAAAGCCCGATTTGAAGTGATTGTTAACAAAGTGTGGAGAGAAGTTTTTTTTCGCACCCAAACCAAGGGCTCCGAAGGGCTTGAGTATTGTGGATAACATAGGGGGCCAATAGCAATTGACCACCAGTCTTTCAGGCCTTAAATTCTTCTTGCTTGCCAAGGGCATGCGTCATTCGGCAAGCCAAGTCGGTGTGTCTGAGTGGTTGGATTCAAGCGATCGTTGGAACGCTTGTCCAAGTTCGCGGGTGTTTGATTTTTTTGACGGGTAAAGGGATTACCATGGACACTGCGGCAGGGTCTTCGTGTGCGGAACACACAACGCAGCAGATTTACCAGACGCTGCGGGAAGAAATTGGGACGCGGAAATACAACGCCTGGTTCAAGCATGGAACCCGTCTGACTATTGAAGACGGACACGTGAAAATCGCCGTACCAAACCCATTCGTCGCCAACTGGATCGAAGGGCACTACTGCAGCAACGTCGCCCGGGTGGCCGAAACTCACACCGGGGTCAAACGACCTGTGATAGTCACCATCGACGCCGCGCTGGCCGGCGAGACCAGACGAACCGATCTGGACGCCCAGGCCGACCTGGTGAACAAATCGGGAGCCGGACGAGTACGCCGTCCGACCCCGATGCGGAAGCCGCAAGCGCTGGGACACAAACTCGACGACTTCGTTGTCGGAAAGAGCAACAAGCTTGCATACTCCGCCGCGCTTGCGATGGCGGGTGTGAAGGCTCCTCCGTTCAATCCGCTTTTCGTACACGGGGCCTGCGGCGTGGGCAAGACGCATTTGCTCCAAGGCGTTTGCATGCAGGCGGCCAGGATACACCGTCGCGGTCAACCGCTGACATGGAAATACGTCACCTGCGAACAATTCACAAATGAGTTTATCCAGTCGCTGCGCGCCAAGAACATCGCCCAGTTCCGCGCTCGATACAGGAAGCTGGACTTGCTGGCGATTGACGACGTCCATTTCCTCAGCGGTAAGAAGGCCACCCAGGATGAATTCCTCCACACCTTCAACGCCATCGAAACCGCCGGGCGTCGGATCGTACTGGCCTCAGACGCGCATCCGCACATGGTCGGAGCGCTGAACGAACAACTCGTCAGCCGATTCGTTTCCGGCATGGTTGTCAAAGTCGAAGCGCCTGACACCGAGACGCGGTTGTCGATACTCATGCGGAAATCCAGGCAAATGAAACTCCCGGTCGATCAGGATGTCCTGGAATACGTCGCCAACCACGTGCATGGATCTGTTCGCGAACTCGAAGGCGCGCTTACCAAGCTGGCCGCATTGTCGGCGCTGGAGGGGGCTCCGGTTGGATTGGAGCTGGCCCGCAACGTGCTGGCCGACCATCTGGCGCGAACGGACAGCGCTGTCACACTTGGACATATCGAAGCGATCGTTTCAGCGTTCTTCGGCATCACGCCAGCCGACATTCATTCCTCCCGCCGCACCCGAACAGTTTCAACGGCGCGGATGCTCTGCTTCTTCCTTGCCAGGCGATACACCCAGATGAGTTACCCGGAGATCGCCCAGGCGATGGGCAAGAACCACTCATCAGCCGTCCTGGCGGTCCAGAGAATGCAGAAGGTTCTCGACGAAAGCGGCGAACTGAAATGGACCGGACCGATGGGCGCAAAGTCGATGTTGGCGTCCAGGTTGCTGGAGATGCTTTCAGAACAGTTCAATTGAACTGTCCGCCGCGTCTTACCGCACCGGTCAGCGCCGGACCCGCCATTACGCCTGCGCCCCACCCGTTTTCCAATTGTCTCCCATGTACATTGGGATTGCGTTTTGACATGATCATCTCGGAGTTGTACTATCTATAGCTTGCGACTATAGATTCTTAGACTTCTGTAGAGATGCCATGGGATGAACGGTTTTCGGCACATTTTCCTTCTAACGGCTGTGTTTCTACTGCCCGGTTGCACATTCCCGGGGCAGGACGGTCCGCCCGTGTCGAGATCTCCGGAGGTAAAGCCCCGCCCGGCCGATGTCGGCAAACCGCCGCGGTTCCCCGAGATCATTCGGATGAATATCATCTACATTGAAGTCCCCGCCGGGCAGGCCAGCGGCTCCGAGGAGATATGGAGCTATCTGGACGAAGAACCGATCGGGGCCGAGCGCCTGGTTTCGCTGGGGCGAAACGGGATCCGCGTCGGCCTGGGACGCGCCAAGTCCATGCCTGATATTATCCGAGTGCTGAAACGGATGACCGGGCAGGCCCTCGGGCGGAGGCTGACGGTCGGTCGCACCGCAGCCCCTCATCACATTGCGCTTAAACGCAACCAGGGAGTTCAGACTATCTTCAGCTTCCATGCGGACCGGACCCTGAGCGGTTCGGACATGCCTCCGGGCGACAACGTGCTGACGGTGGCGTGCACAGTCGACCAGGACGATGCGGACAGAATAATCCTAACCGGTATGCCGCAGGTGCGATCCGCCAAGACCAAGACGCGTTTTCACAGCGACCCGACCGGTGTAAGAGTCGTCAACAAACCGGTCATGTTCGGATTTGAAGATCTCATGTTCCAGATGCCAATGAAACCCGGTGAGTTTCTCGTGATTGGGCCCGGAGCCGCATCACGCCGACCTCACAGCGTGGGACGACACTTTTTCATACAGAAAAAACAAGGTATGGATTTTGAAATAGTATTGGTCATTACACCGAAGGCGGAGATGCTGCCGGAGAAATGACGCGTGCGGGAGCTTTCCTCCCCCGAAGCCGCGATATCCCTTTTACGCCCAACAATGAAAGACCAAACCAAAGATTCTTCGTCTGATCTGCCCGGCGACATATACCGCTTTCTCTGCCAGGAAGCTGCGGTGGCCATGATCGCTACTGATGCTGATTTCAATATCAAGTATTGGAACCAGGCCGCGATCAATCTGCTTGGACTGCAGGATGACCAGATGCAATCCAAACCGCTTCGGCTCATCGTGCCCGAGGTCAGGCGCCCTCTGCTCGACAAACTCCTGAAACGCACCGTAAGCCGCATGGAAGCCTCTGAGTTCGACGTTTGCGTTGAAGACGCCCCCGACGGCCCGAAGGACGTGACGGTGTTTCTCTCACCGCTTTCAGATTCGGGCGGACAGGTCCTGGGGATCGCCGCCTGGGTCATCGACCAGACCCGCCACGTCCAGTTGGTCCACAAATTCAACAAAGCCGAGAAAATGGCCTCGCTGGGCACACTGGCAAGCGGTGTGGCCCACCACTTCAACAACATCCTGGGAGGCGTTGCTACTTTCGTGGACTTCGCACTTACGTCCGGAGACACTGCGGCGATGCAACGGGCTCTCCAGATGACCGCTGAGGCCGCGGTAAGGGCGTCGAAACTCACCCAATCGCTGCTGAGCTTCGCAAAGCACGACTCCTATCGCGCGGACCTTGCGGACCTCACTGAGGTCATTCTGACTTTCGCCCACCTTGTCGAGAAGCCTCTGATCGAGAGGAACATAACACTCGAACTGGACCTGCACCCGGTTTCGGTGGTGGCGGTTGAAGCCAACCGAATGCACCAGATATTGGGCAATCTCCTGACCAACGCCGAAGAGGCCATGCCCGACGGCGGGACCATCTTTCTGAATGTCGGGCCGGGTAAGGACGACTCCCAGGCCGTGCTGACTTTCGCCGATGACGGGATTGGTATAGACGCCAAGAACCTTGACCTCGTGTTCGATCCGTTCTTCACGACCAAAGGTCTGCACGCCGGCGGCGATCGCATGAACCCGGGCCTGGGGCTTTCGGTCGTCCAGGGAATCGTCCTGGAAATGGGCGGGCGAATAGCAGTGAAGCCCAGGGAGCAGGCGGGCACGGAGTTCATAATCACGCTGCCGGTGAACTCGCATAACGACGATATCGATACCTAACGTCCCGCTCGGGAGCGGGCAACAGTTGCAGACACCATGAACGCCATCGCCATTATTCCAGCCAGATACGCATCCACTCGCCTGCCCGGAAAACCGTTGCTCGACCGGACGGGCATGCCTCTGATCCAGCACGTAGTTCAGGCTGTCACAACCGCCGCCACCGTGCGGAGGATCGTGGTTGCTACTGACGACTCCAGAATCGCTTCGGCTGTCGAGGCTTTCGGTGGCGACTACGTAATGACTCGGGACGATCATACCAGCGGGACAGACCGCCTGGCCGAATCAGCGGAGAAACTCTGTCTGGAAGATGACGACATAGTGGTCAACGTTCAGGGCGACGAGCCTGAGATGCCCGGTGCGTGCGTCGATCAACTTGTTGAACTTCTCGCTGACGGCGGATGCCCGATGGCTACTCTGGCCACTCCGTTAAGCTATGAAGAGGCCGACGATCCCAACAAGGTTAAGGTCGTCCTGCGCGACGACGGGCGAGCCCTTTATTTCTCTCGTTCGCGGATCCCGTGCGACCGGGATTCCGGTAGGGAGGTTGGTTATCTTCTGCATTTGGGGATATACGCCTACCGTGTGGCGTTTCTGAAGCGATATGCGGCCTTGCCGCCCACACCGGCTGAGCAGGGCGAGAAACTCGAACAACTCCGTGCTCTGGAAAGTGGTTTTGATATCATTGTCGGCGTCACGGACTACCACGGACGCGGTATCGACACTCCCGACGACTACGAGGCGTTTGTGAATCGCTACGGAGCCCAGAGCTGATATCTCGCGAGCTTCGGGTGGGCCATGGGGAACGAATCGGACAACTTCCTGCGGTTGCGGGTTGATTTTCAGACCTCGATTAGCTAGAGTGCGACTCCATGAGCAATGCCATGGATTTACTGAGGTCCGTCAAGGACAGCACCGACGAGACGGAATTCTACACGCCGCTGCCCGAGGGATACGAACTTGGCCAGGCGCGATACGTAGCGGTTTTCGGGACCGTCATGAGCGGTCTGGGGAAGGGGATATTCTCTTCCAGTCTCGCCAAACTCCTCAAGGACAAAGGTTTAAGAGTTGCTCCTGTTAAGCTTGAGGGATATCTGAATATCGACTCCGGTACGCTGAATCCCTTCCGTCACGGTGAGGTCTTTGTCCTGGACGACGGGATGGAAACCGATATGGATCTGGGCACCTACGAACGCATGCTCGACCAGGACCTTACCGGCGCCAACTTCGCCACCAGTGGGCAGATATTCAGCACCGTACTGGACAAAGAGCGGGCCGGCAGCTATCTCGGACGCGACGTGCAGATGATTCCTCACGTCACCGGCGAGGTGAAGATGCGGCTGCGGGAAGTGGCGATGCAGTCTGAGGCCGATGTGGTCTTTGTCGAGGTCGGGGGCACCGTCGGCGATATTGAAAACGCTTTCTATATCGAGGCCCTCCGCGAACTGAGCTACGAAGAAGGCGAAGGTTCGGTCCTGTTCGTGGCGCTTACTTACGTTCTGAGCCCTCCGGCGCTCGGTGAGCAGAAGTCCAAAGCCGCCCAACTCGGAATCAAACGCCTGATGGAGTTTGGCATCCATCCACACCTGATCGCCTGCCGCGCCGAAGACCGTGTCACCGACAAAGTCCGGCAGAAAATATCGATATACACCAACGTTCCAATCACGCGCGTGTTCAGCATGCACGATCTGCCGAGCATCTATCTCCTGCCGCAAATAATGCGAGAGGAGGGGCTCGACAGCGAAGTGGTCCAACTGCTCAGCCTGGGCGGACTGATAAACTCCGCCGAAGATGCGCGAAACGCCCAGGCCTGGGAGATGTTCTCTTCGCGGATCGACAAGTACTCCCACGAAGTGACCATAGGAATCACCGGCAAGTACACCGCCCTGCGAGACAGCTACGCCAGCATAATAAAGGCGCTCGAGCATTCGGAGGTGGCGAACGACGCCAAAGTCAATATCAAGTGGATCGATACTACGAATGTTACCGAACGCAATGTGGGCGACGTGCTGGCTGGGGTCGACGGAATTATCGTTCCGGGCGGTTTTGGCGTGCGGGGAACCGCCGGGAAGATCGCATGCATAAAGCATGCGCGCGAGAACAAGACGCCCTATCTCGGCATCTGTCTGGGGTTCCAGATGGCGGTGGTCGAATACGCTCGCAACGTATGCGGACTGGATGACGCCGACAGCACGGAGATAGATCCCGACACGAAAACGCCTGTGATAAGCATCCTGCCCGAACAGAAGAAGATCGAGGGGCTCGGAGGGAACATGCGACTGGGCGGGCAGGACGTTATGATTGCTTCGGGAACAATGGCGGCCGAACTGTTCGACGGCGCCGAGCACATTCGTCAGCGCTTCCGCCATCGCTACGAAGTGGACCCGGCTTATATCGAGCAACTGGAGGCCGGAGGGCTGATCTTCTCCGGTAGGCACGGTCAGCACGAGATAATGCAAATTCTCGAATTGCCCCGTGACGTGCATCCGTACTTTGTGGCCGCACAGTTTCATCCTGAACTGACCAGCCGCCCGCTCAGGCCCCAGCCGATGTTCAAAGGTCTGGTGAAAGCGGCTATAGAAAATAAATAAGCTCGCCAGCCATGGCGCGTTCAGCTGAGCTTGCCCGCCACCGACCGGCGTCCGGCGGATCCGGCGGGGTCTCTTGGTTCACCAACAACGCAGAAAGTAAGGAACAATACTCATGACAGACGAAAAGAAAGCAGACGATCAGAGCCCGGATCAGCCAAAGATCATTGTTGACGACGATTGGAAGCAACAAGCACAGGCCGACAAAGAGAAACTGGCCGAGCAGGCGAAACCCGACGAGTCGCCGCAGGACGACTCCCAGCCCCAGAGCGATCAGGCCCCGGGCGCGGGAGGCGAGCAGGGGGGGGAAGGTCAGCAACGACAACTGCCCCCCGCAACTTTCACCACGCTCGTCAGCTCGCTGGCCACCCAGGCGATGATGGCTCTGGGAGGGTTCGCCGACCCCAATAGCGAGAAGGTTATGGTTGACCTCGAACTGGCCAAACACCACATCGATACGCTCAAGGTCCTCGACGAGAAGACCAAGGGCAATCTTGATGAAGAAGAGACAAAGCTCATGGAACAGGCCGCTTATCAAGTGCAGATGCTGTTTGTGCAGGTGGTTCAACATGTCTCAGGCCAGCAACCAGGCCAGCAACCGGGTCAGATCCCCGAGAGTGGTCCGGCTGGCGCATAGCGGCCAGGAAAAAATACTCATAAAAATCGGAATAGCCCTTGTTTTTCTATTGGTCGAGGGATATACTATAAGTGAGCGAGCGTGGGGCTGCTTAATTAGAGCCCCTTCCGGCCGGCGAGGTCTTCTCCCTCCTTTCCCTCGTCGGCCGGTTTGTTTTTATATGGGGCGATGACGATTCTGTACTCTCATAACTCCTGTAACACCAAGATGCTACCATCCAGTCCCCTCAAGTTTGGGCATGGTTGAAGCAACCTGTTCATTGCCAGCGTATTTCGACCGACCATTGAGCACGATAAGTTCGCAAGCAGATGTGGTTTGAGACCGTATGTTAAGCAAGCTGGATGTAAACGGCGGAGGAAAAATGTAGCGCGTGGCGGGCGGCGTAAAAGTGTAGCGCTTTGGACCTTATCCTGTTGGATCGCGTATTTTGGGAAGAATTTCCCCCTTTTGCATCGATCTGACAGGAGCAACCGGAGTGTACA
>JASLNT010000121.1 GCA_030745875.1 Phycisphaerae bacterium
GAGTATCAACATGATGAAAGTAAACGCCAAATATCTCTTACTCACAGCCGTGGTCCTTGGACTGGTGAGCGTGCCAAGCTTGGGCGCCGAGAAGAAGTCGTGGAAGGACGATACCATGCTGGTCAGCAAACAAGGCGACCAGACCGTCGTGCGGAAAATGAAGGGCGACAAAGTGCTGTTCAAGCACAAAGACGCCCAGTTGGCTGTCGAGTGGGCAATGGCCAACGCGCGCACGACCCTCGTGCAGGCCGGTAAGTACGTGGTCAACGATTCGATCGACGTGCCGCGCGATGGCGTGACGTTGATCATCGACCAGGGCGCGGTCATCGAGATGAACCTCGACGCGGACCCGCTTTCCTTTCAGAATCATAGTGTCCGGCAGATAGGGCATTTGCCAGCGCGATAGTCAGTGGTATACTCTCGCGGCCGGGCTTGGTCCGGAATTAGGGAGCGAACAACGTTTGTGAGATATCTATTATGAATGAATGGAATACTGATCGCCGCAACTTTCTTAAGATGGTGGGGCTCGGAGTTGCGGCGGCGGCCGTGCCGGGCGTCGCGCGTGCGGAGAACCGGACGGGCGCCGCGGTCGGCAAGCGGCCTAACATTGTCTTTATCTTCATTGACGACATGGGCTACGGCGATATCGGTCCGTTCGGGTCCAGGAAGAACAAGACTCCGCATCTCGATCGCATGGCCAGGGAGGGAGTTAAGTTCACCGATTTCTACGTCAGTTCCACCGCGTGCACGCCGTCGCGTTCGGCGCTTATGACCGGATGCTACGCCGCTCGCGTCGGCATGGACGGAAGAGTGGTTTTCCCGGGCGACAAGCGCGGGCTTAACCCGAAAGAGACCACGATCGCCGATATGCTCAAGGCCAGGGGCTACGCCACGGGCTGCTTCGGCAAGTGGCATCTGGGCGACCAGCCTGAATTCATGCCGCTCAGCCAGGGGTTCGACGAATACGCGGGCATCCCGTATTCCAACGACATGTGGCCGTTTCTCAGATCAGTGAAGTGCCCGCCGCTGCCGTTTGTGAAGGGGCAAAAGGTTGTCGCACACATTCCGGACGGCAAGAACCAGGCCCTGCTGTGCGATGCGGTTACGGATGCGGCGGTGGACTTCATCAAGCGTCACAGGGACAAGCCCTTCTTCGCCTATGTCCCGCACTCCTATATCCACCATCCGCGTTTCACTCTCAAAGACAGGGGCGCCAAAGCCGACGGCGACGTCACGCGCGCCCAGATCGAAGAAGTGGACCGCAGCGTTGGGCGGATCATGACCGCACTGACTGAGTTTGGGCTGGCCAGGAGAACGCTGGTTTTCTTCACCTCGGACAATGGTGGTTCGGGCGGTACGTCGATGGGGCCGTTGCGAGGCGCCAAGGGCGGGCCAAAGTACGAAGGGCACATGAGAGTTCCCACTGTGGCTTGGTGGCCGGATACCATTCCCGCAGGAAGCGTAACCAGCGAGATCGGCGCCACGATCGACATCCTGCCGACGCTGGCGAAGCTCGCCGGAGCCGAAGTCCCAAAGGACCGCACAATCGACGGTAAGGATATTTCGGACCTGCTGCTGTGCAAACGCGGAGCAAAGTCGCCGCACGAAGTTCACTACTACGAAATCGACGGCGTACGGAAGGGAAAATGGAAGCTCGTACGCATCAGGAAGAAGTACGAACTCTACGATCTGGACGCGGACATTGGCGAGAAAAGAAACCTGGCAAGCAAGTTCCCGCAGAAGCTTAGCGAACTCAAAGCGCTGTTGGATGCGCACAAGGCGAATCTGGCCGGGGACAACCGCCCGGCGGCGTTTGTAAAGAACCCCAAGCCGCTGCTGACCGACACCAAAGGCGTTCCGACTCTAGCGGAATTCATGGGGCGAACCGATGTCGATATCCACGTGGGCAAGCCCCGCCCTCAGAAGAAGAAACAAGGGCGCAGATAGCTGACGAGAGGAAGAACCATGCGGAGAATCGCGGCGCCGGTTGTTTTTGTTCTGCTTGTGCTTGCGGCGGTTGCGCCGGCCGGTGAGATAAGCGTAATCCCTCAGCCGACATCAATGACTCGGGGCGAGGGTGAATTTGTCCTCACCTCTTCGACGCGGATTGTCGTCGCGGGCGTGGCATCCGAGGGCGTAGCGAACGTGATGGCGGGCTATCTCAGCTCGGCGACAGGCTATAAACTGGCTGTATCGCGGGGGGACGCCGCCGACGGGGCGATATGGGTCGACGCCGCCTGTACGGACAAATCCGTGGCGAAACTGGGCAAGGAGGGATACTCCCTGAGCGTCACGCCGAAGCGGATCACGATTCGCGCATCGACTGGCGCCGGGGCGTTCTACGGTGTTCAGACGCTTCGCCAACTCTTGCCGCCAGGCGTCTTCTCGTCGAAGAAAGTTGACGGGATTCGATGGAGCGTCCCTTGCGTCACTATCTCCGATTCGCCTCGATTCGGGTGGCGGGGGATGATGCTCGATTCGTCGCGTCACTTCCAGAACGTCGATACTATCAAGCGGTTCATCGACAATCTCGCGACCCACAAGCTCAACGTATTTCATTGGCACCTTGTCGATTCGCACGGCTGGCGGGTCGAGATCAAGAAGTACCCGCGTCTGACTTCGGTCGGCGGTTTCCGTCGTCAACCGCCAATCGGACGATACGGCGGATTCTACACGCAGGCGGAAATCCGTGAGATTGTGAAATACGCCTCCGAGCGGTTTGTGACGATCGTTCCCGAGATCGAAATGCCCGGCCACAGCAAAGCGGCCACCGCGTCGTATCCCTATTTGGCCTGCGGCGGCGACGGTAAGGAAGTCGCGTGGTTCTACGGTTATCCGTGTCCGGGCAAGAGCTTTCCGAAGATACCCGGCAGCGACGTTTTCTGCGCGGGTAAGGACACCACGTTCGAGTTTCTGCAGGACGTGCTGACTGAAGTGTTTGAACTGTTCCCGAGCAAGTTCATTCATGTCGGCGGCGACGAGGTCCGCAAGGGCCACTGGAAAGCGTGCGAGGATTGTCAGAAGCGTGTTAAGACGCAGGGCTTGAAGAAGAACGGGCTGCAGAGCTACTTCATGAAGCGCATGGAGAAATTCATCAACGCCAGAGGGCGACGAATGATCGGGTGGGACGAGATACTCCACGGGGGTCTGGCTCCGAATGCGACGGTGATGAGTTGGCGCGGCGTCAAAGGCGGCGTGGCGGCCGCCAAGATGGGGCATGACGCTGTGATGAGCCCGCAGAAACCGCTGTATTTCGATCACGGTCAGGCCACTGGCGGCGGGGGGCATCCGAAGCATTGGCCCGGTCGAGAAACCCTGGAGGAAGTCTACAAGTACGATCCGATCCCGGCTGAACTGACGGCCGATCAGGCAAAGCACATCCTCGGTTGTCAGGCGAATGTCTGGAGCGCTTTCATCCACAGCGACGAAGTGCTCGACTGCATGGCCTGGCCGCGCGGGGCCGCCCTGGCCGAGACCGCCTGGCAGGCCCGGAACGTCAAAGATTACGCCAAGTTCCTCCCGCGTCTGGCGATCCACAAGGAGCGCTTGGACCTGCTGGAGATTAGCTATTGGGACGAACCGAAACCCGTCCAGGCGGCGACCAAACTAGGCTGGATGCCAGCCGATACGCCCCGCGAATACGCCGCGAAAACATGGAAACTCCCCGGTCCGCTCACGCCGGGGCAGACATACCGCGTGACGTTCAAGTGGACCAGGGGCAAGCACGGACTGAACGTTAAGAACGTTTTCCTGCGGTCAGGCGAGACAAAGCTGACCGACTCGCACGAAGGGTTCGCAGGCGGTCGCAGCCGCGACAACAGTTGGGGGTTCACCTTGCCGCAGTCGGCTCCGAAGACCGGCTGGACGCTCACCGCCGACATCCAGGGCAGTGCGGGAACCAATTCCACCGGCACGATAACTGTTGACACGGGCAAGGTCTCATGGCGCCGACGACGCATCGTTCCCGATATTGCAACCACCATTCCGGTAACGCAGAATCGCGATCGGAGAATCTACGACTGGGCGACCCGCTGCAAGCGGATCATCGAGCGGAACAAGAGTGTCAATCCGGACATCATATTCCTGGGCGATTCGATCACGCACTACTGGTCCGGCGAGCCCAAAGCCCCGATTGTTAGCGGGCAGGCTGCATGGGACAAACTCTTCGCTGGTTACGCGGTGACGAACATGGGCTTCGGCTGGGACCGCACGGAGAACGTTGTGCACCGGCTGAGGAACGGAGCGTTGGACGGGATATCGCCGCAGCTTGCGGTGATCCTGATAGGCACGAACAACCTTGCGGTCAAGAACACGCCCCGAGAGATATACTGGGGTGTTCAGGCGATAGTCGACGAGATCCACAAACGCTGCGGCGACACGAAGATTCTGCTGCTTGGCGTCCTGCCTCGGAAGCGTAAGTTCGCCCACACCCCCGAGCGCGTCAACAACCTGCTGGCGACCCTGAACGACCGCCCTTACGTGCGGTTCTACAACGTCAACTATCACTTGCTCGACAAGGACGGGCGGGTGCGCAAGGACCTCTATCGGGATGGCGTTCATCCCGGCGCAAAAGGCTACGCTGCAATCGCCGCCGCCCTGCGGCCCGTGATCGACGAATTGCTGATAAAGGACAAGAAGGGCGGCTCGGTTCAACGGGCCGTGTCGTCAGCGAAGACGAATGGAAAGAAAGACCCAAAGAAGCGAGTCCTGATTCTCGGAGACTCAACGTCCATGCGTTACTCGCCGATCCTGAAGAAGATCTATCCTGAAGTTGATATCGTCCGCCCGGGCGGAAACCACCAGGGAACAGTGACCGCTCTGAAGCACATAGACAAATGGCTTGGGAAGGATAAGTGGGACGTTATTCATTTCAATTTCGGCCTGCATGATTTCAAGCACGTTGACCCGAAAACGGGCAAGAGTTCAAACAACCCCGAACACCCGTTCTGGGCTCCGCCCGAGCAGTATCGAAAGAACTTGGAAGCAATCGTCAAACGTCTGAAGAAGACCGGCGCGATTCTCATCTTCGCCACCACCACGCCCGTACCGAAAGACGAACATTATCGCGTTATCGATAACCGCATGTCACCGGTCTACAACAAGATCGCACTGGAAATCATGAAGAAGAACAACGTTCTTATCAACGACCTCTACAACTACACCCTGCCAAATCTGGACAAGTGGCAGCAGAAGAAGGACGTACACTTTCACAAACTCGGATCGACAAGAATAGCCGAGAAGATCAAAGAATCGATCAAGTCAGCCCTGTCAGTTCGCTAAATCACTTCGCCGCGACGTAGCGGTTGTTTGGCGAGATTATTTCGGTCGTCTATTTGTCCTGGTCCGGGGTATCTATGTAGCCCAGCGGCTTGCCCCATATTTTCAGGAGCAGTTTGGCCAGGATCGGGTCGCGTTTGACCAACGCCTCGCGTTCTTCCTTCTTTCCGTGGTAACGAGTGGTCACCCCGGCGAAGAATTCTTTGTGATTGCTCTTGACCCAGTCACGTTTGGGATAGGTGTCGCCATCTACGCATCGCTTGTAGGCGGCGAGTATTTCCTTGTGGTTGAAGCTCAGGAAATTGTCGTGATAGGCGTGTGCGTATTCGTGCAGCAGGACCGTCACTCCGCTATCGAACGAGCGGCGGGCCAGGGAGGCCGCCTTTCCGTATTCGACACACTTTACCTTCTTGGGATTGAAGTCCATTCTCTTCAGCCAGCCGAGGCCCGGGTGGTACTGGTACGCCGAGGTCCTCCCGTGCGGGCCGTTGGTGGAATCGACCTCGAGCCAGAACGTTACGGTCTGGAATTTCTTGATCCCTTCGGGCCGGACCATCTTCTTGAGCTTGATCATGTGGCTTTTCAGGCCCGCCAACGCCTTGGCTCCGGTGGCCTGGAGCCTGCCGCCGGGCAGCAGACCGTTATTCACCTTCACCTTCCAGCCCTCGATATTCATGAGAGTGTAGTGCGAGTCGGGTTCGTAGGGCTGGGCCTTGCTGTAGGTGTAGGACCATTTGTCTTTCAGCACGCCGCACTTGTTGAGCCAGTTCTCCAGATCCATTTTCCACGGGTTGGTCTTGTTGGTCACGCCGTGTCCGCCTTCGCGGTAGAGTCGAAGTTCGGTGTCTACCTTGGCTTTCCTAAGGGCCCTGTGGAACTGGGTGCTGTTTTCCGGGGGCACCAGCGTGTCGTCGCGGGCGTGGGCCAGGAACGTTGGCGGGGTGTCGGCGTCGACCTGCAATTCGGCCGACAGTTCATCGATGAGCTTCTTGTCGGGCTTCGGGCCCAGCAGCCGGGCCACCGAGGCCTTGTGCGGTTTGTTCTTCATGCTGACTACGGGGCAGAACAGCGCCATGAAGTCGGGGCGGCAACTGAATCGTTCGACCGGATCTTTGGCGTCCTTCTTGCCGGCGTGGTCTTGCGTCGCCAGGGTGGCGGCCACGTGTCCGCCTGAGGAAAACGCCACAACCACGACCTTCTTGGGGTCGATATTCCACTTCTTTGCGTTGGCTCGGATAGTGCGTACGGCGCGCTGGGCGTCCTGCAGCGGAGCCGGGTGGCGGTATCCATGTACCGGAAGGCGATATTTCATGCTGAAGAATCGCACTGGGCGAGTCTTAAAGAACTCCCAGAACGTTCCGTAACTGGAGATATGCTTATATCCGCCTCCCGGTATCAGCAGGACCGCAGGGGCGGGACCTTTAACATCTTTGGGCGCCGGGAACATCTTGAGCGTGGGGATGTCGTTTTTGCCCGAGCCTTTTGCACCCGGGGCTCCGTCGGGCCAGAGCTTCAAGTCTTCGCTTAGTGCGTTAGTTGCTGCGAAGCCGAATGTTATACTCAGAATCCACGCGATTGCGGTCGGGCTGATAATGCTTGTCTTCTTTTGGAACATATTTCTGTATTCTCCGTTCGAACCTATTCTTTTCACTTAAAGGCCCCAGCGAGTAACGCCGGGCGATGGAGATGATTATAGAAAAAACACCAAGCGAGACAATCCGGAACTCATGTCAAAATTTGTCGAGATGAGTTTTTGTCTAGATTTATGACTAGAATAATCCTTCGAGAATTGGGAGTTTGTGATATCATAGTTGATGTCTAACTGGAGGCGTTGCGGTCGTTCCGCGCCCTCCGTATAATTTCGGTTGTTGTTCACCACTACGTGAGGTCGTCGGGTCTTATGGATAGTGCAAACTTGAACTGTATCAACTCGCCGATTTTCGAGACCCTGGAGCCGCGACTGCTCTTGTCGGGTTCGGTCGTAATCTCGGAGTTCATGGCGATCAACGACAGCACGCTGCAGGATGGAGACAACCAGTATTCCGACTGGCTTGAGATACAGAACACCGGGACCTCACTGGTGGACCTGACCGGATGGACGCTCAAAGACAAGAATGATTCGTGGGGGTTTCCCGACAATTTCGAACTTGGACCGGGCGAGTACAAGATCATATTCTGCTCCAACGGGCGTGAGACCGTTCCCGATCCGAAGGACCCTGACTACGACGGGACGTACCACCACACGAACTTCAAGTTGAGCGGCAACGGGGAGTATCTCGGCATCCTGGACGAGACGTCCGCGGTTGTCCACGAATACGACGAGTACCCCAAGCAGTTTGAGAACATCTCCTACGGTATCGCCCAGGACATCACCACAACCGAGTTTGTAGCCTCCAAAGCATCGGCGCGATACCTTGTGGCGACAGGAAACCCGGGAGCCTGGACGGGTGTAAACGGCGGAGGAAAAATGTAGCGCGTGGCGGGCGGCGTAAAAGTGTAGCGCTTTGGACCTTATCCTGTTGGATCGCGTATTTTGGGAAGAATTTCCCCCTTTTGCATCGATCTGACAGGAGCAACCGGAGTGTACA
>JASLNT010000122.1 GCA_030745875.1 Phycisphaerae bacterium
CGATTTTCGTCGATGGTTGCTTCTGGCATGGCTGTCCAATACATGGCACGACACCAAAAACGAACAGAGAATTCTGGTCCGAGAAGATTCTCCGCAACAAAGAGCGGGATCTGGATACGAACCGAGTGCTTCTGGAGGCGGGATGGACGGTGATCCGATTCTGGGAGCATGAAGACATGGCAACAGCGGCCGAGAAGGTGATCATGGAAATCAGAGGTCGCACGTAAATTCTGAAATTCCGCCCATCGGCAGAGTGCATCACAATGATCCTATTTTGTCTCCAGGCGAAACCAACATTCCCACTGACGGCTGTACCCCCAAAACCTGTTCCCTATTGGCGGAATCTGTGAGAATTTTCTGGAATTCTTCGGGAAACAGCGTCATGTGCGCAATGAGATGATACCAATGTAAATCGTTAATCAACAGTAACTTCCAACACTACAGCAAACACCGCAATGCGATTCGACTCCCCGTAGGGGTAGTGCGATAAAGTTAGCCGGACCAGTGTGTTACGCTGGTCCGGCTGGCTTGCTTCTTGGGGGACTGCAACACTGAACTGCAATCGCGGGGATTATCTTTCGATCACGTGATACACGCCCCGAGCGTCGAGTTTGATCGTCGCGGAGTTGCCCGCTGTCTTAAGAGAAACGCTCCGTTTTAGCGGATATCCGTTCTCGTCGAGGACTACTGCGGTGGCGGAGTTCAACCCGAAACCTCTGAGCAAGACCGTCGCGTCGATATTCCTGACGCCAAACGGCGCACCGCCCAGATTCGTTATCCGCCCGCGTTCGGCGCGGAAACCGACCGGCCGCTCTTCGGTCATTGTCTGGATCAGGATCTTCCGCGATGAAGACAGCCGCTTGTTGTCCAGTGAAATCACAAACACCGCACCGTATTCGTTTCCGGACGAGATGCTGATGTTCGAAAGGTTGATGGGACCGGCCTTTGAAAGGAAGCCCGCAGCGCCCTGACAGCGAGCGGTGTTTATCGTGACCAGCCCCCTTCCGTAATCCCACGAGAGTTGTTTATCCACGCTGGTGATCTTCTTCCCGGCGTGGTCGATATGCTTCGACATGTCCGCACCGCCGGGTCGGGCTCCGTCGGAGAGGTCCCGCAGGACCGGACCTACGTAATAACTCAACGGATCCAGACCGTTGCTGCTGAGCTTGCCGGAAGACGCCGGAGCGTCCTTCCGACGAAGCTTGTCCAGCGCCTGGGCCGAAGCCGCAGAGCCCTTCAGGTTAAGCAAGTCCTTCAATCGCAGAACGCGACGAACGGCTGGCGCGGTCTCGCTCACATCGCCGCGCCGGTACGCCAACGCGGCCGCGGGGAATGTACCGGCGATCACGGGGCAACTGGCGGCGAACTTGCTCATGGACTGATCGGTCAGGTAATTGCTTCCGACGGCAAATATGAACACCCCGTCGACACCCTGCAACGCTCCGTAGGCTGACGTCAGAAACGTGCAGTCGGCCCGGAAGCGATTCGGATTCGGCCAGCCCAACTCCGAGATAATATGCGGATAACCGGCGAGTTGATTGACCTGGATGGGCAATGACTGCGGTTCCAGCACCGCCGGGCGGTCCTTGTATGTATGCCCAACCCGCACGCTGTAGCTGGCGCCGTCGCCCTTGTGCTGCGGGCCGAAGTACCCGTGACGGTCAATCACATCGCCGGCGGTGTACGTGAATCGCTCCAGCGCGTCGGTCATGTTGGCATCGGCGGTTTTCCAGTTACTGGGCGAAACCAGCCCTCCGTAACCCAGGGTGTTTTTAAAATACCGAACGGTCTCCTGGTAGAACTTCATCTGATGCATAGTCAGGAACTGGACCTGCAGGGCGACCTCGGCGCGCCCCGAAGCGTTCTTTTGCTTGAGTCCCCCGCCGGTCATGCTCCAGGCCTCGCCCAACTTCCCGCGGCGAGCAATATTCTTCGAAGCCAGCCACTTGTTGTATAGCGTCTCTAGACGATTCCAGTGGACCTGCGGGATGTTCTTCTTGCTGAATGTCCAGAAGAAGTAGTTGTCTTCGTTGATTATCTCAACAATCGCAACCGCCGGTTCTCCAGCCAGCGGAACACCGGTGTACGGGTTCTTCGTCGTAAGCAGCCCGCGAGCCCACGAGCGGTAGATCTCCTGCATCCGTTTGTCAAAATAGAGCAGCGCGAACGGTTTCTTGTTGGCGATGGTGTCGTATCCGGGTATTCCATAGGCCTTCTTGATCTGGAACCAGAGCGGGAAGTAGAAGCTGATCTTCGTGTAGATCCCCTGCTTCTTCATGGCGGCCACCAGATAGTGCAGGTTGTCGAGCTTCTTGGGATCGATTTTGCTTACGTCGGAGCCTCGGTCGAACATGGGACTGTGGAAGCGAACCATGTTCACGCCGATTTTCGCCAGTTTCCGCGCCAAGTAGTCTACTGACTCGTGGGGTTGGGCCGCATTGTTGGCCGATACGTTCACCGCCCAGAAACGCACCGGCTTTCCAGACCCCAGCGTCAGGCCCTTGCCCTTCCGCCTGACGTAACCGCTCTGCCCGGCGATCTTCTCATTGAGCCCGCGCAGGTCCAGCATCGCATCATCGCTGAAAGTGTCCAGCGACGGTTCCCAGGCGAAGAAGCCTTCATCGGCAGCGCCGCTCTTGGCGCCGGGTTTGCGCTTGCCGCTGGGGGCGAACGGACCGGTCGTCAGCACAAAACAGTCAAACGCGGCGGTCGCATTCTCCCCGTCGCCCGCCAGCAGGCGGAGTTCAAACGTATGGACGCCTTTAGTCAATTTGACCTTTCCCAGATGCACCCAGTTGGCGCACGTGTGCTTCTTCAGCGAAACGGTGTCTATCAGAGCTACGCGCTTGCCGCACGTCGACCAGTCTTGCTTGTCGAACCGCCAGCGAAACGGTCCGTGCCTGTAGAATTTCCGCGTATGCAGCGTGTAGGTCCCGTCAGCGGGCACGGTAATGCTGTATGCGGCAAACAACTCGGCGCCGCTTCGTTTCGAACTGCTTGACAACCACGCTCCTCCGGAAAGCTGATCCCGCGTCGTTGGGAAAGTCGACTCCGAAAACCAGCTCCTGGCGGGGAAATTAGTCTTTGCGGGCTTCTCTCCCTCCCACCAGACGTAGTCGTCGTCCGCCCTCACGCCGGACGCCGCCCCACACGCCAAAAGCGCCGCCGCAAACACCCGCAATCTCGATTTGATCATTATCCAGCTCCCTTCTGTCGTGCAAGACGACTCGACTTGGGGTTATAATGCTTCGACCACTATTTGAATATAGCTCACAGACCGACCAAAAGGAACCGCCGATGATAATCATCGAACCGCACATACACATGTACTCGCGCACCACCGACGACTACCAGGCCATGTATGCAGCCGGCATCAGGGCGTGCGTAGAGCCTTCATTCTGGCTTGGATCGGACAGACGTTACGCCGGAACGTTCTTCGATTACTTCAGACTGGTGCTTGAGTTCGAGACCGTGCGAGCCCGACGGTTCGGGATAGATCACTACGCGGCGATAGCCTACAACCCCAAAGAAGCCGAAAACACGCCGCTGGTGGATGAAGTGCTGGCGGGTATGGGCGAGTATCTCGATCACGAACGATGCGTAGCGCTGGGTGAGATCGGATTCAACAACATATCAGACGCCGAAGAATACGCCTTCCGCCGCCAACTTGAAATAGCCGCCGAACGCGACATGCTGGTTATCGTACACCTGCCCCACTTCAACAAGCCCGAGGGCATCAAACGCTCAATGAAGGTAATCCGCGAAGTCGGCTACGATGAATCGAAAATATACCTTGACCATAACGTTGAAGAAACGA
This sequence comes from Phycisphaerae bacterium, assembly GCA_030745875.1. Lineage (GTDB taxonomy): Bacteria > Planctomycetota > Phycisphaerae > SM23-33 > SM23-33 > BS750m-G57. Next base: position 3,818 of record JASLNT010000122.1, read on the forward strand.
TAGAACAGGCTGTCAACGATACCGGGTGTTACTGCGGACTTACGGTGTATCCGATCTCGAAACTTACTCCGCAGCGCGTCAGCGACATCATGCGCAAACTCGGCGACGATGCAAATCGAGTGATAGTCTCGGGCTCGGCCGACTGGGGCATCTCAGACCCGCTGAGCCTGGTCAAGGTGATCGACTTTATGAAGGAAGACGGACACGACGACGAGATGATCCAGCGTTTGGTGATGGGCAATGCAAAAGCATTCTATTCACAGTGCGATCGCTGGAAACCGCAACTGGACATAGAACCGATGGATCCCAGGGAGTTTCAGCGTTGAAACGGCTGAAGATCGAAGACCCGACAAGTGGTGTCCAATTCTCGGGCGGCAGCGGCGATAACAAGCGGCGCGAAGAGCTTTATCGTTTGCTTATTAACGACGCCAAAAAAGGCGATCGCCCGACAACCAGGAAGGAATCGAAACTCAAAGCATGGGTCCAACTGTTGCGCCTGCCGAACCTCCTGACCGTCCCGGGCGACCCGATTGTGGGATTCTTCTCGTGGAGTTCGATAAGGTACTACTCATCGTCGGAAAAGGGCTATCTGGACATTGGAAACGTCGTAATGCTGGTCCCGTGCATTCTTTCGGTCTTAATGCTGTACTGCGCCGGTCTGATCCTCAATGATCTGATGGACCTGAACGAAGATCGCCGCGATCGGCGCTATCGCCCCCTTCCGTCAGAACGAATCAGCGCAAGAAGCGCCTCAGTGGTGCTGACGGTGATGTTCGTGGGCGGCCTGGTGGCGGCGTGGTTCAACGGCACGTTGTGCGCTGGTGTCGCCGGAGTGCTGTCGCTTGCGATCGTCACTTACAACGCCGGAGCAAAACGCATACCGATCATCGGACCGCTTAACATGGGCCTGTGTCGAGGACTGAGCGTCTTCATGGGTTTGGCGATCTCTTCGTCGCTGCATCTCGGTCAAAACTCGCCGGACGCCTTAATAACCTGGGCGAAACTGTCGATGCTGCTGAGCTGGCCGTTCTTCTCGATCACACCCATGATCCTCTACATCGCATTGATAGCGTTTATCGCCTCAGACGAGACAAAACCCGGAAAAATGCGTATCCTCCCCTGGATGCCGGCGGCGACGGTGGCGATCTGGATGATATGCCTGATCCACCCCCATCCGCAGTGGGACTCGCCCCTCAGCGCCGCCAGCCTGTTGATCATCGCAGGTCTGCCGGTTGCCATGGCGGTCACCTGCGGATATCGCCTGAACGGCGAGCCCGAGCCGAAGACCGTTCAGAGGGTTGTCGGCGAGCTTGTGGGAAACCTCCTGTTGATCCAGGCCGCCGCGGTCTACTTCAACAGCTACTCCACAAACGCACAGACCGAGGCGCTGCCGTTTGCAATCGCGCTGGGGCTGGCGTATCCGGTGTTTATTCTCCTGTGCAGGCGGTTCTACGCCAGCTAAGGCGCCGCTTCCAACCCGCGCTTGCCAATGACCGGGGACCCGCCATAGGATACCGTGTTCTACATCCTTGACATAAGCAGTACAAAAGGGACTTTCGCGTGCAAAACAAGAAACTCATAGTAGCGACGCTGCTTTGCCTGATCGCCCCCGCCCCAGCCCAGGCGGCGCCCGCTGACAAGAAACCAATAAAGATCTACCTGATGGCCGGTCAATCCAACATGGAAGGCCACAACTACTTCGGCGCCGAATGCACCGCCCGATTTCCCGGAATAGACAAACCGCGGGACGACGTGTGGTGCGTCAGTGCGGGAAAGATCTCCGGTCCGCTGCAGTGCGGGTTCGGGGGAGGAGCAGCGTCCAAGAATGTTTTCGGGCCCGAACTGGTGATGGGCAGGATTCTGGGCGAAGCGATTGACAATCCAATCATCATGTTCAAATCCGCCACCGGCGGGACACAACTGCACACGCGCTGGCGCCCGCCCAGCGCGGTCAAGCGAGCCGGGGGCAAGGTGGGCGACCTGTACCTCCGCATGATGCGACGATTCCACCGTTTCCTGGCGAATCCCAAAGTCGACTACCCCCAGTACGACGGGCGAAAGTTCGAACTTGCCGGATTCATCTGGTTCCAGGGCGAAAACGATTCGCTGGCGGAGGTAACTCCCGGCGATCCGAAGACCGGCTTCTGGAATTATTACGAAGAGAACCTGCGTGACCTGATCCATGACGTACGCACCGAACTAGCCGTACCCAAGCTGCCGGTGCTGATCTTCCAGATCGGACCGGCCCCGGTGTGGGACCGCAAAGGCGGCGGGAAGATCATCCGAGCAGCCCAGAAGAAGGTGGCTGAAGCCGACAAGTATGCGGCGTGGGTATCGACCATGGATCTGCACCCCAAGGCTCACTACAACACGCCCGGTATGATCACGATCGGCCAGCGCGGGGGCAAAGCAATGCTGCCCTTCGCCAGGACCACGGTAGCTCAGGACAACGCCCAAACGCTCAAGGCCGGTCGGAAGTACACCGCCCGCCCCAAGCCGGTGAAGTCCGACTACGATGTGTCCAAACTCACAAAGGACCTGATCGCATATTGGTCGTTCGACGAAGGCAAGGGCCCGTCCGTGAAGGACCGCGCCGGACAAGTCGACGGTAAAATTGTCGGAAAGGCCTTGTGGACCGAAGGCCTGCTGGGCAAGAGCCTCCAACTGTCCGCAGACCAGCACATTCGGTTTCCCGATTACAAAGACGTGACCGGCCCGAGCGGGAATATCGAAAGCCTGACGATCTCCTACTGGTATCGCACGAATTACCACGGTTGCGGACGCATCGGCAAGAGCGCCGGAAGGAAGATCGAGCGGACTCCGACAAACTGGTATTACAGCCGCACCGCCAACGTCTCCGGATGGGACATCACATGTCTGGGAACCAAGGGCGGGGTGTTTATGACCGCTGGATTCGGCGGAGGGACGAGGGGATTCAAGTTCAACGGAGGGCCGGGAACGGTTATCTCCGATGGAAATGAATGGCGTCATGTGGTTGTCCTATACGACGGTTCGCGAAAGGCGTTTGAGATATACGTCGACGGTGTCAAGGCGCCCAAGGGAGGCAAGGCGAGAAAGGGCGCTCCGTGCGCTCAGTTGGACAAACCATTCTGGGGAATCGCCAAAGACAACCACATAATCCCCGCCAAGAATGCGATGTTCACTATCGGGAGTATTAAGAAGATCGCACGCCAGTTCGAGGCGTTCGACGAAGTCGGCGTATGGTCGCGCCCGCTTAGCGAACAACAGATCCTCGCTCTGTACAACAAGGGCAAGGGGGTTTCGCTGGCCAGATGAACCTTTCGTCAGTCCGGCGAATTGACGTTCTTTCGGGCCGGCCGGCTTCAATGCTGAGAAAAGCTTCTGTCTATGCGGCGTGCCGATACCCTATTATGTGCGGTGACGTAACAGGAAACATACTATCGTGAATAACATTGAAGAACGCTTGCGAAACGCCATGCCCGCCGGTGTGGACTACTGCTCGATTCGTTATCTCGCCGAACGCGAAGAGGCCGTTGCAGTCAGACAGGATGAACCGTTACCCGTCTCACGCAGCGAAACCACCGGGGTAATGATCACGGTAGTCACAGGCGGAGCACTCGGATACGCCGCCACCTGCGACCTCAGCCCGACCGGACTGTCTCAAGCCGCCGATCGCGCTGTCTGGTGGGCTAAACAATCCGCCGGACGAGCCGTAACGGATTTCTCGAAAATCGACTGGCCGGCCCACCAAGCCGAACTGACCGGACCGAATCTGCGCCCCTGGTCCGAGGTCAGCCTGGAGGCCCGATACGATCTGCTGAAACAACAGTGCGCCCGTCTGAAAACCGACGACCGCATTGTCGACTGGTCCGTCGGGATCGGATCGATATCGTCAGAGTCGCTCTTGCTAACGTCCCACGGCGGACGAATCGCACAGACGCATTACTACACCGTCCCCTCGATGAACGTAACAGCCAACGAGGGAGCTGAAACGCAGACACGCTCGCTCGGCGGACACTCGTTCTGCCAACAGGGCGGAATGGAAGTGCTCGACGCGTTCGGGTTCACCACTGAAGCTCCGCGCATAGCTTCCGAAGCTATCGAACTGCTAAGCGCCGAGAACTGCCCCACCGGGCCGACAGATCTGTTACTGGCGCCCGACCAGATGATCCTGCAGATTCACGAGTCCATCGGACACCCGCTCGAATTAGACCGAATACTCGGTGACGAACGAAACTACGCGGGCACGAGTTTCGTGACGATCGACATGCTGGGTTCGTATCAGTACGGCAGCGATAAGCTGAACATAACCTACGATCCGACTCGCCCCGAACAATTGGCCAGCTACGGTTACGACGACGAAGGGGCTGAAGCCCGGAAGACCTGGATAATAAAGGACGGTATCCTCCTCCGCTCGCTTGGCGCCACCACCAGCCAGGCCCGCACCGGACTGCCAGGAGTCGCCAATTCGCGAGCCTGCTGTTGGAACCGCCCGCCGATAGATCGGATGGCGAACCTTAATCTCGAACCGGGCGACACGCCGTTTGAGCAGATGGTCGCCTCGGTCGAACGAGGCGTCTACATGGAGACCAACTGCTCCTGGTCTATAGACGACTCACGCAACAAATTCCAGTTCGGATGCGAGCGCGGACGGTTGATAGAGAACGGAAAGCTCACGAAAGTAGTCAAGAATTGCAACTATCGCGGGATTTCGGCGACGTTCTGGCGGAGCCTCAAAGCAATCGGACCGGCTGATGAGACATTGGTCATGGGCACGCCGAACTGCGGTAAAGGCGAGCCGAACCAGGTGATACGAGTGGCCCACGCCAGCAGCCCGGCGTTGTTCGAAAACGTAGACGTATTCGGCGGAGAAGAATAATGATGGAACTGTTCTACAAGTACGTTGACGACCTGACGGCCTCACTCAGCGGAAACGAAGTGCTGCTGTGCTGCTACGAAAGCGAGGGGTCGGACTTCGTCCGTTTCAATCGCTCCCTGATCCGTCAGCCCGGGAGCGTCACCCAGAGAGAGATACTGCTGCGGTTGATCGACGGAAAGCGTCATATCAGCTCCTCGACGACACTGAGCGGGCAACCGGATGCAGACGCCCCAAAACTCAACGCCATGCTCAAGCAGTTGCGCAGCGACCTGTCCCACGTACCGGAAGATCCGTATCTGCTCTACGCCACCGACGTCAACTCAAGCCATGAGACCCACGACAATACGCTGCCCGCCTCAGACGACGCCGTCAACGCCGTTCTGGCGGCTGGACAGGGACGCGATCTGGTCGGCATTTATGCAAGCGGATCCATCGAAGCCGGATTCGCCAATTCGCTCGGGCAGAAGAACTGGTACGCCCGTCCGAGTTTCAACATGGACTGGTGCTTCTACGATCATGGCGACAAAGCGGTAAAAGCCTCATACGCGGGTTTCGCCTGGGACGACCGGGATTTCGCCCGCAACGTAGACACCGCAGCCGATCAGTTGGGAGTGTTGTCTGGAAATCCTCAAACGATAGATCCCGGCGAGTATCGCGTTTTTCTGGCTCCGGCGGCAATGCAGGAAATAATGTTCATGCTCTGCTGTGGCGGCTTCGGACTGAAGGACCACCGCACCAAGAACACGCCGTTGCTGAAGATGATCGCGGATGGTGCGACGCTGGCGCCGTCGGTTACAATCCGCGAAAACACCGCCGGCGGACTGGCTCCGCGATTCTCGTACTACGGATACACCAAGCCCGACAGCGTGACGCTTGTAGACAGCGGGCGGTATCGCGACTGTCTGGTTTCGCCCCGCAGCGCCGCCGAGTATGACGTACCCACAACCGGGGGGAATGAATGGCCCAATTCGCCGGAGATGGCCCCGGGAACACTGGCGGCTGGCGACGTGCTCAAGGCCCTGGACACCGGAGTGTACGTAAACACGCTTTGGTATCTGAACTATTCGGATCTTCCGGCCTGCCGGATAACCGGAATGACGAGATTCGCAACGTTCTGGGTCGAGGGCGGAGAGATTGTCGCACCGCTGAACGTCATGAGGTTCGACGAGACGATCTATCGAATGCTTGGCGAGAACCTGATCGACCTGACAAGCCACCGCGAGTTTTTGCCCGATAACGACACGTATTTCGCACGCTCGACAGACAGCATGAATCTGCCCGGCGCGCTGATAGACAACTTCCGCTTCACCCTGTAGGAGCCTTATGGGAAGCAACGGCGGGAAGAAACTTCTGGTCGTCCAGGCCGCAGCGTTGGGCTACGAGCTGCTCAGGCGCCGATGCGGAGGCGATAATGCTTCAGCCCAATGGTTGGGTTTGGAGTTCGCTCCGATCGACGGCGGCGTCCCGGGCGTTACGTGTTCGGCGCAGGCGTCATTTCGCACCGCAGCCGATCCGTCAACCCACGGGATGGTCGCAAACGGACTCTACCATCGCGACCTTGGACGCGTGATGTTCTGGGAGCAATCGGCCGGGCTGGTCGCCGGACAGCGTATCTGGAAAGATTTCCGCGATAAAGGCGGGACAGTTGCGATGCTGTTCTGGCAGCAGTCGATTGGCGAAGATGTCGACATAATCGTCACGCCCGCACCGATCCACAAACACCACGGGGGAATGATCCAGGACTGTTACGCCAACCCCCCCGGGCTCTATCGCAAACTGTGCGATCGGGCGGGCGGAGCGTTCAAGCTGCGCCACTATTGGGGGCCAATGGCGTCAATCAAAGCAGGCGACTGGATCGCCGAGGCGACCCTTGCGATATGCCAAGACAGCAATACGGCGCCCGACCTCTGTCTGACATACCTTCCGACGCTCGACTACGATCTGCAGCGCTACGGACCCGACGCACCCCAAGCCGAAAAAGCCGCCAACGCCCTGGAAGCACAACTCACCGGCCTTCTGGACGGAGCAAGGCGGTGCGGATACGAAGTGCTGGTATTCGGCGATTATGCGATCGTTCCGGTTTCCGGAGACGCTGTGCAGCCTAACCAGGCCCTGCTGGCCGCCGGGCTGCTTCAAACGCGGGACGTCAAAGGAATGCTCTACCCAGTACTGCCCGCCAGCCGGGCGATCGCGGTTTGCGACCACCAGTTCGCACACGTCTACGTCGCCGATCCGAATGACCTGGAATTAACCGCCGACACACTGCGAGCGGTGGACGGCGTCGAGAAAGTTCTGGGCGCCGATGAGATGGCGACACTCGGATTGGCGCATCCGAATTCGGGCGAGTTGCTGGTCGTCGCAGGCCAGGGGCGATGGCTCGGTTATCAATGGTGGACCGACCCGAAGGAAGCTCCGGACTACGCGCGCCACGTCGACATTCACAACAAGCCCGGCTTCGATCCGTGCGAGTTGTTCTTCGGCTGGCCTCCGATGAGCATTTCGCAGGATTCTTCGCGAATCGGCGGGTCGCACGGCGCTTTCGGACCGGGGCGCCAGGTCGCTTGGGCGTCGTCAATCACACTGGACGCCGAAATATCGGACATCGTAAGCCTTGCCCGCGCAGTGGGTAATTCGTTATTATAAATAGCTGCAGGAAATTAGAGGGGCTTGCCTGCGTTGTTCAGGAAGTAACGCAAGAATAGAAACAACACCCCGCCGCTGACAGGCGGCCAGAAGAACCCGCCTATATGAGCAATCCCAAGCGAGAACTGAATACGCCCGATCAAGTCACCGCCCAGCCCGACGTATACCATCAGGAGTTCCAGGTGCAGTTCGACTACCCGGTGCATTTCGCGCGAAACGTGCTCGCCTCGAGCGATCCGCTGCTGGCGTCGGTTTTCGATCGCCTCGATGAGCAGCGAATCCATCGCGCAGCGGTCTTCGTGGACTCCGGTCTGGCGAAGTCTCGCCCGGGGATTATCGACGAGATCAAAGAGTACTTTCACACTCACAGCAAGACGCTGGAACTGGCTTCGGGACCGACCGTTGTGCCTGGCGGCGAGGGCGCCAAAAACGGTTGGAAGGCGATACGCGACATACTCTGGACCGCGGGCAACATTCACCTGGACCGCCAAAGCTACGTGCTGGCGATCGGCGGTGGAGCTATGCTCGACGCGGTCGGATTTGCAGCGTCTCTGGTTCATCGCGGAGTGCGGGTTATTCGCATGCCATCCACCGTGCTGGCGCAGAACGACGCGGGCGTCGGCGTAAAAACGTCGATGGACGAGCACGGACAGAAGAACTTCATCGGAACGTTCGCCCCGCCGTTTGCTGTGGTCAACGATTTTTCACTGCTGGATACGCTGGCTGACCGCGATTGGGTCGGTGGGATCGCTGAAGCCTTCAAAGTGGCGATCATTAAGGACGCTGATTTCTTCGAGTTCCTCTGCGACAACGCCTCAGCTTTGAAAAACCGCGACGCCGATACGATGGAGACGCTGATCCGCCGCTGCGCGACAATACATCTGGACCACATAGCCTCAGCCGGCGACCCGTTCGAAACCGGATCGGCCAGGCCTTTGGACTTCGGGCACTGGTCGGCGCACAAGCTGGAGACCATGAGCGATTACTGGGTCGGACACGGACAAGCGGTGGCCGTTGGAATCGCAGTCGACTCGTATTACGCAATGCGTAAGGGCTTGATAACCTCCGAGCAACTCGAGCGTATTCTCGACGGAATGATCGCCTGCGGGCTGCCTGTCTATCTGGGCTACCTCTCGCGAAAGACCGGCGGGGAGCTGGATATACTAACCGGACTCGACGAGTTCCGCGAGCATCTCGGCGGGCGCCTGAACGTAACGCTGCCCGATCCTCTGGGCGACAAGTGCGAAGTGCATCATCTCGAAGACTCGATCATCACCGAAGCGATCGAATACCTGCGGACACGAAGCGCCAAATGAAGATTCTCATGCCGAATCACTTTCCGCTGCAGGGATCAGGCAGCGGGATATATGCGATGAACGTGGCGACCGAGTTGGTCCGCGCCGGGCACGAGGTCATCGCAATAGTGCCCGAGCACGCGCCCGTCGACGAGTATCCGTTCGAGACCAGGACCATCCTGTTCAGCAACGGATCGGGCAACGATGCGCAGCTCGACTTCAACTTCCCCTGCTTCACCACCCACCCAAAAAGCAACACAACGTTCGCCGAACTTTCCGACCGGCAGATGGACGCGTACATCCAGGCCTGGCGCGATGCTATCGGAAACGCTGTCGCCAACTTCCAACCCGACGTGATCCACGCACATCACGTATGGGTAACCCCCTACATCGCCAGCGAAACAGGCGTTCCGTACGTCGTCACGTGTCACGGTACGGACCTGCTGGGTTTCGAGGAGTGCCCTCGCTATCGCCAGCTCGCCCTTGCCGGGGCGAAAAACGCCCACAAGGTAATCGCCATCTCGCGTCAGGTAAAGGCCGACATCGTCGCAACCTACGCCCTGCCCGACGACCGGGCTCCGCTGATCTGGAACGGGTTCGGTGTCGATTACTTCAAACTCATCCCCGAAGCTACCAAAGCAGCCGTTCTGGCCGAGCACAATCTGCCCGCGACTGACGGGCCGCTGATCAGCTTCGTCGGGAAGTTCACCGACTTCAAGGGCATCGACATACTCTTAAAGGCCGCAGCGATCTACGAACAACACCTCGCCGGCGCGACGACAGTGCTGGCCGGCCACGGGCAACTCTGGGACGACATGCACGCCTTGCGGGATGAACTGGGCCTGAGCGGCGTGCATTTCCTTGGGCATCAATCTCAGGACAAGGTCGCCCGCATCTACAACGCCGCCGACGTCTCGACAGTGCCCTCCCGCTCCGAAGCGTTCGGCCTGGTCGCAGTCGAGGCGCTGGCCTGCGGAACACCGGTGGTGGCAACCAACGAAGGCGGCTTGCCCGACTTCATCAACGACGAAGTAGGCGCCCTCGTACCAGTAGACGACCCCGAAGCCCTCGCCCAAGCCATAATCAACGAAGTCGAGCAAAACACAAAACAAACCAAAGGCCCCCGCGCCAACCAGTACGCATATCAAAACTTCACGTGGGAAACCCAGGTCGCAATGATGATCGAACTCTACGCTGAAGCCATCGCTGGCTAACCCCCTGCTTTCTCCAACGCCGCTGCGAATGCGGCGTTGCGGGGGAGTTTCAGTTCGGTTTGGAACTTCGCTTCCGGCATCTGCTCCAAGTCCCCGTTCTTGAACGTCATGGTGCGTGAATCTTCGTGATTGCCTTTTAGTTCGCACGCCATCAATGTCCGCCCCACCGCCTCCGGTGACGGCTTGACGTACAAGTAGCTGCACGCCCGCGGCGCCTTGTCGCCGGGGCATTTGAGAGCACTGGGGCGAAGCAGTTCCTTAGCGATCAGGGCTTGCAGGCTTTCGGGATACTTGCCCGGGTACTCTGACGTATGCATAATGCATGCATCTTTGATGATCGTGAGATTCCCCCAGCAGCCGGCCAGGTTGGCCCCCTTAACGCCCCTGTTCATCCCTGGCATGAGGAGAGCAGCCAGGAACATTACGCTCTCGGTGGTCTCCAGTGTGATCATGGCGCCGGACCGCGTGAGCTTCAGTATAGACCCGAACCGCGCATGGGCTTCTGGCCACCGCTTTTCGACGTTTATGGCGGCCTCTTCGCTCGGAAACGCCATCTCGCCCCGGATCAGCTTGTCACCGGTCAGATTACCGCTGAATACCAGGGATTCCCACGGCGGATCGCGCATTTTGTCCACGACCATTCCGCCCCACAGAGCGGCCGACGAGTCGGCCTTATCGAGAGCCAAGGTCACCGCCCTGGATTCCCCCTTGCCCAAGGCCCCCACAAAGGCGTCCGTCAGCAGCATCGGGGCCATACTGATGACAATAACGTCTCCATCAAGGTCGTCGGCTTCTCGACCGTCGATTAGCAGAGCCCGAAGCGGCCCACCGTCCAGTGCATACCGACCGTTGCCCTTGGACACAAGTTTGAATTCCTCCGCCTCGGATTCCCCGGTCAATTGAGCGGCAATATCCCGCAAATCGCCCGGGCGGGCCTGACCGTGAATCACAAACAGCGTAAATAGACTATGTTGGCGGGGGATGATATACCCAACTATCGCGTCAATCTTATCCAGAAACGGGATCAACTGATCGAATGTGATGCGGTAGGATATCCCGGACATAGTGGTGACGACGTCTGCTTTCTGAGGATTCTTCCTTACACTGCCCGGGAGATCCCGCCGTGCGGCCGCCACGTTCATGTAGAACACGCCCTCGACATCCTTGGGAGCATACCGCTTCATAAGAGATTGCGCATCGGAACGTTTGACATCTTCGTCTCCGCCGCCATCCTCATCGCCCCCGCCGCAACCGATCACCATCGCAAACAGCAGCAACCCCGTTATTCCAAACTTCGCATCAGCCAATATTCTGCTCTCACTCTCAGATAACAGATGTTCGGTCAACAACACTCGCAACCCGTTTGCGCGATTTCCATACGACCACTATGCCCCGGGTCGCCGAGGCGTCAATGCCAACACCGCGGTTACCGATCAGACTCCGCCGCGAGCTCTCCGGTTACGATCCCTTCTCGCTTCCAAGCCACACCGATTGTCCCGGTGTACGAGCCCTTGTTTTCGAGTCGCTTCTTTCCCTCTTTGTCGGCGACCTGGGCGCCGGAGGCTTCAAGCGTGTATCGCATCGCCAGCGCCGGTCCCTCGCCTATGACGCGGAACTCAGAAGCCGCAGAGTCGATGTGCATATCGCCCCAGATGTCGTCGTGAACGATCACGACGAACGTCCCCTTGATCGAATCGCCTTTTACAGTCACATTCTCGATCTGGACCTCGTGCGATGCGAGATTCATTCTCCCGGCTACGGCCGCGGCGCCGATGACCGTGTCGCGCTTGCAGGATACTATTATCGAAATCCCGGCGTTGGCTTGAAAGTTCTTCAAATCCCTGACCCCGGCCGCGCCGGTCAGAAGGTAGCAGTTAAAGTATCGCGTTCCGTCGGGATTGCGAACGATCGGCCCGACGACGTCGCCTTTTACGTTCAGCGGTTTCTTCAGAGGCCGCGTCGTGCGGACGTATCGCCCGGAGAACTTGTCGCCGCTGCGCTTGAGATCGAACTGGAACCGCTCGTACTGAAAACCCAGTCGCACGCTGGCCGAGCCTTTGAGACTGTCGCCGGTTAGAACAAGGTCGCGAGGAATCGTATTTCGCCCGTGCGATGCGGTCGACCAGTCGACAGGCCCCCAGGATGTCGAGCGATTCACGTCGTCTGTCGCCGTCTTCGGCGCCCTGCCGGAGATGCTGATGAGCTTGTCGCCGCGTTTGCGGATCATGATCGGAACGTCGGCCGAGATCGTTCCGCTTACCGTCGCATCTTCAGCCACCAAGGAGATGACTTCAGTTCTCGCCGCTTCCGACGTCTGGCGGAGATCGTAACAGACGATCTTGTCGCTAAGTCGCATTACGATGCGACCGTCGGCGATCGCCGGCTTGGTCGCCGACAGATACCCGCCGGAAACATCCAAACTCAATCGCCCGGGCAGTTGCTCAAAGCCCTTGTCGGCGGTGGAGAACATCAGCACTCCGTCGGTAATGATCCGATCGTTGCTGGCAACGTGCCAGGCCCAGTTGTGACTGGACCGGCTCATCTCGTAAATCCCGGGCAGACGACCTGACTGCTTGCCCGTTTTTGCATCGATCGCCCGGAAGCCGACGCGCTTCGTATCGAGATAGACGATCCCGTCGTGGGCGATATTCATCGATCGCCTGGTCACGTAGTTAACGTCAGCGGATTTCCACAACGGTTTGGCGCCCTTGAGCGAAATCCGAACGCCGCCGACGCGAGAGGCCTTATCGGGGCTGTTTTCCTTCCCGGAAAGCTCAAGCAGACCATCCCGCACGTTGCCTACGGCGACATCGCCGACGACGAGAATTTGCGAACCGTTGTAACCCATCGCCCTGCTTTCCCAGAGGACCTTCCCGTCAGCGGGATCGGCCAGGACGAAACTCTCGGGCACCGAAACGCCGTCGCTGTATTTCCGGTCCGGCATGGATCGCCCGAGAACGAGATACTCCTTGCCGCCGGTTCGATAGACGCCCGGGATCGCCATTCCGGGCCAGGCCTTCTGGGTGTCTCCTCCGCCAATGTCGTTGAGGATCCATTTAACCGAACCGTCCTTCGGAGAGATTCCCACCGTTCGCCAGCCGTGCTTGCCGTGTCCTGATCCGAAAACCAGCGTCCCTCCGACGACAACGATCGAAGCGTCCGCCGGAGCCCCGCCCAACCCCCAGGAACCGGTGTTTCTCTGGCCCTTGACAAACCACAGCTTCTTGCCCGTATCGGCGTCGAAGCAGGCGATTCCCTTGCTGAGGCGCTGATAGACGCGACCCTTGTAGTAACACGGTGTGCTGGCCTTGCCGCCCTTTCCGCCATTGTGCGAGGCGCTGCCGGGCTGCTCGTGATGCTCCCACAGCAGCTTTCCGGTCCGCGCGTCAAACGCATAGAGACTGTCGCGCGCCAGATCGCCGCACGCCAGGCGCGAATCGGCTCCGAGGCGATAGTAAGGATTGTTCTCGGCTTCGGCTTTCTTGGTCGCCGCGGCCAGGTCAATCGACGGCACGTAGGCGAAGACCTTGTTGTCTGCGATTATCGGGCCGCCGTATCCGCCCTCGCCCTGGTTGGTCCACGCGATCGGGTACATGCAGAATCCGCCCCGCATCAAACCGCCGCCTCGCCCCGAAGCTATCGACAGTTCGGACACCCAGACCAGGCGTGCGTCGTGCAGCGTGTTGACCAGTTTGCTCTTGCACGGAACAGCCGAGGCCGTGAGTTTCGGGCCGTGCGCCATCGGCCAGTCGCTTCCCCTGGCGTACTGAGACCCGTTTTTCGCCCGCCAATGTTCAGCGTCCCACGCACCGCTCAATACCATAGTGCGTTTGGGATTGTCGGAGCCATATTTCGGATCCTTATTGGCGTATATCCACGCCATGGCCCGGCCGGAGATCGCATCGCCTTTCTTCTTGGCGTCGATCTTCAACCTATACACAAGACTCTTGCCGCTCCGCCCGGGCGTATTGACCGCATCGGGGTGCAGTATGAGAATATCCAGATCGCCCATGAGCTTATCGCCGTCCCAACTCAGCGGTTTGATCGGATTGGGATGTTTGATCGATATCTCTCCGGCGAAGTACTGGGCCTTGTACGCCAGCCATTTCTTGTTCTTGTACGAGTAATACCCAAGAGCCTCTTTTGGCACGTCGATCGGCATCCCGCCTTTGTCTACAAACTGCACCTCGGGCGACGGAGTAACGTCGAGTCGATGGACAAGATTATCGCGTCCCGGCAGGAGCACGTATCCATTATGGAACACACCGCCTCGATGATAGAGCACGACTTCGGCGTCGTATCGCTCCTGGACCAGCTTCGGCAGGCGAAAACGAAGCACCTTTGACGTCTCAGCGCCGACCACAGGAACCGACATGATCGACATGCACAGCAACGTCGAAAAAATCAAGGCCGCCGAGCGGCCGCCTGTTTGCCGCGTCATGTCCATTCATCGTACTCCTTCAATCATTTTGGAATCCGCGTAGATGCTATTTCTTCGTCAGATCGTAGCAGACTATCGTTCCGGTTTCGGTGCGCAGGAATATTCGCCCGGCGATGACGGGCGGTTCCATGGAGACCTGATACGCTGTCGTCAGCGGTTGCTTGGGTTTCCAGGCATCCGACAATCTCTTGAACTTCTCCGGGTCGGTCGAGTAAAGGTCGAATGACGCCCTGCTTCCGTGAGACCAGTCAATACAGTGCAGCAGTTTGTCCTCGACCAACTGGAACCAGAAGTCGTTGGCGCGCGGCTGGTCGGCCAGGACCTTGCCCGTCTCTTCGCGGGCGACAATCAGGCGTCGATCAGTCTCCTTGCCCGGGCCCTCGGATGAGTAGTAGACCAGACCGTCGCGAATCAGAATCCGCGGCCGGGCGACGGTGTCGTTCCAGGTCGGCAGGAGGAAATGCGGCTTGTCGGGGAAGGTCCAGATCAGAACAGCCCCTTTCGGCGTGATTCTATACGCACCGGGCAGCCCGAACGGGGCGTCGCCTTCTTCGTTTTTGGGAGCCGAACCGTTGGCCTTTTCCTTGATGATCCTGCTGCCGACGTTCACCAGCACGTGAGTCGTCGACGGAGCCAGGTTGAACTGCGTAGCGTGCAGGCCCTCGACAGTCCAGAGTATCTTGCCCGCGGCGGGATCTATGAGATGCATCTTCGCCTGTCCGGGCTTGCCTCCCGTGGCGCACAGCAGATACTCCTTGTCGCTGTGTTTCCAAACGCACGGTGTGGTCCAAGCTGATATAACCTTGTTCAGCGTCCATTTGATCTTGCCGTCTGCGGGATCCCGACCGAGCAGAGCGTCCTTTCGCGGTATGATCAACCGTCCGCCGGCGAAAACCATCGATTGGCGCCAACCGAATCCCGAAGACGCCGAAAGGACGTGCGACCTGGCCAGGAGTTTGTCGCGTTGGGCGATCATTCGCGATTCAGGTTTGGTCTCCCAGAGTTTCTTCCCGTCGGCGGCGGAGTAAGCGAAGATGCGACCGGTCGTTCCCATACTGTAAACGACGCCCTTGTTATAGACCGGCGCGACCTGAAAACCGCCCCGCTTTCCAACTCCCCACACGAACCCCCCGGGCTCGGCTGCTTTCCAGACGGTCTTGCCCGTTTTGGCGTCCAGCGCGATGAGCATGTCGTCGGCTTCGAGATGCCCTTTCTCGACGGTGTCGAAGAGCGTCTTGATGTCGTAGACTTTCCCCGCCGGGCGAAACGTCGTCGCAAACAGCTTGCCTTGGGCGATTATCGGGCCGGCCCACCCGCCCGGAGCCGCAACAGCATCGGACCCCAGCAGCGCCGAGACCTTGCCTTTCCGCTTGAACGAACCGGTGGTGTGTTTGGCGCGTCCGAAGTTCTTCTCATCGCTCTCCCAGACCAGGCGTGCTTTTGAGAGGTCGTCAACCAGCTCAGCGCCTGTTTTTGTCGGAATGAAGTTCCCGAGAGGTCCCTGCATCGTCGGCCAGCCAAGTTCCCACGCCTGCTCCGGCGTTACGGTCTTACCGTCCCGGGCGCACGCCATAGTTCCCGACAGCACGATGATCAACAGCGCGGCGGAATATCTCATGAGATTCACTTTTCTTTCTCCTTTACCGGCCGAAACAGACAATTGACCCGTCTTCGCACACCACCAGCACACATCCGGACCCGACGGTCACACCGTGCAGGATCGGTTTGGCGGGCAGCGTCAAATCGTCCTGCCGCCTTTTACCGGTTTCGAAATCGAATGTTCTCAGGCGGTGCGGCATCGCCCTGGCCGCTCGCCAGTGATCGCGGTTTTCGACAGAAAAGCCGACCAGAACCGCATCGCCCGCGACCGCCAGACCGCCCAGCCCCCTGCCGTCGGACTCGTGGTACGAGGCCTTCCATACGATCTCGTTGCCGGATTTCATCTTAACGCCCCGCGCGGCTCGTTTCGGATCGCTGTGCGGTACGTCCCGAAGCGAGTCGAACTTTCGGAAGCGAGTAACCTCGGTTCGCCTTCCACCGCGATCGCCTCCGCGATGCTGCTCGCGCGTGGTTCCGCCGGCGTGGATGAACTTGTCTCCGTTATATGCGTATACCGGCGCCTGGGTGTGGCCATAATAGGGCATCTTGTAACCGCCCATCTGTGCGTAGTCGAAGACAAGCCCCTGGTTGCCCGGGACCACAATATCGTACTTGAAGTTGTCGGCCCACCAGGCGTGCTCGCCACCGGAGCCTTCGCGGCGGCGGATGTCGAATGCAACCAGTTTGCCTGCTTTCTTCTCAAGATAAATCCCCGGCGTGAAGAGCAGTTTACCGTTTGAGATCACCGGAGAGTTGGCGCCGCTGAGCAGTTTGTCGCTGCGACCGCGAACGCTGACCACGCTTGTCGGCAGGTTGTCGCCGCCAAGTCGTCCCGAAGCCAGCGGCTTGCCGCTGACCGCGTTCAGATTCCACCACCAGAGTCCTGCGTCAGTGTCGTTGTGGCGGCCGGCGAGAGCCCAGACGCCGTCGTCGTCAACCAGAACGCTTCCGAACAGAGGCCACCGCGATTCGAGTTGGCCGAACGTCATCAGTTTCTCAGTCCGCGGCGCTGCAAAGAAACGCCAAATGAGCTTACCGCTGTCGCGATTCAACGCATACACCCATCCGTTTCGAGTACCGACATACACAACGCCCTTTCTAATCGTCGGAGCCGTGTCGACGCGCCCGTCTACGGTCGTTCGCCATTTTTCCCTGCCGCCGACCAGATCGATCGAAACCACCTGCTGCCGATCGATAAGTGCAAACACCGCAGCGCCTTCGGATATGGAGACCGATGTGATTGGGCCCTGGGTGTACCAGTTGTCGCGCCATTCGCGAACGATCGGATGCTTGGCGTCTTCGGGCGCCGGATTGATCGTCCAAAGCTGCTTGAGCGTTTTGGGAAGCACGGCCGACGTCCAGTTTCCGCGACGCGGGTTCGCCATATACATCGGCCAGTCAGCCGGACCGTCGGACCCCGTCGCCGGCGCCGCCGGACCCTTGTCGAGGCGTTCGATCTTTTGAACACCTTCAAAGGGTCGCGGGTGAAACGCTTTGAATCCCGGCAGGTACGGAGCGCAAAAACACTGCGTAGGCGTGATGAAGGTCATTCCCGCAGCGGGGATCGCGCCCACGTCGCACACCGAACGCGCCGCGTTGGTGTGTCGGATCTTGTTGTCGGCCACCGCATAGGTGGTAAGCGAACCGAATATGTACTTCGGCGTGGCGCGCATGACGGTGCATCCGACCGGACGAGGCAGTTTGGAGAACTCGTTGCCCCACTTGACCTTGTCGCCCGGATCGCTGAGGTCGATCGTGCCCTGCGGTTTTGTGGTGTGGTGGATCCACACCTTGTCGCCCACGTACATCATCCGCGTATGCGAGTGCCCGCCGCCGATGTCTTTACCGTAAGGTGAAACCCCGGCGTGCTTATACGCCGTTCCGTCTTTCTTCACGAACAGAACGCCCGACGATCCTTTTGCAAACGCATTGCCTCGAAGCGTCAGTCCCAACCACCGCCCGACCGGCGTCATGTTGTACGCCGCCGGATTCCGCCCCAGCTCTTCCGGCCAGTTCCAGGTCCAGAGGCTCTTGCCTGTTTTCAGGTTGAGACAGTGGATCACGCGCACCGCGCCCATCGGCCAGTGCGTGTAAGACCATGACGGCGCAGTCTCGCCCTCCACAGCATACACCCTGCCGTCGAGGATCATCGGATGATGCCATTGGATTGCAGCTTTCCGCTTGCCTTTTCGGTCAGTCACTTCCACGGCGCCGAAGAGGTTCTTTTCCCACAGCTTCTTGCCCGTGGAGGCTTCGAGGGCGATCATCTTGTTGTGAATAGTCTGCAGGAGCACTCCGTCGGCCAGTCGGGCCTGCACGGCTTCGTAAGACTTTTTCGCCCGTTCGGCGTTCCTCTTGGCCTTATCGCGGTCGGTCTTTTCGAGTTTCCTGTTCTCTTCGAAGCTGTGACCGATGACCGCCCAGCCGAGCTTGACGCCCTGGTCGTATTCGAGGACATGCTCGCCTGTCTTCAAGTCGATCGCCGTCATGTGCGACGGATAGACCGGTTTCCGCGAATTGACTCGCGGGATCAGGTAGACTCGCTTTTCATCAGCAAGGAACGTGTAACGATTGCTCGGTTTGATATCCGCCCTCCTCCAGATGGGCAGTCCGCTGAAAGCGTCGCGAACCACAACGCCCCGCTCCTCGACCTGCACGATGCGCGCCCCGACGACTCGCACGCCCATCTTGGCGGGCTGAATGGAGTTGTCGCCGGCGAGCCATTGAATTCCCTCAGCCGGGCCAGCGACAAGATCGTTCGACCGATCGGTCATCGCAGCGTTATAGTGATACTGAGGCCAGTTGCCGGCGCCCTTGGTCCACGGTTTCTGCGTCGCGGTCTTTTTGGCATAGAGATAACCAAGCGGTCGAACGACACGCATCGCTTCTGTTGTGTCGATCTTACCACCGGGATCGATCACCACCGCCGCCAGATTGTCGATCAACGGCAAGCGCCCGCCCCGGACCGAACCGACCGTCACACGCCCGTGCAGATTCGCCGCCGCCAGTTCGACGCGAAGAGCATCAACCTTCTCAGTCGGGGCGACGATGAAGACAACGAGCGGACCAGCCTGGGCGAGTTCTTTGGCGAGTTCCGTATTGTCGGCGATCACGATGAACAAACCGCGATCGGTCCCGGTTGCTCTGAAGACAGGCCCCGACAGCTCGCCGGCAAGCACACTGGCTCTTTGACACATCAGGCAGAGTATCGCAAGCAGGCATGCGGCGACTTTGGTCATAACGCTTTCCTTTCAGTCACGCGTGGAGGTCATTATCCTCGCGGCGCTTCTGTTGAGACAAATGAAACTTCGCAAGACACGCACCGGCGCCATATTACCGCCAACTTCTCCGGCCTGGAAGTCCGGGCAACCGCCGACAAGCAACCATACCGCTAGAGCTTGAACTCTCCGAACCCGCCGGGCAAATTGGCCAGGTGGGCGGTTAGCTCCTTCTTCATCTCCTCAAGACGCCCGGCGTGTTTGGGGATCTTGGCGAGGTTCTTCTTCTCGCCTGGATCTTTGCTCAGGTCGAACAACTGGTCCGGATCGAAGTAGTGCGGTCTGGCGGCGATACATCTCTGGTCGCCATCGTTGCCGCCGGGATAATTGCCCATATGGGCGAACGGAGCTTCAGGATCAGTTACTTTCCATTTCTTGCCCACTTTTGCGTGGTTGCGCGTCGCAGCGTCAAGAAGCCGCTTACGCTCGGCAAGCGACATCTTGTTGATTCGGTCGGTATGGCGGACAGCAAGGTACTTCCATCCGTCCTTGATCACGGCGCGACTGTCGCCGATCTCGAAGTAGAGCGATTTGTGCACCGGGTTGTCGCCACCGGCTAGCAGGGGCGTCAGGCTCACGCCGTCCATCTTCGGCCAGTCGGATCTAGGCACTCCGCAAAGCTCCAGAATGGTGGGCGCAAAATCGATATTCTGCACGAGTTGCGAAACGCGATGTCCCTTCTTGCCTGTCCCGTAGATCAGGCCCTCGCTCCGCGCACCGCCCTGGTAGAGCGAACCCTTGGCCCCGCCGTCCGCACCGTGATCGTTGAACAGGATGATCACGGTGTTGTCGGCGATCTTGAGGGCTTTAAGCTTTTTCAGGATCGCCCCCAACCCATCGTCGAGCCAGAGGATGTCAGCCGCCTTTCTGTTGATTCCCGCTTTCTTGAGCCGTTTGGGTATCGTATCGCGAGGGGGCATCACCGTCAGGGGCGCTTTGAGCAGACCGGCCGGCGTGGCCAGCGGATTGCCCGCGTATCGTTTCCCCGCGGCGCCCGGACCGTGGGTTATAGTCGTCGCCATGTGCAGGAAGAAGGGCTTTGAGTTCTTGACTCCGGCTTCGATGAAGTCAAGTGCGCCTTTTACGATCCAGTCGGTATTGTGGAAGTTCAGGGCCTTGCACGCCTGGGTGGGGATGTTTCCGTGGTAGATGCTTGCAGCGTAGTCAAATCCGTGTTTGCGAAGGTCTTCGCAGGCGTCGGTCTGGTTCTTCTTGAGGATGCGGTCGATTTCGGGGTCGGCCGGGTCGGCGTTCCAGGCAATTCGCGTGTGCTTGCGGAGCGCATGCGTGTGACTCTTGCCAACGAAACCGGTCAGGTACCCGGCGGCCTGCAGCGCCCGACCGATGTGGGGCGTGTCGAAGTCGATAAAGGTGTTCCACTGAACGGAGGTCTGACCGAGGTTTTTCTTCGCGGCCCGGGCGAAGTTCGACGAGGCGCAGCGGCTGGCGTATGCGCCGGTCATGCAGTTGTAGCGCGTCGGCGTGCATACGGACGAGGCTGCGTACATCTGCGTGAACCACGTGCCGCCGGCGACCATGCTGTCGAGATTCGGCGAGAGGTTCCGCCCCCTGCCCTCCGGGGTCGCATTGAATTCCGTGCGCTTCTGATCGTCAGTGATAATGAATATAACGTTAGGCCGGCTCGCCCGGACCCTCTTGCCCGTCATCGCCCCCGCCGCCAAGCAGCCGGTCGCCCCAAGTCCGACCGTCCAAAGAAAACTCCGCCTGCTCTGCTTGCATTCATTCATAGCTTTTCGATTCCCTACAGCGCGTGGGTGTTCATCACCTTTCCGTTTTCGCCTTCCACCTGGTATGTCCGCATCTTGTCACCGGCGTGGATTTCCACTATGCGATAGCCTTTGCGATTGCCAAACGATCCGCCTATATGGGAATCGAAGAAGTACGGTTTGCCCCCGGAGACCAGGCGGCTTGTTGAGTTGTGGTCGTGTCCGTGGAAGATCGCCCGGACTTTCTTCTGCAATTCGAGGAACGCCATAACCTTCTCGCCGGCGATAATCTGCTTCTTGTCCTTGAGCCCCCACTTCGGCCAGCCCTGAACGCCGCGCTTCCTCTGGGCGATATGCATGAACACGAAGATCGCCTCGGCCCGGTCCAGGGCGTCGATCTGCTTTTTGAGCCAGTCGATATCCGCCGCCAGATACGGACTACCGTGTCTGGGCGCACTGGTGTCGGCCAGTATGAACGCCAGCTTGCCGATCTTGACAACGTGATTGGTCTCGTACCCCCAGATCTTCTTCCACGCCTGTGCGGACGAGGAGGCCTTTTCGTCGATGAAGTCGTGATTGCCCTTGGTCGTGTAGTACGGGGTCTTGAGTCTGCTCAGATACTTGCTCTTGAGGGTATCGTAGTCGGCGGCTGAATCGTGGACCAGGTCTCCGTTCAGGAAGATCGCATCAAGCCCCTTTTTCTTCTTCTCATCGTTCAACCAGAGGATCAGATTCTCGGTTGTCTTGGCGAACGGGGTTTTTGCCTGCCCGAAATGGATGTCCGAAGCGACTGCAAAACGAAAGAGGGGCTCTTTCAACTCAGCGGTCTTCCTGACTTCCGCGGCCCGACTGCAAACCGCGGGGGCAACGGCGGATGCGGCGGCAGTGAGACTGCAGATTTTCAGGATATCGCGTCTGGAATAGTCGCAGCGGTTCATCTGTCTCTCCGAAAGATCCGGGATCAAATTCTCCCGTGTTGACACATGATACGGTTATTGGACTACTTTTGCTTGCCCGAAGGATCGTTTTTGCTATAATCTCCGGACTCGCAACAGAATTGCGACACGATAATCCAATAGTTCAGAAACTTACGCACGGAGCAAGAAATATGCTTGGATGTCATTTAGGAAGAAATTTTCAGGTTACAGTGGCCGGCGGATCGTACCAGGACGGCCTGACAGCGGTTATAGAAGGCGTACCGTCGGGAATGCTGCTGACCGAACAGGAAGTATACGGCGACCTGCTGCTCAGGAAACCCGGAGCCGACGAACTCTCGTCGCCTCGAAAAGAGCCCGATCTTCCCGTGATCTACACAGGTCTGAATGCGGCTGACACTATCGAGGGCGCAGGCAACTGGAATCATACGAACGGAACTCCCCTTTCGATATTGATCCCGAACCTGGATCGTCACTTCATTCACATCAAGCAGTACCAGGACACCAACCGCACCCCGCGTCCGGGTCACGCTTCATACGCGTCGTTCATGAAGTACGGTCCCGATGATGACGCCATCGGAGCGGGCATCTTCAGCGGAAGATACACCTCGACGATCGTAGGCGCCGGATACGTAGCCAAGAAGATTCTCAAGGCCTGCGGGATAGACGTGTTCAGCTATGTTCGCGAGATCGCGGGCGTGCGTTGCGACGCCCCGGACCCGGCCGCGGCGCTGAAGTACACCGACGACTACAAGCAGATGCGATGGGACTATGATGCGTTCTACCAGGAAGTGTACGTAAAAGGACGAATCACGCCGGAGATGCGTTTCCTGGAGAAGACCGCGGTGCTGGCGGAGATCGAGAAGGAAATCGAGCCGATCCGCGCCAAGACGCCGAAGATGGACCCCGCGGAGATTCGCGAGAAGTACGGCGTGCACTATATCGTCAACTGCCCCGACATCGACGCCGCTGGCGAAATGGTCGACGCGTGCAACAAGATCTCAGCCACCGGCGACTCGTGCGGCGGAGTGGTTGAAGTGGTCGCAACGGGCCTGCCCGCCGGCCTGGGCGAACCCGTATTCGACAAACTCGACGCCGAACTGGGACGCATGCTTGGAATCGGCGCGGTCAAGGGCGTTGAAGTCGGAGCCGGCTTCGCCGTAAAGGACATGACGGGCATCGAGTCCAACGACGCCATGCGATCCGAAAACGGAAAGGTCGTGTTCGACAGCAACTGCGCAGGCGGCATCACCGGAGGGTTGTCCACCGGCCAGCCGATCGTCGTCCGCCTGGCGGTGAAACCCACCCCGACAATCGACAAGCCGCAAACCACCATCGACAAATACACGCTGGAGACCAAGGATCTGGCCGCCATCACCCGCCGCGACCCGACGATCGTCGCAAGGATCTGGCCGGTAGCGGAGAACTACACCGCCCTGGTGCTTCTGGACCACCTGATGGCCCACTTCGGCTACCAGACGCTGCGGGAAAAGTTCAGCGGTTAAGAGGCGATCTCGAATGAACAAGGCGGTGTTTCTGGACCGTGACGGTACGATTATCGAGGATGTCGGTAATCTGGGCGATCCGGCCGGGGTTGAATTCTATCCCGATAGCTTCGAGGCGCTGAGGCGTCTCGGCGAGCACTTTCTGCTGATTCTCGTAACGAACCAGCGGTGCATCGCCGACGGCCTGGTCAGCAGGGAACAGGTCGACGCCGTCAATGATTTTGTCGTTGCGAGGCTGGCGGAGGAAGGGGTTCGAATAACCGACGTGTACGTCTGTCCGCACAAGCGATCCGAGGGTTGTCAGTGCATAAAGCCCAATACGTATTTCGCTGACAAGGCAGCCGAAAGACACGATATAAACTTGCGGCAGTCGTTCGCCGTAGGCGATCATCCCCACGACGTGCAGTTGGGCCTCAACGCGGGCGGAAAAGGCGTGTACGTAATGACGGGGCACGGAGTCAAGCATTTTCCAGAACTGGCGCCCGACACCGTAGTCACAGACGGAATAACCCAAGCCGCCGACTACATACTGAAGTCGGCCGGGATCACTTCGGTTTAGCCCACAACGAATCGATCAGTTTGACGGTGCGGTCGACGAGCATCTGTCCGCCTTCGGGTCCCACGAGGCTGCTGTGGACGATGGCGCTGTAGTGCCCGCCGCGAACGGCTTTGGCGGTGGGGATGTACGTACCCGGACCGACAAGCTGCACGACAAAAGTCTGGACCGCCTTGCTGCGAGCCTTGATGCGGATACCGTAGTCAGTGAACAGTTCGAATGCGTTGGTGCAGACCACAGCATCGCCGACCCGCAGCACATGCAATTCGGTCTCAAGGGTCGGACTATGATCGGTCTTCTGCCGTTCATATCGCTTTACGGTCACTTCGTACCATTTCATCCGTCGATATTCGCGGGAGGCGGTTTTGGGGTCTTTGGCGATCTGAGCCTTGGCCCGGTCGACGGCGGTTTTGGCTTCGGCGTATTCGGCGGGCTTAACCAATCGCATGGGCAGGTGGATTGTCTCAACCTTGTGAATCAGCGGGGCCTCAGCGTGTTGATCGTTCTTCACGACCTTGTGCGTATCCTCCACAGCCCGCACGATCCGCCGGGCGATTTCCTCCAGGCGGGTCAGCCCGCGCAGCTTGCGCATGCGTTCGGCGGCGGCTTTGCGATACATCAGGTGCGGGGATTGATCTCCCGACGCCCCCGTCCAGCCAAGCACGCACACCTTCTTACCGTATCGTTTCCGCAGGGCCTGTCGCACCGGATGCCAGAAGTCCGCGTTTACGGTGCTGCGCGACTCGACTTCCTGCGAGGGGCATGATACGTTCACGACCAGCGCGATCATCTCCCCATCCGCATCCCAGAAGAACAGCGTATTAACGTCCTGATCCTCGTAGCCTTCCAGACTGCGAAACGCGCGAGTATTGGTTCGTCCGTACATCCGGGCCGATCCATCGGCATAAACAGCGCGACGATTGCAGGCTACGGCGGCCTGCTCCTGCCCCCAACTGACCCGTCCGGGCTTGCGGGCTCCCCAGGCGTCGACTATCGCCTTGGAAACGCGAGCAACGAATATCTCCCGGTACTTCTCCACCGAGATCACGCCCTTTGCGGGGATCTTGTACTTGTCGACCAGCAGCACCGGACCGGTGTGCGTGTGCGTACCGTTCAGGAATATCTTGCTGGTGTCGAACTTCGGCAGGCTGCGGCGGACGGTTTGTCGGACCAGGCTCAGTATCTTGTCAGGAATGTAGACAACATCGCATGAGACCATGATGGCGATATCTATCGACCGATCGCCCTGTCGGGATTCCAGAGCGATGACATTGGCGGTGACGGGCGACTCGATCTTTCGAGCAATTCGCAAGCCGAACTGTCCCGACACAGCCACCGGTTCAGACGGCGTGATGTCTGCGCTGGCGGCTCCGACATGCAACTGTCCTCCGCAGGCCGGCCAGGCGGTCATACCGCAGACAAGAAGGCACGATACGATCAGGATTCGCGTGTTGTCCATGGTGGGCCTCACAGTGTCCACGGCGGGCGTATGGGACGAGAGAGCAGCCCGTTGGCCTGCTTGTCGCCGGTGAACGTCTCGGTTTTGGGATCCCAGGTGAGCTTGCGTTTCAGGCGACAGGCGATCTCACCCAGCAGGCCCAGGCGAGAGGCGGCGTGTCCGGCCTCCACGGGCGAGGCGACCTTGCCGCCCGTCCGCACCGCCTTCAGGAAGTCGCCCTGGTGGTGGTTGCTCTTGTGCAGGTGAACATCCTCGGGCCGCAGGACGACTTTCAGCAGCCCCGCCGGTTCGGCCCGGATGCCCCTGCGGTTAACGTGCACCCAGCCTTTGTCGCCGACGAACTTGCACCCCTGGGCGTTGGGACGGCCCGAATCGGAAAAGGTCATCTTCAGCCCGCCGGGATAAACGTACTGCCCCCGCCAGTCGTTTAGGTTGTCGGTGAGTCCCTTGCTGCGATACCCGCCCTTGCAGGTCAGTTCGAAGGGTTTAGTCGCAATATCCGGGCAGCCCCAACAGGCGATGTCCAGATGATGGACGCCCCAGTTTACGATGAAACCGGCGCAGTAGTCCCAGATGAGGTACCAGTCCGGCCAGGCGTGACGCCCGGGGTTATAGGGCTTCTTAACCGCCGGGCCGAGGAACATGTCGTAGTCCAGACCGGCGGGCACGGGCTGCGGTCCGGCCGGCCCGCGGTACTTCGGCTTGTACGACGGGCCCGGGGCCCCGACGACCACCGTATGCACTTTGCCCAGATACCCGCTCCGCGCCAGTTCGCACGCGAACCGGAAGTTACGGGTCGATCGCTGCTGCGTGCCCGTCTGGAACACGCAGCGGTAACGGGCGACGGCGTTGCGGATGGCCTGGCTCTCGGCCACCGACACGCCCAGAGGTTTCTCGCAGTAAATCGCCTTGCCCGCCTTGGCCGCCGCGACAGCTATCAGGGCGTGCCAATGGTCCTGCGGGGCGATAACGACGGCGTCTACGTCGTCGCGGGTGAGAATCTTGCGGAAGTCGCTGGTCTGGAAGCAGCCTTTTCCGGCAAGCTTGGCTGCGCGGGCCCGGCGGTCGCTGAATACGTCGCAGACCGCGGCGATCCGGGCCTCCTTGAGTTGCAGGAACGAGCGAAGCAGCATCGTCCCGCGACCGCCCGTACCGATCCCCCCGATGGCGATACGGTCACTGGGGGCGGTCTTGCCCGGCCCGCCGAGCACGCCCGCGGGCACGATCTGCGGCAGGACCAGCGACGCTACGGCGCCTCGGAGCAGATCACGTCTGGTCGCCTTGCCCTGTCCCCCAGCCTCGGGCTCCGAAACACGGGTGCTCGTAAAGTTCATAGCAAGACTCCTCATCCGACATTTCCTCGATCACCTGCCCCGAAGCACTTCGAGACGACAGGGCGCTTGCGATAATTGTATCCCATGCGGCGCGTTGGGCAAGAGCTTTGATCTTGCGGGGATATGATGCAAAACGCTATCATGGTCGAAAGTCAGAGGAAGACCCCCAAAAAATGAGTGACGAGAACAGAACATCCCCCGGACCCCTGAAGAAAGTACTGATCGCCGCTGTGTTGATCGCGATATGCGTTGGCTGCGCTATCGGGTACATGTTGTACCAATCCAGACCGGCCGACGGGACAATCGAAATCTCGTTCCGCATTAACGATCCGTCGCATTTCCCCGACGACGAACCGCTGTCGATCCCGCAGACCGTGGTGTGGTTGGAAAACAGTCGGGGCGAGTATATTCAATCGCTGATGGTGAGCGACTGGACGTCTTCGGAAGGCTGGGAGGAGACGGTGAAGCTCCCGGACGGAACGAAAGTCAAAAAGATATGCCCCAAGTGGCAGGTCGCGTCAGGCTGGCCGGAAAATCACTCCAAACAGGTTATCGATGCGGTGACCAGGGCTACCCCCGAGACAGGAGCCCACACGGTGAGCGTCAAATGTCGCGACTTGAAACTCTCGGTGGGAACGTACCGCTGCTACGTCCAGACGTCGGTGGCGCCTCTGCACACAATACTCGCCGCAGGCACGATTAATATTGGCCGGGGCTCGACCGAGACGACCGCCGATATCACCTACAATCCCGGAAAGCACAAAGACGCCGGACCGGTTCTAAGCGATGTTAAAGTCCGGTACGCGCCTTAAAAACGGAGCACACACACATGACCCCAAACTCCAACGAACGAACGCGACGTGAATTCCTCAAGACCGCCGCAGCCGCCTCGTCGGCTACAGTGCTGGCCTCGGCGGCCTCGCCAATACTCGGCGCGAAAAAAAGCGGGAAGAGCCCGACGATCAAACCGGCCGACGCCATACCGAAACGCGTGCTTGGCAAGACGGGTATGAAAGTGTCTGTACTGTCGTTCGGAGGGGGCAGCCAATTCCTTAAGAACAAAGACGGCGCCTGGGAGCCGCTGCTCCAGCGCGCCGTCGATCTGGGCATCAACTACTTCGACACGCACCAGAATTACAAGACCGAGGAACGCTTCGGAGAGATACTGCCCAAATACCGCAAAAAGATATACATCGTAACCAAGTTCGACCCGCGCGACGAAGATGGGATGATGAAATCCTTCGAGGGCAGCCTCAAACGCCTGAAGGTCGATTATGTAGACGCCCTGCTGCTGCACAATCTCGGTAAGGAGGACGATCTCAAGGCCTTCGCCAAGGGCGCGTGGAAGAGGATGCAGAAGTTGAAAAGCGAAGGGACCGCAAGGTTCATCGGATTTTCCAGCATGCGAAGCGCCGCAGCGTCCAGGAACTTCATAGAACAGCTCAATCCGGACATCGCGCTGGTCGCCATGAACGCCACACGCTACGCCGGATTCGCCAAGCTGACGCTCAAGCCTGCGGTAAAGAATAACGTGGGCGTGATAGCAATGAAGACCGTTCGCGGACTGATCGGACAAAAGGGCGCCACGCCGAAGAAACTGCTGCAGTACGTTCTGGACCAGAAAGGCGTAGCCTCAGCCGTAGTCGGACACTACGGGATGAAGGTGCTTGAAGAAAACGTAAAGCTCGTCAAGGAGATCATCCAGAGCAGGAAGATGTCCCCCGCCGCCAAGAAGAGGCTGGAAACCGCCTGCGCCCCGCTTGCAGGTCCGCACGCGCTGCCCTGGGCTCGAGCAGACTATCTCGACGACGGGATTTCATACGCATAGGGCGCGAAGCGATTACTTTTTCGGCAGTGCAATTTCCGCCAGGCAGGCTTTCTCGGCGCCGTTGGCGTCTTTTCGGATGAACAGCAACCATTTGCCCTGCGTGCTTATCGGACGTATGGACGCATCGCCAAGCGGGTGCAACTTCTGATCAACTGCTTTGTCGCCCTGGATGTGCAGGAATATCCGAGGATCCTCCTTGGACTTGGACATCACTCGCGGTCTTGCCAGCACCATCGCGCCTTTGCCCGGACCGGGGCCGATCGGCGCTACGTCGGAGAGGATTCCCGCTTCCTGTTTGGTTTGAGGGTCCCATATTCGCGTCAGGGTCTCCCTGTGAGTTCGCCCGTCTCGCTGTTCATTCTTGACCACAATGTGGTAGATATATCGCCCGTCGGAGGTCCACTGCGGATTATTCTCCGTCATTCTCCGACTCTGTTCCTGGTCGGCCAGTTCCGATACGATACTGTCGCTCTTGAGATTGTACAGGACGCACCTGCCCGGACGGGGACGCTCGCCTTCGGTTATGAGCAGCATCACCATAAGATCCGACGTCGGCGATACGCTCCGGGGCAAACCCGGATTATTGAGCGTACGGAACTTGATCTTATCGCTCGGAGTGACGCAGACCTTGACATGCGTCGGGTTTCCAGCCCCTTCCATCGCCAAAACAACCAGGCTCTTGCCGCCCGAGGCATAAGTCGGGAATGTTACGTTGCCTTCTATCTCCAGGGTCGTGAGCTTGCCCGAGGCGATATCGTACAACCCCACTTTGCACCGCTCGGTCTTGTCCATCAGGCCATTTTTGTTACCGTCCTGGCTGGCGGGAACAACAAGCGTTTTTCCCGCCGGGTCAAACACTGTCATCGACAACCACGCCGCAGCATAGTCGTCGTCGAACAGCGCCGGGACCGGTACGGGCGTGTCCTTGCCCGTCTTCAAGTCACGCAGGACAAGCTTATAACCCCGCCGGTCCCGCTGTTTCCCATCGGGACCGGCGGTCTTGTACGTCTTCTTGCGAAGATACAGCACCCTCCGTCCGTCGGGACTCAATCGCATTGAGGAGACGCCCCCGTTCTCCCTGTAAGCGATGGTGTCGTCAAGCTTCATTATCTCCCGTTCACCGACCAGCTTGGGCCCGTCGGCGGCCCGAGCGGCGGATACGGCCAGAACGCACAGAATTGTGATTGTCAAAGCGTTTTTCATAATGCGGCTCCTTGTTTCGCAAGAACAGTTCTCATGACCGTCAGCCCAAGAAAGACACCGGGTCCCGGGTTGCATTAACCCATTATCGCAATGGATTATCGACCGATAGCTTACTTCCCAATCGGTTTGATCCAGATGTTCCGGAATCGCACGGGGTCTCCGTGGTGCTGCAGGTTGATCGAGCCCTTCAGTCCGTGTGGGCGGTATTTCCCGACGCGTTTGTGGGCCGTCGGGCCGAGTATGCTTACGTTGTCGTGAATCGTCATTCCGTTGTGGATGACAGTAACCGTCGCCGGTGACGCCAATGCTCCGTCGACGAATCTCGGCGCGACGAAGGTGATGTCGTACGTCTGCCACTGGCCTGGAGGTCGACAGGCGTTGACCATAGGCGGGAACTGGCCGTAGATGGCTCCGGCCTGCCCGTCGGGATAGGTGGGATTGTTGTACGAATCGACAGTGCTCTGCCCGCCTTTAGTCGGGCTCATGGCGCCGTCTTCGAGTTTCCAGTTCTTGTTCTTCCACTTCGTACCGGGGATCAGAGGCGTGTTCCGGTATCCGATTGGCTTGGGAGCCTCACAGCCCGCCGTCGCCGAAAGCAGAACCGCACAGAACAGCCCCGCCGGCACAACGTTCGAGATTCTTACGACATTCATTTTCCGATCCTTTCGTGAATATGCTTGTCGCACCGAACAGTTCCCGCAACCGCCACGACCAAGAGAATACCAAAGCCCCCCGGCGAGGTAAAGCAACCGGTCCTTACAACTAATCATTCCCAATCGCCCGACCGGAGGGTACTCTATGTGTTCGACCGTTCGATGTGAATGCTCGGTTGTATTCCAGGAGAAGAAGATGAAGAGACGAGAATTCACGGGCATTACCGCTGCAACGGCAGCCGGGCTGGCGATGGGAATCAAGACTTCCGGCGCCAAAAGCCCGACCGGTAAGGGCAAGGGCAAGCCCAATATCCTGTTTATCATGACCGACCAGCAACATGCGAGCATGATGAGCTGCACGGGCAACAAACAGCTCAGGACCCCCGCATTGGACGCACTGGCGGCCTCGGGCGTGAGGTTCGAGCGGGCCTATGCGTCCAACCCCGTATGCGTGCCAAGCCGCTTCAGCCTGCAAACCGGGCTCATGCCCAGCGCGATCGGAATGGGCAGGAACGGGGACTCCGGCAAGTCGAAAGTCACCGACGCAATGGTCGCCCGGTCGATCGGGCCGATCCTGTCAGCCGCCGGATACGAAACGGTATACGGCGGAAAAGTGCACATGCCAAAACAGTTCAACAGGCTCGCTAACCTGGGATATCGAAACCTGACGCGAGACCAGCGGGGAGGTCTAGCCAAGGCGTGCGCCGAGTTCATCAAGGGCCCGCACAAGAAACCGTTCTTCATGTTCGCATCGTTCATGAACCCACACGATATTTGCTACATGGCGATCAACGACTACAACCGATCAAAGGGCAGGGCTCCGATAGGCAATCTCGACTCGAGAATATGCGAAGGCCTCCTGAAGAAACCGCGGACGTCAGGCGACGTCAAAGCGTTCGTCGACAAGCACTGCCCCCCCCTGCCGGTGAACCACAACGTGCCCGAAAACGAGCCGGAAGCCATAACAACCAGGTACACGAATGTGCGACAGTTCAGAAATTACGCACGCGACAAGTGGACCGAAACCAAATGGCGTCTCCACCGCTGGACGTATTGCAGGCTGACCGAAATGGTCGACGAACATATCGGCGTGGTGCTCAAATCGCTGAAAGACGCCGGACTGGAGGACGATACGATCGTAATATTCACAAGCGATCACGGTGATATGGACTCGGCGCATAAGCTCGAACACAAGTCGATCCTATACGAAGAGGCCGCCCGCATCCCATTCATCATGAGCCACAAAAACCGCATTCCCAAGGGCGCGGTCAACGACACGCACCTGATCTCCAACGGTCTCGACCTGATCTGCACCCTGTGCGATTACGCGGGCGTCGAGGCTCCGAAGGGATTATCCGGGGCGTCGATCCGCCCGTTGGCTGAAGGCAAAAAGGTCTCCGATTGGCGTGATAGCGTTGTCGTGGAAAGTCAGAACGGTCGGATGCTGCGAACCGATCGATACAAGTACTGCATCTACGACTCGGGCGCCAATCGCGAGCAGTTGATCGACCTGAAGAACGATCCGGGCGAAATGAAGAATCTCGCAGGCGACCCGGCCTTCAAGACCGTTCTGGAAAAACACCGCAAGCTTCTGCAGACATGGGTCAAGCAGACCGGCGACAAGATCGGCGCCAGGTACGTTACCGTTACCTGAGCCCCCCGCCTGACAAAAGGACATCCAGACGGATTCATGGACTCACTGCATTCACATACATCGCGCTCCGGATTTATCGAAGTGTTGCGCATGGCCTGGCCGGCGAGCGTAGCTATGCTCGGTACGACGATTATCAAGTTCGTCGACGGGCTGATGGTCTCGAAAGTCGGCCCGGCTCCGTTCAGCGCGCAGTTCCTGGGGGGGATGTCGGCTTTCGTTCCAGAGGCGTTGATCCTCGGTCTGCTGACGGTGATCAATACGTACGTCAGCCAGAACGTGGGAGCCGGACGGTACAAGCGGGCCGGGCAATACGCCTGGGCGGGGCTGGCTGTTGCATTCGGAACGGCGCTGCTCATTTCCACGCTCTGGTTCTTCTCCGACACGATGTTCGGCCTGATCGGCCACAAGGAACACGCGCTCGAATCGATGTACTTCAAGTACATGATCGTGGCGGTGCTTGTCACCCTGCCGACACGAGTGCTCGAGCAATTCTTCTTCGGCATCCATCGCCCGCGGATAGTGCTGTTTGCCTCAGTGGTCGCCAACGCGCTGAATATCGGAATCAACTACGTGCTGATATTCGGCAAGTTCGGCGCACCAAGGATGGGGCTCGAGGGCGCCGCAATCGGATCGGTTATCGCATGGGTGGTCCAGTTCCTCATCCTGCTTCCGATATTCCTGTCCCATCGTTTTCACGACAAGTTTGGAACGCGACTGGTCAAAGCCACGCGCTGGCGCCACTGCAAAGAGATACTCGGCGTCGGTTGGCCCGCCGGGGTGCAACTGTGCAACGACATGCTGACCTGGAGCGTGTGCGTAGCGGTTCTGGCCGGGAAGTTTGGGGGAGCCCACCGAGCGGCCACTACAATCGCGATGCGATATATCGGCCTGGCGTTCATGCCCGCGGTCGGGATAGGCATCGCGACAACCGCACTGGTCGGAAGGTACATCGGGCTCAGGCAGCCCGACATCGCCCGCAAGCGGGCCCATCAGGGCGTTATCGTCGCGATGGTGTGGATGGGGATGTGCGGAGTTGCGTTCTGGGCGTTCAGGTATCAGATGGCGTGGCTCTTCGCCAAGAGCGACATGATCGCCCGGACCGCGCAAACCGCCTCACCGCACGAGATCGTTCGCATCGGCGTCCAGATCATGATATGTGCGGCCGTCTTCCAGTTGTCCGACGCGGTGGGCATCGTTTACATCGGAGCCCTTCGCGGCAGCGGCGATACGCGCTGGCCGATGTTCGTCACGCTTGGACTGAGCTGGTGCATAATAGTGGGCGGCGGTTTTGCGATAGTGATGCTGATCCCGCAACTGGAGTCGCTCGGCCCGTGGATCGCAGCCAGCGCTTACGTGATAGTTATGGGCGCTGTGATGGCGTGGCGGTTTGAATCAGGCGCATGGCGAAAAATCGACCTGCTCCGCCGCAGACCGGAGCAAAACGACTAATCCGCCTTCCTCCACGCGGATTTCAGCTTGCGGACTTTCAGCGACTTTATCGCAACATCACCACTCTTTGCGTAAAGCTCCAGGGGCGTTTCCTGCTTGTCCGGCAGGAAGCAGCTGCTCATTGAGAGCTCGCCATCGTTGGCGAACACTTCAATGGATGTGCGGTCGACGAGTATCCGCAACTTGAGTTTCCCATCGATCAGGCGGACTGCGCCCCCCGCCTTCAGGCAGTTGACCCGACCGTTGATATGCGTAACAGCCGTCGAATGCAAACGCAGACCAAACTCGCCCGCCTTTGCAGGGACGATCTCCATCTCGATATCGAACAGGTCGCCGGATATCTTCGCAAGCGGATTGGCTCCGCCCGGTTTGAGAACCGTGTCGGCCAGCTGGAACTTCTCGGCGTAAAGGCTCTCGATCTGCTTTACCGGATACCTGCACAGACGCAAGCCCGCGGGCAGCTTCCGCAGGGTAAGTTCGCAGGGAAAACTCATCTGCTGATTGAAGGGCATTTTCGGATATCGCCCTCGGCTCATCCATCCGATCTGGGT
This sequence comes from Phycisphaerae bacterium, assembly GCA_030745875.1. Classification (GTDB taxonomy): domain Bacteria; phylum Planctomycetota; class Phycisphaerae; order SM23-33; family SM23-33; genus BS750m-G57. The sequence continues at coordinate 38,003 of JASLNT010000122.1, forward strand.
GCGGCGGCCCGGGGCGTCGTTCCATGTTTGCGAGGCGTAGAAGTTCCTGCCCAGATCGCCTCGCAACGGCCCGATTTCGGGTTTGAAGGCCTTTCCGTCAAAACTGCCGATCCAGTACGAGAACCGGGCGTCGTATATGACCCACTTCATATTCTTCTTGTCATCATCCACCGCCATCTTGAACAGATCCGGGCATTCGTGAAAACCGGCCAGCTTGACCGCCACCGGTTTGCTCCAGATCTTCAGGTCGTCGGAAGTGAAAAAGTGCGCAAAACCCCGCTTCACGTAAAGCACTTGCACCCACTTCTTCGTCGGGGCGTGCCAGAACACTTTCGGGTCGCGGTTTGAGGGAGCGATCTGCTTGATTATCGGATTGCCCTTGTATTTCTTCCATGTCCGACCGCGATCGTTGCTATACGCCAGGGACTGGCCGAACACCGCGCCCGCCGATGTGTACGCCAGTACGATTGTCTTCTCATCGCCAGTCTGGAAGCCGGCGGAGTTCTTCCAGTCGACCACACCCGAACCGGACCAGCAGGCGCCCAGCTTGTCGGGGACCACCGCGATGGGCAGATGCTTCCAATGCACCAGATCGGTGCTGACCGCATGAGACCAGTGAGACTGTTCGCCATTGGTCTTACCGCCCGGGAACTTCGTCGAAAACGGATTGTGATCGTTGAAGATATGGTACTCGCCCTTGTAGTACACCAGGCCGATCGGATCGTTTATCCAGCCCTTGACCATGGTGTAATGAAACTGCGGTCGGTAGCGTTCGGTAAACGTTGCGGTCGGCTCTTTCGCGGCGTCCTGGCCCGGTGCGGCGGACGCGATAAGCGTAACAGCGAGGATTCCGGCGGCTGCAATTCTGTTCATGTCAGCTCCCATATCGGTCAGGTCAACAGCGATCGAGGCGCCCGGGGCGCGGGCAAGACCAGCATTACGCCGCACCAGGACGAACCGATCAAGTAAAATCTGCGATTGACTTGCCGCCAATAGCCGATATACTTCGTGTCTACACAACTTACAGGCGTGCGGAACGAGGTAATGTATGCGGACGACTCAGGACAACCTGAATAGCTTATCAAGGCGCCAGGCGCCGATGGTGGGCTGTGTCCGCGCAGGCATAATTGGCATACGCATTATCCACTGTATGCCTTAGGGCGAATGAGCAGATACATTCTGCATCTCGCGGCCTTGAGGCTTGTTTAGCTTCAGGGCTTGCGTTGTTTAAGAAAACACTGACCACCACGGATCAAAGAAAATGAGTGACGACAAGAAGACTTACAAAAAAACGTTGAACCTGCCCAAGACCGATTTCGACATGCGGGCCGGGCTGGTTAAGAAAGAGCCTGAATTGCAGGCCAAATGGGCCGACGAAGGGCTCTACGAGAAGATCAGGGAAGCCCGCGCCGGTTCGCCCGGCTTCATCCTCCACGACGGACCGCCCTACGCCAACGGAAACATCCACATGGGCACCGCACTGAACAAAGTGCTCAAGGACATGGTCGTGCGCGTAAAAACCATGTGCGGCATGGACGCACCGTACCTGCCCGGATGGGACTGTCACGGGCTGCCCATCGAAGCGAAAGTCATGGAAAAGCTCGGCGAGAAGGCAAAGGAGCTGGACGCCACGGTCATCCGCAGAATCTGCGCAGAATACGCCGAGAAGTTCGTAAACCTGCAGAGAACGCAGTTCAAACGACTTGGCGTGATGGGCCAGTTTGAGGAACCTTACCTGACGATGAACCCCGCGTACGAAGCGGCCGGTCTGGAAGTATTCGCGCGACTGGTTGAAGAAGGCCTGGTCTTCCGCCAGCTCAAGCCCGTTCACTGGTCGATCGCAAACCAGACCGCCCTGGCTGATGCGGAACTGGAGTATCACGACCGCGAAGACTCCAGCATCTTCGTAGCGATGGAACTGGTTAGCGGAACCGAGGCAATCCCGCACAAGGAAGGCGACAGGGTCGCCCTGGCGATCTGGACTACGACGCCCTGGACGCTCCCGGCCAACAAAGCGGCCGCGATAAGCCCGAGATTCGAATACGCCTGCGTGCACGTCGACACCGAAGACGGAGCATTCACGCTGGTCTTGGCTGATGCGAGGCTTGAAGCGATGTTGGAAGCGATCTCGGCGACTCGACCGGGCTGGTTAAAGTCGCACGAAGTGTTGGCGCGCGTAGCCGGACAAGAGCTTCTGGACGCCTCCGAACCGATCACATACGCGCATCCGCTGTCTGAAGGCGTCACGTGTCCGCTGGTGGCGGCCGATTACGTAACGCTCGAAGATGGAACGGGAATCGTACACACCGCCCCAGGCCACGGACTGGAGGACTATCACACCGGTCTGAGCAACAAACTGGATATCTACTGCCCCGTGCAGGCCGACGGAACGTTTGACGACACCGCGCCGGACTGGCTCCAGGGAGTGGTGGTCTGGGACGCAAACGAAATGGTCATCGACCACCTGAAGGAAAAGGCCCTGCTCCTGGCCTGTCAGACGATAACTCACTCGTACCCGCACGACTGGCGTTCGAAGACTCCTACGATCTTCCGCGCCACCGAGCAATGGTTCATCGGAGTGGACAAACCCCTGTCCGGCTCGGCACGCACGCTTCGCGAAATGGCCGCCGAAGCCTGCTCAACCCACGCCGAGGACGGCGGGGTGGATTTCATCCCCGCCTGGGGCCAGAACCGAATCGCCGGTATGATCGACAGCCGACCCGACTGGTGCATCTCGCGCCAGAGAAGTTGGGGCCTGCCGATCCCCGTATTCTTCAACGCCGCCGGAGCCCCGCTGGTCACCCCCGCCAGCATACGGGCGGTCGCCAAAACGTTTGCAGAGAAAGGATCTGACTCGTGGTTCGCGCTCAGTCCGGGCGAACTACTGGGCGATTACGATCCGTCGGCAGACGAGAACCTGGAAAACGCCGACCAGTTCCCCGTCTCGGACCTGACCGCCGGAAGCGATATCTTCGACGTCTGGTTCGAGTCCGGTTCGAGTTGGTTCGCCGTCGCCAAAGGTCGCGGCCTGGTCGACGACATCCCCGTTGACATGTACCTTGAAGGCTCCGACCAGCATCGCGGATGGTTCCAGCTCTCGCTCCTCCCGGCGCTGGGCGCACAACAATGCCCGCCCTTCCGAACGGTTCTCACACACGGTTTCGTCGTCGACGAAGACGGGAAGAAGATGAGCAAGTCGATCGGAAACGTAATCGACGTGATGGAGCAGCTCGACAAACGCGGAGCCGACATCCTGCGCCTCTGGATCGCCAGCCAGAACTACCAGGACGACGTCCGCTGCAGCGAAGATCTCATCGCACAGTCGGAAGATGCGTACCGCAAGATCCGCAACACGCTTAGATTCGCTCTGGCGGCGTGCGGAGACTTCGACCCGGCGACCGACTCGACCGAACCGGCGGACCACTCGGTGGACCTCTGGATGAAACTGCAACTCGACGTGCTCGTGCGCGACGTACGCGAAATGCTCGATCGATACGAGTTCCATCGCGCTGCGCGGCTGGTCTACGAGTTCTGCACGGTCCAGGCGTCGAACATATACTTATCGGCGGTGAAGGATCGCCTCTATTGCGACGCGACGGACTCGCCCCGGCGGAGATCGAGCCAGACTACGATCCACCGGATGCTGATGACGCTGGTGAAGCTGCTGGCTCCGATCATGCCCCACACCTGCCAGGAAGTTTGGGACCACATCCCAAACCGAAGCGCCGACGAGCCGGAATCCGTACACCTGGCGCTGCTGCCCGAATGCGACATCGCAACACTGGACGTCGCCGAGGCCATCGCACCGGTTACGACCGACGAGGCGGCTGGGTGGTCCTGGACGCTGCAACCGGGCCCGGCGTGGATATGGGAAAAGCTGATGGAACTCAGGCAGTCAGGCCTCCTAAAACTCGAAGCATTGCGAAACGCCGGCGTGAAGAATCCGCTGGATGCGGAAGTAATCTTCAAGATCGCGGCCGACAATGACCAGGCCACCGCCCTGATCGAATCGCACCTGTCCGAACTCGAAGACCTGCTGGGAGTGGGTTATGCGCATATCGAGCACGTGGACGAATTGCCCGAAGGCGAGGTGGTGCAGGTCGATGTTCTCGACTCGCGCGAGAAGTACCAGCGGTGCAATCGGAGCTGGAAGCGGCGCCCCGACGTCGGGTCCGACAGCAACTATCCGGACCTGTCGGCGCGTGATGCGGCGGTAATGCGGACCCTGTAAAACACGCTCCGACGTCAGCAAATTCCATCGGGCAAAGTGTCCCCATCGGGTCTGCGCGCCTGCGGTGAGAGGCGTCGGCGAGGCGCCCCGTGCAACCCTTTCGGGCCAAAGCAATTGCACGCTCGCAAAAAAATCCGCCCCAAGATGCAGGATAACTTGATCCCGCCGTCAGGCGTGCGGATAATTCCTGCGCAGCCGGTGGTAGAGAAATAGCTCGGTCTAGAGTTGTTGTCGTGAGGTGAAAGCCGCCAGGCTGATTAAGTCGCCGAGGACCTCCTCCGTCGGCCTTGACGCAAGGTCGGCGTCTCCTCCGCCTCGCGCATCGACATTGAGTGTTCTACTTCCGCTAATCCGCCGGAACCGCGGCGGTCCCCTTCGGACCGCCGCGGTCCTTTTTTCCCCCAGCTTGTCCTGTCGCAGACCCTGAACCCAGCCGAAGGGACCATCGACGCACGCCCGCGCAAAATCAGAATTGCTGTCAGCTAACCAAACGTCACCAACAGAGCCCCCAGCACGGCCGTACAGATGGCCGCCCCCCGCAGCCAGGTGATCCGCTCCTTGAGAAACCAGGCGGCAAAGAGGAAGATGAAGATGTTGCTGGTCTGGTTGAGGGCGGCGGCGGTGGAGGCCTGGGTGTATTTCATTCCGCCTATCCATAGGATCATCGCCACGAATCCGCCCAGAAACGATCCACACACCGTGTACTTCCAACTCCGGGCGCATATCATCGACCTGATAATGGCGTGTCTCTGGGGGTGAATCAGGAGATGGACGCCCAACCCCGCCAAACCGCCAATGAGACGAACTTCCGTAGCCCAGAAGACCGGTGATCGATCCAGCAGCGGTTTGACCATCACAATGCTGATTCCCATGACAGCCATCGCCGACACGCCGCAAATGACACCCAGGATCAGGTCGTGGCGGCTTACTGCGCCTCTGCCCTTGAGGCTGGTGGCCGTCAGCACCGCCGAGATGATCAGTAAGACCCCCAATACCTGAACCCACCCCAGCGATTCGCCAATGAACAGCACGGAGAACAGAATAATGAACGGGCTGTACGTGCAGTTTACGATCGAGGACAACCCGGCGCCCAATAGGTTGAGCCCCTTGAAAACAAGGGAGTCCGCAATGGCGATGCCAATGGCTCCGCTGAACAGGAGCAAAGCGTAATCAGCCCACGAAGCCGAATAGTAGAAGGATTCTGAGTGCAGAAAAAGGATGGGCAGCACCAGCACGACAGCCAACGCACTCTTGAACGTATTCAGGGCGATTGGATGCACCGATTCCCCGCTCTTCTTGAAGAGGATGACGGAAAAGGCCCAGACGACAGCTGCGCCCAGTGCATATAGTTCACCGATATAGGGAATATCCGGATATCCGAGAATAAGCGTTTCTCCAGTGCAAGGCGTGTTTATACCATGGTTTTCCTGTGGCTTGAAGCGCCGACATTCGCGCCGAATCGAGTTGACCCGAATTCAGTTCGGCGACATGGAATCCGGAATGGTCTACATCCCGCCCGATGGAACACAGACCGTATCCAAAGACCAATCCACGACGCTGGATTTACACCAGGCGTGCGATATGGAATAATCGGAGAGAATCCGAAGACAATGCCCAATTTCGCGGCGGGCGGCGGATCTACCTATGTGGAAGCAAGAGACGACTAAACTAAGAACTTCAACCGGCGGACCAGCACCCGGATGAGTGGAACGAGCGCCGAAAGCGCGGCGACCAAGGGAGAAAAGACGTGAACCGTAAATCAGGACTTACGCGTAGCCGGATTGAGCGGCGCTCAACGGGCCAGAATTGCGCGGCTCTGGGCGGACAAGCGGCGAGTCCATCCGCAAATGGCCAACAGAGGCAAGTCGTTCGTCAGGATCATGGAGTACGTGGCGACCAGCGAAAAGTGAACCGCCTGGAAGGGATGGGTGAGAAGGTTCGTTGGATTTCGATGTGGCATTCCGACTGCATCTCCCATAGCATGACCTCCAAGCACCCCCGCCGTCCATGGCCTGCGGGTTTGATGATACATTCCTCGTCGGCTGCGAGAGGCGTGTTTTGCTAAAGCCTTACGAAGATATGGCTTGAGCTTACACCCATGCCATTTGGGGTTGACCCATTTGTCTCCTGTTTGTTTCGGATAACGGTGGACCGGGCCGCCGGGAGGCACCCGACGAATTGTCGGGGCGGGGTGTCGCAGGTAAGAAAGGAACGCAGGGATGAAAGTATTGGCCCGAACCGTGTTTGTCGCAGTTTGGCTGTCAGGCGAAGCGTGCGGATTGTTCGCCGCCGCGCCAACCGAAGGCGGGGCTGCGGACTTCCATGGCGATCCCCTTCCGCATGGGGCGGTTCGTCGCTACGGTACGGTTCGCTTCCGCACCGGCCGCCCGATCCGCGGACTGTCGTTTTCGCCGACGGGCAAGAGCATCGCTTCGAGCGACGGAGCCCGGATTGTGCTCTGGTCGTATCCGCAAGGGCGACGGATATGGGAGATCGACGGCGACCTGCCGCCCGGACGGGCTTTCTCGTCAGACGGAAAGCTGTTGATCGTCAGGGAGATGGCCAAGGATCCAGCGGTCTTGCTCGGCCGACGGCAGACGCCCTGCGTCGCAGTCCGAATTGTAGACGCCGCAAGCGGTAAGGTGTTGCGCACCGTTCGCCCAACCGTTTCGGATAAGGAGTATCCGATGTCCATGGCGTGGCAGCCGGGCGGGACGACTCTGGCGGTGGGATGGTTCTCCGGGGCAATCGACCTTATTGACGGTCTGACGGGTCGAAAACTCGCACGGCTTGACGCGCCAAGCTGGCCCGAAAGGGCAGACAAGCGCGCGCCGAGGCCCGATCTTCCCGAAAAGATGCGTCGTGCTATGGAAAAGAGGGAGCGAGAGAATCGAATTCTGCGACCCGCCCTCAAGGTCACCCTCAGCGCCGACGGAAAGACGGCTGTCGCCCTCTACAGGCCAAGCTATGAGACGTTCGTGATCTGGGACCTCGCCAAACGCACCGTCCGCTTCATGAGCAAGCCCATGGGATGCAGCGTTCCCGCTATAACCCTGTCTCCCGACGGTCAAACGTTTCGGGCGGCGTTTGAGATCGGGAGTCCCGACAAACCCAACATCCAATCCTGTGACGTATCTTCCGAGACGGACCTTAAGTCCGCTTTCAAGTTATGGGCGCAGCATACGGGCGCAGCAATCGACGAGCATGCGGTCTTCTCCGCCGACGGGCTCCTGATGGCGCAGAGCGCCAGGTGGTCGAGCAGCAAACCGCTCTGGGTCGGCGAGACGACTGTCCTGTTGGCGGACTCGGCAAGCGGAAAGACAACTCCGTTGGAACGCAAGCTGGTCGGTTCTCAGGCCTTGGCGATTTCACCGGCCGGCAAGGTGTTGGCGACCGGAGGCGCGGCGCAGGTGATTCGCTTCTGGGACACCGCGACGGGCAAGCCCACGGGGGACGTCAGCGAGCCGAACGGTCCGGTGCTCTCGATAGCGGTTTGTCCCAATGAGCGTCTCCTTGCAATGGGCTGCGCCGACGGGAAGGTCCGGATTCGCCGAATCACCGACGGCAAGGCGATCGCCGAACTACAGGGCTCTGGAGGTCCGATCAGGGCTTTGGTGTTCCTGCCCGACGGTAAGACCCTCGTCGGTCTATCGCCTGACAAGAAGTCGCGCATGAGCACGCAGTTATGGTTCTGGGATTACCGCCGGGGCTCGACGCTGACCAATGTTCGAGTGCCCCTCGGCTCCGGTCCGCTGGCGCGAACGCGCGACGGACGATACGTCGCGTACACTCGCGGCGCCACGATCAGCGTTGTCGACACCGTCGCCCGATCTGTCGTGAAGCACCCGTACGGGGACTACGTCGGAGAATTCGCCTCTGGACTGAGATTCTCGGTCAGTATGACCGGCGGATACACCAATGCGACGACGTTGACGGGCTGGCCTTCCCTGAGCGAAAAGACCTCTCGCGGACAGCGGGGCGAACGCATGCCCTTCTTCTGCGCCGCGTTCGCTCCGGACGGTCTGCGGATATTGGCCGGAAAGACCAACTCGCTGGCCCTGGTCGAGTCTGCTACGGGCAAAACAGTTCGACAGTTCGCCCCGGCTGCGGGATTCGATTCCCGCCGAGCCGTACCGTGGTTCCGGCATGCGGCGATCACGCCGGACGGAAAACGCGCCGTCGCTGTTCAGGACACCGAACCGTACGTCGCAGGCCGGACCAGGACCTATCAGGGCCAGGCCGTTGGCGACAAGGTTATTCGTACGTGGGACGTCGCCTCGGCCCGGGAGCTGTCGTCATTCCGCGGGCATCGAGGGCATATCTCCGCGATTGCGTTTGCCGAAGGCGGGCGGGCTCTCCTGACCGCTGGAAACGATTCAACGGTGCTGCTGTGGGACCTCAACCAGCGCAAGGTCGCCGCAACCCTGCCGTCTGATCCGAAGTCCTTGGCGCCGATCGTGGTCGGAATGGACGGGAGTCTGGCCATTCGGGCGATGCGCAGCGTCTGCGAGAAACCCGAGGCCTCGATAGGCGTCGTAAACGCCTGGTTGGCGGCCGAACCGAAGAACGCCGAAATCGCACCGCTGATTGCGGATCTCGGTCAAGACGATCTGGTGCGGAGGGTCGCGGCGATGCGGAAGTTGGGCTTGCTTCGGGGGACGCAGGCGGCTGTTCTGGAAATCGCGCTCCTGCGAACCGTTCTGGACGACGAAACGCCCGAGCCTGTGCGGAACCGTGTCCGCAGTCTGTTGCACCCTCTCCGTTCCCGGGCAAGCGGACCGCTGGTCGAGTTGACGCGCCTGATCAAGCTGTTGGAATGGACCGGCGACGCCAAGGCTGTCGAACGGTTGCGCCAATGGGGCCAAAGGCTTCCAGTCCTCCGCGGCGGCGGTGAGGTCAAGTCGGCTCTGGGGCGAATCAAGGCCGGTTCGCACCGGGAGGATCTGAAAGCCCTTCCGCCCGTGTCCGGATCCGAACCGTCCGATACGCCGACGAAAAAACTGAAATTGCTGACCAAGACACTCGATTCGCCAGCCGCACCGGCAGAGGTCGCGCCGCGCAAACCGGCGGGACCCGTGAACTTGCCCGCGACGCCCTCAAGCAATTGACATGAAAGCCAAGCCGGAGAAGGATTCCAGCGAAAGGAACTATAGGGATGATTCGACTCACGTGTTCACAATGCGGTAAGGCTATCCAGGCGGCTGACGAACACGCTGGCAAGAAGGGACGCTGCCCCGGTTGTGGGAATATGTTCCTCCTGCCCGACCCGAATGAACCGCCCCACGTTCAACCAGCGTCGCAGGAGGTCCAGGCAACACCCCCGCCCGTTCCGTCACCATCGCCGCGGGTCTCAACCGGTAATCGGAAAGTCCTGATCGCCGGCATCGCGAGTTTCTGCGCCGCGGCGATTGTAGTTGTTGGACTGGGCTTCTTCTTAGGCTGGTTTGGCGGCGCGCCCGAGCTGTCGCAGGATGTCCTCAACCCCGAAGCCGGCCCGCCGACCGCCCAGGCGGGAGAACTGCTCGACAAGCTCGAGCGGATCGCCAAAATCGCCGACGACCCGGCGACCATGCGACGGAAGATCAACGAACTTACCTGGAAAATCCACGCTGCTTTCGGCGATACCGCCAACGCCATTGTTGCTCGCCAAGCCAATGACGACACCGGGAAACTGGAGGTGTTGATGTATGTTCTGGAGTCCGCCCGGCGGCGCGCCGACACATCGGTAACCGCTAAAGCAGCCGACAATATTTACGCATTGGCCCTGAAAATGCGGGACGATCCCAACGCGAAATTAAAGCGCGACGCGAAGGCCCGGTTCATCCTGGCGGCGATGTGGGGGTATGCGGCGGCGGGCAATTTCGACCGCTTCGAGGAAGTGCTGACCCAAACTTCATCCGGTGGTGACGAGCCTATCCAACGGAGTAGATTCCTCGCCAAGATAGTCTCACGCCTTCGCGAACTCGACGACTTATCCGGTGCGATGAAGGTGCTGGAGCATATGTCCGCCAACGAGCGCATAGGCGCGATGGCGGGCATAGCCAAAGCCCTCGCCGCCCGCTCCGACAAAACCGCATCCGCCAAGTGCTACCGTGCCTGTCTGAAAGACCTTGTCGCCGTCGGCAAGACCGACGCTACGGCCCGAGCGCTGCGCGACTGCCTCAAAGGGATGTGCGAAACGGGGCTTTTTGACGAAGCCGCCGAGGGCGCCATATCCCTTCCGGAGGCGCGCCTGCTCGATTCAGTCGCAATGTGCCAGGCCGACGCCGGCGACATCGAGGGCGCGGTCAAAAACGCCCGGCGTGGCGGAGACCTGTTGCTCGCAGCCGAGTTGGCCCTCGATGCCGGTAAGAAGCAGCAGGCCGCCGATGACGCTCTGCACGTCTACGCGGTGCTTCCCGAATTGCCCAAACCGAAGCCCAGTGCGAACGGGCGGCCCCGCGGGTACTCCGCCTCCGCCGTGCGCGTAGGTCTGCTGAAACGGATCGCCGTTGTGCTGCTGCGGGCGGGCAAGGAGCGGGAGGGGCGGATCATCCTGAGCCAGGCCCGTAAGATCATAGCTGAGAGTCAGGGGCGCGAGTTCGACAGACTCACCGGAACCCTGGAAAGGGCCCAGGCCGAGGCGGCCGGATATCGCCTGGCCGACGGGGACATCGACGCCGCCCGGCGTGCGGCGGAGCTCTTGAAGGCTACGCCCGGAGGCGATGTATATCTCCCGGAGATATACTCCAACATTGGCGTTGCGTTGTGGAAGGACGGCAAGAAGGCCGACGCCGCAACCGCATTCGCAACCGCCGTCGCCGCCTGCCAAGCCCTGCCGGGTACGCACAGATCACGGACCGGTTTCGGCGGTATCGCAGCAGCCCGCGCACGCGTCGGCGACGTGGACGGTGCGGTAAAGACGCTCGCATTGCGTAAGACCGGACGGGCAGCCGACAGCGAACTTGGCGATATCGCCGTCGCGCAGGTCCGCGCCGGCGACCCGAACGGAGCTTTGGAAACTATCGCCTCCGTGCGGAGCTATACCTTCCGGTATACCAATATCCTGCGACGGATCACTGACGCAGTAGCCCAGCGGGGCGACCTGGAGGAAGCATTCCGCATGTTTCTGGCCAACGCGCGAACCGTCGGCGTGCGTATTCCCGAACCGATTGAACTGGCCGCCCGGGCCGTCGATGCCGACAAGGGCGACCTCCTCCATAGGTATTACCGACCGAACACGACGAAGTCGCTGGCGATGCTCGCCCGCAAGGCCGCCGACGCCGGAAAAGCGGACCTGGCGCGGGCCATCCTCGAACGGGGCCTGGAACACCTGGCGGGCCTTAACGACACCTACTCGAGCCGAGGTGAAATCATCGCGACGATATCGCTAATGTCCGAGCATGGCGACAAGGCCAAGGCCTTGCGGGTTCTCCGCGACGCGATGACCCAGCCCGAGGCGTCTGAACGGAAGGCGTCTCAGAGCGTGCCGATCACCGTGGACCTCATGCTCCGGATCGGATCGCTGGACGACATCCTGGCCTGGGCGGCCAAAACATCCCGCCCCAGGCAGCGCACCGTGATCCTGCAAACCGCCGTGGACGCTCTCGTTAGCTCGGTTTTGCTCCCGCAAGGCCGATTGAATCGTCTGAGGACCCCTCACGCCAACGCCAAAGAGCCCGCAGAGCCCAGCGCCGTCGAGAGGATCTTCGGCCGTCTCCGGGAGAATCGCGACGGCAGGACCACCCCGCCATACATTGCGCCAGGCTCGAAACGCCCGGCGGTCAAACTCGTCGAGGCCAGGTTGCCCACCGGTACGTGGACAGTCCAACGCATTATTGCAGACGCTCGACGGAACAGGAACTCCGGCCCCTCGGGCTGCGAGGTCTGCGTCAAGGACGGCGTACCGATGGTTTTCTTTTTTGACGCCGATTCAGGCCAGGGCGGTTGGTCTGTGATCCGCGTTCACAAGAGCGGTGGGACCTGGCGCCGGGAGGAGTTCGCCCGCCCGAACAAAAAGGACTCGTACGGTTGGCTCGACGCAGCCGTCGTCGCGGGCGTACCGCACGTGGCGCTGAATTCGAACGAAATAGGTCAAAAGCGGACCGGCAGCCTGGAGATTCGAGCCCTGCGCGACGGGAAGTGGACGACTGTTTTCGAGAAACTCCGCGTCGGATCCCACTACGGTAGGCGCGTCGCCATCGGCGGTCTCTCAGGAAGAGTCGTCGCCGTCTACACCGACGTGTATCCGCAATCGGGCGGTCACAGTCACAACGCCAAGTTTCTCGAGCAGGGCGCCGACGGGAAGTGGACTGAAATGCGTCTGCCCTTACCGCACGTTTCGGGCCTCACCAACTTTGACATAAGGCAGGTTGGTGAGGACGCGGCGTTGGCGTTCAGTACGTCCGGCGCACGGGGCAAATACACCGGTCTGCGAGCCGAAGGGAACTGGACGTTTGACAATGTAAATAAACTCACGCAAGGCAACGTGTTTCTGTTCGCGTTGAACGGAGCCGTCGCATCTCTCAGCTCGGGTGGATATGACAAACGCAAAATCGTTTTCAATACGAGCGACAAGTCGCCCCAGCCTGCTGCGGCGCTTCCGTCCGGATTCAATCCCAACTTGGTTGATGCGGCGACCGTTGGCGCCAGACCGGCCCTGATCTGCTACGACAGGAAGAGCAAGAAAATGTTCTATCTCAAGTTTGAATCGAGCGGGAAGTGGGTTGGCGGCGAGGTCACGATCGGTCGACCTTTCCGCGATGTCGAACGGTTGCGCCTGTTTGAGATCGCCGGCAAGCCGACGGCGATCTATTTCGAATCCTCCCGCAGACGCTCAGACCTGTATCTTATCCAGCTTCGCTGACGGCACGCCCAGGCAATCCCAGAATCGTGGGAGGCAGTCCGCCTCCGGCGGATTGAATTGCCGAATCTTGTCCTTGACTGAGCCTGGATCAGGTATCATATTGCCTGTAATCGGCTCAGGAGTTGTTTCCGGGCCTCAACGAATCCGCGAAATGGAACGGACGGATGCACGAAGCGAACGTCGAACGCTCCGGATCTCCTCGAATCCATCACCACCAAGCCACCGGCGCACGCGCCCGGACTCACAGTTCTTATCAATATTGTTTGAAATAGAACGAGGCGCGAAGCGAAGGCCTCCTGGAGGAGCAATCGAATGACCCGAGTGAAATTCATGATCGTCGCAGGGCTGGCGGCGTGTGCTGGAATATGCCTGCCCTCCGTTGGTCAAGAGAAGGGCGTCAAACAGAATCCCAAGGCCCCTCCGTCGCCGAGGTACGTGGTGATGCACATTCGAAGCTCAGTCAGGGATCTGGGCGAATATCAAGCCATGACAGTGGTCGAAGCGAGACGAGCGATAGCTGAGGCGAAGAGAGAACACGTAGAAGCCTACAAGTCGTGGAATAAGCAAAGAACGGCCTTTCATAAAGACAAGGGCTCCGCCGGTGGAAAATTCGCGACACCACGCCCTGTGCAGAGGAGATTCAGGGCCGTGAAGGTGAGCATCAAGACCGAGGCCGCAGCGCAGGAGATCGCAGAAACCTACCAGAAGAAACTGGATGAAATCGCCAGGAAACGCGGGATCAACTCCGGGTCGCATGGCAAGGGGAAACCTCCGTCGGGCTCGAAGATAACCATCGATACCGGCAAACCGTGGACGCCCGTACGGCAGAACGCGGTTGCGGCGATTAATGGCGCTCCGACACTGCCCGTCGAGGACCTTCTGGAACCGGTTCACACGATTCGTTACGACGGCGACAAGAATCTGATCTGGGCTCCCAATCCCGACGGCAAGACGTGGGATGTGCTTCCAATTTACTTCAATGGGTATGGAGGGGAGAGTACAGTGCCCATCATTGATCTCGGCAGCGGTAAGGTGAAAGTTCAGAATTATCCGCGGGGACTGGGCTGGCACCTATGTCCGTATGTCCTTGCGCCCAACGGTAAGGTCTATATCTCAATGGTGAAGAGGGGGCGCGTTACGATCCTCATCTACGATCCGGCGAAGAACGAATTGAAGCTGGACGCCATCCGGGCCCCGGAGCACATGCGCGGTGAGACCCATCCTCTCATACGCAGCACCGACGGGATGCTCTTTGCCGGAGGGGGGCACAAATCCCAGTCCGCCGCCTGCATCATGATCAATCCCAGGAATAATTCCGTCACCGACTTCGGCGAGTGCGGGCCCAGTCACAGACCGTCAAACGCCTACAATTATTACATGGGCGCCGACGACACGCACGTGTACATCGCCAGCGGAAAGGTGCCTTGGTATCTGATCGCCGTGAATCGCAGGACGAAGCGGTCGGCTGTGCTGGCCAAGACGGCAAACAGCGGCGGTCTCGTTACGGTCACCCAGGATATCCACGGGGTTACCGCTTACGTAAGGACAGGCGCAGGGTCGAAACCTCGAAGATACTGGTGTCTCCGGGGGAAGCTGGTTCCAAAGGAAAACCCCTGCCCGTGGGGCAAGACGGGCACGGACTGGAAAAAGGCGTTGCCCCCGAAACCGGATATCTATACCGAACGCATCGTGCCGCCGACGCCTGGGCGCCAGGCTGAGTTCTGGGTCAAGGCGACGGCGCCCGGCGTAAAGCCCGACCGCAAGTTCCCCGGTTGGACCTGTTTCCGTTACGACCTGACGCTTTACCCCATGTCCAGCACCCGCTTAATTGAAATGCCGGACGGACGCCTTCTGGGCACGGCTGGATCCTACACCGGAAACTACATCTACGATCCGAAAAGCGGTAAGAGCACCTACATGGGCAAGACAAGCCTCAGCCACTACGCCACGGCCGTAACTGGCGACAAGATCTGGATGAGCGGATATCCGTCTTCAAATCTATACGTCTTTGACCTCACCAAGCCCTGGAATGTGCGTATGCAAGGCGCCGGGCCGGGCACGGAGCTGGTCTCGCACAAATCGCCTGACAGTAACCCGCGGCTGCTCGGACGCCTTTCGAAGTCCGGCTGCCACAAGATGTACGGCGCGGCGGTGGGAGCCAGCGGGCGGGTCTACTTCGGCGGACGTTGGATACGCACCGGGAACGGCGGCGGATTGGGGTGGTGGGACCCGGCGGCGGGAAAAGAAGACGGGTTCTGGAAACCGTTCAGCAATCATCAGATTGCTTTCCTCTGTTCCGCCGGTGACGGAAAGTACATCGTCATTTCGACGAAGCGCCAAAACGACACCGTCCTGAAGAAGCCCACGCCAACCGAAGGAAAACTTTTCATCTTCGACGATGCGAAGAAGGAGATCGTTGGCGAGATCACCGTAGTCAAGGGCGTCCTTGGTCCCGGGCCGATCGCATGGGCTGGCGCCAACCGTGTCATCGGATGGACAAACGATCCGGCCGACGCAACCAAGAGCATCCTGTACGGCGTCGACGTCGAGAAGGGGCTAGTCGCCTGGACAGTGCCCTTACCGTTCAAACTCCCGATTGTGATCGGTTCAAACCAGAAGGAACACTGGGATTTTCGACTGGGCCCGGACGGCCGGATATGGACGTTTATGGGCGCCGAGGGGAAAACACTGGTTCGGATCGATCCACAGACCGCTACGGTGGAAGGTGTCGCACGGGTTAGTCGCGGCGGGCGGCTGGCCTTCAGTGGATCCGACGTGTATATGTCCGGCACGACGTTCCTGCGCAGGATACGGGGAGTCGTATCCGGCAGGTAAGGCCGCCCTGGTGTTGGTGTCGCCCCGCCGGTTCTGAGAAAGAATAAAGCCAGCGGTAAACCGCCGGCCCCCGGAGCCGCAGCGCGATCAACAAACTGGACGATGCCCCCGCCCCGCCGCGAAGCCCATGGACCACCGCCTGGACCTCAAGCTTCGCTTGCCCAACACACCGCAGGGGATATAATCACTGTGAAGGCCCCGCAATGGTCGCGGGCGCAATGCTATCTGGGGATCCACGATTGGTTGTGTAACCGGTCAGGGCATTCCAGACGCAGGGCTGACAAATGAGAACACACGGACTCCGAACCGCCGCGATCGGCCTGTTGCTTGCCTCCGGATTGCCGCCAGTGCTTCAGGCCGCCGACAAACCGCCCCCACCAGGACGCGCCGAACGGAAGGTCGAAACGAAACGCAACTCCGCGCTGTTGCGACTCCCAGCCAACACATGGGTGCACCTGAAGCCCCAGCGCAATCCGGCTGCCAGGTCGTACTCGGGAGTGTGCTATGGTGCGGGCCTGATCTTCTACTTCGGCGGAGGACACCACAGCTACCCGGGCAATGACGTGGAACTCTACGACGTGGCTGAGGGCAAATGGACTCAAGCCACCGACCCCGAGAACTGGCGAGACGCCCATCGTTGGAAACACGTCTCGGATGCCGACAGGAAGATCATCAGGGGAATCGGCGGGGGCTGGGGTGTTCCGATCCTCAGTCCGAAGGGGCGCCCTCTTACCGAACACACGTACCAGATGCACGCGTGGTTTCCCGAAGAGAAGGCCTTCTACATCAGTCTCACCAGTGGAATGTGGGCGTTCGATCCGGTCAAACGCGCCTGGAGTAAGAAGTGCGACCGGAAGAACATGCCTCGCGGCCGCGACATCCATACGTGGAACCTGACGTACGATCCCGGCCTCAAAACGCTGGTTTCGATTGTTGTCGCCGGGCCCGGGCGAGGCGTGTTCGTGTTCAATCGCAACACGCGAACATGGTCGAAACGCTGCGCCGTACCGGTCAGCAGTTGGAGCGGAGTGTACTCAACCTACGACTCGAAACACAGGAAGCATATCGTATTCGGGGGCCGCCGATGGTGGACACTCGACACGGCTGTCGGCAAGACCCGGTTCATCGCCTCTCTGGCTGACGCGGTCAAGACCGCCGGACGCCTCGATACCCCCCCGCAGTTGCGATCCGTATGTATCGAATACGATCCCCGCAGCACGCACACGCTTGTTGCGGTGAAGGTCAAGAACACACAACTCTGGGCCTATGACGCCGCCAGGAACAAGTGGTCGGAAGCGACCATGGCGGGCCAGCGGCCGACAGGGAACATCGCTTGGGATCTGCTCGTGTATTCGCCGGAACATCACTGCTTCCTGCTGCCGAACATCGTGGGTGTCCAGGGCGCATTGGCCAAGGGACTGTACGCTTTCCGTTACGTTCCCTCCAAGCCAACCAAGTGAGTGGCTGGTCTTGTAAGGACTAACGCTCGCGCGTGGCGGGATTCGAAGCTGTAACGTTCGATTCCGCAGAACACGGCGGACGTCTCCAGCCGCCCTCCCCCCCCATCGAACCGTAACGCTGTCAACAAACTCGACAATGACGAAACCCCGCCGTTGCGAATCGTCTCGGCCGCTGGGTAGTTACGCTTTCCGGACTGGCGGGGGCTGGTGGCTGGGATGCATCGGGCCAATTAATCCCCTGATATCAACAGATCATTTGCTTCCGTAACCTGTCGGCATCGTTAGCCCGGCTTGCCGATTTGCACCCGGACGCAATTGAGCCCTGCTTATCAACCAGAATGATGCAATACTCTGGTGAATATGCGTCTATGTGGGCGATTCAGGCTGCGATAATATCGTACATCAATGATGTAATATAGTTGAAAAGCGGGCGAGCCTACAGGAGCAGGCCCGCCCGAGATTGATAACCCGCGTGGTCGGCCGCCGCTACGATAAGCGTCTTGGCCTAACGTCTTCGTCGTCTCAAGATCGCCAGTCCGCCGAGGCCCAGCAGCACTATCGTCGCCGGTTCGGGCGTGGACGCCGTTGCATCCGGAAGAGGGGCGGGCGCTGCGAGATTCACTCCGAAGTTGCCCCTTAGTAAGACGAAGTCTTCGAGGTCGACCATCCCGTCTTCATTGAAATCAGTATGCCAGTCTCCCGGGCCGCCGAACGCACCGACGAAGGTATCGTAGTCCGTGTCATCCACATCCCAGTCGACGTCCGTATCACCGTCCAGCATCCCGATCACGCTGATTTCCCCGTCTGAGTACAACCCCGAAGTGTCCCAGGCCCTCCGCCCGGCCAGTTCGGGCAGTTCGATCGCGTCGAACTCAGTACCGTTCAACTCCCCGAAGTCCAGTATGTCGAACGTGTCGCCAATCCCCGGCGTGAAACCATCGATGAGCGAGACTTGCAGCGTCGCGCCCAACGCGGCGTCGCCGACGAAGATGATCTCATCGCACTGCCCGAGGCCCGTACCGGCAAGTTCCATGTTCAGAATCGTCCCGGACCCGAAGTTCACGTTATCGAACGTCATCGTCCCGGGACTGTGTCCGACGCTGATCTCGCCGTACACCGTCGTGTTGCTGACCGAGCCCGACCCGCTCAGGTCGCCGTAAAGCTTCAGCCCCGAACCGCTGCCTGCGACATCCCCGCCGTCGAGGTCGAGAGGACCGTAGATCGTCCCGTGGCCTGAGATCACCTGATCGGTCGTCACATCGAGTGTGCTGGTGGTAACGAGCGTTCCGCCGTCCAGATCCGTCGCACCGAACGCGTACGTTCCACCATGAATCGTCAGAAGCGCTCCGTCGGCGATAGTGACGGTATGCCGGACAGCCAGGCCGCGCATCTCATCCATCACCACCGTTGATCCCAGCAGCCCGTCAGGCCCGATTGTCAGTCCGGCGCTGCCGGTGATTTCCAGTACACCCGACCGAAAATCGAGCGTGCCTACCAGATTCAGATTACCCGCAGAGAGCCTCCCGCCATTTAGCGTCACCTCCGAAGCATCGCCAACTGTCATCGTTCCGGCGACAGACAGGGTCATCCCGGAACCCAGCGCCGGGCTGGCGCCCAGGAATTCGCCCGGACCTGCAGAGAAATCTCCGGTGAAATGGAGTGTGCCGGACGTGAAGTTCAGCGTGCCTCCATCATTGACCATCGCTGCGGCCGAGACGGTTCCGCCACTGACGTTCAGCGTTCCGCCGGACCAGATTCTAAGAGTATCGATCGCGTTGACAGTTCCGCCGTTGCTGACGTTCACCGTACCGCCGGACCAGATATTAAGAGTATCGATCGCGTCGACAGTTCCGCCGTCGCTGACGGCCAAGACGCCTGTCCCCCCGGCCAGGGTCGATGAACCGCCGATATACAGGCTGCCCGAGTTCGTCCAGAGCGATCCCGCGCCGTCAACCGTAACCGTCCCGTCCGAGCCGCTCTCGTATCCGATGTACCCTTCGGTGTTTGAAACGCTCCCGCCGCTGACTACGTTCAACTCGCCCGTACCTCCCTTGCCAACAGTGAGACTGCTGGAGTTCGCCCAGGACGATCCGTCCCCGTCGACCGTTGCGTTGCCCTCCAAGCCGGTCGCGTACCCGATGTAGCCGTCGGTGTTCGAAACGCTCCCGCCGCTGACTACGTTCAACTCGGCCCTGCCACCATCTCCGACGTAGAGATAGCTGGAGTTCGTCCAGGACGATCCCGCGCCGTCGACCGTCACCGTCCCGTCCGAGGCGGTGATTTCGAAGCGATCAAAGAATCCGATGCAGCCAAAGGTGTTCGAAACACTCCCGCCGTTCAGCACGTTCAACTCGCCCGTACTGTCGCTGCCGACGTAGAGATAGCTGGAGTTCGTCCAGGACGATCCGTCGCCGTCGACCGTCACCGTGCCGTCCGACAC
Source organism: Phycisphaerae bacterium (assembly GCA_030745875.1). Lineage (GTDB taxonomy): Bacteria > Planctomycetota > Phycisphaerae > SM23-33 > SM23-33 > BS750m-G57. Next base: position 57,814 of record JASLNT010000122.1, read on the forward strand.
GGTCGTCTCGAAGATATTATAGAATCCGATGCGGCCTTCGGTGTTCGAAACGCTCCCGCCGTTCAGCACGTTCAACTGGCCCGTACCAACGTAGCCGACGTAGAGATGGCGAGAGTTCGTCCAGGTCGATCCCGCGCCGTCGACCGTCACCGTGCCGTCCCCCATCAGCACTAGGTAACCAGAGCCGATGTAGCCATCGGTGTTCGAAACGCTCCCGCCGCTGACTACGTTCAACTCGCCCGTACCCGAGTAGCCGACGACGAGCCCCCTGGAATTCGTCCAGGACGATCCGTCGCCGTCGACCGTCACCGTACTGCCCAAGTCGCTAAATGCTCCGATGTAGCCGTGGGTGTTCGAAACGCTCCCGCCGCTGACTACGTTCAACTGGCCCGTACCACCATCTCCGATGCCGAGATCATCGGAGTTCGTCCAGGACGATCCATCGCCATCGACCGTCACCGTGCCGTCAGCGCCGCTGGCGGATCCGATCCGCCCGTACCTGGTCGAAACGCTCCCGCCGCTGACTACGTTCAACTCGCCCGTACCCGAATAGCCGACGATGAGATACCTGGAATTCGTCAAGGACGATCCGTCGCCGTCGACCGTCACCGTGCCGTCCGAGCTTCTCGCGTATCCGATCCAGACGTTGGTGTTCGAAACGCTCCCGCCGTTGACTACGGTCAACTCTCCCGTTCCCCCGGCCGAATGCGATGAACCGCCGATGTAGAGATCGCCCGAGTTCGTCCAGGTCGACCCCGCACCGTCGACCGTCGCCGTCCCGTCGGCGCTGCCGGCGTATCCGATGTAACCGTCAGTGTTCGAAACGCTCCCGCCGCTGACTACGTTCAACTCGCCCGTACCTTCGTTGCCGACATTGAGAGCGCTCGAGTTCGTCCAGGACGACCCCGCGCCGTCGACCGTCACCGTGCCGTCTGAGCCACTCAAGTATGCGATTATGCCCTTGTCGCTCGAAACGCTCCCGCCGCCGACAATGCTCATCGCGCCCGTTGCGTCCGTGCCGACCAGCACCCAACCGCCTGGAAGGTCGAAACCACTGCCGCCGGCGAAGAGCTGACCGCTGGTCACGTTCACCGTTCCCGAATCCCATACTTTCAGCAGCGACCCGGCTAGAACCACACCACTGTTCTGCAGGGTCAGCAGCCCGGTCCCGCCGGCCGACGTGTCGTCGCCGCCGATGTAGAGACCGCCCGAGTTTGTCCACGTCGATCCGGCGCCGTCCACCGTCGCCGTGCCGCTTGCGCCGACGGACAGGCCAACATAGCCATCTGTGTTCGAAACACCTCCACCGCCGACGATACTGAGTTCGCCTGCGGCATCCGAGCCGATCGTCAGGCTCCCGTCCGCAGCGGCGGCGGGTCCGCCGACGACAACCTTCCCGCTGTTGATCACGTCCACCGTACCTGCGTCCCATACTTTCAGCAGCGAACCGCCTTGAACCACACCACTGTTCTGCAGGGTCAGCAGCCCGGTCCCGCCGGCCGACGTTTCGCTGCCGCCGACGTAGATACCACCCGAGCTTGTCCACGTCGACCCCGCGCCGTCCACCGTCGCGGCGCCCGACGAACCGCTTTGCCAGCCCAGACAGCCCGCAGACGATTCCAGATCCAGACCGCCGGAAATCAGCATTGAACCGCTCCCCCGGTAGCCGACGCCCATGGGACCCGAACCGTCAGCATCGAGGTTGACTGTGATGTTCTGTCCGGGCTCATTGAGCATCAATGCCTGCGTAAGACCATGCCCGGCGTCGAAGACCAGGTCCACATCGCTTACCAGACCATTGGTATGGATCACGCCCTCACCGCTCAGATCAGCGGGATCGACCATGAATCCTCCGGTAGTAAGTGTGCCGTCATTGAAGTTGATCCTGCCGGACGAGCCGGCGGATGCTGATACGTAAGTGGTTTGCCCTACCTCCACGAGCCCGCCGTTGACTACATTCAACTCGCCCGTACCTTCGTTGCCGACGAGGAGACCGTCGGAGTTCGTCCAGGACGATCCGTCGCCGTCGACCGTCACCGCACCGTCCGAGCCGATTTCGCATCCGATGTATCCGTTGCTGCCCGAAACGCTCCCGCCGCCGACAATACTCAGCGTACCTGACGCATCGTAGCCAACAACGAGATCATCACCAACGGTAGGGCTCTGGGCGCCGCTTACGGTGTGCGTCCCGGCGCCGGTGTTCCCGGCCGCGTGGCCCAGATGAAAACTGGCGACGAACGATGGATCGTCGCCGAACCCTGACAGCGTGTTGAGCCGCAGAACGCTCCCAGCCGCCTGGGAGAATGTGGCTCCCGAAACAAGTTCCAACGCGTCGGCGGCGACCGCGCCCCCGGCGTTGAGATTCAATGTGCCCGTATCCCATATCTTGAGCGTCTCGCCGACTCGGACCTCTCCACCGTTCTGCACCGTCAGCAGTCCGGTCCCGCCGGATGACGTTTCGTTGCCGCCGACGTAGAGACCACCGGAGTTTGTCCACGTTGATCCCGCACCGTCGACCGTCGCCGTCCCCTCGGCGCCGCCGGCGTATCCGATGTACCCTTCGGTGTTCGAAACGCTCCCGCCGTTGACTACGTTCAACTCGCCCGTACCTTCGTTGCCGACATTGAGAGCGCTCGAGTTCGTCCAAGACGACCCCGCGCCGTCGACCGTCACCGTACCGTCGGCGCCGATCGCGTATCCGATGTACCCGGTGGTGTTTGAAATGCTCCCGCCGTTGACAACGTTCAACTCGCCCGTACCTTCGTTGCCGACATTGAGAGCGCTCGAGTTCGTCCAGGACGACCCCGCGCCATCGACCGTCACCGTGCCGCTGGAGTCTTCCAAGTATCCGATCCAGCAGACTCTGTTCGAAACACTCCCGCCGCCGACTATGCTCAACTCGCCGGCGCCATAGAAGCCGGCAATGATATGGACGGAGTTCGTCCAGGACGATCCCGCGCCGTCGACCGTCACCCTGCCGATCACGCCGCTGGCGTGTCCGAGGTAGCCCCAGGCGTTCGAAACGCTCCCGCCGCCGACCACGTTCAACTCGCCGGCGCCTCCGTCACCGACCCAGAGATCCTGGGAGTTTGTCCAGGACGATCCCGCGCCGTCGACCGTCACCGTTCCGTCGGCGCCGCCGGCGTGTCCGATGAAGCCATCTTCCCCGGCGAGCGTCCCGCCCTCCAGAGTCAGGCTTGCGATAGATCCCGCCTGATCCCCAACGATAACGGAATCGGCGGACGTAAGAGTGTACGTATTGCCCTGCATGTTGAAATCGTAGTGGCCCGATCCGACGGTGGCGCTCAAGTTCGTGGGGCTGCTGTTGAAGGTCACGGTGCGCGACCCGAGCAGGTCGAAAAGGGCTGTATCTCCGCTCAATGGCGGACCGGAGGGGTCCCAGGAAGCCGGGGCGTCAAACAGCCCATCGCCGACATCCCAATCGTATTGGCCGGCTCGGGCCGTCGAGGCGCCCAGAATCGCCAACACAACAACACTGCAAATTGCCGGAATCCTCGCACGTTCCTTCATAATCGCGTCCCTTTCACCGTACATTTGCTGGATACCAGTACCGGCAAGGCAAGATCACGCCCTGCCGAGGCCCTATAAATGCACCCTCTTTGTATGGGAACTCGGCCGGTGCGGCCTGAAGGTAGTGCGAGTGAGCGAGAACGCCCATACCTCTCAGAAGATATAGCCCTGCCGCTCCCGAAGCGCGCTAGAGCAGTAATATAATATCACGGAATATCCATATCTCCAAGAAGAAACTACCGATAGGAAGTTTGATTCCGCGTGACCGTACGTCGGAGGCCCGGGGGTGAGGGGTTTATTTCGCACCGAATAACTGGTTGCTCATGACGGCTGCGGGTATCGACGCAGCTGCGGCCTTAAGAAACCTCCGTCGTGGAAGTATATTCATTACCTGTACCTCCTACCTCGCTCTTTTGTTTTTACCCTTCTTACTACCCCCAGAGGCCTTCCGGTTCTCTTCCTGTGAAGCGACCTTTGCGGGGCGACTGGCCATGCAGACCACTTTGCCGTCCGTCGTCGACCAATAGAGGCGGCCGGCGGCCGCGATGAGGCCGTCGAAGACCGGGGGGGATGTCAACGGGTACTCCGCCAGTTTCTTGCCATCGGTCGCTGAATAGGCATGCAGTTGCGCCCCCTTGCGCCCTTCGAGCGCGCCAAGCGCGGCCAGCGGATCGGCTGGATCCGCGACGTCGGGCACGCCAGCTACGAACAATGTCTTTCCGGCCAGCACCATGCTTCGGATCCGCAGCGGCGCCTGATGAGACCAGATCGGCGGCGCCACCTTGCGCGTCCGCAATGCCTGTTTTGACAGGTTCACAAGGGCTTGCTCCCCGGTGGTCGGACCGGAGTTAGGCATGGCGGCAAGCAGGTAACCCTGCGTACCAGGCTTGAAGGTTTGCGTGAGGGCCCGTGCCGGGTGACCGCGGACCAAAAAAGTTCGCTCCGGTGTGGTCACCAGCAATTCACCATTTCGGGCATCGCGGTTGAATTGGTTGGTATCAAACCCCATGCGTATATCGGAGTAGGTCCAAAATGCCCGGTTGAAGGCACTGTCGTCCAGGAATCCGTGTGTCGCCATCAGGTGCAGGCCGGTCCGCTGCTCGCCGTAGGTTACCCCACCAAAGTCCTTCATGTATTTTTCAAGCATTCCCGGGTGTGTCACGGCCATGTAGGTGGGATGAATGCTATAGTGCCCCTTCAGAGGGTCTTTCTTGGCATTCTTAGCAGCCCTGGGCTCTCTTCCAGGCTTGAGGCTCGTTTTGCGAATCTCGTCGGGTATCACCGGGATGGCGGGCTTCAGGTAGGGTGTCTCCTGCCGGACCAGGCGCTTGTCAAACTTGAACTGGCCGAGGTAGATCGCGTCGTTTTGGCTTACGAGGAGGTCAGACTGGGCGCCTTCGATATGGAAGGCGGGCATGAATGGCTTGCCCAGCGCATCATCACGCCTCTTCATGGTGGTGTCGAGATGGGTTTTATAACGGATTGCGCCGCTGGCGGCGTCCAGGCCGAAAATCCAGATACCACCGTCGAGGAACGACGAGCGTCCGGCTGTCAGATAGACCACCCCATCCAGCAGGAGCATGCTGCCGTGCACACGCCAGGCCGACTCCAACTGCCCTTTGTCGCAAATCAGCCGCCGTGCAGGAGCGGCCTGAAAACGCCAGACCAACGCGCCATCCTCAGCGCGCAGGCAGTAGGCATGGCCGTCAGCACAACCGAACAGGATCCGCGACCCGTTGATTGTGGGAGGCGAATCAATGCGCGCCCCGGCGGTATACCGCCATACTTCCCGGCCCGATACGCTGTCGAGGGCGTAGACGGTATGCTCGTCCTTGGCGGCCACATACACCTTTCCGCCGCCAGAGACCGGGCCGGTGAGGGGGCCGCGCAGCGAGACCCGCCACAGCCGGGCCAGGCGTGGCGGCAATGCGGCCGGTGAGGCGCCACTGCGTTTCGGATCACGACGGTACATGGGCCAGCCCTCGCCGCTGTCGGGTGTGGCGGCCCCTTTTACAGGGTCCGCCGCATCTGTGTAGGCGGGCCCCCGCTGCAAGCGAGATTTCGGCGACACTACAGTCAGCGGTGTTTTGGGCGCCCCAGTGAGAGCATTCAGACCCTTTAAGGCCTGATTCGGATAACAGAAGCAGGGGTCGGGCGGCGCGTAAAGCATTCCGTTGGCGGGCATGATGCCGTATTTGCACGCGCCACGGACCCAATCGTTTGGGATGTGCTCGCCGCCGGTGAGGCTGATGAACTCGGAACCACGGTTCGCAGTGATGAGATAGTTCTCGCTGGCTTTGTTAGGATGACAGCGGGGGTGATGCCCGGCACTGTAGAAGTCGGCGGTATCGATCACGGTGCGTTTTTCACCGGTGGCCAAGTCGAAGCTGGTGACATGCTTGTTGTTTTGAGAAATGATCCAGATTTGGTCCCGGGATACAAACATCTTGTGCCCCTTTATTCTTCTCACCTTCGTTTTATCGGTCCAAAGAACCTTGCCCGTTTCGACAGACAGGACTTGAAGAGGAGGGCTGAGCACCGCATAGTCACTGTGAGTCATGGCCGTTCTTGGGCGAACAGTGGAATTTTTCCATAACGAAGTTCCATCTTTTAGCCGAAGGCACACGAGCGCTCTGGTTGTTTGGTCAAAATACATGACCCGTCCTGAGTTGATCATCAGAT
>JASLNT010000123.1 GCA_030745875.1 Phycisphaerae bacterium
CGACAAGGTCACCATAAAGCTGACGACGACTAACGGCGACGTGATCGAGGCGCTCGAACTGACGGAAAACGCACCGCATTCAGGCGCGTTCCGCGGAACGGTCAAGACCGGTATCCCGCTGCCCAAGGCCACCGCCTCGGATACTTTCGAAGGCAAGAAGCCGTCGGCATTAATCAACTCCACTCTTCCCGGGAACTGGTCGAGCCTTGCTGACGGATTGAAGCCCAAATCGGTGGGCGTCGACATGATGGGCTCCTACCTGATGAAGACAATCACCGCCGAGTTGCCCGACGTCGGGGCGGCTAAGTCGGTGAAACTGCTGGCCAGGCTCGCTTCAGATTTCCAGGTGATCGCCGGATATCCGGTCCTCGGAACCCAGAAGGGACTGCGGGCCGAGTACTTCACCGACGCCGCAATGACCAAACCCGCGGGCGAAAAGACCGTAACTTCCCTGACGGGCAAGGTCGACAAGGGTATCGCCGCCGTGCGATACAGCGGCGTGTTCGTGGCGTCTAAATCGGGCGAACACACCTTCAGCGCGAATACCGACGGCAAGGTTACCCTGACGGTGGGCGGTAAGGAGATCATCGCCGGTAAGAGCAAAGAATCTTCGGGCAAGACTTCGATCACCGTAGATGATTCGGTAATAGCGGGCAAGGGCGAAGTGCCCTTCGTCCTGGTGTACATTCCGGCCAAGAGCGAAGGCGCCCTGTCGCTGACGTTGGCGGGGCCCAAGGGCTCGGCGGCGGCGTTGAATCTTTCGGCGATGTATCCTGGTGGTCAGGCCCAGCGCCGCGACGAACTGGCCGTGCAGTACGCCTCCGTCACCGACGGCAAGGTCGAGGGCGCAGATGCGACCACCATCGCAGAATACTTCGCCCAGCGCGGCGGGAAAGGCACGATCTACCGTCCGGCGGCATCCTACACGGCGCCCCAGGCCGAGTGGGGCATACTCCAGATGAGCGGATACTTCTACGTGCCCAAGGCTCGCTATATGACGTTGAAGCTCACCGGGAAGTCGTTCGAGAGTCCCGAAAGCTGGGCCGGACTGTTCATCGACGGCGAAATTGTGCTCCGGCGCCGCAGCCGCAAGAATCGCGACGGGACACCGGAAGTTGTTCCCGCCATCAAGGTCAAACTTACCAAAGGCGTGCATAAGCTAAGCGTTGCCCTCTGCGGGCGCAAGGCCTGCGATATAGCCGTCACCTACCAGAACGATACAGACGATTTCGTACCGCTGACCCCGACGTGGTTCTCGGCGGATCACCACGGCGAACTTGTTGCCGCGGTCTCGCCGGCCGGACACATCGGAGTCAAGGGCAACCGCCTGATCTGCCAACTGACCGAGCCCAAACGCCTGCGGGCCGTCCAGTGGGTTTTCAACGATTACGAGGGCAGTTCCCTGGCGGTCAAGAAACTGGGCATCACTGACCCCGACGGCAAGGTGCTGATTCCCGTCAAGCGAGACTTCACCTCGGCGACGACCAACAAGATTCTCGAGATCGCGCCGGGCGACGTAGTCAGAGCCCTTTACGTGGACGTCAAGCGTCCCGAGGGCGGTTCCCCCAACCGCAACGCGTCGCTGTCGACGGGCTACTACAACGGTTCGATCGTAATTGCCAACGAGATGGTGACCGATACCGGCGGCGGTATGAAGACGACCTACTTCCCGGCGAAGCGATGCGGTGTTGGAGATGCGTTGGCGATACTCGTAAACGAAGCCGACAACGACACCACGCCCAAACGCGATGTCATGAAAGTCCTGGTCGAAACGTCCGGCGGACAGCGCATTGAACTCGATGCGCTGGAAACCGAAGGACAAGTTATTACCGATCCTACGGGCAAGGAAGTCGAAACGCACCACACAGGCGAGTTCCTGGCATTGCTGCGCCTGGGCAAGAAGGCCGCCAAGGGCACGATCAAAGTCCAGCCCGGCGACCTGATCACCGTCAGCTATATGGATTCGGAAAACTCGAATCCCGGAGTAGCATTCCGCAGGAAATACGAACTGTTCGAGGGCGGTGACCCGCTGGTCGAGGAGATCAACTTCGAACGCTACACCTCCTCGCTGGTCAGAACGGAGACCAAGGACGATCCGGATTCAATCCTCAAGGGACGCGAGGAAAACGCGGCGCCGAAATTCACCTACGAGCACATGCTAAGCCGCACCGATTCGCCCCAGATCGGCGCCGAGCCCGATGCGCTGCCCGTAACCAGCATTCGCGGGCCGCTGCAGTTCACCATCATGTATCCCGCGATGGCCAAGAACACCGCCTCTACGATCGACGCGACCGTGTGGGCCGAATCGGAAATACACGCCGCCAAAGCCGCCAAACGCGAACCCAGGAAGTTGACGATCAAGGTGCCCTGCGGATCAGGCGGTCTGGAAGACGGTATCTTCACCGGCGTGGTCAACCTGCTGGTCGGAATACCCGGCCAGGACGCTGAACTCACCGACGACCCGGCGCTGGCGATACTCGACACCCGCACGGATAAAGGCCGCCAAGCACAGAGAAAGACCGAGGATGTCCTGGTCGTCGTGCCGGGCGATACGCTCTGGGTCAAGTACAAGGACCCCGTCACGGAAAAAGAGATCAGCGGGCGGATCACGCTGCTGAGCGAGGGTGGCATCGAATTAGTCGACGCCAAGATGAATCTCGAACGCGAGAAAATCCGCTTGGGAGAAGTATTCTACATCCGCGTAACCGACAGCGACCGCGACACCACGCCCGAGCGCGATACCGTCACGGTCAAAGCCACCAGCCGCTGTGGCGACAAGATCGATCTGAAACTTACTGAAACGATGGGGCGGTCGGGCATCTTCACCGGACGGATAGAGCCGAGGTATCTCGGCGACAAGGTGGACGGAAAGCTGCCGACGCCCAACAAGGTCGACAACAATCTCAGCGCGTTCTTCGGAGACGAGATCCGCTTCCAATACATCGATCCGATCGGCGTGAACTCGGCTGTTCCCGTTACGCACGTTCGCCAGGGCCTGATACATCTCGGCTCGGATGCGGGCACGGACCTGTTCTCGAAACGCTTCCGAGATTCCGAAATGGCCGTGAAAACCAGCTTCCTGATGGCTGAAGCGCTCTTCGAACTGGCAAAGCAGAAACGCACGCTCAAGAAGGAATACGAAGCCGACGAGTTCATACAGAAAGGCAAGGCGCTCCTGGAAGCGACTATCCGCGACTACCCGGGCACGAAGCTCAAAGTCCAGGCCCGCTTCCTGCTGGCAAACCTCGCCCAGGAACTCGAGAAGCGCGATGAAGCGATCGCCAAGTACTCGCAGGTTATTGCGATGGCCCCGCAGTCCGACTATGCGGCCCGCTCGCAGTACAAGACCGCCCAGTGCTACGAGGAAATGAATAACGCCGAACAGGCCTGCGAAGAGTACGTCAAAGTAACGTACGTTTACTCGTCCAGCCCGCTGGCCCCCAAGGCTCGCATCCGCATGGGCACGTACTATCTGCAACTGGGCCAGAAACTCAAGGCCGACGAGACCCAGCTCGCCAATGCCATGAAGAATTTCCGGATTGCATCGCGGATATTCTACAAGTTCACCGATCGCCATCCGAGCCACGCGCAGGCGGCTAAGGCACTGTTCCTCTCGGGCCAGTGCGCCATGGAAATGAAGGATTTCAGGGAAGCGGCCACAACGCTGCAGAAAGTAGTCGACAGCTTCCCGACGAACAAGTCCGTGCGGGCTGAGGCAATGTACTGGTGTGCCGAAAGCCTCTACAACATCCGCGACTACAAAGGTGCATACAAGATGTGGACCGAACTGATATGGGCCTATCCGGAAGTGCAGCGGGCCAAAGAGGCCCGAGGCAGACTCGCCAGCGACAACAGAATGATCAGAATGGCTGAAGAAATGTAATCGATCGGCCGCGACCCCGCCGCCAAACGCCGCTTACGAGGTACGAAAACCGAAAATGCTGATGATGCCGAATCGGGACAATCCGACCGCGGGCTCCGCACCGCGCACCATGCGTGCGATGGTGCTGTGTCTTGCTGCGCTGCTTGCGGCCTTGCCGGCGAGCGCTGCCAGAAGGGACCTCCTCAGACACTGGATGCGGATTCGGATCGACAATGACGAAAAGTACATCCCCGTTGAAGCCTACAAGGAAATGACCGTTTTCGAGCGGGCGGCGTACGACAAGGCCCTGAAACTTCACCGCGAAGGGCAGTACCGCGTGGCCGCAGCCCAGTTCCACAAGTTTGTGCTGCAGTTTGAGGACTCTTCCGGTATGGCGTATGCGATGCTCATGGAAGCTCGCTGCCTCCACAAGGACCACAAGCGAGTTACGAGCATCAAGAAGTACACCGAGATACTGGACTATTTCCCCGAGTCACCTTCGGTCGCCGCGCCCGCCCTTTACTTCCGCGGGGTCGCCAAGCATGAAAACGGCGATAAACTTCAGGGCTTCAGGGACTATCGCATCCTCGTCGAAAACGCGGCCTACATGAAGCACGACCTGGGCGTCCCTGCCAAGTTCGACCTGAGCAACTACTACTACAAACACGAGAAACAGGCCCAGGCGGTGAAGTACTGGCAGGACCTGCTGAAGCGAAAAGTCCACCGCGATATGCACAACTCGCTGCTGGCCAAGATCGTTAACTGGTACGTGACCACCGGCAACTTTTCCGGTTACCTGAGGTTCAGGCTGGGCAAGGAAAGTATCAAGGACCCCAAGACCTATCCGGCGCAACTCGTGGTGATCAATAAAATGATGCTCGCCACGGACGCCGAAAACGCTGAACTGGCAGTAAAGGCCTGCAAGTTCCTGCAGGGCAAGAAGAGCGTTTACTCAGCCACGGAGTGCCTGCTCAGTGGCGGTAAGGCGGGCAAGTACTCCCGGGGATATTACGAATTGGGCCTGAGGTTCGGCAAGTCGCTTGACAGCAGTGTGTTCGATCGTCTGGCCGCAGAGGCCCTGAAGGCTTTTGCCTCCCTGACAAAAGGCGACGATCGCTACTACAAGGTCGGCTGCGGACTGTCCGTGCTCATCGGCGGCGCCCGGGGCGACAAACTCAACGGCGAGATGGTCAAGCAGTTGAACAAGGAAAAGGACCTCGCCAAATATGTGGACCGCGCCTGCCAGGTGGGCGCCCAAGCCGGCGGGCGGACCCGGGACATCCTCCACAAAGCGATCATCACGCGCACCAGCGCCGAACCGGACGACAAGATCTATCTGACCATCACCATGCCGCTCAACGCCGAAGGCAAGCTCAAAGATTCCAAAGCATTCAAGCCGATGGCCACGCAGATCCTCGCCAGGATAGCCCGCCGGCCTGCGGGCAAGGGTCGCGACGATCTTCTCTGCAGATACATCCCCGGCTGGAGCGGATACGAAGAGGGTTATAAGATCCTCTCGCGAATCGGAGACGTTAAACGGCGATTCATGCTGCATCTTTCGATGCTGTCGCACGAGAAGAAGTGGCAGGACTATTCCGACGTCCTCGACGAGTTCGAAAAGAACACGCCCAACACTACCGAAGGAATCACAACGAAGAACTGGATTCGCCGCCAGCGGGCCTATGTTTATCACCACAAAATCCGGCGGTACGCCGATGCGATAAAGCTCTACCATGCGATCAACGACCCGCCCAGGACCCTGTGGGATATCCAGGACTGCTATGGGCGGCTTCGCAAGTGGAAAGAGCAGCTCCAGGTGCTCTCCGAACTGGAAACTTCCTTCCCGAGAGAAGCCCCACGCGCCGCCCAGTCAATCGCCATGGTGTTCCAGAGGCAAAAGATGGCCAAGCAGGCGATCGCCAAATGTCGCAGCATCATGAAGGTCTACAAGGAACACAACGTCTCCTCGTGGGCCCACCAGGAACTAGAGAAATACGGTAAGGCCACTGGTGGTGGCCTGATCGATGACGATTAATGAACTAACGTAATATAACCCCGGAAAACTGTCCGCTTTGTAGAGGTAACTACCATGAGGAACGTTGCTATGAGAGATTCGATTGTTATTCGCACGCTGATCGCAGTCCTGCTGCTTGCCGCCTGGTCCGGCGGCGCGTCAGCCGCCGCGCCAAAGAAGAACCCGGACATGAAGGCCAAACAGCAGCTCGCACGCGGTTTGGAACTGTTGGAAAGCTCACAGGACGAGCGGGCGGTGAAGCTCCTTTCGTCAATACCGCGACTGTTCCCAAAGTCCCAGGTGCGATTCAAGGCCTTTCTTGCGCTGGGCAAGCACTTCATGGAAAAAAGCCAGTACGAACGCGCCATCAGCCAGTTCAACACCATCAAGGGCTGCGAGGATACCGACATCAACGCGGATTCCCTCTACCAGATGGGAATCTGCTACTTCAACATGAACCGGTACGACAACGCGTTCGCCGCCCTGCGAAAAGTCACAAATGAATACGCGGGCAGCGTGTATGCCAACGAGTCGTTCTACTACATCGGGCAGTGCCACTTCAAACTCGGCCGATGGGCAAAGGCCGTCGAAGCGCTACAACGCGTGGGAACCAGTGTCTCCAGCAAGGCCGAAGACAAACAGAACATTACCGCAGAGGCCGGACAGGAACTGTTCTTCAAAGTGGTCGACAAGGACCTGGTAGTACTCAATCGCGAGGGCAAGATCTCCGCCAAGGTAGTGGCCAACTCCGGCGATGTCGAGACGATCACCCTTACGACCCTCGGCAAGGATCCGAGCCAGTACATCGGCAAGATCCCGACGAAACTCGGCAAGCCCAACGCCGGCGACGACGTGCTGCAGATCATCGGCGGCGACAGTGTTACCGCCACGTACATGGACGAAAACACCGCCGCGGGCCTGCGCCACCAGAAGGTGCTTGCCGCTGTGCGGATGGTCTCGACCGCCGCGGCGGGCTTCACCAACGGCGCCTACAGCGAATATGTCGAGGGCGTAATCGGGAATACCGAGAGTTTCCTGCGGGTCAAGGATATGGACCGCGACATAACGCACAATAAAGACACGGTGCAGGTCACGATATCGACGCGATACAAGGTCAGGCAGGAGGCCGCCGATGCCGTGGCGTCCGATTCCGCCGAATACGCGAACGAACAGAAGCGCGAGATATGGAAGACGCGCGACACCATCACCGTGACCCTCAACGAAACCGAAGAGCACACCGGCGTCTTCACGGGCAAAGCCGTTCCGACAATCGTTACCGACCCCACGGGCATCGACCCGGGAGACAAGAAGCTGTCGGCAATGAAGGGCGACGATATGGTCTGTGTTTACGTGGATACCAGGCACATGGGCGGTGAAGATCCCGTCGAAGTCAAAGGGACAACCAAGGTATTCATCGGCAAGCCCAATGACGTGGCGATTCGCCACTGGCTCGTCGACGACCCCGAGCAGAAAGCCCGAAAGAACCTCATCGAAGCCAAGATCTATCTGAAACTCGCGGGCATCTTCAAAGATGTGGGACTTTCAACCAAGGCGTCGGTCAAAGCCGAGCAGGGTATCAAACGGGTAGACCTGGTAATCAGAACCGGACTGAAAGCCTCGATGGACCGCTCGATCATCGAAGAGGCATTCATGGTCAAGTGGGAACTGCGGCTGGTGCAGGACAAACTGCCCCAGGCCATCGGTGTCTGCCGGACACTGATGAGACTCTTCCCCGACTCGACCCTCGTCGACCGGGCGCTGCTGAAAATCGGACAGGCGAAACTGCAGGGCGGCGACCTCGGAGGCGCCGTCAGCATCTTCTCGTCCATCGTAAGGCTCCCGCAGTCGACCCTCAAAGCCGAGGCGCAGTACATGATCGCCCAGGCCCACGAATCCAACGCCCGGAAGTCCGACGCGCGGGCCAAGGCATTGGGCAGGAAAGGAAACCTGGTGGCGGGGATGGGCAGGGCAATCTCGTCCTACCAGACATGTGCGGAAAAATTCCCGGATTCGGCTTTCGCGGGCCCGTCCCTCGAGAAAATCGCAAACTTCTATCTTCTAACCAAGGACTTCAAGCGGGCCGGTGAGCTGATGGAACGCGTCGTCCAGGACTATCCCGACGCCAGCTTCCTGGATCGAATGCTCCTGAACTGGGCCAAAGCCGCCCAGGGTATGGGCGATGCGGCCACCGCCAAAGCAAAGTGTGAACAACTGATGTCCGAATACCCCGGCTCGTCGCTGGCGCCCGAAGCAATGGCCATTATCAAGGCAGGCGGTGTCAAACCCGCCGATACCAGCACTGATGACGCCGCAAAGGCTTCTGAATAAGACGATTACGGACCTGAAGAGTAACTCAAGGAGTACCAGGGTATGCTTTATTATTTGTTCAAGGGCAAGTGGTTGATGGGTCCGTTGCTGGCGTGTTCGATTATCGCCATCGCGGTGATCATCGACCGTATTCGAGCGTTTAGACTGGCCGATTCCGACAGCTTCAAAATGCGAAGAAATGTCTCGGGTCTGCTGGACGAGCACAAAATCGACGAAGCTATCGACGAGTGCGGTAACTACCACGGACCGGTCGCCGCGGTCATGCTCGCGGGCCTGGACAAGCTGCGGCGCCTGGCAAAACTCGGACGGAGCAACACCGAAATCGAGATCAGCGTCTCGAAGACGATGGAAGACTACGCTCCCCACGTGCTCGAGCCCCTGGAAAAGCGCCTGAACCTCCTGACGCTTATCGGGATGATCTCTCCGCTGCTGGGCATGACGGGCACGGTCACGGGCATGATCGCCTCGTTCAGGGCGATTTCCGAGGCGGGCGGGTCGCAGACAAGCGCCGCGGCCGTTGGAATATCCGAAGCGCTGATCACCACGGCGGCAGGATTGCTGATCGCCCTGCCCGCACTGGTCGCGCACAATCTGCTGGCCAGGCGAATGGACAAATTCACCCTGGAGATTGAAGAGACCGTAATCGAACTGAACGACTACGTCTCGTTGAAACGCGGTGCGGAGTAGTCTGAGATGCCCCTGCGACGCAAGAAAAACAGGCAGGATTCCGAACCGAATGTCGGACCGTTCTCCGACATCGCTTTTCTGCTGATCATTTTCTTCATCCTGACCACCACGCTCAGCGCGATGATGGGCAACAAGCTCGACATACCCGCTGCGCGCGAGAACCCCAAGAAAAGCAAAAAAGAGCAACCGACAATTGTCCTCTCGCCGGAGAAACTCGCCTGGGGCAAGCAGCAGGAGGATGTCTCGCTGACCCAGTTGCGGGTGAAGCTGATGAATCTCAACCTGCCCGCCAGGCCACATGGCAAGCGGGTCGTCGTGCTCGATTGCGCGCCGAAAACCGCATACCAGAAGTATTACGAGGTCGTGATGGCCATCGAAGAGGCCGGAGGCGTCCTGGGCATGATAACCGAACGCGGCGAAACCGCCTCGGAGGACTAACCAACTGATGGGTGTAAGACGCAAAAGACGAATACCCGCGATCGTACCGTTGGCCTCCATGGGCGATATCGCTTTCCTGCTGATTATTTTCTTCATCCTGGCGAGCATTCCCAAAGGCAAGGCCACGTTAACACAGCCCGAGGCCGACGACCTCGGCGAAATTGAGAAATCCGGTGTCAGTGTCGTCATGGACGAGGACGGTCAGTGCTTCTTCCAGAACAGCCCTGACCCCGTCCCCGTGGAAGCTCTCACCGGCCTGATCAAGGGTCACTTCAACGACCCCAACAACAATAAAAAGAACCGCAAGGTGGTCGTCGAAATCGACAGGAATCTACCCTACGAAGTGTTCAAGGATGTGTACGCCGCCGTCAGTGAGGCCGGCGGGGTCGTCGTTGCACGCGGGGTCGTCAAGGGAAAGCCCTGAACGAAATAAATAGAATCCTCCTGGAGTCAAATGAGATGAGTCAAAGTCCTAATACGAATCCTGAAAAAACATCCGAGGGCGTACCGATCGATCCGGACGCCCTGATGGGCCGGATCAACAGCCTGTCTTTCTTCGCGGTGTTTCTCGTGTCGGTGCTTGTCCATGCGGCCTTGATCGGCGGCACGTCGGTCGGGTACATCCAACTGTGCCTGGAATACAAGACCCTGGACCCCGACACGGTGATTCGCGAAAAAGTCAAAAAGGAACAGGCCGCAGAGAGGGCAAAGAAACGCGCCGAACGCCAGGAAGCCGAGGCCAAGGCCGTTGCCGGACAAAAGGGCAAAGGTTCCAAGGGCGGAACGTCGACGACCAAGCCGAAGTCAAAGATCGAGGAGAAGATAAACCAGAAATCGACCACCTTACCGGCGAAGTCAGGCGTGAAGCTCGACGACATCGACGACCTGTAGCATTCCGGAAACAGCGTAGATGGCCATCAGGCGAAGACCAACCAAAACTCTCGGCGAGTTGATAGCGAAACTTGTCTGCGACATGCTGGGGCTGACCCACGAAACTGTCGCGAAGGCTTTCAGATTCGTCGGACGCTCCGCCTCAGCGGTGATTCGACCGCTGCCGTGGTCTGTGCGCCTGGCGATGCTGCTGGTTGTGCTGGGCGGACCGATGGTACTCGTCTATCTCTTCGGTTTGGACTTGTATCACGAAAGACTTGGCCTGACCGAGGAGATGCAGGAGGTTGTAACCGAGATCGCCGCGGGCGCTTTCGTCGTGTTTTACCTCTTCGTGTTGGCGGGGGTGCTTCTGGGTTGTGCCCTGGGAGTCATGGCGGCGCTGGGCTTCCTGCGAAGCCGGTTTGTCCTGTACCTGCTGCGCGGGGCCGCCCTGTGCGCGTGCGCCTATTGGCTGGTCCTGGCAGGGTTCCTGTGGTACTTTCCCGACATGCTCGCCACGAATTGCGAGAAGTTCCTCGGCGGTGTCGAGTATGCGCAGATGTGGCGGAACGAACTGTGGGTCCAGGGGATTGGGGCATGCGTGCCCTTCCTGCTGGGATGCATCGTGCTGCTGGTGTGCCTGTGGCGAAAGAGCGTCTACGAGTATTATGGTCACACCGCCCCGGCGGCGCCGCTCATCGGCGATCGGATATACGAAAACGTTCGTACGCACGGGAAAGACCCGCAATACCGCACCAGCATGTACTGGCCCGCGGGAGTGTTCCTGGTGATCCTGTTCGGGCCGATGGTGATGAGGGGATGCGGTTGGGAAAAAGATTACGAGATACCCAAGGGAAGCGGAAAGCCTGTGGTGGTCCAGGTGCAGGTCAAACGGATTAAGAAAGAAAAGCCCGAGAAACTCCTGCTGAATATGGACTCACCCATCATCTGGGAACGTCCCAAGCTCAAGGACATCAAAATCCTCGATGAGTTGCGCAAGGAGACCGAGGAAACCTACCAGGCCAACAAGAACATCGGTAAACTCGGCGACGGTGGCGGCGATCAGGGCGGCTGGCCTCACGGTATGGCCAACGCCCGCGTGCGGTTTATTCGCCTGAAGTACAACGGTAGCAGTACCTGGAACGTCAACATGGGCTACGGGCATGACTACAACCTGCTGCTCAAGTTCAACGAGATCACCGGTTTCAAGATCGCCGACAATACCGAGTACAAGGAGGTATCCAGGCTGGCCAGATTCCGCAAGGGCAAGGCCCCGCCGTTCGTCTACATGACCGGACGCGGAGGGATATCTCTGTCGACCAGGGAGACCAAGATTCTTCGGGATTATTGCCTGGTCGAAGGTGGTCTGATCCTCGCCGACAGTGCGGGCGGGCATTTTGACCACTCGTTCCGCCGGATGTGTCAGAAGGTGTTCCCGGGCAAGCAGCTCGTGGACGTACCCGACGACGATCCGCTCTACAGGGAACCGTTCCTCTTCCCCAACGGGGCCCCGCCATTGTGGCATCACAACAACCGGTACCGTCCCCAGGGGATCAAGCACGAGGGCACGTGGGTGGTCTACTACCACTCAGGCGACATGGGCGACGCCTGGCGGACCGGACACTCTGGAAGCTCCAAGGCCGTCTCCGACAGGGCCTACAAGCTCGGTATCAATATCATGTACTACACGTTCACCCGCTACCTCAACAAGCATCACCCCCCGCCCAAGAAGTAGTTTCTCAGGCGCCGGCGACCAGCGAGGAAAGACCGTCGACCGCCAGTATCACAGACGGTTTACACTTTCCGCCCCGGGTGCAAGGGGACGGGCAAAGCTGCCGATCCGGTGACCGATTACCGGTTACTTCATCTGCCCCTGACTCATCGCCTCGGCGAGCAGTTTGTTGAACTCGGGGTTCATCATTACGCGCATGGATTCCTTCATCATCTTGCCCATGAGTTCCTTCATGCGCCCTTCGTATTTCTTCTTCAGCGCCTCTTCCTTGGCCTTATCGGGTTTACCGAGCTCATCCATGTGCTTTTTGGATGCCTCCATGCGCTTGCCGATGGCCTCGAGTTTTGGCTTGGCCGCCTCGGCCGACGCCTTGTCCTTTACGGTGGCCAGGATGTCGGTCATTTCTTCCATGCAGTCCATCATCTCGACTATTGCCTTTTCGTGTGGATCCGAAGACCCGCAGCCGGTCAGTGGCATCAGAGACAGCATCAGTGCAGCGATGGTAAGTTTCCTGGTCATTTCATTCTCTCGCAACGACAGGTTAAGAAGACGTCAAAAAAACTCTGCTCCGCGGCAGAGCAACTTTATGATTGGCCGCAGGATACTGACACAATGCATTGGAGATGTCAAGGATCGTAATGGCCCGGGCATCGGAGGTCAGGATTCATTGATGTACCCCGGGGCCCGCCAACGGCCCGATACGCCAAACAAAGAGCCCTCCCGTGCTTGTTGGACTTCAGTTATTTACCACCGCCTGCATCCGGTTTGGCGTGCGGTTGTTCTTTGAGTTTCTTATCCGTTTCTTCCAACTTGAAGCGGGTGCTGATCACTGAATGTTTCACTCTTCCGGAGCGGTACTTGATATACGTGGTTGCGATAATGGTATTGTCGGGTAGGAGTTCCATGCCCGGATAACCGCAGTCTCTACCGGCGTGGCTGTGCAGAAGCTTGATCCGGTACTGCCCCGGGCGAGAGCGGCGAATGTCATCGCAGGTGCCCACCCACGCTACGAAGTGACCGCCCGTCGGGCTCTTCTGAGCCATGTCGCGGAATGCGATCACCAGCCTGCCGTCCTTTGTGTAGACGCCCATATGGCGGTCGCCGGTCAGTCCCCACGGCGTGTCGACCGGCTTGGACCAGGTCTTTGCCTCATCCTTGCTGAACATCATCAGGCTCCGGCCTTTGTGCCTGTTCTCTCGCATCAGGCAGCACAGTTCCTTACCGTCCGGTGAGCGAAAAACGTAGGGTTCGCAGGGATCTTTCCCTTCAACATCCGCCACCACGCTCGGTTTCGACCAGGTAACGCCGCCGTCTCTGGTGATCGTTTGCAGCGCCGCTACGGGTGAACGCTGGTGATACATGCCGAGATAACTCCCATCTTTGAGCTTGATCGTACTGCTGAATGTCATCACGCAGTTCAGGCCCAGCGGCTTGGCCTCCTTCCAGGTCTTACCGCCGTCTTCGCTGACGATGCGCGGCATCTTAGGCCATGCCGAGAAGACCCAGATTCGCTCCTTCCCTTTGGGGTCAATCATGCGATAGATACTCGGGCAATTGCGGTGTTTGCGGAAGTTCTTCGGAAGTTGGTCGTCGAGGCGTTTCCACGTGAGCCCTGCGTCATCACTGCGGGCCATCGGTCCGGCCGGTCCGCCGTGCCCCCTCGACCACACGCAGAACATGGTCTTCTTATTCGGCATGAGCAGGGTCGTCGGATGTCCCTGGTAGATCTTATCGGTCCCCTGCGCGACAATCACGTGCCGGTCTGTCTCACCGGATATATCGACGACAGGCAGCTTCTGTATCTCTTGGGCGTTTGCGGTCACAACCAATATCAGTAAACTCGCGATACCAGCTCTTCCGGGCATGATAGATTTCCTTCCGATGTTGTGGGGTCAGGACTTCTTTGTCAGTGGCGGCGTCAGGTACTTGGGGTTCTTGACTTTTCCTACCGGGCGGCAGTTGGCTTTGTTGTCGAGATCTGCGCGGCACGCGGCGAGATGCTTCTTAAGGCGCGCCACGACATCTGGATTCTGCTTGGCCACGTTCTGCTTCTCGCCGATATCCTTGTCGAGATTGTAGAGTTGGCCGTTGGTGTGGAGTTTCCACTCACCGCAGCGGACCGCCCGCAGGTTGCTGCGGTTGTAGTAGAAGAACGCTTTGTGCGGCGATTTCGCGTTTGCCCGCCCTAGCAGCAGGCCGGAGATGTCTTTCCCGTCGATCACGCGGTCGTCCGGCGTTTTCCCCCCGCCGAGCGCCGCGAAAGTGGGCAGCAGGTCCATCGTCGTGGCCACTTCGTCGCACACGCTCTTTGCCGGGACCGTGCCCGGCCACCACACGATTGTCGGTTCGCGCATGCCGCCTTCCCACGTGCTTCCCTTCCCGCCGCGCAGTGGTTTGGATGCGTGCCCTCCCGTCCCGCCGTTGTCGGAGGTGAATATTACCATCGTGTCCTTCTCCAGGCCGAGGTCCCT
>JASLNT010000124.1 GCA_030745875.1 Phycisphaerae bacterium
AGCCGTGCCGTCCGCGTAGGCAAAGTGAAACGTATTGTGCACCCGCACAGGCCCATGATTACCCGACCGGGCCTTCGTACAGGTGAAGTGGCCCTTCTTTCCGTCCAGATCCTTGCGATTACTCCTCGTCACATAAGTCCACTTACCGGCTGCGTCGGGCATGAACCGAACCTTGTAAATGCCGTTGCCGTCATAAAACCCTTCCGGCTTAAAGACCTTATCTTTCCGTCTGAACTCAGCGCTGAACCTGACATCGGCAAAAGGGTTGCCGTCCGATGGCCCCTTCAATGTCAACTCGAAAATGTCCCACTGCTCAGTTTCCGCACCCAGCACACCGGCTGGACATCCAAACGCCAAAGCAGCAACTACCAGCAGGATCTTCTGGCACATAGACATACTCCTTCCTAAGCCGGGATTTCCCAGATAGCATTGCGCCCGCGACCATCGCGGGGCTTTCGCAATGATTGTACCCGATGCAGTGCGTTGAGCAAGCTGAACCTGGGGTCTGGGCATCGGACCATAGGCGTTGAACGGCGCCACCGGTGAGGTCGGAGATTGAAAACAGGCTCTTTTCTGTGGCCGCGACGTACTTTCCACGTCGGTATCGCTTGATCGCCATGCTTTCGACGTTCGGTCCACTCATCCGGGCGCCGGTCTTCGAAGGCGATGAATCCGCCGGAGAATCTCGCAGAACAGTTTACGTGGCACGGCCACTTCCGCTATCTGGAATATCACGGACCGGGCGTTATCGGGTTCATGGTCATGCTGCCTGAAAAGCCCGCCAAAACGCGTCTCGGAGGGGGTTTCCATACCGTACACTGCGGGGGCGCCCGCGGGATTGACACGGCCTGCCACCGGGGCGCCCTAAGCGCCGGCGGCAGGACGATCGCCGTCATGGGCTGCGGGCTGGCGGAGTTCTATCCGTCCGAAAACGCCAAGATGTTCGAGCAGATCGTGGCTGACGGGACTGGGGCGCTGATCTCTGAAATCCCAATGCTGCGCGGCGTGGAGAGTCGAAACTTCCCCAAACGCAATCGCATTATCAGCGGACTGTCGCTGGGGGTGCTGATCGTCGAAGCCGCCCGCCGATCCGGATCGCTGATCACAGCACGCCAGGCCGCCGAGCAAGGCCGCGAGGTATTCGCCCTGCCCGGACGCGTCGACTCGCCGATGAGCCACGGTTCAAACGCCCTGATCCGTGACGGAGCGATCCTCGTCCAGGACCTCGACGACATACTCGAACACCTCGGCCACGTCGGCGGTCCGATGAGCGTTGAGGAGGACACCCCGCTGATCCTTCCGGATAACCTTGACGCCACGGAGAAGCAGATCGTTGAGGCCCTGACGCAAGGGTCAATGTCGCTTGACGAGATCACCCAGCGAACGGCCCTTAACGCCGGAGTTGCCGCCGGAGCGATGACAATGCTCGTGCTAAAAGGGCTGGTCGCCCAGAAGCCGGGCAATGTGTTCGTGCTGAAGAGGCGGTAGGGCGTCTGGGCAGGCAATTGGGCATTGTAGTAGAAGCGGCAAGCAGCCAGAACCTCGCTATTCTATAATCTAAGTTCCTGACCCCCAACGCTGCGATAACACTCGGCGCAAACGAAACGGGGCGGTCTGCTATCCAGCAGACCGCCCCATGAGATGTTTTCAGAACTGTTGTTCTTGCGGTTATGCGCGATTCCGCCTGCGTCGCAACATCGCCAGCCCGCCAAGGGCCAGAAGGGTCATCGTCGCTGGTTCGGGGGTGAACTCCGCGGGGGCGCTGACTGTCGGCAGACCAATGGGCGTGTAGGAGAAGCCGATGTCGTCCAGAGCTAGCCCGGCCGGTAACATGAAGCCTACGCTGTCCTCCCCGACCGGCAAGCCGGTCGTGTTGAAGAAGGCCAGTGATGCGCCGTCATTCTGTACTGGGGGCGCGCCGTTAAGGCCGTCTGCGTCGATGTTGCCCGAATATATCATGGCAGACTGGAGACCGATGACGGCGATGTCATCGCCCACGTCGAAGAACAACTCACCGGTGATAACGTCGTAGAGTGCTTCGGCCGTTTTGGGGCCGACATCGTGACCAACACCCGCACTAGCTACTCCGGTGATCATCAAAATGCTGACAACTGCGACAACGGCTGTAATCGTTCGTACGGTCATAATATGTCCTCTTGATCAACTGATAGGAAATTAGATTCCGCGCGACGGTGGTCCGGGGGTGAGGGGTTTGGGACAGAGGCAGCGTTCGGCGCTTGCGTAACCCTCTGTGTCAGTGACTTCCCACACCTGAAACCTCCGCTAGGCTCATTCGCGGATTCTCGGCTCTGCTGGCGACCGCCGCCAACACCAACAACGAATATCAAGCACTGGCCTGCCCGAGTCAAGCGGAAAGTAAGGAGTATTTCACCTGAGCGTGCTTGTGATACGGGGCGGGTATCAGGGACGGCTATGACCAGGAGAGTATAAATGCTGCTCGGAGGGGGTTTCCATGATGTACACTGCGGGGGCGCCAGAGGGATTGATACGGCCTGTCACCGAGGCGCCCTAAGCGCCGGCGGCAGGACCATTGCGGTTATGGGCTGCGGGCTGGGCGAGTTCTATCCGTCCGAGAACGCCAAGCTGTTCGAACAGATCGCGGCTGACGGGACCGGGGCGCTTGTTTCGGAGATACCCATGCTGCGCGGCGTGGAGAGTCGAAACTTTCCTAAACGCAACCGCATTATCAGAGGCCTGTCGCTGGGGGTGCTGATCGTCGAAGCCGCCCACCGATCCGGATCGCTGATCACAGCACGCCAGGCCGCCGAACAAGGCCGCGAGGTATTCGCCCTGCCCGGACGCGTCGACTCGCCGATGAGCCACGGTTCAAACGCCCTGATCCGTGACGGAGCGATCCTCGTCCAGGACCTCGACGACATACTCGACACCTCGGCCACGTCGGCGGTCCGATGAGCGTAGAAGAAGACACTCCGCTAGTTCTCCCGGACAACCTGGACGCCAACGAGACGCAGATAGTTGAGGCCTTATCGCAGTGTTCAATGTCCCTCGACGAGATCACGCAGCGAACGGATCTCAACGCAGGAGTAGCGGCAGGAGCGATGACAATGCTCGTGCTAAAAGGCCTGGTCGCGCAGAAACCGGGCAACGTGTTCGTGCTGAAGCGGCGCCAGGGCGATTAGAATTGGTGGAGGAGGCGAACTTCGAACCCATGGCCCGCCGCCCAGAGGTCAGATTCAACTTGTCCAACGCACCGCATCGGATACAATCACAGTCTACTGGATTGCCCACGCGGCTTTTAAGGGAGAGCACAATGAGAACGGCGGCATGCACACTGGCGTCCCTGATTCTGCTCCTGGGATGCGGCGGTCCGGCCGCGGCGGCGGGAGCGATGGACGACGAGATAGTCGTCGAGGCGTCCGCGACTTTACCTGTGGCGTATGACGTGGATGTCCTGGTTGCCGGCGGATCTCTCGCGGGCGTGGAGGCTGCATGTGCGGCCGCGAAAAAAGGGGCGAGTGTCCTGCTGATCGCATCGCGTCCGTATCTCGGATATGACCTGTGCGCGACCCAGCGGCTTTGGCTCGAACGGGGCGAGAAACCCCAAACGGCGTTGACACGGTCGATTTTTCCCGCAAGCCTGGTCGCGACGCCCATGCAGGTCAAGAACGCTCTTGACAAGGCGCTTCTGGGAGCGGGAGTGCAGGTTCTGACCGGCTGCTATGCCGTTGACGTCCTCTTCGCTGCTGAAGGGGGCGGACCTTCCGGTGTGGTCATGGTGAATCGAAGCGGACGCCAGATCATCCGCGCAAAGGTGATCATTGACGCCACGGACCAGGCGGCCATAACGCGGTGCACGAAAGCCGCATTCAGGCCATTTACCGCC
>JASLNT010000125.1 GCA_030745875.1 Phycisphaerae bacterium
GCTGGGTCAGTATCCATCCAAAACATCTGCATCACCTCCCACACGGGACGTCTTGACTCAATATCTTCTGCCGGATGCTTCATCTCTTACGCAGCCAACGTAAAGGGTTTTATCCTTTGTCGCGTAGCGACGATGGATAAAACGCCGTTGAAGTAAGTCGCGCGGTCAAGGCATCCGAATGTTGTGCGTTATGCCTGACTTACGCGGCCGACGACGTCTATGTGGATTATATAGATCGATTCGTCGGTAGCCAACTTTTTCGCTGCGGCATGCGGCGAAGTGGGCGCGTAGAGGTGATATTGTTCGCCCTGGCGGCTGACGGCGTGGTGGGGAAAATCAGGTTGTGGTTGCTATCGGCGAGTGTCATGTCGTGGTGTCGATATCCGTATCTGGCGGTCCGCGTTGCGGCGGCGGGTGGTGCGGATTGATCGGGGGCAATTCGATGCTTTGCAGCGGCCTATGTCCGCAGCGCGGGCATGCTTCGATATCAATTCCAGTCAGGGCGAGCATCCATTGGGCGGCGGTTTTGGGCTGTTGCGGCTGGGGTTCGGGGACTCCGAGGGCTCGACGGCATTGGGCGAGCATCGAAGCTTTGCATCGGCTCGCGAGGAAGCCGAAGTGGCGAATCCTCATGAGCCCGGTCGGCAACACGTGCAGGCAGAATCGCCGGATGAACTCTGATGCGGCCAGCGACTTGATCTTGATCCTGTCGTGGTCGCGTCGATCCCGATACTTGAACCGGACCGTTCCGTTGTCGATCGAAAGGATTCGATTATTGCTGATCGCCACGCGATGGGTGTAGCGGCCAAGATATTCCAGCGTTCGCTCCGGTCCGTCGAACGGCGGTTTGGCGTAGAGGCTCCATGCCTTGCGATAGAGTTTGCCCAGCATTGCGGTGAACTGTCCGGCATTGCCCGGCGTCTCGGGGAAGTTTAGTTCGCCCTTGGCCCCGACGGCCTTGAGGCCGGCGAGGAATTTGCCTCGGAACACCTTGCTCAGCGCTCGTACGGGGAAGAGGAACTTAGGACTGGTTGAGATCCATTGCCTCGATGCGGCGTTGTCGCCGACTAATGCTCCGCCTGCGATGAGGCAGTGCAGATGGAAGTGTGCGTTGAGCTGCTGGTCCCAGGTATGGAGGATCATCGTAAAACCGAGCTTGCCGCCGAGGTTGTTGCGGCCGAAGTCGGCAAGCGTCTTTGAAGCGGCGCTGAACAGCAGATTGATCAGCGTCTTGCGATTGTACAGGACCAGGCTGTTCAGTTCGTGCGGCAGCGAGAACACTACGTGGAAGTATGGCGCAGGCAGCAGTTCTGCCTTGCGGTCCTCGATCCAACGCGCCTTGGTCAGCGTCTGGCATTTTGGGCAATGGCGATTGCGGCAGGAGTTGTAGGAGTATCGCTTGTATCCGCAGCGCCGACACGAGTCGGCGTGTCCGCCGAGTACGGCCGTCCGGCAGGCTTCAATAGCGTTAAGCGTTTTGTTCTGATCGGGACTGAGCCGATGCGCCCGGCGATACGCCGGTCCGTAGCGTCTGACGATATCAGCCAGTTCCCGGCCGTCTGTTGGTCTGTCGCCAACTCCTCTGTCCGCGGTCGCCTTGCAGCAGGCGGCGGCGTCCATGGCGGTCAGTCCTTTGTAAGTTCCAGACGGCCGAGGAGATCAAAACGCCCGTCGGGTTGGCCGGGATTGTTGCGGGCGACCCGCAGATACGTCATGGTCGTCTCGAGGCGCTTGTGTCCCAGGAACCCCTGGATAGTGCGAACGTCAACACCGGCCTCCAGCAGGTGCGTGGCGAAGCAGTGGCGAAGCGTATGAATGCCTCCTCTTCGCTGCAGATTGGCCGCCTTCTTTGCCTTGTAATACGCCCGCTGGGCGGTGTTGGTGCTGATCGGCCGCGCATGGCCCTGAGCACAGAACAGCCACTTACTGGTCCGATGTAATTCCCAATACGCCCGCAGTTCGCCCAGCAGATTCGGCGTCAACAGCGTGTAACGATCCTTGCGTCCTTTGCCCTGCTCGACACGGATCACCATACGATCGGCGTATATGTCGCTGAGCTTAAGTTTGACCAGTTCGCTGACTCGCACACCAGATCCATAAGCGGTCATCAACACAACTCGGTCTCGCCGATCGGCCGCTGCATTAATGAGGCGTTTGACCTCCTGGCAACTGAGCACTTCGGGCAGACGCCAGGTCCGCCGTCGGCTCACCTTCAGATCGATTTTCGTTAGGCCCAGAACGTGACGATAGAAGAACGTGATTCCAGCGGTCTGCTGATTGCACGTGCTGAATGAGACTTTGCGTTCGGTCAGCAGATAATGCAGATACGAGCGGGCTTCCTCGCAGTTGATGCGGTCCGGCGAACGGCCATGGTACTCCGACAGGCACTTGACCGCCCAAACATAGGCTTTGATTGTACTGGGCGCAAACTGACGCAGTTGTGCTTCACGGATCATTTTTTGACGAAGTGGTGACATGGCTTGCTCCTTTGAACAAGACGGCGGTGTAAAACCGTTCCCACACCGGGAACGAACCATGTCAGTGTCAGCGGCGCCCGCTGGACAAACAACCAACCGGGAATAGAGAAAGGAAAAACCGTTCGGCCAGGAACAGGACGAACGGCCAGCTAAACCCCTCGACATTAAGCTGCCGCGAAGCGGCTTAGTTCAACGCTATTATAAGGCTCATATCGGGTTTGCGAGAAGAATTTCTTCTGCTATCGACCATCGCTGCAGGACGGATTGCTATTTGGTTTTCTTACCAACCGCACACGTGATGCGAAAACCGACGTAGTAACTGCGGAGCGCCGGCGGATACGCATAGCGACTGGCGGTGCGGACGCGCCTGTGCGTACTGCGCCAACCGCCGCCGCGCAAAACCCTTCTGGGAGCCTCGCCTTTATTGAGGGCCGCGCCGCCTTTCAGCCACGCACTGCCGTCAGTAGGCGCTCCCTCGAAGTTCTTGTGCGTAACGTCCATGCATAATTCCCAGACGTTTCCGTGCATGTCGTGAATGCCCCAGGCGTTGGGCTTCTTGACGCCAACCTTATGGACGTACCTCTGGTCGGGCTTGGCCATGGCGGTTTCGTGGTACCATGAATACTCGCCCAGCTTCTTTTCGCCGATATCGTCGCCATAGCAGTAACGCGTGGTGCTTCCAGCGCGGCAGGCGTACTCCCATTGCGCTTCGGTCGGGAGGCTGTAAGATCTCCCGTCTTTGGCGGCGATCTTGGCGCAGAAGGCCACCGCGTCGTTCCAACACATATGATTGGCAGCGTGGTCGGGGTTATCCCTGGCCGCACGCTGGCCTTTCCACGGGGTGGTTCCCATCGCCGATTTCCACTGTCCCTGCGTTGTCTGGTGAATCGACATGTAAAACGCCTTGGGGATCTTCACCTTGTGCTGCGGGCCTTCCTCCTTGTATCTGCCCACTTCATTATCGCCGCTGCCCATCATGAACTCACCGGCGGGGACCAGCACGAACTTCACGCCGGTGGAGTTGGCGAACGCGACGGGAACCCCCAGCTTCTTCGCCTCGGCGATCTGCTCTTTAGACACCTTCGCCCACGAAGGGATCTTTGCCTTCCCGCCGGCGGCAAGACCGCCGACTAAACAACAGAACACCGCCAGTCCGACGAGGATTATCTTCTTCATGC
>JASLNT010000126.1 GCA_030745875.1 Phycisphaerae bacterium
CAGTGCGGCCTGAGCTTCCTGTAACTTTCGAACCACTTGCTGTGGCGTGTGACGCTTGCGTTTCATGAGAATTCCTTTCGATTAAAAGTCTACTCGAAACTCTCATAACACCTGGATCAAATTTCGGGGTGCAAGCCAGAACCGTCACCACCAGTCTAGCCACACCCCGCTGGGTGAGTAACACCGATAACTACACCGACAGTTTGGACATATCCACCGGTTGGGAGCTTGACACGATAGATGATGCGCTGCATCTGCACGTACTGGGCACAGACGTAGGACCCGGCCATACGCTCCTCGGTCCGCCCAATGAATCGACGAACCAATACAATAACGCAAACGGTTCCATCGCAGGCAACAAACCCCACAATCCATTCCTTGCCGAAAGCGCAACTTTCGTACTGGACATACCGGGCGTGACAGAAGATTCCGTCATCCTCGGAATAACGTTCGAATTCAACACATCGCCCGGAAGCACCATCACCGTTGGCGAACCCCCGCTTATCCCGGAGCCCGCGACTCTGTCGCTTCTGGCGTTCGGCGGACTGTTAATCCTCAAACGACAGCGAAGACGC
This sequence comes from Phycisphaerae bacterium, assembly GCA_030745875.1. GTDB lineage: Bacteria > Planctomycetota > Phycisphaerae > SM23-33 > SM23-33 > BS750m-G57. The sequence goes on from JASLNT010000126.1 coordinate 576, forward strand.
CGTTCCTGAGACAACAGCGGCATTATTGAAACCTCTGGGCTGATGCGCAACGGTTACGGTATCGTACAGGCGCCGGCGATGCCGTAAGCGACTTCCTATTCAAACGGGCGGACATCCTCTGGGCAAACACCAACCCTTGACCCAACGGGCGGGAAACTGTACAAATGTTCAAACGGATACTGCAATCTCCGTCTGGAATCCATGATAAGATCGATGCCCACAAGTAAACTCCTGGTCATTTTGCGTCTCACAACCGTATTCGCAACCGGCTGCGACTTCTCCGGGCTGGCGGGCAATGTCGATGGAGATGCGGCCGCAATCAACCATTACGCAAAGGGCCAGATTCTCGCTGAATCGGGCGACCTGGACGCTGCGTTGGAGGAACTGCTCCAGGCGATCAGGTCTGATCCGGAGCTTTCGGCGGCTCATTCGGCGATCGGCGACATTCACCGCAAGCGCGGCAGCCACCGCCTGGCGGTGGGCGCGTACCAGAACGCCTGTCGAACGAACCCCTACGCCTTTCGCCCCCACTACAATCTTGGCGTCACGTACCAGGCATTGGCCCAGGCTGCTGAGGCGATCGAAAACTACACGAAGTATCTCAAGGAGGCGGTGAACGTTTACCTGCGTGCGGTCGTTATCCGTGAAGACGATTTCGACGCGAATCTGAACTTGTCGGCGTGCTACTTCCAGTTGGGGAAATACGATCTGGCCGAAGAATACTGCAACGCCGCAATCGCCTCAGATCCAAAATCGCCGCAGGCCTACAGTAACCTGGGAATCATCTACGACAGCCACAACCAGCTTTACAAAGCTGTAAGAGCATACAAAGACTCCCTCGAACTCGACACGAACCAGCCCAAGATCCTACTGAATCTCGGTTCGACATACATGCGTCAGGGGCTGTGTAAGGCGGCGCTGTCTCCGTTCCATCTCGCCGCCCGCCAGTCGCCCGAAGATCCCGCCCCGTTCCGCCAGATGGGACAGGCTTACTACCGCCTGAAACAATACGACAAAGCCGTAAAAGCGTACCAGCAAGCAATATCGCTCAAGCCCAAAGACGCCACCGCCCTCCGCGGACTTGGCACGGTGCACATAACCCAGTTTGTCTTGGCGCGAGACAATGCGGAGCTGCGCGACTTGGGCCTGGCCGCCTGGCGACAGTCGCTGGAGATCGAACCGGACCAACAGGATCTCATCAGACTCGTAACGAAATATACCCCGCAGGACACAAACCCCGAACTGTAGGACGCGTCGATCCTCTTGAAACGTCCTTCAGCCGCGTATGCAATCTACCGATAACTACCCACAAGAAGCTTCCCAAAAAGTCCTACACAGATGCTATACTATCCTGGGGAGCAACACTAACACGAGGTCAATATGATTGGAATATCCAAACTATACTGCGGTACGGTCGAGGCGTCTGATCCGCTGAGATACGGGCGCGACAGTTCAAAACTGCCCAGCAACCTACTGCAATTCTCCGAAGACAAGAAGCCCGTACTGGTCTGGAACTGCACCAAGCGATGCAATCTAAAGTGCAAGCACTGCTATTCGGCAAGCACGAACCAACCCGACCCGAACGAGCTGACGGACGATGAAGCCAAGGTGATGATCGACGACCTTGCCGCCTTCGGATGCCCCGTGCTGCTGTTCTCCGGCGGTGAACCGCTTATGCGACCGGGCGTAACGGACTTGATTTCCTACGCGCGAGCCGCGGGTCTCAGGGCGGTGGTCTCGACCAACGGAAACCTCATCGACAAGCCCATGGCCGCAAAACTCGCCGAGGCGGGCCTGAGCTATGTTGGAGTGAGCCTCGACGGGCTCAAGGAAATAAACGATAAGTTCCGCGGTGTTGACGGCGCGTTTGACCGGGCTCTTACGGGCATCCGCAACTGCCTTGAGGCCGACGTAAAGGTCGGTCTGCGATTCACGCTGAACCGTCACAATTTTGAAGAGGTGGCGGGCATATTCGACCTGATCGAGGCCGAGGGCATCCCACGCGTATGTTTCTATCACCTGGTGGACACCGGCAGAGGCAAGGACATGTCAGACGCCATCCTGACCTACCAGGAAACCCGCGACACGCTCGACCTTATCATGGACCGCACAGCCCAGGCCCACGCGGCCGGAAGGGCGCTGGAAGTGCTCACCGTCGACAATCACGCCGACGGACCTTACCTCTACATGCGACTCAAGCAAACCAATCCCGACCGTCAGAAAGACTGCTTTGAACTGATGCAGATGAACGGAGGAAACTCCAGCGGTCAGGGTATCGGATGCGTAAGTTGGGACGGTCAGGTCCTGCCCGATCAGTTCTGGCGCCACCATGTGCTCGGTAACGTGCGAGAGAGGCCCTTCAGCGAGATATGGTCCGATCCGGATCATCCGTTCCTGTCGAAACTCCGCGATCGCAAGACCCATCTCCAGGGACGATGCCCCACGTGCTGCTGGCTTAACGTGTGTAACGGGAACTTCAGAGCCCGAGCCGACAAGGGCGGAGACGATATCTGGGGCGACGATCCCGCATGTTATCTGACCGACGAGGAGATATCGCCCGCACAGTTGGAGCAATGATCGGTCCGGATAAACCCGCTTCACACGCGGACCGTTTCAGTGTATACTGTCCTGCGTTCGGGGCTGTAGCTCAGTTGGGAGAGCGATTGGTTCGCAATCAATAGGTCAGGGGTTCGATTCCCCTCAGCTCCATGAAACGAGCCGCCGGAAGGCGGCTTTTTTCATGCACTCACCGAACCACAGGACTGTTGTTCTGCTGTTCGAGGGGATATAATGCCTTAACTTACCGCAGCAGCAGCGAGCCGGGACACCGAATAAAGGAAATCATCATGTCACTTGAAGGTAAACGCGTCGCAATAATGCTCGACCAGAAGTACCAGGAACTCGAGGTCTGGTATCCGCTGTACCGCCTGATCGAAGCCGGCGCAAAGGTCTCATGCGTAGCGGCGCGGGCGGGCGCGGAATACGCCTCCAAACTTGGGTATCCGTGCGTTTCCGACGTAGCGGCCGCCGATGTGCGCGGAGAGGATTTCGACGCTGTGGTCGTCCCGGGCGGATGGTGCCCGGACTTCATGCGACGCGACGAGTCGATGGTGAGTTTCATTCGCCAGTGTGTGGAGGCCGACACAATCCTCGCCGCAATATGCCACGGGCCCTGGATGCTCTGCTCCACCGACGCTCTGAAAGGCAAGCGCGCCACCAGCTTCATGGCGATTCGACACGACGTAATGAACGCCGGCGCCGACTGGGTCGATGAAGAATGCGTCGTGGACGGGAAGCTGATCACCGCCCGCAAACCTGACGATCTGCCAGCGTTCATGAAGGCGATTATCGAAGCGCTCAGTTGACGGCGATCGAACCCTAACCGAACAACGCCGTTCCGATCCGGACGATCGTGGCGCCCTCTTCGACGGCAATTGCATAGTCGCCGCTCATCCCCATTGACAGGTGCGCAAAACCGTCTCCGCCAATCTTATCGTGCTTCATCTCCTCGAATATCTCGCGGAGGCGGATGAAGGCGCGGCGGGTCTGTTCGGGGTCTTCGGAGACTGGGCCCATCGTCATCAGGCCCGTCAGTCGCACCGATCTCATCGAGCATATCATCTCGCCAAGATGCGTTGCGGCGCCGACGGCGCATCCGAACTTCTGGTCTTCCTGAGAGCAGTTGACCTGAAGCATTATGTCCACCACCCGCTCGTCGGCTTCGGCGCGGGTTGATATTTCCTCGGCCAGGCGAAGCGAATCCACCGAATGGATGACGTCGGCGGCGGTAAGGGCCTGCTTGACCTTATTTCGCTGGAGATGCCCCACCATATGCCACTTCACCTCATTCTGCAGGGCGTCGTGACGCTGGTGGAGGTATTCGTCGAGTTGACCAAACCGCTCGGCCAGTTGCTGCGGGCGAGACTCGCCAAGGTTGACAAGACCGGCTTTGAGGCAATTCTTGATGGCGGGGATATCCACGCTCTTGGTGACGGCGACTATCTCGACACTGTCGGGCGACCGCCCCACGCGCTGGCAGGCGTCGGATATCTCCTGCCGGATCCGACTTAGGTTCTTGGCGATTCTGTTTGCTGTTGTAGGCATCGGGGACGCAAACATACCACGAACACACCCTCCAGGCAAGGTCTTTGGGCTGCGGTCTGATTTTTCGGTACATCGGGGCAATCCGTATCGTACCATTAAACTGATGCTCGGAGCGGGTGCATTGCAGCGTAGCGGGGAGGATTCACGTGACGTCAGCGAGAACAATCCTAATGAAAATGTGCCTGAGTTGCCTGCTCAATATGTCTGACGAGCAACTCGCACGAACTCTGCCGTTACTGACGAGTATCGTCCCGGCGGACATGCACGCACAACCTGATCCTGAGGAATTGGAAACGAGGATATTCGCCTGCCTCGACCACCCAAGCGGCCCGTAAAACTATCGACTGATCAAACCACCGACAACACCTCGCGACTTGTCATTCCCGGGCGGCGATTCAGTCAACCTCCTCCATAAGTCCATCGGCGCATGTCAGCACAATGAATAAACACGGCCTGCCGTCATTTTGCAGCGTGTGGATTCAAAGGCGATAGTCCGTAAGGTGAACCTACTCAGTGTCGGTATTGAGTCTCGTGCGGGTGTCACGCCGAAGCTGTCGGAGAATCTGGTGAGGTGAGGGGCTGAGCGCAAAAAAAGTGGGCGACAGACGGCGCAATGCGCGGGGGGAGACGCATCACTGATTGCCTGTCGCCCATGTTCCGGACGAGTTAAGGTGCATCAAGCTTCTCTGCAAGCAAAACTACGGCCTTTCAACACTAACATTATACGCGTGGAGCAATGCCCTTTACAATCATACTTCCATAAAAATTTTCGATTGGCGGACAATTTCGCCCTTTTATCGCAGAGCGATCTTCAGGACCTGATCGATATTCTCAACAAACTCGAATTTTATTCCCTGGCGGGCCTCGGGAGGAACGTCGACCATGTCCTTACGATTTCGCTCAGGCAGGATAACGGTCTTGATGCCCGCAAGCTTGGCGGCCAGAACTTTTTGCTTAACTCCGCCTATCGGAAGGATCAGTCCACGGAGCGTAATCTCACCGGTCATCGCCAATCTGTAGCGAACAGGCCTTCCCGTGAGCATGCTGACAATGGCCGTGCAAATAGCCGCCCCCGCCGACGGTCCGTCTTTCGGAACCGCTCCGGCGGGCACGTGCACGTGAATGGCGGTTCGAGATATCTCCGCGGGGTCCAGCGAAAGTTTCTCGGCGTTGCTCTTTATGAGCGTCAACGCCGCCATCGCCGACTCCTTCATAACATCGCCTATATGTCCGGTCAGTGTAAGTCGGCCTTCGCCGGACACAGCTCTATAACCGGCCGCTTCGATGAATAGAATATCTCCACCGCTCGGAGTATACGCCAGGCCCGTCACCACACCGGAAACGTTTCCGGATGACGCCCGCAACGCGACCTCACTGATATAGATCGGCGGACCGAGAATATCGCCAACAGACGCGGCGGTTATTTTGGAGGCCTTGTTGTCCGGAGCTTTTCCAGAGGCCACTTTGGCGGCTATCGCGCGGCAGACCGAACCGATCTGGCGTTCGAGTTCTCTCACGCCGGCCTCACGGGTGTAGCTGCGGATAACCGTTCGCAACGCCGGAAGAGTCCAGTTGACGAGCTTAACGGTCTTGGTTCGCTTCCTGCGCCCCTTGGCTGACTTCACGGGCGTTTCCTTCAGGAGCCCGTTCTCCGACATTTGTCTGGGGACGAGGTAATTGCGGGCTATGTGCATTTTCTCCCTGGGAGTGTATCCGGGGATTTCGATAGTCTCCATGCGATCGCGCAGCGCAGCGGGTACGGGCGCCATATAGTTCGCCGTAGCGATGAACATCACGTTTGACAGATCGAACGGCGCGTTCAGATAGTGGTCCTGGAAGGAGTAGTTCTGGGCCGGGTCCAGCACCTCAAGCAAAGCTGCTGTCGGATCTCCGCGGAAATCCATGCCAACCTTGTCAAGTTCGTCAAGCATGAACACGGGATTGCAGGCTCCGGCCTTTCTGATCTCCTGTATTATGCGTCCGGGCATGGCGCCTATGTACGTTCTCCTGTGCCCTCTGAGTTCGGCTTCGTCCCGCATTCCGCCCAGACTCATCCTTATGAATTCCCTGCCCAGCGCTCTTGCAATAGATCGCCCCAGAGACGTTTTGCCCACGCCCGGCGGTCCTACGAAACACAGAATCGGACCTCGCGACTCGGGGGCGAGTTTGCGAACGGCGAGATACTCCAGAATGCGCCGCTTTACCTTCGCCAGATCGTAATGGTCTTTGTTGAGTATCCGTCTGGCGCGATTGACGTTCAAGTTATCGACGGTGCGTTTGGACCATGGCAGTTCCGTCATCCACTCCATATACGTTCGTATCATATTGTATTCGGGGCTGGCCGACGGGATTCTCTCAAGGCGGTCGAGCTCTTTTACAGCCTCGGTTTTGACGGGCTCCGGCATGCCGGCGGCCTCAATCTTCTCGCGGAGCTCCTCAATTTCGACGCCCTGCTCGTCCGTCTGTCCGAGTTCCTTCTGGATCTCCTTGAGTTGCTGCTGGAGGAAGTACTGTCGCTGACTCTTGTCAATATTGTCTCTGACGCGATTCTGGATGTCCTGAGAAAGCTCCAGCACCTCAAGTTGCTTCTGCATCGCCACGCCGACTTCATCAAGGCGTTTGGCGACATCGAGTTGTTCGAGCAACTTCTGCCTCAAGCTCAGATCCAACTGGAGATTGGCCCCCAGAAAATCGGCCAGAGCGCCCGGATATTCGATATTCGAAACGACCAACGAGGCCTCATCGGGAATGCTGGGCGACAACTCGATGACCCTGGATGCAAGGCTGCGGGCGTTCAACTCCAGGGCTTTGGTGTGAGTCGACGGTATGAATACATCCTGCATCGCGGTGATCTTGGCTCGGAAGAACGGTTCGGATTGGCTCCAACTGTCAATTCTCACTCGCCCCAGCGCATGCACGATTGCGCTGAGAGTGTCCGGATCCACGCGCAGCAGCTTCACGACGAGAACCGCCGTACCGAACTGGTAGAGATCATCCGGACCCGGATCGTCCTGGTCGGGATCTCTCTGGCAGACAGTCACAAGGACTTTCTGTTCGGGCAGCACGGTTTCTATCAGGTTGAGAGACTTCTCACGACCGACAGCAAGTGGAATCACCGTTCCTGGAAAAAGAACCATATTCCGTACGGTCAGAACGGCCGCTTCAGAGGGGATGTCGGATATCACCGGCCGCTTCGCTTCACGACCACCCACTACACTGGGTTCAAGAACCACTTCGGGTTCATCGTCCGTCACTATCTTGCTGACCATCGGTCTTGTGTCCGGTTTTTTTTCTCGAGCCATAACCCCAAAATACCTTCGCTGGTTAGCCTGAAAGGTTACTAGTCACGCTC
>JASLNT010000127.1 GCA_030745875.1 Phycisphaerae bacterium
TTGCCTAGCTCCACGTCGGCCTGCCGTAACTTCGATACGATCTGCTGCGGAGTATACTTCTTCATCTTTGAGTCTCCTTCCGACAATAACGTCGGCTGAGACTCTCACTCAACATGGATCAGTTTTCGGGGAGCAGGTCACTTCGAATCGTCCGTTACGGGTGTCAGCTTCAGGCCCGACACTTTGGTCTTAGGCTCAAAGTGGGCGATTGCAGCGTCTATGCAAACCTTCCCGCCGGGGGCGACAGGTTCTTCCAGCGCGAGCGCATGCACTCCATTTTTTGTATCTTTGTTCAAGTCGCACTGGCCCAGCGGCGTCCCTGTCGGCTGATCGATCTCTACGAGCCTGACAATATCTATCCCTCCCCTTGGCTCGACCTTAACACCCACCAGAGTGTGACCTGTGTTGTTCGGAATCATCATCCGCACGCCGGGAGCCGGATGTATGAAACCGATCTCGACAAAACCGCCGTCCGGCGTGAGTCCGTCGGGCACACACATCGCCATGCTGTGGCCTTCAGTACTGGGGGTGACAACTATTTGGCACTTGCCGCCCTTCTTCGCCGGTTTGAGTTTGCCCGTGAGCTTTATCTTTATGCGGAACTTGTTTCGCCCGCCTCTTTCGCTGCTTGAAACACGGTCGTCAGTGTAGGATTCGTCCGAGTCTTCGCTCTTATTCCTCCTTGCCTCCTGCTCAGCATGATCCGCCGCCTTGCCGTATCCCGCTCCTCCACAGCACGAAGGGTTGCCAAACCCGTTGCTGTCGACCCTGGTTGTCTGCCCGGGCGAGTCATCAACGTTATCGGCCTCGTTAGCCCTTCCGCCCGGTGCGTCAGCATCATTGGAGTACCCCGTACCGACATTTCCTTTCTCCGAATCCCCCTGGGTGTTTCCGTCCATATTGTCATCGACGTCCCAGTCGCTGGTGCTCTTCAGCTTCCCCCTCCTGTCGGAGGGCTTGACCTTGACCCTTTTCATCTTAACCTTGCCGTCAACGCCCTTTAGCTCCAATGTGAAATCATGGATGTCCATACCCAGCTTGTTTATTCCATCGATTACGATTTCATCCGAGCCGGGCTCGAGGTCTATTGTCTCGGCTCCGTCAAAATCCGTATACGTGATATCCGCCAGCAATGGGGAGTGCAGAAAAGAAACCCCCGCCAAGATCGCCAATAAGACGCTTTTCCTGAAGATATTGAAGCAACCGTTCATTCTTATTCTCCTTTGCTCTTTTCCTTTACGGTAAATTAAGAGTTGTCGCGCCGTCAGAGGCGCCGAGCCTGTCGTTGCGTATCGACAATTGCAATAGCAGCATCAGAATCAAAAGAAGGATATACCTTACCATATATGATAGTCGTAAGTTGGAGGCGCCGCCAAATTTTCCTCAAATTCATTCACGAGCAAGTCATCGTTGCTTGAAGTCATCTCGGCCGATCGCCCTTCGATAAACTCAGGGCCAGCCAAGAACCAATTGCCAATTGCCCGCGGTCCGGTCTATTATGTGGCCTGAACTTCGTCGCTCAGGTGAATACTATGCAAGAAATCATACGCAACCGCTTCGCCGAGTCGCTGGGCGTGGTCCGCAGGACCGGCGAGAAACTCTGCGAGCGGATTGAACAAGCCGTAACTCTCATCGTCGCCGGCTACCGCGCGGGCGGAGGATTGTGTGCGTTCGGCAACGGCGGATCGGCCGCCGACGCCCAACATATCGTCGCCGAACTGGTCGGGCGATTCCTGATCGACCGCAAACCGCTGCGAGCCCAGGCGCTGACGACCGACACGTCGATTCTTACTTCGGTGGCTAACGATTACCAGTTCGATACGATCTTCTCCCGCCAGGTCGAAGCGTTCGGAACTCCGGGCGACATCGCCTTCGGAATAACCACCTCGGGCGATTCGGCAAACGTAGTCGCCGGCCTGCAAAAAGCAAAACTGATCGGAATGAAAACAATCGCCCTGACCGGTCCGGGCGGGGGCAAGTGCGCCGAACTGGCCGACATCCTTCTCGATGCGGGCGACGAAGGCGATCCGACGCCTCGCATCCAGGAAGCTCACATGGTGATCTACCACACCATCTGCGAACTGGTCGAAGCCGCAATGGCGACGACTTAGCGGAGTAGAAGACCGCTCAGATCTGAAATCAACATCAATGCGCTCCGCGCGGGATCGCTGCTTACTTTGCAGTGATGCGGTATGCGATGCGGTTCCCTGCGACTTGGGCGAAGATCTCTTCTGCTATTCCGTTTCGATGCTTGAACTTCCCGCCCGAACGCTGCAGCCTGGCGGTTTTCGGTGCGACGACGGCGAATCTCACGCTCTTCTTGTCAAGAGTGAGCGTTACAGCCGAGCCCTTCATATCCACTTGGGTCTTGTTCTGCCCGTCAAACACCAGCATCGGGTAGTAGACGCGCATCGCATCGATTCCTTTGAGACCGCTCACATCTTCAATCGCGACCCCCGTGCGGTCGATCGTGATTGTCTGGACAACGTGCGGATATGTCACTCGGAAACGAACCTGCCCGGGCGTTTGCTGAAGGATGGCGACTTTGGGAACGGTTTTGCTGACGTCCGCCAGCCGGCGCCACTTCCCCCCATTACTGCGCCACGCCGGACCAACACTCAGATTCACGCCCTTGCCGCTGTAATACGGTCCGCAGCCGTCGGACGGTCCCAGTTGCGGATGCCCGTCTTTCAGGTGGATGCGAAGCAATCCGGTCGGGTTGTACTTGTGATCGCCCGACGTATCGTATTCGACGTAGTTGCCCGCAGCATTGGCGAAAATTTTGTGGAACGGTTTCAGGACGGGAATAACGAAACCGCCGATATCAGCCGGAGCCGGACCCTCAACAACCGAATCGTCCGCAAACCGCCACGCCTGCGCCAACATAGAGCAGGCCAGCAGGTTGTAACACGTATGCGCCGAATACCTCTCGTAACCGTGCCTTGCTTCGATCGGATAGCGATTCTTGACAACGTATCCCGAACCGTCCGGGCGGATCCATTGTTTGATCGACCGCAGCGACAGGCGGGCCGCACGTTTGAAGGCGCGGGCTTCTTTGGGGCGTTTGGCTTTTGCGTATTGGGCGGCGTAGATTTCGAAGGTGACCGCCTGTTGGGCCTCGTTCCAGATATGATGACTGCTCCGGTAGCCCGTGGGAGCCTGCCCAAATGGAGACTGCATGAACAGCGACATCCAGGCGCCCCGCCAGAGAAGGTCGCTGAACGCGTGGTAATGTTCGCCCCTGTATCCTTTGACGAGCATGCCCGCAAGATAATGGCGCGGGAAATGGTCGTAAGGCAGGGGATTGCCTGACTCGTTGTACATGCCCGCCGCAGTAAAATGCTTCTTCTGCGCCGCCAGGCACGCTTCAACGTACGCCATGTCGTCGGTCATTCCGTGCGAGACCCGCAGAAACTCACCGCTCAGGTTGACGATGTTCCAGTTGTTCGCCCCGGGTCCGGCGCGGTAGAGTTTCCGCCGATCGACGTCGCCCAGCGCTTTGCGCCAGCTCTTAAGCCTGGCTGGGGGCGCCGTTTTGGCGAATAGTTCGTAAGCCAGCATGACCGGCCAGGTGTAGAAGTCTCCATGTCCGCCCGGAGCCCTGGCGCCCGCCATGTCCGAGACCGCAACGTCCATGGCTTTCATTCCGCTGTCGAGCAGGCCTTTATCTTTGCAGCGTCCGCCCGCCGACAACACCGCAACCGCGTGGGCGTAGCACGGAGTTGAATAGTACTTCTCGACCTTCTCAACGGGATCTATGATTCTGCCGGCGGGGTTCTGGTGTTTCCGCATGACTTTGACCTGTCGATAGATCACAGACAGGTAGTCATCGCGACTGAGCCCGGTTGGTTTTATCTTGTCGGAGCGGGCTTTTAGAAATGCGGTGATCCGCCCGGCGAACGGATGGCGAGGCTCGCTGAGTTTGTCGTCAAGCACGGTTGGAGGAATGATGTCGGCGGGAGCCTTCCCCCGGACCGAGGTCGAAACCGCGAACATAACGCCAATGATGAACAGCTTCTGTCGTATCGCCATTATTCTCAGCCCTGCCTGCAACCGGTTACTATACGCCATGCCCGGGCAAAATGGAGGCGAGAAAAAACATGTTTCCGGGGGGCGCATAGACAAACGCGCACAGATTACTGTACGCGTTCGATATAAACAAAGGACGCCGCACCGGAGCGCGACCGGCGTATGAGACTACGCGTCGATGCTGGTGATGCGGACGCGGAGGTACTTTTGGCGGTGGCCCTTCTTGGTGCGGGAGGCCTTGCGGCGGCGCAGGTGGTATATGTGGACCTTCTTGCCCTTGAACTTCGGATCGACCACTTCAGCGACCACTTTGGCGCCGGTGACCAGGGGCGTGCCGATTTTCACGTCGTCTTCGTCGCTGACGAGAAGAACGCGATCGAAAGTAACTTCTTTGGCGTCGTCGGCCAGTTCTCTCAGGTCTACGTCAAGAACGTCGCCCTGGCATACGCGAAACTGTTGGCCGCTGTCTTCTATTACTGCATACATCGTAGATTACTCCTGCAATTCCAAACCTTTTTCGGTCGTGAATCGGGAGATTATCGACATTTGCGCCGAATTGTCAAGCCCTCATTTACGTCAATATCCCGTCCCGGTCGGCCCGCGGCGCCAATTTCAGCGTTCCGATGCGCACGGGGCAGTTGTATAATGCCCCGCATGTATGAAACGCCAAGGGGCTCCAGGGAGAATTCTCATGACGGTAACTGAAAATCGCGGATGGTTGTTATCAGTGATCCTCACCGCCGGCGCCGCCGTTCTGACGGGCCTGGTATTGTCAGAGTCTCATGCGTCCGACAGGACCGCCTACCGGAAGAACCGACGTGACGGCAGCCCTGACCGACGGAAAACACTTCCCGCCAGCAGGCCCGCCTCAACAAGCCGCCCGGCCAGAGCAGGTCAAGTCAGGTTCATACGCCTGAAGTACTCAGGCAAGGATTGGGACGCCAACATGGGCCGCGGACTGGACCATAACCTTCTGGTGAAATTCAACGAGATCACCGGCTTTGCGATCGCCGACAACACCGAGCACAAGGAGATATCTCGCCTGGCGAGGTTCCGATCGGGAAAGGCTCCCCCGTTTGTCTACATGACCGGAAGCGGAGGGATAAAGCTCTCACGCGCCGAGGTTCGCATTCTTCGCGGCTACTGCCTGAAGGAAGGCGGGATGATCCTCGCCGACAGCGCCGGCGGGAACTTCGCCCAATCGTTCCGCGCCATGTGCAAGATGGTTTTTCCAGACAAGAAACTCGTCGACATACATGACGACGACCCGCTGTACAGTGAACCGTTCAAATTTGTGAAAGGCGCCCCACTGCTGCTGAGCAAGAAGTCCCGCCCACAGGGCATCAAGCACAAGGGCAGGTGGATGGTGTTTTATCATCCGGGCAACATGGGCGGACTGTGGAAAACGGGGCACTCGGGGGCGTCAAAGGCCCTGGCCGACAGGGCGTACAAACTGGGCATCAACATCATGTACTACAGCTTTACGCGGTATCTCAACATACACCACTCCAAGCCGACAACCAGGCCGGGGAGGAAAGCGGACCAATAATCCTCACGCTCATGGCCGTCAGCAGCGCTACAGGCGTTTGACGTATGCGTAGTACGCCCCATGTCTGGCGGCGCCTTTGGGGTCTATGAACCAGGTTTCAAGTTTCGCCGGGCCGGCGGGGAGTTCAACTTTGAACGTAGCGGATTTGTCGGATTGGGCTACATCAATGGTCTGGTCGAACTTGCCGATCTTGAGTCTCGCCTTGCTTACGCGTATAGCCTTACCGCCTTTTACAGCGCCGTTTATGGGCGTGTCGGCCTCGGCGGGCCAGCGTCGCAGGGCGATTTCATACGTCCCGCTTCTCGCGGCCCGCACCATCCAGAAACTCACGATAGCAGAGCCCCCTCGCACGTGCCCCTGGTTCCACGGCGTACCGGCGCACCAGTCGAAGCCCGTCAGGCGCGACGGGTTCTCGGCGTCCGAACCGATCACGATGCGGCTGGGCTCGTCGAAGCGTTTGGAGACTTCCGCCCAGCGGCGCTCGCCGGCGGCGCGAAGTTTCTTGACGATATCCGGATGTTTAGCGGCGATGTCCGTTTTTTGTCCGGGATCGCTCTTGATGTCGTACAACTGCGACCCGCCGACCAGGCGCCATTTTTCGGACATGACCGTGCAGCCCCATTTCGCGGGCGGTGAGTTGTTCTGGCGAAACTGGGCGACAATGTGACGATCGGTCAGCGTCCCGGCCCGCCCCTGCAGGAGCGGAGCCAGGCTCACCCCGTCGAACTTAACGTTGTCGGGTTTCTTCAGACCACACAGATCGATCAGCGTCGGCGCTATGTCAATATGCGCCGTCAGCGGCGCCGCGTCGCGCCCGCCGCCCAGGCCTCCGCCCGGCCAGCGCCAGAAACACGGTACGCGGTGCCCGCCGTCGTAGATGCTGCCCTTCCTGCCTCGCATCTGCGCATTGAAACCGGTCCATCGCTTGCCCTTGCCGGCCCGCCCCCCTCCGGCGGTCCCGTTGTCGGTCATGAAGATCAGGATTGTATTCTTCGCAAGCCCCAACTTGTCCAGGCGGGCGATCAGTTTGCCCATGTTCTCGTCGATGTTCTCGATCATCCCGTAGAATCTAGCCATGTTCCCCGGAACGCCCTTCTTGACGTACGGCTGGTAGTATTTTCTGGCGACGTTCAGCGGGCTGTGCGGAGCGTTGGTCGACACGTATGCGAAGAACGGGCGGTCCTTGTTGGCGGTGATGAACTTCATCGCCTCATCGAACCAGATATCGGTGCAGTAACCCGTGTGCTTCCTGGGCTCGCCATTATGGAAATACGTATCGTCGAAGTAATCGTTGCCCCAGTAGTCGGGGCTCTGTCCGACCCCTCCCCCGCCGTGACAAACCACGTGATCGAACCCGCGGTCCTGCGGGCGGAACGGGTAATTGTCGCCCAAATGCCACTTGCCGAACATGCCCGTGCGATATCCGCCGGCCTTGAAAAACGCGGGCATCATCGCTTCGTCAGCGTACGGAAGCGATCGGCCCCATGTTGTCGCCCAGGCCCCCACTCGCACGCAGTCGCGCCCCGTCATAAGCGACGCCCGCGTCGGCGTGCAGACAGGCGACACGTGAAAATCCGTCAGGCGCAGAGACTCTGCGTGCAGCTTGTCCAGCGACGGCGTGCGGATCATCGTATTACCGTGACACCCCAAATCCCCATAACCCTGATCGTCAGTCATCACCAGGATAACATTGGGTTTCGACCGCCCGTCGGGTTTGGCGAAGACTCGCGGCGCGCCGCCGACAACAAACCCCGCCGCACCAGCGCCCATCGCCTTAAGAAAGTCTCGTCGCAGAGCCATTGAATTCTCCCGGAGTATCAGAACCGCCGTTCGTTTCGCTAATCAACTCCAATCATGTTGCCAATAAACCGCGCCCCAGTCAACCAGCCGCTTGATGGACAACGAGAGGCGACGTAGAATCGTTGCGGGAAGCATGAAACAATTGAAAAAAGCAATCTCGATCTGTTGGGCTTTGTTCTTTTTGGCGATTCTCGCGTCGGCTCCGGCGGCATGCCGTGAAACCGACCGCCGAGCAAGGTTTGTAACGTATAACGTACTGGCCGATCCGGATCACGCAGACCAGCGGGCGCCCGAACTCCTGAAGATCATCGGCGACTGCGACGCCGACATTATCGCCCTGCAGGAAGTCGCCCCGTGGTTCCTGCAGAAGCTCTCCGGAGCCGACTGGTTCAAGAAATATCACGCGCCGAAATCAGGCGACAAGATCATCTGCCCGCGCGGCCTGCTGATCCTGTCGAAACAGCCCATAACCTCGCCGGACTACGGGCTGCTGCCCAGCAAGCAGCGAAGAGCTTACCTGATCGTCGAGACGAAAATCCATGGGGTGAAGTTCAAGATCGCCACATGCCACCTCGACAGCTTTCTAAAGGAAGGCGCCATGCGGGCCAAACAGATGGATATCATCTTCGGGAAGTTGGCGGCTGGCGAGAATGTGATATTCCTGGGCGACTTCAACTTCGGCGACGGCGAACAGCCCGAAACCAAACATCTCGACAAGAACTACGTCGATATCTGGACGCTGACGAACGGTAAGAAAAAGGGGTACACCTGGAACATCGAGAAAAGTGAAATGGCGCGCAAGGGATCGTTCCCAAACGAAGCCAGCAGAAGGCTCGATCGAATCCTGATCAAGTCCAGGCAAGCAAAACCGATCAGCGCCGGTATCCTGGGCGACAAACCGGTAAAAGGAAAAACCGACATCTTCCCGTCGGACCATTTCGGTCTGCGGGCTACTGTCTCTATCAGGTGATTGGCGGAATTGGGCGGGTTTTCAGAAAGGACTGCAAGATGAAGAGAATCGGGACGGGAGCTGTCTTGTGTTTGAGCATATGCATGGGCTTGATTCCCTCCTGCAAATCAAAGGAAGACGCCGAAACTCCCGCACCCCGGGCCGAACATGAAGTAATAATAACTCTGAAACTCCCGCCCGAAACGGCGCCCGCTTCGGGTAATCGAGCTTGCGTCACGATTGACTCCCGGCTCGGCCGGGCTCTTGTTCCGGCAAGGGACAGGGACGAAATCCGCCATATCGTCAGAGACACCTGGATAGAATACAAGACCCGGAGCGTCGTCGTAATCAAAGCCCATCCTGATGAACTCTGCGACTCGGTAATGCACATCATTGCATCCGCCTCGCATGGGACCATGCACAAGGCGCGGTTTGAAGCCGGCGACGTACGGTCGCCGTTTACGTTCTCCACCGGACTGACCGGAAGCTCGGCGCCTTTCGTCTGGAATACGGAAATCCCCGGGCAGGAACATCCCGTCCACACCGTTTACATCCTGGACGGAGAGGAAGCCGGATGGTTCGCAATCTGGAACGACAAGTTCAAAGGCCCCGAAGCGCTGACCGAAGCGCTAGTCGCCATAAAGACAGCGTCCGGCGAGTACCCTCCCAAGGTTACGCTCACCGCCGAACCGAAAGCGAGCTGGGGGAACTACGTGCTGGCCTGCAAGGCCGCGACAGATGCGAAAATCGAATACCCCGGACTTTCACGCAACACGCGGGAGCATCACTACATATCCGAGACGGACCTGCCCGGTCGGAAGAGACGAAGACCACGCAAGCCCGAATCGCCCGGTCAGCTTATCCCGTATGAGGAATCGTCCGGAGGTCTGGGCATACCGAACGAAAAGGAGTCGCCCGCAACGATCATACCGGGCGAGACCGCGCCGGCCGATTGAGGGCGACCGAAAACGCTTGTGGTTGTCCCCTGTAACGATACAATTATCCGAACGCACAGGACAGTCAGGAGCAGAAACTCATCAGGAACTTTCACATGAAGAATATCGCTATCGCTATAGTTGTCGCATTTACCGTTACTCTGTCACTGGC
This sequence comes from Phycisphaerae bacterium, assembly GCA_030745875.1. Lineage (GTDB taxonomy): Bacteria > Planctomycetota > Phycisphaerae > SM23-33 > SM23-33 > BS750m-G57. Next base: position 9,435 of record JASLNT010000127.1, read on the forward strand.
TCCGCAGGCCCGGGCGAAAAAGCCCGACACGAAGGACGCCAAAACCAAGCCCGTCGCAAAGAAGGAAGTCAAGCAGAAGAAGCTGTTCCAGATATTCCGCGAGTCGTTCAGGGATTTCGGAAAGAACAACACGCACAAAGTGAAGATCCTCTCCGGACCAACGCCCGTCAAAATGCGCAACGGGCGCGTACCGGGCAAAATGTGGCGCGCCACGTGCGGGAAGTATCGCTTCAAGATGACGATTCAGGACGGAACAAAGTGCGACCTCCAAACGCTGACCAAACGCGTCGAGCAGCTTCCTATGCCTTACATACGGGCGTGCGAGGTGGTTTCCGATGTTCACGAGGACGGTCTTGCGATCTACGCCAAGCTGGGCGGGGCGATGGCGCATGGGGGGAAGGGTTACATCAACACCGTGCCCCACGCACCGGCTGAAGTAATCGCACACGAGGTCGGACACACGCTCGAACAGGCCGCTCGGGAGTCAGACTCAAGACTGATCGAAAAATGGGGAGCCGCAAGCAAGGCCGACAATCAGTCGGTCTCGGGCTACGGCGACACGTCTGACAGCGAAAACCTCGCCGAATTCGCCAAAGTCTACGCCGTCTGCCTGGACAAGGGTCCCGAGAAACTGAAAGAGCTGAAGAAACTATCGCCCAGACGTTTTTCGATGTGGGAGCATATCCTGCTGCGAGCCCCGGCGCCCCAGCGATCCTGGACTCAAGCCCTCTGGCCGGGCGTCGCTCCGGGCTCCAAAGGCGTTAAAGACAACGAGAAGATAACCGATCGATCGGGCGGAAAAGGTCACCTGGACCGGGCCGCGGAGAATGTGCACAAGCCCACGCTGACCCTCCACCTGCCATGCAAGTCCCAGGCCTCGGGAGCCGCAGTAATAATCTGCCCCGGCGGCGGATACAGTCGCTGCGTTATCGACAAGGAAGGCAACGAAATCGCAAGATGGCTAAACTCGATCGGAGTGGCGGGGATCGTGCTGAAATACCGCCTGCCGCGCCCCGAAGGCCACGTCTACGGACACAAGGTCCCGTTGGCTGACCTGCAGCGGGCGATCCGCACCGCCCGGGCCAACGCCGGGGAATGGGGCCTGAAGACCGACAAGGTCGGCGTGATGGGCTTCTCCGCAGGCGGGCACCTGGCCTCGACCGCGGGGGTGCACTACGACCCCGGAGACGCCAAAGCAACCGACCCGATCGAAAAACTGTCCAGCCGTCCGGACTTCATGATGCTGATCTACCCGGTCATCTCGTTGAGCGATTCGGTCGGGCATAGCGGATCGCGAGCCAATCTGCTGGGCTCCAAGCCTGATGCGAAGCTGGTGAAGCACTACTCCAATGAACTGCAGGTGACCGACAAGACCCCGCCGACGTTCCTGGTGACCACCACAGACGACCCGGTGAAAGCCGACAACTCCATAAACTTCTACATGGCGATGCGAAAGGCCGGAGCCCCGGCGGAACTGCACGTATACGCCGATGGCGGACACGGTTACGGCATGAGGAGAACGAAATCGTCAGTCTCCGGTTGGCCTGACAGCTGCATGAACTGGATGAAGAGCCTGGGCATCAGAATCCGCCCCCCGAAACGCCGCTGAAGCAGTCTTACTCTGCGGAGGCGAGATTGTTTATGAACGCCGCAGCCGCCGCCGATCCGCGCGTAAATTGCTTGAGTGCGAAGCGTTCGTTTGGCGAGTGCAGGCGATCGCCCGGCAGGCCGAAGCCCATCATCACCGCATCTATCCCCAGTATCCGCTGGAACAGTTCCGTTACGGGAACTGAAGCTCCGCAGCGAATCATTGCCGCCGGTTTCCCGAACGCTTCTTCAAACGCGTCGCTTGCGGCGCGGGCGGCGGCTGAGTCGCGTCCCATCAGCACCGGTCGGGCTCCGGCGTGAACTTTCATCTCGCAGGTCACCCCGGGCGGAGTGTTGTTGCTTATATACTCCCGCATCGACTCGACGATTCTCTCAGGCCGCTGATTGGGAACAATGCGCATCGATATCTTGACCGAAGCTGTCGACGGAATAATCGTCTTGCTGCCCGGACCGGTGTAACCCCCGACGATACCGTTGCAGTCCAGCGTCGGTCTGCTCCAGAGGCGCTCCAGATCGCTGAAGGCTCTCTCCCCGCCGCCGAGAGCGTCCACGCCCATTGACTCGGCGTACTGGTCGGCGTTGAAAGGCAGGTCGGCCCAGGCGTTGCGTTCGGCGTCGGACAGTTCGGCGACATCGTCGTAGAATCCGGGCAGGGTTATCCGCCCCTGGTCGTCGTGCATGCCTGCGACCAGGGCGGTCAATGCGTTTATCGGATTGGCGATCGCCCCGCCGTGCTCTCCGCTGTGTATGTCGGCTGACGGACCGGTGACGGTTATCTCCACGTACGCCAGCCCGCGGAGGGCGTAAGTGATTGATGGAACTTCATCCGCAAAGAACGCCGAATCGGAGACCGCTATCACATCGGACGACAGAGCTTCGGCGTGTTCGGTGACAAATCGCTCCAGGTCGGGCGAACCGGTTTCTTCTTCGCCCTCGGCGAATACTTTGATGTTAATCGGCATGCCGCCGCATTGCATCCAGGCCTCGATGGCGGCAAGGTGCGTGAAGAGTTGGCCTTTGTCGTCGTTGGCTCCGCGTGCGTAGATGTATCCGTCGCGAATCTCGGGCTCAAACGGATCGGATTCCCAAAGATCGAGCGGATCGGGCGGCTGGACGTCGTAGTGACCGTAGATCAACAGCGTCGGGGCCGAATCGCTTACGTGAAGAGTCGCAAGGACGTTCGGTTTGTTGGACGTTGGGAGAACTTCGGCATGCAGACCCAATCGCTCCAGGTAGTCCGCAAGCCACCGGGCGCAAAGCCCGCACGGGTCCTGGTCGCCGCCGTCAACGTTGGCTACGCTGGGAAACCGCAGATACTCCTTGAGCGATTCAAGGTGTCTGTCGCGATTGTCGGTGAGATATTGTGCAACCGAATCTGGAATCATAACCCACTACCGATTACAGTCCCCCACCGGCCGCGGGGGTGTCAGTAGGATCAGTTACGGGGTCGGTAACCGGGTCGGCGGCGGGATCAGGCTCCGAACCAGTCACGGGAGTTGTCACCGGATCGGTAACCGGGTCAGTGACCGGATCTGTAACCGGATCTGTAACCGGGTCAGTAACCGGGTCGGTATCAGGATCGGTATCAGGGTCGGCGCCAGGATCAGGCTCTCCGCCTCCGCCGCCCATGGCCTCCATCATCAGGGTCATCAGTTTCTTGGTCGCCGGGACGACGTGTTGCTCGGTCAGTTCATTCAGTTTGGCTTCGACGTTGTCGGCGGTGATGGTTCCGTCATCCACACCGGCCTTTGCGGCATCAAGCATTTTCGCCGTACCATTCAGGACTTCGGAGAGTAACGCGACCATTTCCCGAGCGTTGTTGTCGAATTCGATTTTCCACTCATCGTCGACTTTCCCGAAGATAAACGTACTCTTGTCCGGTCCTGTGGCGACTATCTTCTCTCCGATCTTCTTGAAAGACAACTGCTCCAGCGACGTAATCCCAAGCAAATCCGCCGCCGACGTAGGGCTCTTAGTCTCCGTCGGGATGCTGGTGATGCGTGTCTTAATATCCGCGGGATACTGGACCCCGAACTTCGTGTCCATAGCCGAATCAAGTTCAAGCGATTTCGGCTGCAGGGAGTCGGCGGATGCTATCATTCCACGCAGAGCTGTGGTGGCTTCATCATCGAAGAACGCCAGCGCCCCCTCCTTGTCGCCGGAGTCCTTGGTGGCCATGATCTTCGTGATAACGTCCTTGACCTGGGAGATTTCCTCCTGAGACGCAGTGGTCTCCGCACCGGTCAGAGTTCCGCTGCCGCCCGAAGTCCCTCCGCCCGAAGTCTCGCCGGAGGCCTCCTGGAACGCCAGCCTTCGCTTGGCGACAACACTGGGGACTCCGATCACCTCGTAGTCGGGCAAGGGCGTTTGAATCGCCACCGGCGCACCGTCCACCTCGCGATCGTACGCTGCAGGCTCATCACTGGTGTCGCGATTGCAACCCAGCGGAACACACAACATCATCCCTGCAACCAATACCAACAAGCAATTCTTCATGCCTCTGACTCCTTAAGGCCAACTTCCGACTGAAATCACCTCCGCAGCAACCGGGACCGGTCGGTCGGTCGGTCGAGCGGACGGCAGATACCAAACCAAACTGTATTGTCGCTTCTTGGAGATCATATGACAAGCCCAAACCTGAGGGGCGGCGATTGGGAATTGGGGATTGTCGATTGACAACGGACCGGGGCAAGGGCGCATCTTCAGACGCTAGCGAGGCGTTTGAGTTCGTTTCTCGGCCTCGGCCCGTTTGCGCAGCTCTTCCTTACCGAGTTCTTCGCTGCGATCGAAGTTCTTCGTACGGGCTTTTACTTCCGCCAGGGGCGCGGTCTGGCGGGGATCGTTGTACATATGCACGTTGTCGAACAAATACGCTCCCGGAGGCCAATACGCGTATATCTGTATCTGGAACCACTTTACGTTTGCGGGCAGTCCGCCTCTGGGCGGGAACGGCTGGGCATAGTGCTTCCATTTTCCGGTGGTGTTTCGACACGCCAGATACCAACGAAAACACTCGCGCCTGTAGCGATCGGGGTGTTTGGCGGCGTCCGTTTTGATGAGTTTCTTCCGCCGATCCTCCGGTAGTTTCGCAAACGCCCCGGGCGTAAGCTTCAACTCAACCAGCGAACGCTCAGACAATGCGTCGGCGTGTTGAGCCCATTCGAGGTATCCCTTGACGAAAATCTTCGGGAAGAAGATGCCCGCGGTTCCGCCTCTCATGTCGGCGGTCAGCCAATAACGCTGTCCGGGCGTCGCCTTGATCCAAACGCTGCGGTAATGGACGCCTTCGAGCCCGGCTACGCTTCCGTAGGTTGTGTCTTTCTTCAGCTTGGGCGGATTTTTCGGGCTGGCCAGACCCAGGCGAAGTTTGCGCCGATACTCGTACCACTTGTCGCGCTCCAGATCGGTCTGGAGTCTCAGAACTTTCCCCGACCCGCGCGGATCGGCCTCTATGAAGGTTCCTGCATTGTCCGGAGCGTCCCAACCTTTGGCTTGGGGGCTTTCGAAATCACCGTTTACGTTGAGCGGTTTGCCGAACTTCTTCGGTTCGGTCTCGTCGCCTTCCTCCGGCGGACGCCAGTTCCTGGCTCCGAGAGCGGCTTCGATGATCTTCCGCGCGATCACTCCGCGGGCGCGCTGGGAGCTGTCGGTGTAAGTCCTGGTCCACACCGCGGGTTTCTTCGGATCGACCAGGTTGATGCAGCATATCTCGGCGCGCACGGTTGAGCCTGTTTTCCGCACCGTTCCGTATATCCCGATATTGACCGCCATTTTGTCGGTCAGGATCTTCGCCACTTTCTTGCTGTCGGTTTTTACGGAAATCGCCTTAAAGAACTCTCTGGTGGTAAGCTTGTCGATTACCTCCTTGACCCCCAGAGCCCCGCCCTTGTGACGCCGGAGCCCAATACGAACACTGTCGGCCAGTTGCACTCCGACCGATCGGGCGGTCTTGTCTCCGGGAGTTTCGAAGTCGATGACCGCGATGTATATTTCGGCGGGAGGCTTGTCGGCGGGATATCCGCGCCCGACCGGACCAACAATCACAGCAATCGCAAGAATAAGGTGTTGAAATTTCATGCGACACCTCTACTTGTCGTAGACGCCCATGGGATACGGATCGGGGCCCGGTTTGGGGTTCTTTTTTCGATTCTGGGCGAACAGCCACCGGACGTATTTTCGATTTCGCCAGATACTGCGCGCCGTTCCCACATGGTCGGTCTTGGGAAACTCAACGTAGCTGCTCTTTCCGCCCTGGGCGACGATCTCCTCGTGCGCCGCCTTCGAGCCGTATCGCATGAGATCGTCCTGCCCTGCGAAAATCGAGACCGGGATATGTTTGATCCGGCTGACTTCCAGCTTCAGACGCGCCTTCAAAGGTCCGACAGGTCTGGATCGCGCCCTTCCGATCGGCCAGCCGGCTCCGCAGACAGCTCCGGCGAACAGTTCTCTATCGGCCCGCAGGAACTCCCAACACGCCTTGCCTCCGTACGAAAAACCCGTGAAGTAGATGCGATCCGGATCGACGCCCGGACCGCTGTCGCCCGCCAAGTCCTTTATCAGCGCGATCGTCGCCTGCACGTACCATCCGTTTTCGTTAACCGCCGGCCAGTCGGGATGATAAATCGGCGTCGGTTTGCCCAACGGTCCTTTCGGCCAGTACCGCTTGGGAACGTTCTTGCCCGAGGGTATCTGCGGAACAACGCTGATGCACTCGAACTCCTTCTCGTCGAGGTAATCCACAAAAAGGCTCTTGGCGAATATCACTTTCTCCATGCTGCGGACGTTACCGTCGCCTACTCCTCCCGACCCCGAAACCGAAATGACCAGCGGATATTTCTTGCGCGGATCGAAGTTGCGCGGGAGCATCATCCTGAACGGTAGAATCGCCCCGTCGAATCTGAATTCACCGGGTCCGTGCCCGTAGAGCGCGCCCTTGCCCTTCCAGCACGTGTGGGTGATGCGGGCAATTTTCGCTCCGCCGGAGGCATGGACGATCAGCCACGCGAAACTCTCGCCCTTGTAGGATGAAACAATCTTCTGCTCGGTGCGTGTTTTCACCGATCGAAACCTGCTGCGGAGATACTTCTTCTTAAGTACGTCCGCGAGCTTGCTCGAAGCCGAATGAGCCACGCTCAACTCGACCGAACCGCCGCTGTAATCAACCGTTACGCGGTGATGGTTCAGTTCAACGCCTTTCCCGAAGTTGATCGCGGGCGAGACCCTGCAGGTCTTACCGTCAACGGTGCGGGTCTCCCATTTCGCTATGTGGGCGGCGGTGTAGCGAGTTTGGGCCTCGTCGGGCCTTGCTTTGGACGGCGGCTCGGCGGTGGATTCGTCAGGCCCTCCGCATCCCCAGACGAGAATCCCCACGAGGCACGACAGGATTGTTGTGTATGCTTGAATACGACGCATTGGCTTGTCTCCGGCGGGGGTGATTATTCGTCGTCGGGAAGATCGTCGTCGGGCAGGCTCCCGTCGGGCGCGAGTGTCTGGTCCTGCCCTTTGATCAGCAGCTGAATCTTCTTTTCGGCGCTGCTCAGAACGGCGCGGCAGTGATCGATAAGTTTGGAGCCTTCGGCGTACCTCTCGATAGATTCCTCCAGCGGCGCCGAACCGTCTTCGATCTCAGAGACGATCTCTTCAATTCGCTCGAGCGCCTGCTCGAACGACAGTTTCTTCTTGGCCATGATTATTATCCTTTTCCGGTAAGTCCGTCGCGGACCTGTTTTCACGGCGGGGTCGCGCCGGTGTATTGTAAACGAAGCTCAGTCGAACAGTTTCCCTTCATTGCCGGGCGGAGGCTTTTTTTTGCGCCTCACTCCGGTCTGACCGACAACTGACGTGACTTTACCATCGGACAATTCGGTGGTGATCGTCTGTCCGTCGGATGTTTGCTGAGTCGATCGCAGGATCTTCCCCGCGCTGTCGCGAGTAACGCTGAAACCGCGTCCCAGGACGGCCCGGTAGCTCATGGCTTCGAGCTGCCTGGCGGCTGCGTCGATCTGCTGGCTGGCCAGAACGATGCGATGGACCGGTGAGCAGGCCTGGAACCGCCTGGTGATCTCGCCGAGAAGGTCCCCGGTGAGTTTCGCCCGACGCCCCAGCGCCCAAACCAAACGGTGCTGACTTTGCTGCAGCCTCGCCCCGGCGCTGGCGGCCAGATGCGCCGGATGCAGAGCTGCAAGACGATTTGCCGGTCGCTGGAGAGCTTCGCGCGCGCCGGCGAGCCTTTGGGCAAGCCCGCCCCGAGCGCGCAGCGACAACTCGTCAATTTGCTGAATGCGAGTGCGAACGTGCGCCATCGGATCGCGAAACACGACGCTTCGTCCGACACCGGACAAGGCGAGCCTCGCAGCCGCCATGTTTTCGCGCACCCTTACGGTCATCCTGGCGGCAAGATCGTCGATGTATCGCCCGATTTCGCCGGCGTCGGGTACGGCGAGTTCAGCCGCCGCCGTCGGAGTCGCCGCTCGCACGTCGGAGACCATGTCGGCGATGGTGGTGTCGGTCTCGTGCCCCACACCGCAAATCACGGGTGTTCCTGCTCGATATATCGCCCGGGCGACCGGTTCTTCGTTAAACGCCCAGAGATCTTCTATGCTTCCGCCCCCGCGTGCGACAATAATCACGTCGATTTCATATGCATCGGCATTGGCGTCGAGCAGTGCGACCGCATCGGCCACCTGCCCGGCGGCTTCGGAGCCCTGAACCATCGCGCCAACCACGTAGACAGTCGCCCCGCGCCAGCGTCTTCGCAACGTCCGCCGGATATCGCGAAGCGCCGCTCCGGTAAGCGAGGTCACAATCCCGATCGCTCTGGGGAACTGCGGGATCGGTTTCTTCAGCGACGGGTCAAAAAGACCTTCGTCCCGCAGCTTGTCGCATAGTTGCCTGAACGCCAACTCCAGGGCGCCCTGACCGCAAGGCGTCATGCGGTCGGCGTACAGTTGCAGCTGTCCGCGCACTTCGTACACGTCGATTCGCCCTGCGATAATAACTTCCATTCCATCGGCGGGGGTGAACTTCAGCTTGGCGGCGCGGCCTTTAAACATGGCGACGTCAACGGCGGAGTTGGCGTCTTTGAGTCGAAAATACATGTGTCCGGAGGAATGAAACTTGAAGTTGCTTATCTCTCCGACAACCGTAACTCGCCCGGGATAGGCGTCGGCAAGGGCCCCCTTGACGCCCGCCAGAAGCGCCGAAACGGACATTGCTCGCGGACCGGCGGGCTCGGAGGCCTCACCGGCCGACAGACTCGCCGCTTTGGATTTATCCGGATCAAAAAACGCGAAACGATCACTTGGCATGGGGCTGTGTTCTAACTTGGGGCCTTGGCGAGTGATTCGCCGAGATCGGCGAGTTGTCCGGCAACCAGTTCATACTGCTGGGCGGCGCGACGTTGTTCGGCGTCGACGGATGTGTGAAGTTGCAGGAAACGCCCGTAGTAAGCCGCAGCCCTCCGCAACATGGCGATCCTACCGAAGCGAGAAGGTTTTTTGAGATGGCTCAAGTACCATTCAGCCAATTCCCTGCAGGGCGCCTCGGCGAGTTGGTCCAGCTTGCGGGCGGCCATTGGAACGTACGTTTGGAAGACCTGATCGGTATCTTCGTTAATGAACTTGGCGGCCCGCACGGGGGAGTCCAGTTCGAGAACGCAGAGCCTGATGATCTTCTCTCTGATCGCCAGATCGTCCGGTCGACGGGCCAGAAGGTCCGTCAACGCCTCCAGGCGGCGCGCCGAACTCAGGCGCCTCGCCAGTCGTCTTAGCTGCTTGCGAATCCGCGCCACATCCGCCGGATCAGCCTTGGAGGACAACGCTATCGCCGCTCGCGCCGACTTGGCGGCCTGGGCGTACTGTCCGACCGATTCGTATTTCGCCGCTTGAGCCATCAGCCCAGCCAGAGAGGGTCTTGACGTAGCGCCCGAAGCCGGTCGTGAAGTCGCGACCTTCTTCACCGCACCAATCGCAGCAGCGCTGATCAAAACCGCTGTCGTTATGAGAGCAAACTTCTTCATGATCCGATCTTCAGTTCCTTCCCGGACACGCTCGGTGGAAGCTGCCCGTGCAATCATTATACCTTCTTGCCCCTTGAATCACATACGATCCGGCGGGTTTCGGGGCGTTTACTTCTTGGCGGGAGCGGACTTGCCCTTTCCGGACGCCTTGATAATCGTCGTCAGTTTCGCCGCAACCCAGGCGTCTCGCAGCGCCTGGGCCTGTCGATCGTTGGCGGCCATCAGGTTCATCGGGAGCTTGTTGGGCAGCATGATAGTACCATTGGACGTAAGGATGGTCTTACCGTTGGCGAGCACGAACTTCCGGGCCATGTCCCGCAGCGCCTTGTCTTCGGCCAGCGACCATTTCGGATCGATGCGGTTGTAGACGTATTGTATGGTGCTTAGTTCGGCGGTTGCCTTGGGAACCTTGGTCGGAAGCTTGAATCCGGGCCATTTCTCCGGAGCCATGAGAATCTTCGCGAGAATGATCGCGCCTACGGCGTGGCTGGCGCGAGTGTAGGCGCTTCCGGCCTCGTTCTTCTTGAGGGTGTCAATTTGAATGAACAACGAAGCCAGGCGGGCCTTGGGGCTGCTGTGATGCAGGCTCGACATTCCGGCGAGGAACTCCTGAACGTGCGAAAACATCGTACCGTGTTTTTGATAAAGGAACACCGCCTGTTTGACCGGGATGAAGGTCGGAACGTAGTTGCGTCCGAGTTCATACCAGACAACGGCCTCTCCGACATGAGCGCTCTTGAGCCCATGGGCTTTCGCCAGCGCGCCGGAGACGGGCTGGGGATTATCGACCATGTGCGGTTGCCACTGGGCGATAATCTGTATCCTGTTGTTAACGAGCTTGACAGCCTCGCGTTTGCTTTGTGGTTGAGCGGGCGTGTAGTTGGCTATGAATGGTCTGCCCCATATCCTGGCCCGGAAGCTGACGCTCGAGGCGCTTCGACAGTTTTTCCACCATGCAGGGCGATACTCCGGGATCATTCTTCTGATATACGCCAGGTCGCTCCTGGCTGAGACCGGAAGTTTCGAGGTCAGGCGCATGGCGGCCAGTTCGACTTTCAGACCGTCGAAATCCGAATGCATGTAGCAGTCCACGATCTTATTGTACCGGTCGAGAGCCTTCTGCTGGATCGGGGTGAGAGTGCGGGCGGGTTTCGTTGCGGGGGCCTTGCGAGCAACGGGCGAAGGTCTCGCCTCAACCGGTTCAGACCACGTCGCCAGGGTCCCCGCAGCGAGGACAACCACAACCAGAACGAGAGTCACTTTCCTCATCGATTGTCTCCACACTGTGTTTGTCTAATCGGGGACACCGATCAGCTCGGCGCCGTATTTCATTTGCCCGCGACGATCAGGTCGAGTCTCTTGGACTTCTCGGCCATGCTCAAACCGCCGCTTCCCTCGATGGTCATCCAACCGTCATACCCGATCTTGTCGAGTTCCTTTCTAACGAGCGGCCAGTTCACGCTGCCGTCGCGGATATTGCAGAACTTCCCGCCGCGCCCGTCGGACTTGAGCTTGAAATCCTTAACGTGACATTTGACGATCATCTTGCCCAACGCTCGGATCCACTCTTCCGGAGGGGCGTATTTCACGTGGTTTCCGATATCGAAGTAGAATTGCACCCAGGGGCTTCCGACCGACCGGACGAAACTCGCCGCCAGGTCCGGTTTGACCCACAGGTTGTTCCATACGTTCTCGACAGCGATAACGACCTTGGTTTTCTCGGCGGTTGCGGCGGCTTGCTTCAGCGCCTCGCGCGACATCTTGGTCGCGAGATTCTGGGCTTCTATGTAGGCCTTGTACTTCGTGTTGTCGCCTTTGACCACGCGGGTAACCAAAGCGGTTTTCTCGTCGAATTCTATGTCGAACTCCCATGGCTGGGGCATGGTCAGGCCCTTGCCCCCGACGCGACAAGGCACGGTGAGGACGGCGGAAGCTCCGTATCCGGCGGCTGCTTTCAACGCCGTCTCAAGCGACTTGACGGAAGAAGCAACGCTCTTGGGGTTGTTCATACCCAACCAACCACGCAGCACGGAGTGAATCTTCATGCCGGCCTTCTCGGCGGTGGCGCGGGCTTTTTCCGCGTCGGCGGGCGCAGCATTCCACGCTCCGCACTCGACACCGTCAAAACCCGCCTCCTTCATCGTCGTAAGCCCCTTGGCGGAGATCTTCCTGGTTATGAGGGATTTGTGGAGTTTCGTTTTGAAACTGACAGGGGCTTTCGCCGCCGACGCAGCTCCAGACAGCGCTATCCCCGTCCCAGCCGAAACGGCCAGGAATTCACGTCGCGTAAATTGCTCGATCATGGCAATGGATTTCCTTTCGCGCAAAAGCTGCTCTACCCGTTCAGCACCCAGCCTTTTCGGTAGGTCTTCTTGATGTACTGGTCGGCCTCGGGGCAACCGACGGCCTTGAGGCTCTTACCGCTTGGGTCCCAGCTTAGTTTCTTGCCCACGCGGTAAGCCACCAGCGACAACATGTTGTTCTCGATGAATTTCCCGGCGTAGTCGAAGTTGCACGTCGTGGGTTTGCCCGTCTTGCAGGCGATAATCCACTCTTTGTGGTGCCCGGGCGACTTGGGGATAAGTTCATCGGCCTTAGGTGATTTATAGTGCGTCATGTCTCCGGTCATCATCATGATGCGGTAGGAGTAGTCGGCGACTATCGAGCCCTTGTTTCCCTTGAATATCACGCCCTTGAACATCTTCTCTCGGTGGAACACGCCCGAGGGCACGCCCGGTTTCTTGCCTCCATCATACCAATAGGCCTTCACCGCCGGACGCCAGTCATTGGCCGGGTGCTCCCACTCGGCGATCAACCAGGTCGGGACGGTGGCGTTGCTCTGGGGGGATCCGCTGGCCTTACAACTGCTTGCCAGCCCCAGATCGAACCCCCAGGCCGCAAAGTCCATCATATGGCTGCCCATGTCTCCGATCTGACCGCTGCCAAAGTCCCAGAAGCGATTCCACTTCAGACAGTTGCCGAAGTAACCCGGATTGTACGGATGCATCGGCGAGGGTCCCACCCACAGGTCCCAGTTAACGTCCGCAGGCACGGGCGTCACCGCGGGCAGATAGTCTCCGCCCTTGGGCTTTCGACTGCACCAGACTCGCACCGACAGCGGCGTACCGATCGCCCCGCCGCGAATCAACTCAACAACGCGTCGGTAATTGTCGCCCGCGTGGATCTGCGTGCCCTGCTGGGTGGCGATTTTGTCCTTCTTCTTCAGATAGGTTTCTCGAACCAGGCGTGCTTCCTCCACGGAATTCGCCATCGGTTTTTCGCAGTAGACGTGCTTGTCTCGGTTCATCGCCCACATATTGACAAACGCGTGCGTGTGGTCGGTGGTCGCACAGACAACCGCGTCGATGTCCTTTTGCTCCAAACACTTGCGCCAGTCGACATAGGTTTTGGCTTTGGGATAGCGTTTGGCGGTTCGGGAGAGTGTCTTGGGGTTAACGTCACACAGTGCGACGATATTCTCGCTGGACACGCCCGCCAGGTCGGCCCGACCTCGTCCGCCAATACCGATGCAGGCGACGTTGAGTTTATCGTTGGGGTTTTTGGCGCTGAGAATAGCCGGAGCAGCAGCCGCAGCCAAGCCGGCGGCCGCGCTGCCTTCGAGAAATCTGCGACGCGTTACTTTTCGCTTCATGATATGGCTCCTCTAGGGTGGTCAACGGAAGTCAACTATGCGCAGGTTAGACTACCATCGAAATGATGCTGATTCAAGAAGGTTTCGGCGCGATGAGCCTCACCGCGTTGGGCGATTCTAGTAATGATCGATCCTGTAGCTGAAGGACCTCTTCCTGGCTGGAGCCGTCTTGTCGGCCCGTCCGGACTTTATCAGAGATTCAAGTTTGGTTTTAACCCAGGCGTCACGTTTGGCCTGGTGAGCCCTGTCGTCGGAGACCATCAGCATGAAAGGTATCCGGCTTGGGAGGGCGACCATGCCCTTGGAGCGGAGCACTCGTGCGCCGTTGGTCGCGATGAACTTCTTAATGAGCAACCGCAGGGCCTTGTCTTCGGTGATGCTCCAGTTCGGATCGATCTGCTCGTAGAGATAGCGAATCGTATTGAGTTCGATCTCGGAACTGGGGACTTTGGGCGGGAAATGAAAACCAGGCCACTTCTTGGGAGATGTCATGACGTTGGTTAGTATGATCGCCCCTATGGCGTGTGCGGCGCGATCGTGCTCCTCTGATTCGTTGTATCTATCCATCCCGTCAAGCCGCGTGAACATCAGCGCCAATCGCCCCCCGGGGCTGCTGTGGTACAGGCTGGTCATGTCGGCGTAGAATTCCTGGAGGTGGTAGTAGAGTTTCGAGTGATTCTCGTAAAGTTCAAATACGTGCTTAACCGGCAGGAAGGACGCGATGTAGTTATGCCCCAACTCGTGCCATCCGATGGCCTCTCCGATGGCGGCTTTGGTTAGTTTGTGGCGGACGGCGAGATATCCTCCGGCGGGTTTGGGATTGTCGATCATGCTGGGGCGCCAGGACACTACGGTCACCAGTTTTCCGTTCTTGACGTCGACCGGCAGCATGCCTCCGAACATGTCCGAGGGCACGTAGTTTGCGGTGAGCTTTCTTCCCCACAGGGTGGCTTTGAAGGAGACGTTGGACGAACTCCTCATATTCCGCCACCACACCGGTCGATACGCCGCCAGCGTCCTGGGAATGTACGCCAAATCCGCCTGCTGGGTGCGCGACAGATAACGCTTCACGGGCGTGATCTTCTTGATTTCGTTCTTGACCTCGCTGAGAGTGCCCGATTTGTAGCACTGTATGATCCGATTGTACTGGGCGAGGGCGGCGGCTTTGTCTTTTGCTTTGGGGTCAGCCGGAGTGTCGGACTTGGTTTTGCCTTCGGACGACTCGGCGGGCTTCTTCGACGCGCCCGCAGAGGGCGTTCTTGCCCAAACGGTAACCGATACGAACAGCGATGCAGCGATTCCGACAATCAATAATGTTTTGAACTTTCCCACTGATATTCTCCCGTAATTCCAGATTCCCAACCGATTGCGAACTCCCATAGCTCCCACCGGCGTTACCGCGGGCGGCGCCCACCGGGCGCAGGCCCACATATCTATAAAGAAAGTTACCGGGGAATGACTGGGAATACAAACGTTTCTTCGCCCCGGACGAAATATAAACGTTATTCCCGAGTATCGGTCTTGCCGGACCATGCGGGAAGCAGGAAGGTGTCGGTCTCGTTTGCCGGGGTCTCGGTTCCGTCGTATTCTTCCTTTCCCTGTACGAGGAAGATATTGTCGCCGTTAACGCCCACTGTCGCCCGATCTCGCCACTTTACGCCCCAGTCGAGATAAAGCACGTTATGTCCTCGCCGACCGTGGTTTCGGCTGCTGGTTTGCGGACGGGAGAGGAACTCGGCCTGAAAACGTCCGTCTTCAAATACGGGAGTTTTGTCGGACAGGACGGCCATTTCACCAGCCACCGGAGCCAGAGCGCTGCTTGCTCGCAAAAGCGACTTTGCGCCCAAAGCGTGCTGGTAGGAATAGCTGATGTATTTGGCTGCGGGGAAGTCGGTCATGTCAACGTTCACCCCGAACGCCTCGCCGGCGGCGCTAGGGTCGGCGGCGCATTGGAATACGCCAGCCGGCGCGTAGTGCCCGCTGACCAGGTGGAACAGTCCCGCCGAATTGCTTACGACGGGCTTGCCCCCCCCCCCAGGCAACCAAGCCGCGTTGGACGCATGGGCCAGCGGCAGGGAGTCCTGGTTGTTCATCGCGAAGTTCTTCATGCCCGTTCCGACCTGCCCCACATTCGAGGCGCACTGGCTTTGCAGGGATCTGCTCCTGACCTGCCTGGCCCACGGAATAAACAGCAGCGCCATTATGATCGCCGCAGCCGCAATAGTACCGAGTTCCCTGAGCGAGAACGTCGGTCTGCTGGACGAAACAAGCTGCTTTTGAGTTCGCACGGCGGTCGATTGCCTGGCTGAGGCGATCCTCGCAAGCGTTCGATCGGCCAGATCATCCGGAACGTCCGGCGCGCTGAGAAGGTCCAGCGCGTCCAGCGTATTTTTCATATCGCCCCGCAACGCCTGGAAGTCAGCGTCTTTCTCAAGGCGCAGGTCAACGGCCCGCCCAGTCGCTTCATCGCAGCGACCAAGCAGGTAGTCAATCAACAGCGCCTCGTCCTGGTTGCGTTGTTCACCCATCATCTGATTCCATCCGGGCTTTCCATAGCCCCGCGAACCGACCAACGGCCGCGTGAAGCCGACTTTTCACCGTGCCAAGCGGCAGGGCGAGCATGTCGGCGATCTCCTTGTACGCAAAATCATGAAAATAACACAGTACGAGCACTACCCGGAGCGGTTCCGGAAGCGACCCTACAATCTTCTCTACGGCTAGACGGACCTCAAAGTTCACTATATTTTCATCTGGAGCGGGTATTGACGAGGGCATAACCGATACGTAGCTGTCCTGCTCGTCGGCTCCGCCTATGTTCGCATCCAAAGAAGCCGCCGATCTGCGCGTCCTGCTGCGAAGCGCATCGCGAGCCTTATTCGCCGCTATCGTGAACAACCAGGGCTTCAGGCGTCTGGTGGTGTCGAACGTGGGAGCCGATATGTGCAACTGCAAAAACGCCTCCTGAAAAGCATCCTCCGCCATCGCCCGGTTGCCCATGAACCGCGTCAGGAACGCCAGCAACTCCTGCTGGTGGCGACGCATGAGCGCACCGAACGCTTCGGCCTCGCCGTCGAGGTGACGCTGAAGAAGCATCGCGTCGCTGATCTGTGAAGGTTCCGATGCCTGATCCACGCCTGGAGGGGTCCTTTCGTTTAGCTCGGGTCGCGGACAATTATACCGCCTCGCGCCGGTTTTGCGACAACCGGTCCTTTAATTGCGGATATTGGATTTGAGATTCTTGAACTTCCCGCGACAAAGGAGTATCGTTTAGTCCTGACGAAGCTCATCAAATGACAATCGCAGAGTTCCGCCGACGGCGGATCAGGAATTCAGGTAATTATGAGACGCGGAATACTTGCTGACATCGATCAACTCAGTGCACTGTCCGAGCGGACGAACAAGAGTCCTTTCGACACGATCTTCGATACGCTCGAGCGACGATGCGCCCTGATCCTGGAAACCGGTCCGATTACCGAGACCCAGTGGCGGGCGATCTGGGAACGAGGCAGATGGTCTTCCGCCGTCCTGGCCGCTCGAGCGACCCAGGGACGAATCATGGATTTGGCGATCTCGCACCATGTGGATCCGAACGGAGCATACCGGGACCGCGCCATAGAAGAACTCAACAACCTGGCCTCATGGAGCACATGGGTCGATCCCTGCCACAACAAGATGGCCGCAGACATCTGCACGTCAGAAGCAGCGCTGGCGACCGTAGTTGGTCTGGACTGGCTGTGGGACGATATATCGCCCGAAAGACGCCAGCAGATAATTCGCGCCGTTTCCGACAAGGCCCTGAAACCCTACCTCAAGGCGATCGAGGAGGAAGTCTGGTGGCATGGTTGCTATCATCACTGGAACGTGGTCGTCAACGCCGGGATGGCGCTGGCGGCGATGGCGATGGAAGACGAAGACCCGCAGGCCGCCCAAGTCGAAGAACTCGCCCGTTCGGGACTGAAACACTTCTTCGACGCCTTCGGGGCCGACGGAAGCTGGGATGAAGGAACCGGATACTGGGGCATGACAATAAGGTATCTGCTGCTGCTGGCCGAAGCCGACAGGAACCTCCGCGACGACATGGGCGTTTACCACTCGCGAGGATTGGACGCCACCGGACTGTTCCCGATCTACTTCACCCCCAACGGACACGCCGCGAGCTTTGGCGATTTTCCAAGCGAACCGCTGCACGGAGCGATATACCTGCTGGCCAGGCAGTTCGGAATGAAGGAAGTGGCGTGGTGGCTTGATACGTACTCGTTCGGGCGGGACGCGACGACAAACGGATGGTCCGCCGCGGGCCTGGCGATGTTGTTCCGTCCGGAGAACATCAAGGTCCCCAAGCAACCGAAACTCGAAAATGTAAAAGTTTTCCCGCAGACCGGTTGGGCCGCAATGGCAGATCAGTGGCCGAAACCGGGCATGTACGTAGCCGCCAAGACGGGCGATATGGCTGTCAACCATGCAAAGAGCAATATGAACGCCATACAGCTTCAATGCGGTGGTGAAATGATGCTCGTGGAGTTTCCCAGAAACGCGCAGAATCAACAGTTCGGCACGCCCGAGCAGAACCGCTTCTACGAAATAACCGCACGGGCTCACAACACGATATGCACCGCCCAGCGGGATCACCAGATCGACTCGCAAGGGTCAATACTCGCCTCGAAAGATGCAAAGAACTACCGCTGGATAGCATGCGACTCCGGCGGGGCGTGCGGTGAAGGCACGCAGTTTATCCGTCACGTGGTGATGGCGGTCGATCCCGACGCCGGACAGGGGCGTGCGGTGATCGTGCTGGACGAACTAACCAACGGGGCGCCGGAAAAATTCGAGCAGTTTTGGCATACCAGGGGCAAAGTGGAACTGGACCCCGACACCCAGACCGGAACCATCACGGGCGTTCGACAACAACTGCATCTGGGGCTTGCCGCTACGGTGAAAACTTCCGTAAAACTCAAGTCGGCGCGCATTGATTCGCACTGCAGCGAGCGGTTCCTGCACCGCACGGGCGGAGCGGTGGGCAAGATTTTCCTGGCCAGCGTGTTTGCGACCGACCCGATCGAGGGAGCTGTCGACATCCGGGAATCCGACGAAGGCGTAAGCGTCGTGGCTGGGGACATCAAAGCCCACTTCAAGCCCGCTAGAACGCACCTGAAACTCACCTCTGCGGAAGTCTAATCAGATCGAAAAAAACGCATTTTTTCCGACGAAATAGTCCTGCGCGCCTAGAATTAAATAGATGGAGAAAAATGCATCGCCCTTCGCATTGTCGTACTGACGTTCAAAGGATGGTCGAGGGAAACGAAAGGCTTGCGAGTAAGAACGCAGGCCTTTCGTATTGCGCTCCAGATCGATAGAATATCTGATATGAAGATTATTTCGCTCCAATCCGGAAGTAACGGAAATTGCATCTACGTCGAAGCCGGCGGAGTGAAACTGCTGATCGATGCGGGGATATCCGGCAAGCGCGCCGAGCAACGACTGGCCGGGACCGGGAGGGATATTCGCGACATCGACGCGGTATTGATCTCGCACGATCACGGAGACCATATCGCCTGTGCGGGAATCTACCAGCGAAAGTTCAAACTGCCCATTTACATGACCGAACCCACATTGACCGCCACACAGATCCACCGCCCAATAGGACGAGTGGACGACGTTCGCCATTTCTCAGCCGGTGAATCGCTGAGATTCAACGGCGTGACGGTGGAGACGATTCCCACACCGCACGACGGGACGGACGGAGTAGCGTTCGTCATCGACGACGGGCGCCGACGGCTGGGCGTCCTGACCGATCTGGGGCACGTCTTCGACGGGCTGGATGCGGTGATCGGAACACTGGACGCGGTGATTATCGAAAGCAATTACGACCCGGAAATGCTCGCCGACGGGCCGTATCCGTATTTCCTTAAACAGCGTATTTCCGGACCAAACGGGCACCTGTCCAACGCAGAAGCCGCTGAACTTTTGGCCCGATCGGCCGGGGCGAAACTCAAGTGGGCCTGCCTGGGACACCTGTCGGGCGAGAACAACAACCCCGCCATGGCGATGGAAACGCACCGCCGAATACTGGGTCCGCAACTCCCTCTGCACATAGCGGGACGATACGAAGCGGCCGAACCAATCGAACTTCGCTGACGTCGCACCGCCCTGCGGTCGGCAAGCGACAATCAACGCCTGAACAGAATGAATGGAGTGATGATAATGCATAAGCTGATCGCCGTCTTAGTGTCGCTGTCATTTACCGCCGGACTGGTCGGCTGCGGGAGAAACTCCGCAGAATCGAACGCCAAGCTGCGACAAGAGTTGGAACGCGGATTTACGAATATGACCAACACTGCGGCCGCGCCGAAACTGGCGCATATCAAAGCGATGTACGATGAGCTGGCTGAAGAGTACGGCGGCGAATCGGTCTTGGAGATCTCAATGAAGATCGCCGAAGAGAACAAGGAACTCGCGATGGCGGCGGTGTTCTTTCTTAAACTGCATATGCCCGAACCCAAGTTCACAAAATGGGCCCGAAACACATTGTCCGACAGCGAGTTTCATCGCGTCATGTCAAACGAGTAAAGCCCTGCCCCTTTTTCCCAAAGCAGCGTATCTCATGAATGCAAACCAGCTGTCGAATGCAGCAGCGGGACCGAGAGGATTTCTCTAACCGGGAGACAACAGATGCGTCAACAGTTGCCTATCACCGCATGCATGCTTGTGGGCGTATGGGCGTGTCCGCTGTTGGGAGCAGATGCAACCGAACTTATCCACCAGACCCCGTCGAAAGTGATCTATCGCGTAACTGCCGACGGTTTAAGCTCGATAAGTTTCAACGATCGCAAGGTCGCCAGCGGATCGTGGAGCGCATTCAACGCCGAGCGATGGTTCAAAGATGGAGGATCGGGCAAGGTCGACACGAAGAAATTCAGCAACAAGACGTTCAAAGCCCTATCCCCCTCCCGCGCCCGAGTCGTCCATACAAAGGGCGATATCGTCTGCACGACCGACTACGTCTTCGACGGCGAGGATCTGCTGATTTCGGCGCGCATTGAGAACAACAACGCCTCCGAGCCGATGAACATCGCGGGATTCTCAGGCCTTACTTTCCACTTCGATCGTCCGCCCGCGGGCCTGACGCCTGTCCAGCATATCAGCTATTTCCAGGCGCACGGTGTGGGGTTGTGTCATCCGGGCCACTGGGCGCGATTCGGCGGGTCCTGCGCGACCGACTCTCAAATCGGCGTGGGAACGTCTCCCTGGTCGACCGGGCTGATGCGAACGCTGACGCTGTGGGACTACGGAAGCTGGGCTCACAACAAACGAGTCAAAGATCCGAATCGACGTCTGATCTACTTCGCCGTCGCGCCTATCGCGCCTCGCGGAGCGGTTACGCTTGACTTCCGCCTGAGAGTAAGCACAAACCGCGACTGGAAACACCTGCTCGGACCGTACAAGGAGCACTTCGCCAGGACATTCGGAAAGGTGAAGTACAAGAGCGACTATCGCTGGATCGCAACAGACTACCTCAACCACTCGCAGAAGGCGATCTCGCCGAGTAATCCGTACGGTTTCCACGGCGGACATCGGAGAATAGACACCGACACCGGGGCCGAAGCGTTCTGCAGGAAAATCATCGACAATCTCAAGGGCGCCGGAGGACAGGGCGTTATCGTCTGGGGCCAGGGCGGAGATGATCCCCGAGCGGGAATGTATCGCCCGGACTTCGACATTCTTCCGCCCGAAGTTGAAGCGCGCTGGAACGGTATCGCAAAACAGTTCAAGCAGTCCGGGCTGAAATTGGGCGTGTGCACTCGCCCGCGCCACATGGCTGTTAGATCGACATGGAGGAAAGACCGCATAATCGACATAAACCCCGACGACACGGGACACCGCACGATGCTCTGGAAGCGATTCGAGAACATGATCGACAAGGGCTGCACGCTGTTCTATCTCGACAGCTTCGGTTCGAGCTTCGAAGACGTAAAGCTCATGCGATTCCTGCGAGAAAAAATGGGACCGGACATTCTCACATTCGCCGAACACCAGTGCGATGCGATAATGGTCTATAGCGGCGGGTACTCGGAAACGAGTTTCTCCAAGGGGAGCAAGAACAGAAACCAGCCCCACTATCGACTCTGGTCGGGGGTTAGGAACTGGGAGATTTACCAGTTCCTGGCGCCTGGGGCGCAAATGGCGTCACGACTTTACCAAGGCCAAAAAGACATTCCAAAAAACTTCAAAGCCCCTGACGACTTCTTCTTCTCAAACCGCATCACCCCCCTGCTTCCAACGGGCGAGGACCAGCGCCTGACCCGGATGAAAGACCGCCAGGCGAAGTTCGTAACCAAACAGGGCCTGTGGAAGTAACATATCCGGGGCGTCACGAGGCTATCATCAGCGCCAGGAACGGGATGATGTTGAACACGAAGATAAACAGCTTAAACAGGCCCATCCCTGAATAGTGGATCGTATCGAAAGCCTCAACCGACATTTTGAACCATTTGGTGTGCATCTTGTACATCCAGTCGTGCGCAAAAACGAACATCGCAAACCAGAGCATCAGCATCCCAATGTTGATCAATCCGCACACGCCCAGCCAGTTACCAAGCACTTCGATTGACATTTTATTTCTCCTCAAGTTTAGCCCAAATCCCGTGATTTCGTCTACTTTCGGGCTCTTGCCGTTAGTATTGTAGCATACAGCGTCATTAAGCCTGATATAATGGGCTTCCGGAGAGTATGTGCATGCACGAGTACTTCGATTACACCCAAGCCGCACGAAAAGCTGGAATCTCACCGGAGGATCTGGCGACCCTTCGGGAACATATCGAAAACATCTACCCCAGCCAAATGCTCCGCGAAATGCACCTTTACACAATCTGCACGGAAATAGGACAGGGAAAACTCACAGTGGAAGAGGCGCTGAAGCCCCCCAGCGGAGAGCTGCCCGACATTTCCAACCTCCGCCTGGGCGGATGACAAACACGCCGAGTATTTCGAGGCTCACTTCTCTTGCGGTGGTCCCAGGGGCATGTCACGGTCCGGTTCAGCTCCGCAGCCGATCTTCTTGATCCGATCACGGTGAAGCTCGATGAAAGCGTACGCGTTCTTGACCGGGTGTTCGACTATCCCCTTCATCGTCACGTGATGGACGCCTTCTCGCAGCGCGTAACCACCGGCGTGGTCGTGCCCGGCGAACCAGGCTACGACACAGCCGGATCGATCCATAACATCGAGCACCGGTTGCGGTTTTGACATTCGATGGTGGGCGGCGGCGGCTTTGAGAAGAGCGAAGTGGCAGAAGCAGATGACTTTCTCACCGTTCTTTGCGGCCTGGGCGAGAGTCGCGGAGAACCATTTCATTTGCGCAGGCCCGATCACGCCGTATCCCGCATCATTACCGTCCAACACTACAAATCGCCACCCTCCGGCTTCCGGTGCGGTGAAATCGTAATAGAACTTGTCGACGCCAAGCTCCTGTTTCAGCGTATCGGCCCCGCTGACCATGCAGTGGTTGCCTATCACGTGATACTTGGGCATGGTAAGCGAATTGAAAACGCCAAGCGTCGCCCGCAAATCCGCCTTCGACTTGTCGGGGGCCTTTCGATGCCCGTCGGTTATATCGCCGAGTTGGATAGTGAATATCGGATCTCGTAAATTCAGATCATCCACACATTCGGTGAGTCTCGCCAGGGCGGTGCGGTAATGTCGCCTGCCGGCGGTCGGTTTGTCGGCGTACTGCACGTCGGCAAGTACGGCGAAAAACACCGGACGCCCCGCCGACGGACCGCCGCAACCGACAACGACCAGAAGCGCCGCAACAACAATCAATCGAATCGCTCTTGTTCGGAATATCACTTGGTTTCCTTTCTCACAATGGTCTTACATCCAAAGAGGCATGCTACGTGGCTGCCTTCTACGCCCTGGAAGCGAACGCGAACTTTCTTCCTGCCCCTGGTGAGCACGGGGTCGATAGGAAGAAGAAGGTCGCTAAACTGATCTCCGGGCAGTTTGTCGGTGTTCACTGTGGCGATTTTCTTACCCGACACAAGGATGTCGAACACGCGGGTGCGATCGGCCCGCCACGTGCATACCAGGTCGACAGGCTTGTCCGGGTCCACTTTCATGTCGAAGCTGAAGAATCCCCCGTTGCGCGCATCACGGAAAGGACGGTCCAGATACCGCCCAACATACGATTCTCCGGACGATTTAAGCTTGTGATCCCGTTCGGGCTGCATCTCGCCAATTCGCATATCGTCGCAGGTTCGTTCGCAGAGTTCTTCGAGGCGCTGCTGTTCAGCGGCGTACCGGGCCTGTTTCCGAGCCCACGCATCCTTGGTGAAAACATCCATATAAACGGTATAGAGAGACTTGTATGTCCCGTAATGCGGAGTAAGCGTTATATCGCACGGTCTGGCCAACCCATCAGTCCGGAAGTCAAGAGCCCTGCCCCCGACCGGTCTGATCTTGTCCATCAACTTGTCGGCCTCGCTGATCAGGACGGGCATGTCTTCTCGCGTTTGCAACGGGGCGCACAACAGGATCGGCCCGCAGAAGAACGCCACACGATTGGCCATGTCGGGCATGGCCTGGTAACGAAGCGACATAGGCGTTACAGCGCTGACAACATCGCCCGTCTTCCACTTCCGTCGCACCGCGACATACGAACCGGGTTTGGCGTTGAACTTAACATTCCTGCCGTTAACTCCGACGGACATTCCCTTGTCCGCCCATTTCGGGTAACGCAGCTTGAGCGTAACAGTCCTGGGCTCATCGCAGGTGATCTTCAACTCGACCTTGTCGGTGAACGGAAAACCAGTTTCCATCCTCACCGTCAGACCTCGCCGCCTGTCCTTCAGCACCGATGGAATGAAGAGATTAACGTAGAGCGACTCGTCGTCGCGCCAGTAGATCGACTCTCCATACTTGGCGTGATTCTCAATGCCCGATCCGGTGCAACACCAGAATGAACTGAACGGCGTGCAGAAGTTCTTCCTGGCGGGCATCGACAGGTAGTTCTTGTAGACCGTCATACCGGTTTCAGGATTCTGCGACGACAGGATGTGGTTATACAGCGCAGTTTCGAAATAATCGAAATACCTCGCGTCGGGATTCCAGGCGTACAGGAATCTCGTCAGACGGAGCATATTGTACGTGTTGCACGTTTCGGTCGTGCAGCCCAGGCGATTGGCCCGTTTGTCCGGTCGGCCGAAATACTCGTTATCGCCATTGCCGCCATTGACGTACGTGTGGTGATCCACCACCGTATCCCAGAAGAAGTCCGCAATCGCGTGATACTTCGGGGCTCCGGTCAACTCGAACAGACGAGCGCATCCTATCACCTTGGGAATCTGCGTATTACCGTGCAGACCGGGCAGGATGTCTTTCTTCTTCGAAAGCGGATCGAGCACTTTCTCGTGATAGATGCGCTCAGCCGTATCGAGATACCTCTTCTCGCCCGTCAGGCGGTACAGGTCCGCCAGAGATTCGTTAATACCGC
The DNA here is from genome assembly GCA_030745875.1 of Phycisphaerae bacterium. GTDB lineage: Bacteria > Planctomycetota > Phycisphaerae > SM23-33 > SM23-33 > BS750m-G57. Next base: position 34,200 of record JASLNT010000127.1, read on the forward strand.
CCTGCTCGGCGTTGAGCATTTTCTGCATCTGTTTCTTCGACAGCTTCTCGAACACACCGATAAGGAAATCGCCCAGATCCCTGGAAATCGTAAGCGCCAGCTTCTTGTCGCACAGCGTGTAGGCGTCGTGCAGACCGGCGAACGTTTTGTGCAGATTGTAAAGCGGAACCCAGCAACCGTTGAGGTCGAACGCCTTGGCGCGAATATCGCCCTTGATCAACTCCTGGAACACCTCCTTACCGCGCGGGAAGCCGAACACAAACCCGTTACCGTTGGCCTGTTGGCATTGGCGCAGCTCGGTCAGCACGTACTCGACTCTCTTGAGGTGCTTCCGGCTGCCCGTCGAGGCGTAATGCAACGCGCACGCCGAGAGGTAGTGCCCCAGCGTGTGTCCGGAGATGGAGTCTTTCTCCCAGCCAGTGTACGCCTTGCCTTTTGGCTTCAGCCCGGCCAGTTTGCGAAAGTTGTGCAGCAGGCGATCGGGCTCGAGGTCCAGAAGGTATTTCCCGTTCAGCCTCATCGCGTTCTTAAACGGACCGGCCAGCAGGCGCACATCGTGCAGACTGTAAGGCCGGGCCATAATCGGGATTTTCGGAGCGACCTTCTCCGTCGAGCTGACCGCCGGAACGCAAGACGTGCTGACCATATTCAATAGCACTGCAACCGCACCTCAACAATCTCATCCAAACCGAATCGGCCCGGCAACAATCACGAGGCCTCGGTAAGTGAGTCTATCCGATCCGGGAAACCGAACAAGGCAAAACCCAAACGCCGCGCTACTTGACGCGACGTCCCGCATCAACCTTCCACACGCTCTCGATCATCTTGTATCCGGCGGGATCGTAGCTTTTCAGTTCGGCGCGATTCCGCGGATACCAGTCGTTCGGGCCGAAATACGCCTCGGTGATCTCCGCGAAGTACTCTTCCTGATTTGTAGCCGCGTACGCCTTGACCTTTCTTTCAGGATGGGTTCGGTCGGGCACGTTCAAGTAGAGCCCTTTAGCGATCGCGCCGCGGTAGGCGTCGCGGACCCGGGCGTTGTCGAGACCAAGGTGCAGGTTGTGGTATGCGTGCGCCAGTTCGTGCAGGATAGTCTGCGGGCCCCACTCAAACATCTTGTGCTCGTAGAGAACGGCCGCAGGGTTTATCACGTGCACGCCCGGCGCCATGTGCGGGTTGAGCCCGTGTTCGCGCAACCAGGCGGGGCTGCGATGGAACGGGATAACGCCTTTCTCGCGCGGGCGGAACGGATAGTCCGGCTCGTTGCTGATCCAAATAGGAACGTCCTTCAGCAGCTTCACCGGACCGGCTGGGACGTCTTTCTCGATATTCTCAAAACTTATCCGCAACTCCCTGTACAGATCGTCCACCAGCTTATCCCGCCCGACCAGCGATTTCTCAAGGTACACGCGCCAACCGTTGATCGTGTCGGCGCGATACACCCACGTCTTGTCGCCATCGGTGAACACAACATCGGGCGTATGGACGCATCCGCCCATCAACGCTGCAAGAGCGATTGCGATACAGGTGAATCTTGTCATCCTACTCTCCGGATTTCAGTATTCTCGACAACTCGGCGGCGACTGCGGCGTGCTCGGGTCGGTCGACTACGTTTTCATTTTCCTGCGAATCAACGCGGTGGTCGTACAGCTCCCGGGCGGCCAGGTCGCCGCTCTCCCAATCGAACCACTCGACATAGCGGTATTCATTCGTACGGATCGTATAGCCCATGTAGTCCCGTCCGTCAGGCGCTCGCCATATCCCCGAGCGAAGGAACTGACTCCGGGCCGCGCCCTTCCCCGCCGTGGACGGATCGCGCATGATCCCAGCGACGCTAACGCCTTCCAGATCGTCCGGAACGTCCAGACCCGCCAACTGACACAGGGTCGGATAAACATCAACAAACTCGACAAACTGAGAACGTACGCCCGGCGCAATGCCCGGGCTGCGAACGATAAGCGGTACGCGAGTGTCGGTCTCGAAGTTCGTCATCTTGCACCAACTTGCGTGCTCGCCAAGCTTCCAACCGTTATCGCCCCACAACACCACTATCGTGTTGTCAGCGATCCCCAACTCCTCCAAGCGCGCCAGCAGCTTGCCCACCTGCGCGTCAACGTACGTGACCGAGGCGAGGTAACCGTGCTTCAGCAGGCGCGAGTCCTGTTCATTCAGCTTCCCTTCCAGCGGATGCCTTACGTCGCGCATGTCGGTGTAACCGGTCAGCTCGCGGAGATTGTTCATCGCCATCGGCGGAACGTTGATTGGCGGATAATCGTTTTCGGCAAGCGGGATCCTGTCGCGGTCGTACATGTCCCAATACCGTTTCGGAACGTTGAACGGCAGGTGCGGGCGGTAGTAGCCCACGCCGAAGAAGAACGGTTCGTCCCGGCCGGCCAGTTCGCCGAGTTTGTCCATCGCAACGTCGGTCTGGGCTCCGTCGTAGTAGGCGTTGTCCGGCACGTCGGGGCATTCTGTCGCACTTGCTTTCAGATACCACTGGCCGAACGGATCGATGTAATGCTCCGACCTCCCTTCAGCGGTAATATCAGCCTTTCTGCGCTCAAGGTATTCGGTGTTGTCGTCGTCGCGGTAGACCGCGTCGGGATCGTACGGATAGCCTTCGATGCAGATACGCGGCTCGGACCAGGACAGCGGGTCCGGCAGGTCGTTGTGATATATCTTCCCGATCGCCCCGCAGTGATATCCGGAGCGCATGAAATGCTGCGGTAAGGTGACAACATCGGGCGCGGTGTCGCGAAAATGAGTGTGCAGATCCCACACGCGTATCGTGTCAGGCCGCAACCCGGTCATCAAACTGGCTCGCGACGGATTGCAGACGCCCGACTGACAATAAGCCCGCGTAAAGCACACGCCCTGACTCGCTAACCGATCGATATTCGGGCTGATAACGTGATCGTTATCGTAACAACCAAGCTCCGTCCGCAAATCGTCAACCGCGATGAACAGCACATTCGGCCTGCCATTAGGAGATTCCATAGCGAGTCATTCTCGAATGAACCAAACGCAGATGCAAGCACGCGGGGGCAATGTTTCCCAATGAAAGCCTGCGAGGGTATATTGGGTCAACTGCATTCGGGAGAAGTGCGATGACAACATTAGAGAGAACTTTCAACATTTCGCGGGCTTGCGTTTGCATCGTCGTGCTCGCGATGGCATCCATCTGCCTGGGCGGTGACGGATCTGGAGTTTCGCCTCGCCGGAAGAAACTGATCGCCACCGGGTGGGACATGCCCGATACGAAACGTCTGCGCGAGAATCTGGCGGAGATCGAATCGAGCCCATTCGACGGAGTCGTGCTTGAGGTGCTCGGTCAGAGAAACAACTCATCAAGAAGCGAATGCAAATTACGGTGGGCGTTTCTGGACGAAAAATGGGATCGAAAGTGGTTCCAACCGGCGATCGACGATCTCCGCGCATGCAAATTCAAGAAGTTCACCGACAACTTCATCATCTTCAACGCCAATCCGGGCAGCGTCGACTGGTTCGACGACGCCGGGTGGGCCAACATCGTCGATCACTGGCGCATCGCGGCATGGGTGGCGAAACAGTCCGGAGTCAAAGGTATCCTGTTCGATCCGGAACCGTACCTGCGCGAGTACAAGCAGTTCAGCTACTCGATGCAACCCCAGCGCAACAAGCACACCTACGCCGAATACCGGCGCCAGGCCCGCCGCCGCGGACGCGAAGTTATGAAGGCGATAACCTCCGAGTACAAGGACATCACGGTCTTCTGCTATTTCCTTAACTCCATTCAGCAATGGGCCCTCAGCCAGGCCCGTCCTTCAGGCGTGCTGGAGAAGTCCGGTTATGGTTTGTTCCCTGCGTTCGTCGATGGTTGGCTCGACGCGGCCCCGGCGGGCGTGACGCTGGTGGACGGCTGCGAATCGGCGTACCGATACAACTCCGATCGCGAGTATCTCCGGCAGGCCGTGTTCATCAAAGGCGAAGCCCAGAGGTTGGTCTCGCCAACCAATCTCGCCAAATACCGAGCCCAGGTGCAGGTGAGCTACGGAATGTACCTCGACGCGTACACGAACCCCAAAGGTTCGCCATGGCGCATAGACGGTCTGGGCGGTCCGCGCGTCAAGCGTTTGCAGGCGAACCTGTCGACGGCTATGCGGTGCGCTGACGAATACGTGTGGGTGTACGGTGAGAAGTTTCGGTGGTGGGCGACCCCTGACAAGCGCGTCAATGCGAAGAGTTGGCCTGAAGCGCTGCCCGGGTGCGAGGGCGTGCTTCGGTATGTTCGCAACCCGACGGCCTACGGCCGCAGCCGACTGGCGAAAATCAACAAGCAGGACAATATAGCTCTCAACGGAGATTTCTCCTCTAAGACAGCTTTCAACACACCGTCGGGATGGAGCGTTTGGCAGGACAAGAAATCCAAAGGCGCGTTCGCCCTGGACGGCGACGTCGGGCGGAACGCCGCAGGATCAGCCCGCAACAGCGGGACCCGCGAAGGATGCTTCCTCCAGAAACACCGCGCCAAGCGCGGAGATCGTTATGTAGTCCGCGCGTTCTGCAGAATTCGGGGCAAGGGCGACATTCAAATGCGGATCAGGTGGCAGACCGCCGATGACAAATGGACCGCGACTCAGCATGACAAGATCCTCCAACCGGCCGGCGCGGACGACAAATGGTCCGAGCTGCTGGCGGTGGCGGAGGTCCCCGACGGAGCTGAACAGCTAATCATAATCCTGCTGACCAAGAATCAGCAAACAGACAAGGACACCGTCTGGTTCGACGACGTGGAGTTGTACAAACTGGACTGAGCGACGCCTCGCAACATCACATCGCGGTCTTCGGGGGCGTATTGCGGGAACATTCCAACCCGCCGGGCGTCTAATCTTCTGTAAGCGGGAAACCAAACCAACCGCGAAGGAGATTCAAAATGCGTAAAGCTCTGATTTCAATTGTCGTGTTGTCCGTAGCGGTTCAATTGGCGTCGGCGGAGCGGAAAACAGCGCCCAAGACCCCGCCGCGAGTGGAGGTCGTATTCGTCCTGGACACCACCGGTTCAATGGGCGGACTTATCGCCGGAGCCAAAGCCAAAATATGGTCTATCGCCAACCAGATCGTACTGGGAAAACCCAAGCCGGTGGTCCACATGGGCCTGGTGGGATACCGCGACAAGGGCGACGCATACGTCACCAAGACCTTCGCCCTGACCGACAACATCGACCAGATCTACACCGACCTGATGAAGTTCCGCGCCTCCGGAGGCGGAGACGGGCCCGAGAACGTCAACCAGGCGCTCTATGACGCAGTGCACAAACTCAAGTGGTCCAAAGACCGCAAGACACTGAAAATAATCTACCTGGTCGGAGATTTCCCCCCGCACAACGAGTACAAAGACGTGCCCACCTACGACAAGACCGCCAAAGCCGCAATCGAAAAGGGCATCTACATAAACACGATCCTGTGCGGAAGGAACGCCCAGGCCAGGAAGGTGTGGCAGGAAATCGCGCGGGCGGCGGAGGGAACGTTCCTGGCGATAGCACAGAGCGGAGGCGTAACGGAAGTACCCACGCCCTACGACACGGAACTCGGTAAGCTCAACGCCGAACTGACTCGAACAGTCGTTGTTTACGGAGACCAAGCCACCCAGGAACGGAACGCCAAACTCAACGCAGGAGCCGCTGAATACTCATCCTCCATCCAAGCCAAACGCGCCGTCTTCGCCGGTTCCAGCGGAATATCCGCTACCGGAGACCTGCTCGACGCGGTCCGTGACAAGCGAGTGGACCTGAGCAAACTGAAGGATGACGAGCTGCCCAAGAATATGCGAAAGATGACTCCGGGGGAGCGAACCAAATACATCGCTTCCCAACAGGCGAAACGTAACGAGATAATCAAGAAGATCAAGGACCTGTCGGCCAAACGCGCCACGCACATAAAGAAAGAACTGTCCAAAACCAAAGGCTCCAAGGCGGGATTTGACCACAAGGTTGTCGAAACCCTCAAACGCCAGGCCGCCCGGAAAGACATCCGATACGAGAAGTAACCCCCGCGCCGTTACACGATGTCACTCAATCTTCATCCGCTTCATCGCCGGGCTGGCGAGAGCCTTGGGACCGAAGTCTTCCAGGAGCGTTTTGTCGGCCTTTGTGTAGGCGGTGTCTCCCGAGATCGTCTTGATGTTTGCGTCGATGTCTTTTTTCAAACGCATACCGACCACAAGCAGATCGATCCGCTTGTCGTTCAACACGTAGCGAATCGCGGATGCGGGCAGTTGACCTAGACGTTTCTTGTCGAATTTGGGCACGACGTGTCCGGACCAGGCTCCGAGGAAACCGGCGCCGACAACCTTCATCGCGGCGATGCCCATTCCGCGCTTGTGGGCGCTGGCGAGGCACTGCTCGCGCAGCTTGAGCATCTTGGCGGAGAATATCTGGTTGGTCCCTCTCGGAAGATAACCGTACGCCAACATGCAGAAATCGAACCCGCCGGAATCCGCCAGAGCCAACGCCTTGTCGAAATACGAATGCGCCGAGAACCCAATGAATTTCACGACGCGCTGATCGCGAAGCTTGACCAGTTCAGCATGAATCTTCATCGCCCGTTTGACGGTCATGTACTCCAACCCGGGCGTACCGTGTATCAGGACAGCGTCCAAACGGTCGGTCTGCAGTTCTTTCAGCGATCTATCGACGGCCTGACGCACTTTGGACGGATCGGTTGTTTCGACCTTCGAAACCAGATACACGTTCTTGCGCACCGACTTGAGGGCCTTGCCGATAATCGACTGACTTTCCATGTAGTTGCCCGCGGTGTCGAAATAGCGCAGGCCCTTGTCGTAGGCGTAGCGCACCAGCTTAACGCGACCCTCGAACGAAAGAGGATTCCCCCACGCCTTAGGCAACGCCGCTCCACCGTAAGCCAAAACAGGCATCTTCACCTTCGTCTTACCGAAAACACGATTCGGAATCCCGCCGGTCGAATCGGGCTTCTTGTCATCAGCCGCCGACCCGTGCGCTATGCCCGAACCCAAAACAGCCGCCGCAGCCGCCGCTTGCGTAGTCCTCTTAATAAACTCCCGTCTCGATGGTTGGTTATTGTCGGCGTGCATCTGCAGCCTCCTGTGGACAGACCGTACTGTAACCTACTTGCGGATCGTAATGAAGTCGGCCTGGGTTACTGTGGCGTCTAGATACAGCATACCGTTTCGATAGTCGGATTTCACGGCCTTACCGAGGGTTACCGATTTGACCGCTCCAGGCCGATAGGACAATCGAAGAGCGACTTTCACGGTCACTTTCGGATCGTTTGTCCAGTTGACAAGTGTCAGCAGCGCACCGGTCTTGTTGTCGCGAACGAGCGCTTCGACGTGCGGATTATCGCAGGCGGCGTGGGGCTTTACATCGGCCGCGGCCAGACCCAGACGCACCAACTCCGCAGCGGTGGAATCGAAGCCAACCGGATTGTAAATGTGCGCCGCCCCGCCCCGTGCGGCCGGCGCGACACGAAGACCGGTTTTCAGATAACTCAGGCCAGGCAGCGTTCCAACGGCAAACGCCTTGCCCTTTCCGTATTCCCGCACCGTAACTGCAGCCTTGCCGCCGGACCACTTGCCGAGAACTTCCGCGACGGTCGGCGTAATGTTCTGTTTCATTCCGATCGCGTCCATCTTGCGCGGTCCCATTTCTATCCGACCGGCTGGGCGGGCCAACGGCAGCTCAATCATAGGGCGCACGCGATAGAGGGTCTTGATTGTCTTGACCTTGCCAATCCCCAACAGTTTCGACATAGCATCCGACGGCTCGTTAAACTGATTTCGGAGCCCCAATCCTGAAGAAGCGTACAACACGCCGCCGGCCTTGACCCATGCGTCGAGCTTTCCAACCGCCTTATTGTTGATCCACTGGGCGGCGAAGTAGACAACGTCGTAGCTCTTCAGGGCGTCGTCTGCGACTATGTCGTCTTCGGTGATCAGATCCACACGAACCTGGGCGTGTCGAAGCGCCAGGTACAACGCCTGCTGGTCCTTGCGACAGATGTTCTGTGTAAGTTTGGCTGGCGCGTTAGCGCAGCGGGAGGCGAAGGGATCGAGTTTGGGATCGACCCTGGTGTTGTCTTCGTTTATCTGTGCGGCCTTTCCGGTGATGAGCGCGACGCGCGCCGGTCGGCGACGCGAATCCGTCAGGAATTCCTCTACGGCTGCGGTGTCGTAAATCGATTCAAAGATCGCCTGGAACGTATCGGTGTAGCCCCAGCTTACGTAGTTCTCGGAATACTGCTCCTGCGGGGCGACCCAGAAGTTGTCTATGTGTTTGGCTCCGGCTCCGATTGCGTAGATCATGTTGCGGCGGAAGCTCCGGGCGGTCTGCGCCGGTGCGTGAGGCATTACATACATGTGAATCGGTTGGGAGTTGTATTTGACCGCGCAGTGAGCGCGGGCGAATAAGAACGAGAATATCTGCGGCGGTTCGCCCATGGAGAAAATGTAGTCCTCCGTCCAGAACATACTCATCGCGTTGTGCTTGAACGCGTCGATCCACTGCAGATTGCTCCCGTAGTACGCCACTCCGTGATGAGGTGAAAAGTTCGCCCCGGTCAACACCTGCGGGCCGTAAGCCCGTCGGGCGATTTGCGTCATATCCCGATAGTGTCCGAATCGCTGCTGAGCGCTGAATATCTTCGAATACCACGTCAATCGCGGATTGGCGTTAAAGTTGGCAAGATCCGGAGATACGCCTCCGAGGTCCTCAGCACCGAGTCCGCGGGCCTCCAGCCACTTGCGGAACATCGGCGCGTACTTTGGGTCCTTGAAGTTGATATCGCCTATATGGATCTCGTCTCCGAAACTGGCTACGCGGTGCCTGGTGCGTTTGGCGCCCAGGCTCTCGGCGTGTTTCCTGATCGCCGCGGGATTCCTGACGTGCTGATGATATCCGTCGATATCCAGATGCTCGTACTTGTCGGGCAGTTGCGTATTGTAGCCAAGCGCATCCTTAAGCCGCATCGCCCAGGGAACCTTGCCCCGACTGAAGCTGCCGAAAAACGCGATGTGCTTTGGCTTGTGTGAGCACGCTTTTCGCCATTTGGTTTTCGAAGCGACGATGAGTTCTTCGGCGATGTCGCGCGAAAGTCGCAACCGTTTGGTCTTGTCCCACGTGATCTCCATCGGGAAATTGATGCTCTCGCCGTTTGGGACCTCCAACCGCCCGAGCACTTGCTGTCCGCCGGCGTCCAGGGCGACTTCGACTGGAATCTTGCCCGCCCCGCTTATGCTGACCCGCAGGCCCTCGTCAGTCACCAGTCGCACCACTCGGTTAATGTTAAACCACGGGCTCCACTGGCCTGCGGCGACGGGCAGGTCCGGAAACGCTCCCTTCGCCGGACCGCAATGCCATGTGTGATGCCCGAAATTCGTATGGAGATCAATCTTCGCCGCTACGCCGGAATTGTTCTTGAACCGCATGAATATGGGCGCAGCGTCGAGGGCCTCGAACATGAACGGGCTCTTGGCTTGTCCGTGTTTCTGGAAACCGTCGCAAGTGTCGCGGTGGTCAGTTGTCAGCAGTATGAAATCAACGTATCGATCACCCGCAGGTTTTGCGCTGGCCAGCGTAGTCAGGCGAATCTCGGCGGGCCCGGATTTTAACTCAACCGGTTTGATTGGCGCCTGGGCGCAATCGTGATCCAACCCCCAAGGCCACCACGTCTGGGCGATGGGCTTGAGCCTGTAGGCTCCGCTGAAGCTCCAGAGCTTCGGGCTGGAGGCCTTTCCGTAATCGCCGCTGAAGACCTTCTTCCCGTTTTGGAATATCTCCACACGATGCTCGTAGTTGTAGTATGGCGGGGCCTGGTATTTGCTCCAGACGCGAAACGCGCCGTCTTTTGGGACCACAACGCTCCGCCTGGCGACAGACCCCACGCTGTCGGCCGGAGCCCCCAGAAGCCCGCCGAAAGTCGACCACATGCCACCGTAGATATGGCTGCCGTAGCTCTGCTCCTGGTGCGTCACCTTCCAGCCCTTGTCGTCGGCGGGCCTGAACCGCTCGCCTTCGGCGACAACAACCGCAGGTTTCGGGGCGGCGGGCGCTTTCTTCGGCGCCGCAGACGCCGTCACGCAGCCCAGAGACACAAGGACGCACATCGCAATCCGGACGGTACGAATCATAACGCAACTCCTTAAGTCGGAACCAATCGGGTAATCCGGGAATTGTAATCATCGCTAAGTATTATTGATTTTGAAAGCACGAACTTTTCGGTAGTATTGTCTCCGGTGAAGACCGAAAGGAATACTGCAATGATCAATAGGAAGCTGAATCGCCGATCGTTTCTAACCGGCTCGTCAAAGATAGCCCTCGCCGGCGCCGCCCTGCCGATGTTCGTCCCGTCGTCCGTTCTGGGCGCTGAGGCGCCCAGCGACAAGCTTAACGTCGCCTGCATCGGTATGGGCCAGAGAACGTCCGTTCTGGTTCGCAACCTCGAAGCACGCAAGCAGAATATCGTCGCAGTCTGCGACGTCGACGCCAACCGCACCGGACGCAAGAAAGCCAAAGCATACAAGGATTACCGCAAACTGCTCGAAAACGCCAAGACGTTCGATGCGGTTGCCGTCGGCACGCCGGATCACTGGCACTCGAGAATCTGTACGGCTGCAATGCAGGCGGGCAAACATGTTTTCTGCGAGAAACCGCTGACACATACGGTGGCTGAGGCCCGGGCGCTGGGCGAATTGGCCGGGAAGTGCAAGGTGGTCACCCAGACCGGTAATCAGGGAAGCGCGTCGACGAACTTCCGCAGGAGCATCGAATTGATCCAGGCCGGCGTGTGCGGCCGGATCAAGGAGATTCACATCTGGCATCCGCCGCACGGTTGGCCCAGCGGGGTCAACAGACCTGCGGGCCAGGACAAGATCCCCGCCGGACTGGACTGGGACTTTTGGATTGGACCGGCTCCGATGCGACCGTACAAAACCGGAATCTATCACCCGCGAAAATGGCGCGGATGGTACGATTTCGGCGGCGGATCAATCGCTGACTTCTGCTGCCACTCGTTCTCCATGCCCGTAAAAGCACTGGGACTCGAATACCCCGAGCGCATCGAAGTATCGGGCAAGGGGCTCGGAAAGGAGAGTTTCGCCGAGTCGTGCACAGTCAAATTCCACTTCCCCGCCAAGGGCACGCGCGGGCCTGTCACGATCAACTTCTACACCGGCGGCGACATGCCCCCCGCCGAAGCAATGGCGGGAATCAAAGAGACTTTCAACAGGGTCGATAGAACCGGCGCGCTGGTGATCGGCGAAAAAGGAACGATCCGAGCCGGGCTCTGGAACAGTGAATGTTACCTGAAAATGAAGGAAGACAAGAAGTTCCGCGGAGGATTCAATCACGATGCGGCCAAGGGCATCCCGCAGACCATTCCGCGCGCGCACGGCCACATGGAGGAATGGATCGACGCGTGCAAAGGCAAGGGAAAAACGTTCTCTCCGTTCGAGTTCGGGGCGCACGTAACCGAGATCGGTTGCATCGGCGTGGTGGCGCTGCGAATGCAGAAGAACATTGAATGGGACGGCAAGGCGATGAAGGTCAAGGGCGCCCCCGATGCTGAAGCATTGATCAATCCCAAGCCTCGCAAAGGCTGGGCCTAGCGCTTCCTCCGACGGGCCGGTCGTTTGGACTGTTGTCTTGCCGGACGCCTGGACCGCTCGGTCGCAGGGCTACTGGGTTTGCCTTTCGGCGCGGCGCTAACGGGCTTCTGCATAATGAACAGGTAGTTGAACCCTCGCAGGAAAAAATTGCCCTCCTCTGCCGCCGCCCGATAGTTGCCCATATCCAGCGTTTTGTTGTGGCGGGTCACCGCGACGATGTCGACCGGCGTGAAGCGCTTCTTCAGCAGCGCGAACAGTTCAAAACCCAATGCGTAAAACCCCTTGCCCTTGACGAATGAATCGCTGACGTACAGGCCCATGTACTTGCCCGGTTTGAGTATGCGGTGAATCTCGGCCAGCACCTGGTCCATCGCCTCGTAATACTCGCCGCCCGAGGCCGGCAGTTTGCCGATGCAACGCGGATCGTCGGTGTACTCAATGTGGGTTGAATATGGAGGGTCGATGAAGACGAATCCGGCTTTGGCGTCCTCAAGGGGCAGCTTGCGCGCGTCGGCGCGGAAGATGTCCTTGCGCGTCGGGCCCAGATCATATCCCAACGCCTTACGTCCCAGATCGCGTGCGACGTCCAGCGTTGTTCCACTACCGGCCATCGGATCAATCACCAGGTCTCGCTTCTTGGTGTAGCGTTGCAACAGATTCCAGATGATGTAGCTGGGCGTGGCGCCTTTGTAATTCTGGTCGCCCTGCATCTCCCTGCCGTAATGCTGGGACGGATAGTCCCAGAGAGTGGTCGGCTGGAGAGTCAGTTTGGGCTTTTTCGGTCTGGGCTTCATGGCGATATCATATCCCGCGGCGCCAAGGTCCGCAAATCCGAGTACTGCAGAGAAAAGCACTTGATCGTCGCTGGAGGTATGCTATAATGTAAATGACTGACCGGTCAGTCACCGTGTTTGATGTGCTCAAATACGCTAACTGACAGCGGCGACGATTGTACGATAACAGCCTTATTGACCATATGTTACATCATACTAGGACACCGTTGCCTGGAGCCCGAAATGGATAATCGAGACAAAACGAACCGTCTGGCCAGGAGACGCAGCGATATTATCGGCGCCGCGGCGCGGGTATTCGATGCAAACGGCTATGCGGCGACGACCATGGACGCCGTCGCCACCGAAGCCAAGGTAGCTAAGGGCAGTTTGTACAACTACTTCCCGTCAAAGCACAGCCTGTTCGTGCAGGTGTTCACCACCGCTCTGGGCGAAGATGAGCAGACGACGGAGAACCTTCTGACCCAGCCGGTAAGCGCGACTAAGAAATTGGCTTTGTACGTGGATTTCTGGTACAGCCGCCTCGAGCATTACAAGCGAATCGGCGGACTGATCCTCGAATTCTGGGCCAGCGCCGCACGCGACGACCGCCAAGGCGAACTGTCGAACATATTCCAACAGCTGTACGGTCGCTGGCACGGGCGGATTTCAACGATCATCACAGAGGGCGTCGCGTCGGGAGAGTTCCGAAGCGACGTGAATATCCCGGCGGCGGCAACGTCGATAATGGCCGCAACAGACGGCGTGACGCTCTACACGATCATGAACGTAGGCGTTGAATTCGACCGCCGCGCCCTTGAAACGATGAAGCGGGGGATGCTCGCCGGCCTGACCGCCCCGCCGCCGCAGGAGAACGACCAATGAACCAACCGCCCCACCATCGAAAATTCCTCCCAACGGCTTTGCTGATCGTTCTGGCGGGTCTCGGCGGCTGTGAGGAGAAAAAGAAGAAACCCGCCCCGAAGCGTCCGCCGGTGAATGTCTCAGTGATGACGATCGTTCCGCTGGCATCCAAGGCCGACACGTTCGACCTGCACGCAAAGGTCGAACCCAACCGCGTTGTGCACCTAGCCGCCGAGGTCGACGGGCGAATCGAAGAGATCCTGTGCGAGGAAGGCACGCGCGTAACCGCAGGTCCCGACAGCAAACCGATCTTCAAAATAAACACCGACCTCCTGGCCGCAAGGCTCAAGCAGATAAAAGCCCAGTGCGATATCGACAGGCTCGACTACGAACGGCTGGAGAAGTATCGAGCCAGCAGAACCGCCACCGAAGCCGAACTCGAACGCAGCAGGGAAAAAGCCAACGCCTCGAAAGCCGCACTCGACGAGGCCCAGGCCATGCTCGACCGAACTCAGATATTTCCGCCGATAAACGGAGTTCTGAACCAGCGGCACGTTGAAAAAGGCGACTATGTTCAACCGGGCAAGGTCATCGCTGAGATAGTCGACGCCGACACGGTGAAGATCGTAGCACACGTGCCCGAGCGAGACATTCACTTCCTCAAACTCGGCGATCGGGCCAGGATACTCTACACGTATCGGCGGCAGAGGCGAACGCGAGACGCGAGTATAACGTATATCAGCAGACTGGCGCACGAACGGTCGCTGACAACGAAAATCGAAGTCAAGATCGACAACTCGGACGGCGAGTTTTTCAGCGGGCAGATCGTTAAACTTCGCCTCCGGCGACGAACCCTCAAGAACGTGATCATGGTCCCGCTGGACTCGGTGATACCTATCCCGCGGGAAGACGGACGGTCGCAATACCGCGCATACGTCATGGAGGACGGCAAGGCCAAACAGCGCAACGGCCTGGTGATCGACCTGTCGTTCATCGAGGGCAAGAACGTACGCGTCGTCAGCGGTTTGAAAGCGGACGACAAGCTCATCATCGAAGGGCACCGCCTCGCCGGACCCGAACGCGAAGTCAAGCCGAAAGAACCGAAGGACAAAGCGGAGTCTCAGTCCACGACGCAGCCGGAGAAAGGAATCTAGCCAACTATGCTCCTGTCCAACGCTGCAATCAAGAATCGCACCACCGTGATTGTGCTGATGTTCCTGATAATAATCGCGGGCGTGTATTGCTACGCCGCGCTGCCCCGCGAAGCCGAGCCGGACATCAAGATACCCAACATCATGATCACCACGTCCTACCGCGGCGTGAGCCCCGAAGACATCGAAACTTCGGTGACCATGAAGATCGAGGAGCAGTTGAACGGGCTGAACGGCGTCAAGGAGATTCGTTCGTCCAGCGCCGAGGGGCTCTCGACGATCATCGTCGAATTCCTGCCCGATGTCGACGAGAAGGACGCCAAGCGCGACGTTAAGGACCGCGTGGACCTTGCCCGCAAGGAACTGCCCACGAACAATCTCGATTTCGACGACCCGGTCGTCACCGAAATCAACCTCGCCGAGTTTCCGATAATGATGATCAACGTCTCGGGCGATCTTGCGCCGAGCACGCTTAAGTTTGTCGCCGAACGCCTCGAAGAGGAAATAGAATCCAACGTTCCGGGCATACTCGACGTGACGATAACCGGCGACCTGGAGCGCGAGATACGCATCGAGATGGACCCGGACCGGGTGGCGGCGTACAACCTGTCGCTTACCGAGCTCAGTTCGCTGCTGCAGAGCGAGAACGTGAACATATCGGCCGGAGGGCTCGAAACGCCCGGCACGAAGTTCAACGTCCGCATACCGGCGCAGTTCGTCAAACCCGCCGAGGTCCAGTATCTCCAGGTCGGCGTGAGAGACGGGCGGCCGGTATACCTGACCGACGTGGCCTCAATTCGCGACACGTTCAAGGACCGGGGCACGTATTCGCGCCTGGACGGTGCGCCGAGCCTTACCGTGAGCGTGCAAAAACGCATTGGAGCCAACATCATCGCCCTGACCGACGGGGTGAAGATGATACTCGATGAATTCCGCAAACGCAGCCCAAACGGCGTCGAATTCAAGATTACGCTCGACAAGTCAGACGACATCCGAAGCTCGGTAAGCGACCTGGAGAACAACCTGTTTTCGGCGCTGGTGCTGGTCGCCGGCGTGCTGATGGTGTTCATGGGCGTTCGGACAAGCTCCATAGTCGCTCTGGCGATACCGCTGAGCATGCTGCTTACGTTCTCGGTGACGATGGCGCTGGGATATACGCTTAACATGGTGGTGCTGTTCGGGTTGATCCTGGCGATGGGCATGCTGGTCGACAATGCGATTGTGATTGTCGAGAATATCTACCGCCATAAGCAGATGGGGCGGGGGCGCGTGGAAGCGGCGATGAAGGGCGCCGGAGAGGTCGCCTGGCCGGTGATTTCGTCGACGGCGACCACGCTGGCGGCGTTCTCGCCGATACTGTTTTGGCCCGGAGTTATCGGCGACTTCATGAAATACCTTCCGATCACGCTGATAATCACGCTTAGCTGCTCGCTGTTCGTAGCGCTGGTGATTAGCCCGACGATCTGCTCGCTGATATCGGGCGGGAAAGTTCGAAAAACCGAGACCGACAAGCACCATCCGTTCATCGGCGGTTATCGCGCGCTGCTGGGCTGGTCGCTGCGGCATCGCGCTGTCACGCTGATCGGCGCGGTGCTTATTCTCGCCTCGGTGATTGTCAGTTACGATCGATTCGGCAAGGGGATAGAACTCTTCCCCGACATCGATCCGAGACGCGCGCTGATCAACATCCGCTGCCCGCAGGGAACCAACATACGCGAAACCAACCGCATCGCTCGAATCATCGAAGAACGCATCGAACCGTTCCGGGCCGACCTCAAGCACGTAATCACGACCATAGGATCCGTCGGAAGCGAGATGGCCGCCTTCGGAGCCAGCGGCGGACCGCACACCGGAAACATAACCCTGGTTTTCCACGACTTTGATACCCGTCCGCGAGACAGCGCCAAGGCCGTCGCGGAAATGCGAAAAGTACTCGACGGAATACCCGGAGCCGAAATCAAACTGGAGAAAGGGCAGGAAGGCCCCGCCGCCGGCGATCCGGTAAGCGTGCGAATCATAGGTAGAGATTTCAAGGAACTCCAGAAGCGCAGCAAGAAGGCCCTGGCAAAGATCGAGAAGACGGCCGGAGTGATTAACCTCCGAAGCGACTACGAAGCCGCCCGCCCCGAACTGCCCTTCATCCCGGACCGAACGCGAATACGCGACGCTGATATCAACACCTACGCCATCGGACAGTACCTCAAAGCCGGAGTCTTCGGAAAAGAAGTGGGAAAATATCGCGAGTTCAACGACGAATACGACATAACGCTCCGCATGCCCCTGAAGGACCGCGAACATATCCAGGACCTTCTGGCTCTCCACACGCCGAACAATCGCGGCGAACCCGTGCCGTTGAGTTCATTGGGCAGATTCGATTACGCCGGCGGGTTCGGAACGATAAGCCGCGTCAACCAGAAACACGCGATCACGCTGAGCGCCGGAGTGGCCAAAGGATTCAACGAAGACAAAGTGCTCAAGAACGTCCAGGCAAATCTGGAGGGGCTCAGGAAAGAACTCCCGATCGGATACGAAATCAAGTACGCCGGCAAGCAGGAAGATCAGATCGAATCGCAGGAGTTCCTTGGCAAGGCGTTTGTGGTCGCCCTGCTGCTGATCGTGATTATCCTCCTGATGCAGTTCAACACGCTCTCGGCGCCGCTAATTATCATGACAACGGTCATACTGTCGCTGATCGGAGTGCTTACCGGACTGCTGGTCTTCAAAATGCCGTTCGGGATAATCATGACCGGAATCGGCGTGATATCGCTGGCCGGTGTGGTGGTCAACAACGCGATCGTACTGCTGGACTACACCAGACAACTCCAGAAACGCGGTATGGAGATTATCGA
This sequence comes from Phycisphaerae bacterium, assembly GCA_030745875.1. Lineage (GTDB taxonomy): Bacteria > Planctomycetota > Phycisphaerae > SM23-33 > SM23-33 > BS750m-G57. The sequence continues at coordinate 51,454 of JASLNT010000127.1, forward strand.
AGCTGCAATCCAAGCCGGAGCCACACGCCTCAGGCCCGTCCTCCTGACCGCGGGGACAACCATACTGGGCCTGATACCGATGGCCACCGGGGTGAGCTTCGATATTCACAGGTTCCAGATCGTCACCAAAAGCGAATCGAGCCAGTGGTGGTCGTCGATGGCCATCGCGGTGATCTTCGGCCTGGGCATCGCGACGATACTCACTTTGGTGATAGTACCCACGCTGTATGTAATGCTCTACCGCCTGGCGTCCAGATTCGGAATGGGCGGACTACACCGCCCGGGCGAAGATGAATCCAAACCCGCGCTGGAACTCGAAGATTACTAACGAAGGCGCTCTATGGCGTCGAATCTCTATTTGAAACCAAATGAGTAGAGCTTTGCCTTCTGAAGCGTAAACCTGAGCTGTACTGTCTTTCCTACCAGAGGCGACAAATCACCGCCCGACTTCCATTTTGGCGTCAACCGCAACTCGTCCGCACTCTTGTGTTGTTTCGCCGCCTTGCCGGAAAACCCCGGTATCTCCTTACCATTTCCGTCCAGTAGTTCGACCTGCACCCAACCGTCTTTCGCGTCGACGTTCACTTCCAGCTTACCGCCTTCAAGCTTGAACGGTTTTGTGATGATTGTCCCGGGTTCCTCTCCTGCCGACAGACATACAAAACCGTCAAGGCGCAGTTTCGCCAGCGCGATGTTCAAGTGCCTCCCGCGACTGTAGTGACGCTCGTCCATGCCGCCATAGTAGATCCAGTGCTCATCCTTGTAGGTGATAATCTGGGCGGGGGGTTTGATACCGTCCTTGTCAAAGCTCCCTGCCGGTCCGCGGGGCACGAGCGGCTTGCGAGCGTATATCCAACTCTTGTCGAAGTTCATACCGTCGCGGCTGACGCCGATGTAGAAATCCATATAGTCATCGTCATGCCGAGTCTTGTAGTCGAACCCGTCGAAAAAGTGCGATTGCCCCATCGTGTAAACGTCCATAAGCCCGAAATACAGGCCCTCGTAAATCCACATTGTCATCCCGTTAAACTGCAGGCGGGGCTTGCCCCAGCGGTTTTTCTCCTTCTTGGGATCCTCCACGCGGATCTTATCGATAACCGTCTTCCAGGCTGTGGGATGTTTCTTCACGTCGTTTCCGGCCGTGTGGACCATTATGCGCGTCGAGCGACTCTCGCTTGTTCCGCCCTGTCCGCCGAGGTCCGTGCGGGTCAGCAGGCGATAGCTCTTGATGATCGGATCCCAGAGGAGTTGGTTATGAGTGTCGGCCGCTCGATGGGAGACGGGCTTTCCTCCGTTATAGTCCGACCAGCGAATCCCGTCGGGCGAATAACAGAGCGCAACACGGCAACCGCGATCGGCGAAGTCGGCGGCGCCCTTGTACTTCTCGGCGTGGCCCCAGGGAACGCTCGGATCGACGGTGCAACTGAAGCCCTGGCTGAGGTGGACAATATTGTTCTTCCCGCCTTTTCCCACCAGCGGCTTGGTCCAATGGATCCCATCTTTGGACTCCGCGTAGCCCACGCCCGCCAGGCGCCAGGCCATGTACCACATCTGGAACTTGCCCGCCTTTTCGTTACGAATCACGCTCGTGTAGTAGCCGAAATCCAGCGCCACCCGCGAGCCGTCAGGCTTCTTCCAGGAAGGATGGAAGTCCGTGTCGAGAGACGGCTTGAGCACTATCCCGACCTTCTTGACCTTGCCCAACTCGCGCGTGACGCCGTTTTTCTCGGCGATGACGTAATCGTCGACCAACAATTGTTTCTGCAGACCGATTTGGAGGGGGAGGCGGTCGGCAGCGTTCCCGAACGACGCCATGGACGCCGGTAGACATAACGTCAATACTGCTGTGATGATTCTATTGTGCTTCATTTTGCGTTCTTCCCGGTTCATTCAATCAAAATCGAATGCGTAGAGTTTAGCGTTTTGAAGCGTAAACCTCAGTTTAACCGTCTTTCCTTTCAGGCTCGACAGATCGCCGCCCGATTTCCATTTCGGCGCCAGTCGCAAGTTGTCTGCGCTTTTGTGTTGTTTCGCGTCCTTGCCGGAGAAGCCCGGGACCGCCTTGCCATTCTCGTCGAGCAGTTCAACCCTCACCCAGCCGGCTTTCGCGTTAACGTTGATCTGCAACTTATCGCCTTCGAGCTTGAACGGTTTGGTCACGACGGTTCCCGGCGTGTCCTTTGCCTGGAGATAGAAGAACCCGTCGAGCCGAAGTTTGGCCAGGGCCAGCCGGGCGTCCCAGAATCGCGCGCCCCAGCGTTCGTTGGTCGCAAAATAGTAAATCCAGTGTTCATCATTGCGCGTGATGATGTTAGCCGGAGGGCGGGCGCAGTCCTTGTCGAAGCTACCGGCCGGGCCGCGCGGGATCAGGGTCTTGCGCGGATAAGCCGCCACTTTGAAATCGTAGTTGATTGCATCGCGCGACGGCGCCATGTAGAACTCCCATACGCCCTTTTCGTGTTTGGTCTGGTAGTCCTGCTTGCCTTTGGGCACGGGTACGTCAGTCGCGACCAGAACGTCGGTCAGCCCAAACCACACTCCTTCGTAGTACCAGATCGGGAAGGTGTGGATTTGACGTTCGGGTACATTCCTGCTGCCCGGCACCGTGGTCTTGTCCGGATCGTTCAGCACAAACTTCGTCAGCGTTTTCCAGGCCGTCGGGTGGTTCATCAGGTCATTA
>JASLNT010000128.1 GCA_030745875.1 Phycisphaerae bacterium
CAGTGCGGCCTGAGCTTCCTGTAACTTTCGAACCACTTGCTGTGGCGTGTGACGCTTGCGTTTCATGAGAATTCCTTTCGATTAAAAGTCTACTCGAAACTCTCATAACACCTGGATCAAATTTCGGGGTGCAAGCCACCCATTTTCTGGGCATGTGCGCACATGTAGTCCGCAGTCGCATCCCGACTGTTGGTGATTGTAAGGATAATGGATTTCACTATGACAAAGCACCGTTACGCGGAATCGCTCTGGCAGTTCGAGAGAATCTGTCGGTGTCGGGGGCTTCTTTGGCCACTTCTGTAAAGGTCCCCGTGCCCAGTGCACTATTGAGATCGGAAGTCTGGTGTTTCTGATCTGTGCGGGGGCATACGCCGTATAGACAAGATTCTCGAGCGTCGTCCCGGTCTCCAGATTCTCGTCCAACAGCTGTCTTAGTTTCTGTTCCTGTGGCAGATGAGGAAGATACTTCTACGCCGTCATGGCGAAACTGAGCAAAAGATCGGTCGATTCTCTTGCTATCTTTGACTGCCGATGAAGTCGGTTCCTCAAAACACAGCATAAGACAAGGGGGAGCGGTTGTTTCTTTCATTTTGCTTAATCCTTTCAATTCATAACTACTTGATGAACACGCAGGTCTTTGACTACACATACAGGCAATGGATTTCACAATGCCGAAGCACCGTTACGCGGAATCGCTCTGGCAGTTCGAGAGAATTTGTCGGTGTCGCGTGTTTCTCGGGCCACTTTTGTAAAGGTCTCCGTGCCCATCGCACTATTGAGATCGGGAGTCTGGAGTTTCTGATCTGTGCGGGGGCATACGCCGTATAGGCAAGATCCTCCATCATCGTCCAGATCGGCAGGTTCGCGTGCAACAAATGTGTGAGTTTCCGTTCCTGTGGAAGACGCGGCAGATACTGCTTCGCCATCATGATGGAACTGAGCAAAAGCCCGATCGGTTCTTTCGCTACCGTTAACTGCCGATAAGGTCGGTTCCTCAAAACACAGCATAAGACAAGGGGGAGTGGTTGTTTCTTTCATTCTGCCCGACCCTTTCAATTCATAACAACTTGATGAACGGTTTCAAACTCGAGGGTCACCATACTAGGTTATTTACCGCCCCAATCCACAACTGTCAGATGGAACGGCTCTTTTGGTCCCGGACCATAAACATTAGTGGTATTGTCGATAATTGAGAGGGGCGTGGCAAGGGGAAAAGCTGGCAACTGGCAATTGGCAATTGGCAATAGGCAATTGGCGACGGCGGGGCCAGGCCGACGCGTGAGTCGGTGAGCTAAGCTAGACAGGATGGAAAGCTGGTGATCATAAAGGTCGTGAGAACACTGCGATTGCAAACAGGATGAAGGCCTCGACCATTACGGGCGTAAACCCGAAGAATTCGCACCACCAGGGCAGATGCTTTTCCCCGAACTTCAGCCCGGACCGCAAAGCAAACGCGATGACGAGAAGAACCGGACAGAGCTGAAGGAAGCCCGCCAGAAAGGATATCTGCACCAACTGGGCGTGCGGAACGCCCCAGTAGCCCAGATCGACCCAGTATCTCGCGGGTCGGTCCGGATCGTAGCGAATGGCCATTGGAAAAGGCGTGTCGCCGGCTTGCAGGCGCCTTTGAAGTTCGGGAACCATATGGACCGATTCGCGAGCGCCCTTGGAATCTCTTGACTTGCGTGAAGTGTCGCGAAGGCGAACGCGGATTGGATGGGTTTGGTTCCGGGCGTCGGTGTAGACGGCTGACACGTCGTAGTCGGTGCGAAGCGTAGTGACATCGAAGGCGTCCACGGAGGTTACCGTCGCCAGGGCGGGGCGGGCGTTTGCGTAGTCGCTGCGGGCCGAGGCGAGATACTGGATCGTGAAACCCATGTCCAGGACCCATCCGCCCAGCGTCGAGATCGCGAACCAGACAAAAACCAGACGATAGGAGCCCAGCAGAGGCCCCTCAGACTCCCGGCGCCGCTGCAGCAGGCATCGGGTGATGAGGAAATGCATGAACCAGAACAGCGCTACGGCCTCGGACGTACAGATCGCCGCCGCACGCCAAAACGACATCCGCGAAAACTCTCTCGCCAGCCAGCCGCCCGTTCCCAGGATTCCCCAGATCATCCCAACGGCTGACAGGCACATGACCGGCAGGCAAACCGGTTTCCAACGTCGAAAACTCGCGGCGTCCTTGGCTTGATCGGCGGCGGTTTGGGAAGGTTCTTCGTTCAGGGGGGCGTGTCCCTTTCTTTGCGACGGTGTTCGAACTCAGGGCTCCGGCGCCCGGAGTTGCTCGGGCTTGGGGCGGTCATGGGCATCGGGCGTAAGTATCGGTCCATTTCGGCGGGGTGTCAACGGCGGGCAATTGGCAATTGGCGCCGGGCAATTGGCGACGGCGTGGCGGAGAACGGCGGGCGGTGGGGCGAGAAGACGCAGACGTGGGCGTGGTTATTTCGGTTGTCTGTAAGATATCTTCAGGATTGCTCCCTTACCGAGCTGCAGCTCTTCTCCGGGCGCACCGAACGTCAACGGGACCTCCTGGCGGATCTTTCCGCGGCGGTCTTCGGGGAGAATCCGCCAACTGTGATAGACCGACAAGGTCAGCGGGCTGTCGTCTCCGTCGATGAGCGTCATGCTGGAGTGATGGTAACCGCCCGGTCCGCAGGCGATGCTCGTCGCGTCGGCCGGTCCGGTCCGGGGCGTCAGCAGGCCCGACATGTCATAGACGAACTCACGCCTGAAGGGGATCTCGTATTTTCGCTGCGACATCAGGCCCGGAATTGTCAACTCGGCGATCAGCACGGCCTCGGCGCGGGCTTCCGGGCACGCCCTGCAGACGACCTTCTCCGGGTCGCCGGGCAACATGACGATCACCCGGGATTGCTCCCGGGACAAGTTGGCGTCGGGGTTGCGGCAGGATACGAACAGGACGGGAAGAAGCACGCCCATGATTGTTATCGCAGAAAAGCGTTTCATTTCAATTCCGCCGGAGGACACCCGCGCTGCGCGAGATAGTGGAACTGTAATAAGTGGCCAGGCCGCTGGCAAGGGGAAAGGCCGGGCGGCGGGCAATTGGCAATGGGGAATTGGCAATTGGCGCCGGCGGGCTGCGAACACCTCTTCGAATTCGAACTTCCTCAGGTTCACACCCCGCCGATGTGTGAACCACCACACCGGCCCGACCGCACGCTTTGGCGCCCGGCCGGGGGATATACGGAAGTGATTGGGAGATAATGAGTTACATCGTCTCGATTCTCGCAATATGTGGTGAAATCGCATATCTGAACGGAGGTTCACACCCGGCGGACCTGTGAACCATTTGTGAACCTCGCCGATGGCGGGATCGCTTTGGACTTTGGTCAATATTGGGCGGTTGAGCGTTTTCGGCGCGGAATATGCCTTGTCAGTACGGTGATTGTGCGTATGATGTATATTGGGCGTCGACCCATTGTTTACGGCTGCGACTTACGCCCCTCGCGGTCGGACGGGAAGACGGTCGACGCGAAGAATTGGGCGGTTTTTGTGGAGTTTATTCAAACGTGGACCCACTTGTCTGGGTTGCTGTGTTGTGTACGGGGCTCTCGGGCTTCTTTGCTCTTGCCGGATACTCTTTGCGAGCGTTCCGCCGCTCCCGGTTGGAGGAGGTCCTCGAAGACCATCCCGGAAAGGCGCGTCTGGAGGTCCTCGACCGCCATCTCTGGGCGATGCGCCTCAATGCATCTCTCTGTCGAACAATAAGTAATATAGGGCTGGTGGTCGTAGTGAGCGTGTTGCTGGGCGGGCGAGTTCTTCCGACGATTGCAGTGTCCACCGGTCTGATAGCGCTGTTCGGGATTGCGATACCGCACGCCTGGGCCGCCTACGCCGACGAGCAAATACTCGCCGCCACATTTCCCGTACTGCTTGTTTTACGCCGAGTTATGAGCCCCGCGATATGGTTGATGCAGCGTTTGGACCTTCCGATCCGGCGCCTGACCGGTATCGCCGAACGCGAGGCGAAGACCGAAGAGACCGCCAAGCAGGAGATCCTGCAAGCCGCCTCAGACGGACAGGCCGAAGGCGCCGTCGACGCCGACGAAGTCGAGATGATAGAGTCGGTTATGGAGTTCGGCGACACGCATGCGGCCGAGATTATGACGCCCCGAACGGATATCTTCGCACTGGATTCCGAAACTTCGTGGAAGGACGCCGTTGCCAGGATCGTAGAAGCCGGGCACACCCGCGTACCGGTCTTCAGCGGCGACATCGACAACATTATCGGCGTGCTGTACGCCAAGGACATGCTCCGCCTGATCGGGGCTGGTGAGTCGATTGCGATAGAAGACCTGGTTCGCAAACCGTTCTTCGTGCCGGAAACCAAGGCGCTGGACGATCTCCTTAAGGAGTTCAAGGCGCGCATGGTCCATATCGCCGTAGTGCTGGACGAATACGGCGGCACAGCCGGTATGGTGACCATCGAAGACGTGCTCGAGGAGATAGTAGGCGAAATTGCCGACGAATACGATCAATCCGAAGAGGAGTTGATGCAGCGGATCGACGAGCAGACCATCGAGGCCGACGGGCGAATGTACATAGATGATCTCAACGATGCGCTGGATCTGGAGATACCCGAAGACGCCGGTTACGACACGGTCGCCGGGCTCGTGTTCTCCGAGTTGGGCTATATCCCCAAGATCGACGAGACGCTTAACGCATACGGGGCGGATTTCGCGGTGCTGGCCGCCGATGAACGAAAGATCACGCGTTTGCGGGTCAAGGTCGTTCAGCCCAAGGCTTGAGCGTCCGAGCGGCGCGAATTCAAATCTTACAAACTGCGGAACTTCTCCAGCTCACGGGCGTCAAAGGAGTATACTTGTTACTCCCGGACACTCGGGAATCTCAACGGACCTCGCTTACATGAAACGATTGGCTCGGGTAATAGCGTTTCTTGCTATCGCTGCGCAAGGGGGAATTCTCTGCGCCCAGGAGTCTTCCGATCGCACCGCCCTGATCCGCGAGATAATCAATCGCTCCCGCCTGCTCGAAGATGCACATTTCCGCCTGCCTCGTTCGGTCTGGCGGCGGTTCGTTATTGACCAGGCCAAGGGCTCGGATTACGCGCCGGTCTCGCACATCATTTCACGCGGTGTTTACCGTTTGAAAGCTGATGCAAAGGGTTCTGCGTCCATTGAGGCCGAGATTCATCTGCTCGTGCTCGATTCGCGCCAAGCCCGAGCGGTTGCGGTCCTGTCGAACATACCGGCCTGGTCGGACATTACGCTTGACGGCGCCGCGTTTGCGCCTGCTGCGAAGGGCAAATGGCTTGTATTTCAGCCCGAGAAGCCCGGGTCTTACGTGATTCGCGCACGCAGTCCGATCGAAGGATTCAAGGCGTTCGGCGGGACGTTCACCCTTCCGATTGTCCGCACCGTGCTGACTTCAGCAACGCTGGATTCGCCAAGCGAGCTGGAGGTCACCGCTTCGGGCTCGGCGAGGGGCTCGGCTGGCAAGAAAGTGTCGCTGACGCTGAAGCCGTCATCGAAGCTGGTGCTGAATTATCGCCCCTTGCAGCGCCGCACCGTCCGCCGGGCGACGTATCAGGTAAGCGGGGCGGTGGCGTGGAACTTCGGTCCAGCCGCCCAGCAGGTGTCAGCCGATTTGCGCGTTGCGATTCTCGGCGGTAAGACAGAGTCTCTGGAGCTTGTCGTCCCCAACAGCGCCAAACGCGTCGCGATTTCCGGCCCGGATGTTCGCGACGTTCGCATTTCCGGTCGAACCGCAACGGTGTTCTTCCGCGGGGCGATAACCGGGCGGACGAGACTCAAGCTAAATTACGAACTGCCCGCCGCCAAAGGCGCCGCCGACCTGCCGCGCCCGGAGATATCCAACGGGCGATGGTCCGGTGGAACGCTGGTGATAACCAACACCGCCGGAGGCAGCGAAATCCAACCGGCTGACATGTCCGGGTTGAAGGAAATCGCACTGGGCGACATTCCGCGAGCGGCGTCGGCGATACTTGCGGGCAAAGCGGTTATGGCGTATTCGATAACGTCGGGCCGGTGGTTTGCGCGGGCTGAGTCGATTGACCTGGGCGAATTTGCGATCAAACAGACTCTCGCCGACAGCGCTCGATACCAATTCTCGTATCGCCCCGACGGTTCGGTTATCTGCCGCGCCGATTATGAAATTCGCAATCGCAACCGCCAGTTCCTGCGCGTTACGCTCCCGGCCGGGGCGAAAGTGCTGCTGGCGCGGGTATCCGAAAAGTCGCGCCCGATGACGCCCCTGGGCGGGAAGAAGAATCAGCACCTGCTTCCGCTCGAACGGAGCACCGCCTCGGTGATGGGCCTGGTCAGCTTTCCCGTGCAGGTGGTCTACATGTATCGCGCCGAAGCCCTGAAATCCCGCGGTTCAGGAGCGATCGCCCTTCCGCAGATCGACATTCCGATCGCATACGCATGGTGTCAGGCCAATATGCCCGATGGGATGAGTCGGGTGAAGTTCTCGGGCGTGATGCAACCTGTGGAGCAGTATTCCAGCGAGACTGCGTTGGCTTCGATGACGTACGGGAGTGCAACGGCGTTGGATCCGGAAAGGAAGCGGATTGGTCTGCCCCAGACCGAGAAGAAGCCCCCTCCGAAAAAAGGCGACGGCGGGGGCGGCGGTGTGCTCAGTTGGCTGCTTGGCTCGAAGGACGCCGTGCCTGAAGATCGCCCGCCTGCGGTTACAACGTCCGTTACGGCGCCCAGCGGCGGTACGATCCTGGCTGGCGGGCAGATCAGTTCGTCGAGCGGTTCGCTGGCGAGAAACTACTGGCGGGCGGGGAAAGACCTGTACGACAAGGGCAAGTACGCAGAGGCCGACAAGGCGCTGAACAAGGTCATCGAGATGTCGCGCAACTCGCCCGACGCCTCAAACGCCAAACGATTGCTGTCGAATATCAAACTTCTCCAGGGCAAGCTCAAGGTCCAATCCCGGGCCGAAAAAGCCGCCGCCGTAACCGTCAAACAGCAATTCACCGCCGACAACGTCGATGAACTCCAACGGCAAAGCGAACTGGTCGAGGAAGGCATTCACGCAGTCAGGCGGAAAGACACCAAGCGAGCGCAAGCCCTGTTCCAGGCCGCCGAAGCACTTGGCAAGAAACTGGTCGCCAAAGGTGAAAACGTAGTCGAGCAGGAGGCGCGCCTCAGAATCGCAAAACAACAACTCGGCATCGCACAAAAGACCGCCAGCGAGAATCTCGGTAGGGGACTCAAGCAGATAAAAGAGCTCCGTAAGTCCGGTCGGATCGATGAAGCCGGAGCCCTTGCCGAAAAACTCGCCAAAGAAACAAGCGAACTGTCCAACACCGGCGGCGCCGACATAACGAAGGATTTCCAGCTGGAAAGGGAGCAGTTGGCGCTGGCCTCAGCCAAGGAAACGCTCAAGAAGAACACTTACGGTCAATGGAAGGGCGCCCGGAGGTCTCCGCGCCCGGGTAAAGGGCGGGGTCAGGGGCAAGGCCGGCAGGAAGGCAAGAAACCGCTTGATCGAATCACGCCCTTAATTCACCAGCAATCCGAACTGGTCCCGGCCGGCCCCGACGCACCGGCGAACACCTCCGCCGGAAAGAAACAAGCGGCTGCAGGGCATCTGCGCAGGGGCAGAAAACTGCTGGACGCCGGTGATGCATCCGGCGCTGCCGGCGAACTGAAGGCGGCTGTGGCGCTGGATCCGACTCTGGTCCAAGCCCGGAGGCTTCTGACGCTGAGCAATAGACTCACCGGCCTGTCCGATGGCGCCGGAGTAACGGACAAGCCTGTCCGGCGCCCAAGCGTCACGCCCGGGGAGTTAACGCCCGTACGGCGGCTCGGTACAGGATCCATTGGCGGTGAGAGACTGCGCGATTACGATCGCGACGGTGCGTACCGCCGAGGCGACAGCCCTTTGGTCGACCTTCAACCGAATCGGGACGTGACGGGCGATGCGGTGCAAGTCTACAAGGTCGGCGACCTGGTGACCGCGTTGTCAGACGCCGACGAGGACGGTTTGGAGGATATCGCAGGCAAGGAGGAAGGGCGCAGGAAGAGGACGTCCAAACTCACCGATCAGATTAAGTCACTGCTGAAGAACGGACAAGTGCAGGTCACCACATACGATGGTCAGCGGGCGCTGAAGGTGCGGGGCGGATTCGGAGAACAGAGGGCGGTGTCGGCGTTGATCGAAGGCCTCCGCAAAGCTCGCGGACCGCAAGTCCAGGTCGGAGCCAACCTTGCACTGCAGCAGGGCCTCAACAAGCGGAAGTCCGGTGGTTGGTCGTATGAGGAATTAGAGACCCACAAGTCCGACACGCCGGGCATCACAAGCCTGGAGATCGCCGGCGGTACGGTTAGTGTCGAAGGCGGCGACGCCGACAGAGGCTCGGCGGCGGCGACCGACCATCCGCACAGCGTTACCGACGGAACCCTCAGGGGCAAGCGTCTCGGGGGCGCCAAGGTCGACCCGAGCTTGCAGAAATTCATCGACCGGAACTACTCCTGGCAGATCAGACCAGGCCAGCCGACAGATTCCGGTGTGCTGCCCACCGGTGAGAGGACGGTGGCGGCCAGGGGGAACATCGACACGGCGGAACTGGCGAGCAAGCTCCGATTCAACCGTTGGCAGAAGACGCAGGTCTCAAGTCTTAATCTTAACGTTGACGCCTCTTCGGTAAACGCGCTGGGCCTCAAGTTCCATAAAGGCAATAACGACGTGTCGTTCACCGTGGTCGACGAAGCCCAGTTCCGCACGCTTATGGAAGTGGACGCGTCAAGGAGGGGGGCGGTCAATGGCGACCAGGTCGACCCCAACGAGACCCGCCAGGAGACGATTGTAGGTACGGACGCCTTACTGGCCAACAGCATGACAACAAACGTTACGTACAGTCGCGATAGGGGCAATACGCTGGATATCGCGGACAATCCGATAAGTCTGTCGCACGAAAAGTACGTCCTGATCGATAACGGAGGATATCTTACGGCCGTCCGGGCCGGAGAAATGCAGCACTGGCGGGAAGCGTCAAAGCACGTTGAGTTCGTTAAGGCTCCGCAAACGATAGAAATCCCCCGCGTCGGGGAGTTGGTGAAACTCGAAAAAACGCTGGTCAAACCGGGCGACGAAATGGTCATCCGTTTCGACTACCAATGGAAAGGAAGATGATTATGAAACGCAAGGCGACAATTCTGGTGGTGATTTGTGCGATGGTTCTGGTGTGGGGCGGTCAGGTTGGCGCCGCGGCGCCGAAAGCGGCCGCCGGTGACGGCGGGCAGGTGACGCTAAGTTGGGACCAGTTCGTCAAGATCACCGGATACGACCCGACAAAGAAGGGCGGTCAGGTTATTACGGTGAAGTGGGCGGAGATAGAGAAGCTCCTTGATGTTAAGAAGATCGACCGCGTCGGAGCCGCCGCCACTGTGGATCTTCCGTGGACCGAATTCCGCGCGCTGCTAGAGTATTCGGTTAAGAAGGGCAAACCGGGAAGTCCTCCGCCTGCGGATTACGTTGTGACCTCCGGTGCGTACGATGGCGTGCTGACTGAAAAGGGCGCCGCATTCACCGCTGTGATTGAGATCAACATACTTCGCGAAAAGGGCTGGAAGCGGATACCCGTCCTGCCCGCCACCGTTGCGTTAAGAAGTTCCAAGCTGCCCGAGGGCGTGCATCTGAACGTCCAGGGCTCCAGCTACGAACTGCTGACCGAGAAGACCGGTAAGATCCCCGTCGAACTGGTGTTCGAGGTGGCGGTCACGAAGTCCGGCGGGACTAACTCGGTGACATTCACCCGTACGCTGCCCGGGTCCAGCGTGGTCAAGCTGACGGTTGACGGCGACAAGGTGGACGTCAAAGTAAGCGGAGCCCAGTCGCTTTCGGTAAACGCCGCTCAGGGCAAGACCGCAGTTGCGGCCGCCTTGCCCACGGGAAAGCCCGTGCAGGTGACCTGGGAGCGTGCGATTCCCAAAGCCCCAGCCGCTCCGACCAAACTGTACGCCGAAACCGCCACATTGGTCTCAGTCGCCGACGGGCTCCTGCTCTGCCAGGAATCGGTCTACTTCAACATCCTGCACACGCCCGTTCGCGAACTGAAACTCACCGTACCCAAAGGCGCCAGCGTTCTCACGGTAACCGGACCGGGCCTGCAGGACTGGCGCGTGGACAAGGACGGAGTGCTTAGTGCGACTCTAAGTCGCGAGACAATCGGTTCGTACGCCCTGCAGATAGCCTACGAACAGGCCGCCGCCGCACAGGCTTCGGCTCCGGTCCCTGTTATTCGAGCATCCGGCGTGGAGCGCGAGAAAGGCTTCGTTGCGGTCGTTGCGCTGGCGAATGTGGAAATCGAGGCAGGTAAGGTCGTCGGCGCCACAGCGATAGACGCCAACCGCCTTCCGGGAACGCTGACGGCGATGACGAACCAGCCGATACTGCTGGGTTTCCGCTATGTCGGCAAGACCATCGATATCCCGCTGAATATTCGCAGGCACGGTGAGGTCTCCGTGCTCGCCACCGTCGCCGACAGCGTTGTTTTCACCGGAATGCAGCTCTCCGACGGACGCCGCATGACCAAAGCGACCTATAGCGTAAGGAACAATCGACGCCAGTTCCTGCGTATGGCGATGCCCGTCGGAACCGAAATATGGTCGGTTTCAGTCGCCGGTAAAGCCGCCACACCCGGTAAAGACACCGAAGGCAAGGTGCTGATCCCACTGGTGCGCAGCAAGTCCGGATCGAGCGAGTTGGCGGCGTTCCCGGTGACGGTGGTGTATGTCCACACTCCGGGCGAGGGGAAGACCGCCCCGGCCTCGGGTACGCTCCGGGTTGATCTGCCCGTGTGCGAGGTCCCCGTGATGCACGTTATGTACAACCTCTATCTGCCCGCTGAAGGCAGATACACCAAGGGCTGGGGCGCCAGCGCGTTCAGCGGTCCGGTTAACGTGGTTGAGGACTTTGCGTCGATGTCGACCAGTGCGGGCGCCGCCGTTGTCGCCCGCAAACCCTCCCAAGAGGCCGCCCAGATGCAAAAGCGGTTCAACAAGCGAGTTGACGCTCAAGCCCGAGCCGCCGGAGCCACGCCTATCCGCGTGTCGCTGCCTGTGAAAGGAACACATTTCAAACTCCAGAAGATACTGGCGTTACCAGGTGATAAGCTTTGGTTTGAAGTAGGTTACAGCGGTTGGAAGGTCGCGCGTTAGAGGTAGATGGAATTGAATGACGGGCCCGCCTGCGGTCAGCCCAGGCGGGCCCGATTTACATGTAAGCGACAACAGTGTTGGATCCATGATCTGTTATGCTCTTGCGTCTAATTGGCGGGAAAACGGGCGGATTGTCGGATCCGGGCTTGTTCTTGCGGGATTTATTGCTCCCAACATGGTTGCCAAATCGCTGCACATTATCGGACGTAACACAATAAGGAACAGAATCTTGGAGATGATCCGCCGCCGGGCTAAATATACAGTTTTATCGAAATAGAAACAGAAAAACTCCCATAATCGGGGTTTTGTGCTTGGAGATACGCCCATATTGGTGTACACTATTCATTATCGATCAGCACGTTTGGTCCTGTTGAGCCTGGACCGGATGAGGGTTGTATCTGCTGGAGTTGTGTAAATCACATTTCCGCCCTTGTTAAGAACCTGTTGACCGGAGGAGTCGAAGTTGTATCTGCTCGGCCGCACCGAGCGATCTTGTATCGCCCGGATTGGTGTTGACGGAGTAGTTGATCCGTCGGACCTGCTCTCGCGGTCACATTACAGGACGCTTTGTGCGCAGGATGGTCTTGCGTGCGAACTGTTTTGGAGAGAGTTACGCGCACGATTTAAATGGAGCAGAAGTATGATTAAGCAAGGGATGGGTTGCAATATCGATATCAACGGAAGTCGTTTCTCGCCAGTTTTGAAAGGCTTGCTTGTCCTGATTGGGGTTTCGGCAGCGCTGTGTTTGGCTCCGACCCAGGCAACCGCGGATTTCATCACCTTTGACTTGAACGCGGCCATACTTGAGTACAGCCCCACAAGCGGTACGGCCGGTACGCTGACCGTGACCGAAAACACCGGTTCAGTCTTTCAGGTGAGGCGTGAGGACGGCGCCGGGGTGCTGGATTCGACCCAGATATCCGGAAACAACGCGGACTTCGACTTCAACTTCACACTCGACCTGACCAGGGTGGGAGGCTCGACATGGGAGGCCAATGGGATTCTGGAGTTTACCGACGCCACCGGCGCCATCGCCGCAAACGCCAGTTTCGACTCCGATAGCGTCATCATATTGCCTTACGGTCCTGGAATGCTGCAGATCGTCGGGACGCTGAGCAACACCCCCCCCGGCGGTGTCGATTCTACAGGGCAGCGGCAACACTTGGACATACCTCGGTGACAGCGGTATCTCCGGAGAGCCCACCGGAGACGCACAGATCGGCATCGGAAACTCGGACGTTTTTGATGAAGGGGCCGTGTTTGTCCTGAAGATTGGCGTGGGCACCCACGCTCTTGGCGAACTGTTCGGCACGGGCTTCACCAAATACGGTGGAGAAGTCAAGGGCATGATCACGCCCGAACCGGCGACTATGAGCCTTCTGGTGCTGGGCGGTGTGGTGGTGCTGGCTCGCCGCAGACGCCGACACGCAGCCTGACGAACCCTTGAGACCCATCGCTTAGCGATGGTCTGACTATACACGATCACCCGGCGCCTCCAGAGGCGTCGGGTGTTTTATATGGTCTCGGCCAGCCGCTCGACCGCCTGGCTCAGTTCTGATGCGAGTTGCCCCGAGCGGTCCGATTCGCTACGCTCTGGCCATGCCGCTTCGCGAACAGGCCATCTGCATCCGGACAACTGACTACAGCGAGACCTCACAAGTCTTACGGTTTCTTACGCGCCATGCCGGTGTCCTGAGCGTCCTGGCAAAGGGCTCCAAGCGCCCCAAGAGCAAGTCGGGAGGGGCTCTGGATCTGTTGAGCGAAGGTCAAATCGTATTTTCGCAGCCAGCGTCCGGAGCGATGGGAACGTTGTTTGAGTTTACCGAGACGGTCTCTCATCTTCCCCTTCGCACCGATGCGGGGCGTCTTGATACGGGTTTGTACATGATAGAGTTGGTTGGCCTGCTGCTGGGCGAGGGAGACCCTCATCCCGAGGCGTTCGATCTCCTGCACAACGCCCTGGGCCGACTAGGCGACGCCGATGCGCCATTGGGAGCGGTTCTGGCGTATTTCCAGTGGCGGATGCTCCGTCACGCCGGATTGCTCGGGCAGTTGAGCAGTTGCGTAGAGTGCGACACCCCGCTGGATCAGGTGGTTTCGGCGCGAGGATCGTTTTTCAGCTCGGCTCGCGGGGGCCTGCTTTGCGGGTCGTGCGGATGTTCGGCCGATGAGAAGACGAGCGTTAGTCCGTCGGCGATCAGCGGGCTAGCCGGTCTGCAGGCCGCGCACGGGCGCGGGGGTGTTTCGTTGTCCGAGGACGAGGTTCTGGGCGTCAATCGCCTGCTGTCGTATCACGCTTCATACCAGTTGGGCAAGCCTCTACGGATGGCGAGATATGTCATTCGGTAGCTTTTGCGGTATGGATGGACGGTGTTGGCGGGGCGGTGGGAAGCTCTGGATAGATTTCGATGGCTTGCAGGTTGCCCGCAGGTAGGTATAATGGCAACGTATTGCGGCGGGTTCGACTGCGCGCCGCAGCCTAAGACAGGAATACACCTATGATAAGCAAATACCGATGGTTTGTGATTCTCTGTGCGATCGGGGCGATTTCAGGTCTCTGCGCCGGAGCCGAGAAAACCGAGCATGTCTGGAAAGACGGTAAGTGGGTCGTTGCCCCTACGCCTGCTGAAGGCACTCCGGAAGGCGAGTTGGCGTTGGTGCGCAGGCATCTGGACAATGATCGCCCCAAGGACGCTCTCAAGGCCGCCAAGAAGTTCATGGCCGGTTACCCTAACGACGAGCGTCGGGAAGAGGTGATGATGCTCATCGGTCAGGCCGAAATGGACCGCGGGAACTACGACAAGGCTTGCAACCGTTTCAACGAGCAGATGGACCAGTACCGCAACGGTGATTTTTACGACCGCGCCGTGCAGCGACAGTACCTGATTGCCGACGCATTCCTCAAAGGGCGCAAACGCCGTGCGATGTGGATGTTCAAGGTGTCCGCCGTAGACAGGGGGATCGAGATCCTCAACGGTATCGCGGATCGCGTGCCCGGAACGGTTGTCGCCGAGAAGGCGCTGATTCGAGTGGCTGACTATCACTACGACGCGGGGCAGGTCGTCCAGGCGGTGGAGGCTTACGATCACTACATGAAGACGTTCCCCCAGAGCCCGCGAAAACGGATGAGCCATGCGATGCTGCGAGCGGCCAGGGCGAGGTACGCCCAGTACAAGGGCGAGGCGTTCGACGATACTCCCCTGACCGACGCCCAGCAGCGATTCATGATATTCGCCGATCGCTACACCGAAGAATCCAACAAAGCCAACGTGCCCATGGTGCTGTCTCAGATACGCAACGCCCTGGTGCGGAGGTATTTTGCATCGGCGAAATTCTACAAGCGCGTGGGACGAAAGAAGGCCGCTATATTCTACTACAGGAAGGTCATAGACCAGAACGCCGATAGTCACTGGGCTAAACGGGCCGCTGACGCCCTGAAGGAACTCGGAGCCGGACCCGCGCCGCGCAAGAAAGCGGACGACAAGACCAAGACTGACGCCAAGACCAGCACTGATTCCAAATCGCCGAAGAACGGCAAGGTGGAGAAATGAGAACCTTAAGATTCGTCGCCATTGGCGGTCTTGTCGCACTGGCCGCTGCTTCGGGTTGCGGTTACAAGATCGGAACGCTTCATCGCAGCGACGTGCGGACCATCTCGATACCGGTCTGGACCAGAGGGCACGGTGTTTACAGACGCGGGCTCGAAATGGATCTCACCAAGGCTGTTGTCAATCGCATCCAGATGGACACGCGGTATGGCATTACCAACGAAGCCAAAGCCGACACCAAACTCACCGGGCAGTTGAAGAACGTCCGACAGAGACCGCTGTCGATAAACACCGACACCGGTCGTTCCAGAGCGATGGAGGTTACGTTCACCGTCTCGTTCAGGTGGGTGGACCTGCGAAGCGGCGACGTATTGGTCAGTGTGGATGATTTTGACGTCCGCGAGCAGTATATTGGGGCCTATACTTTTGGTGAGACCTTTTTCACAGGCGGCCAGGCGGTCATAGACGAAGCCGCACAACGTATAGTCGAACAGCTTGAGGAGGGGTGGCCTGATCCTTCCGATCAAGCCGACGGCGACGAGAAACTATAAGAACGGGGCTCGATATGCTGTGAGGCCCTGACCTCGCCGCCGAGAGTCTGCAGCACGCGCGAACTTGAACCTTGATGAACCCCGCCTAGAAATATGACCGACCCGAATCAAACACCTAGTCAGCCGCAAGGCCCCAACGGCAAGGACCCGGAGAATCCCCAGGGCCCCGCACCCCAACCGCCGACCAAGGTGGGCGGAACCCTGATGAGGGTTGTTATCGCCGTCGGCGTGGGTTTTCTGTTCCTGATGCTTCTTCGGGGGGACATGGACCAGGGCCGCGAAATCACAATTACCGATTTCTGGCGGTTCGTGGAGGGCGGACAGGTAACCGGCGAGATCATTATCGAGAAGGATTCGATCTACGGAGAAAACACCAAGGATGTCTTTGTTCCCGACAAGGAATCCCACAAGTTTTACGTTCAATACAATCACCGCGACGACGAGAAGTTCACAGATAAGATCGATGCGGCTTCGAAGAACCACCCCGGCAAGTTTGACGTGAAGTTCAAACCCACCGGATGGTGGGAGATGATGCTTCCGCATTTGCTGATGACGGCGTTGGTGTTCCTGGCGATATGGTTCTTCGTGTTTCGGCGTATCGGAGCCGGAGGCGGCGGGGGAGGAATGTTGGGCAACTTCGGACGGTCCAAGCACCGCCTGACGCCCAAAGACCAGACGGGCGTGACGTTCGGAGACGTTGCCGGCGTGGACGAAGCGAAAGATGAAGTCAGGGAGATCATCGAGTTCCTCCAGAATCCGCAGAAATTCCGCCGTCTGGGCGGGCGGATTCCCCGGGGCGTACTGCTTGTAGGCGAGCCCGGATGCGGTAAAACGCTGCTGGCTAAGGCTATCGCCGGAGAAGCTGACGTCCCGTTCTTCTCGATCTCGGGCAGTGATTTTGTCGAGATGTTCGTCGGTGTCGGGGCCTCGCGAGTTCGCGATCTGTTCAAACAGGCCAAGGATCACTCTCCGTGCATTATCTTCCTGGACGAAATCGACGCCGTGGGACGCCGCCGAGGCGCATCGTTCGCTGGCGGAGGTCACGATGAGAGAGAGCAGACGCTAAATGCGATCCTGGTGGAAATGGACGGATTCGATTCGTCCGACCAGGTTATCGTAATCGCTGCGACCAACCGCCTGGACGTCCTGGACCCCGCCCTGACTCGCCCCGGACGCTTTGACCGCCAGATAGACGTCCCGCTTCCGGACCTGCAGGGACGCTACGAAATACTGAAAATCTACGCCGAGAAAGTGAAATGCGATCCGAATATCGATCTCCGCAAAATGGCGCGCGGTACGCCGATGTTCAGCGGAGCCGATCTGGCCGCCCTGGTCAACGAAGCCGCCATCGCCGCAACGCTGGCTGACAAACAGTACGTTGATATCAGCGACCTGGAGGAGGCCCGCGACAAGGTGCGATGGGGTCGGGCCCGAAAAAGCCGCGCCATCGATGAAGCCGAACGCAAATGCACCGCCTACCACGAAGCCGGGCACGCGCTGGTGCAGGTGTTGGCTCCGGACGCCGATCCGCTGCACAAGGTCTCCATAATACCCAGAGGGCGGATGGGCGGAGCCACCTTCTCGCTTCCGGAGAAAGACAGGTATATCTACACTCGAAAATACTGCGACTCCCTCCTGGCGGTCTGTTTCGGAGGCAGGATCGCCGAAGAAGTATTCTGCGGCGATTCATCCAGCGGAGCCAGCAGCGACATAGCCCAGGCCACCGCGGTTGCAAAGAAAATGGTCACCGATTGGGGCATGTCTGAAGAACTCGGACTGGTGCGATACAGCAACGGGTCCGAAGACAAAAACGTTTCACCGATTTTCGGACAGCCCGAGTACTCCGACAAAACCGCCGATCTGATCGACCAGGAAGTGAAGGCGTTGGTTGATCGGGCGTACAAGTCGGCCCGCACTATGATCGAGGATAATCGCGACAAACTCGAACGCCTCGCCCAGGCGCTGCTGAAATACGAAACTCTCGGTGTTGATGAAGTAATGCGAATATTCGACGGTGAGGTGATCGACAAGCCCACCGTAGCCGACCTGATCGGAATAGAGCAGGCGAAGACAGATGTTCCAATCGAAGAAACTCCCGCCCCCGCCGACGATTCACCCGAGCCTGAAGAGGGCTCTACGGAAGCCTGAGACCCCGAGATGCCGCGGACACTACAGGAAATCCTGACCGCAACCCCGCGCGATCCAGCCGTGGTCATGGGAATCCTGAACGTAACTCCGGACAGCTTCTCCGACGGGGGGAAATACCTCGATCCCCAATCCGCCGCCGACCAGGCCCGCAGGATGATCGACTGCGGAGCCGAGATAATCGATATCGGCGCCGAATCGACCCGACCAGGCTCAGACTCCGTACCGCCGGACCAGCAGATTCAACGCATCGAACACATCGCTCCCGCCGTCATCGCAACCGGAGCAATCGTTAGCATCGACACCACCAGCTCCGCAGTGGCCGCCCGAGCGATCGCCTGGGGCGCCGAAATCATCAACGACGTCTCGGCTGGGCGCGACGATCCGGAGATATTAACGCTCGCCGCCCAGAGCGAGGCGGCGATTGTCCTGATGCATATGCTCGGCGGACCCAGAACGATGCAGGACAATCCCGTCTATGCAGACGTCCTGGGCGAAGTTAAGGCGTTCCTCGCCGAGCGAATTGCAGCCGCTTGCGCCGCCGGTGTCGACGAGTCCCGCATAATAATTGATCCGGGCATTGGGTTTGGAAAGAAGCTGGAGCACAATCTGGCGTTGCTGGGCGGAGTGGACGATCTGGGACGTCTCGGTAGGGCGATACTCATAGGCCCGTCGCGAAAACGATTCATAGGCGAGCTGGGCGGTTCGGACAAGGCTGAAGACCGCACAGGCGGTACGATCGCCGCCTGTCTGGCCGCACGCGCCGGCGGGGCGACTGTTTTTCGCGTTCATGATGTGGGTCCGGCGGTTGAAGCGCTGAAGGTTTACGACGCTGTTATTTCCAACGGGGCGAACATTTCCTAAAAAGATATCGCTGTTTCCACTGAAGTGAAAACTCCCAGACGGACGATTACGTATTAAGTAGTACGCAGCGCCCCGATCGCCGCAGCGCATTTGCGCGCGGATTGGGGCCGGGATATGTATGTAATGACGCAGCTGTTTGACGCCATCACGGCTTACCTGCGACGCGTGGGCAATTACAACCACGGCGTTGTGGTTGTAGAACTGCTCCTGATCGGAGTGGTTGTGTGGTGGTTGATGCGCTTTCTCAGAGGCACGCGAGGCGCCAGGCTGGTAAAGGGCGTGGCGGTTATTCTGGCTACGGTCTACATAGCCATTCGCCTCCTGCCCGAAGATCTCGGATGGGAGCGAATCAAGTTCCTGTACGGTAACTTCCTGCTGTTTGCCTTCGTGGGTATTGTAGTTGCATTCCAACCGGAATTGCGCCGCGTACTGATCCAGGTCGGGCAAACGAAGTTCTTCAGCAGCCCTTTGGGACGCGTGCAGGCGATGATCGCCTCTCTCATCGAGAGCGCCGCGTACTTTTCGCGAAACAAGATCGGTGCGGTCATGGCGATAGAACGGTCGGTGGGGCTTGGTGAGATCGAAGAGTCCGGAACGTCCATAGACGCCGAACTGACCAGCGGTCTGTTGAATTCGATATTCTATCCCGGCGGGGCGCTGCACGATATGGGCGTGATCATCCGGGACGGGCGAATAGCCGCCGCCGGATGCCAATTCCCTCTGGCTGAGAGCGAAGAAGTAGACGCTTCATTGGGCAGCAGGCACAGGGCGGCTCTGGGGTTGGCGAAGGACAGCGATGCGATAGTGCTGGTAGTTTCCGAAGAGACCGGACGCGTCTCGATAGCCTGCGACGGGCAACTGTATCTTGGCCTGTCGCCCGAAGCGCTGGACGCTCTGCTGCTTGGTTTGCTGGCTCCGAGAAAAATGCAGCGAAAGCCCGCCCGTGCGGACAAGGAAGCGAAGGACGAGGATGCCTAGCACCCGGGAATCGGCATTGTGACCGCGACATGAGCAAAGCAAAGCAACATACCGACGCGCCTCGATTTAGTCGCCAGTGGTGGCTGGATACGGCGAGGACTTTGTTCTGGGTGGCGATAGTCACCGTGCTGGTCTGGATCTACGCCGACATGGAGTTCACCCAGACCGACGATATCGCAATACAGATCCATCTGCACGCCGACGGGTCGAAAGACACCGTGGTGACGTCCGAACCGTCGAGGGAAGTCACATTTCAGATTCGCGGCAGCCGTAGCGATCTGGACCGATTCATCAAGAAGTTCCGCGGTGTGGTCGTCGGTTTTGACCTCAGTACGGTCGACGGCTTCGGAGAGGACCTGGAGGCGATTCCGTCGGACCTGGTGCTGAAGTCGATTCCGGAAATAGACGAACTGGGTCTGAGGGTCGTCTCGGGCAATCCCGCGACCATAAAGGACATCAGAATCGAGACGCTGGTGGTCAGAGAGTTGCCCATCGAGTTCGCCTTCAAGGGCGCCGAACTGGCAGAGAGCCCAAAAGATGTTGTGAAAGTTCGGGCTCCCGACAGCGTCTGGTCCCGCATACCGCCCAATTCAAGGATACGGACGGTGGAGAAGGATCTATCCGACCTGCCTGCGGGCGAGGAGCAGAAAGTAAAATTCCAACTGATTTCCGCTGTGGGTGCGGAATCAGTGAGCCTGGAGTCCGATGAAGTGACAGTCAGTCTTCAGGTCGTGCGCAGAACGGCCGCGGCGACCGAGACCATCTCGGTGACCGTAAGGATAGTAACACCGGCCGAATGGACCGAAGAGGGCGTCTGGGCTCAGTACAAGCTTGTTCGCAGGGATCGCATCGAGTGGCTTACAAAGATCACCGTCACCGGTCCTCGGAAGGATATCGACATCCTGAAAACCGACAAGACCAAGACTATTGACGCATACATTGTCCTGACCGACAGCGACACCGAACCGATAGACAGTTGGTCGTCTCGCAAAGTCACTCTTCGCTTTCCCCCCGGACTGCAGATACAACTGGCTTCGGGGCAAGTCGAACCGGCTGTACAGTTCCGCCTCGAAAAACGAGTCACCACAACCCCCTAATTCCAACCTGTCGACAACAGGGGACCCAATGCGCCACAAATGGAAATTGCCGTTTACATTTAGCGCAGTAACCGGACAATTGTAACGGGCGTATAACCCTCCAATACGGACTCTCGTCTCTTATGCGACAAACAGGAGTAGCGATAATGGCGCCATCGACCAGTAGAACTTTCGGCTTGACGGTACTTTCGGCAATCTGCCTGGTTCTTCTTTCGGCCGGAGAGGTCCTCGCCGGTTCATCTTCGCTTAAGATATTGAAATCTTACGGCCGCGAATCCGGTGTGTTCGTAGTTATCGGCTGCGGCGACCAGAGGGCTCCTCGGATGGCGGTTGATCTCGGTCGCAACGGTGATAGTCTGGTTCATGCTCTGGCGGGGGATGCGAAAGAGTTGGCGGCGTTCAATAAGGCGATTGCCGCCGGGGGCGTTAAGGGATATGTTTCGGCCGAACAGTTGCCTCTGTCGAAGCTTCCCTACCGGGATTACATGATCAACGTGATTGTTGTGATGGACCAGGCGAAGGCTGAATCCGCCGGTCTGACTATCGATGAGGTGCGCCGTTGTATCGCCCCGTACGGACGCCTGGTTACTTGCGAGGGCGGTGTTGTGGAGAATATCGAAGAAATCCCGCTTCCCGACACGATGGACGTCTGGACGCATCGCTACTATTCCGCCGCCGGCATCCCCGCCTCCAGCGACAAGGTTTTCGGAACTCCGTACGGTTTCAAGTGGAGCGCCGGACTGCCCATGAATCTGACCAAACGTTACGCCTCCACGCGGGCGTTGCTTGTGAATGACGGACGCTGCTTCACACTTTCCACATCAGTTTACGAGAATCTCGCAGAAGGATGGCGTCTCAGCGGTAAGGGCAGTTACACCCAGTACATGACATGTCGTGACGCATTCAACGGGCGTATGCTCTGGCGTAAGAAGCTGGCGGGCATTTTCTACGGCGGACTCTACATCGAAAACGTCGCGCCGCTTGTTTCTGTTGGTCAGCACGTGTATGTCCCCGATGGCGGCGGGAAGATGCTCGTCGTGAGTTCGCGGACGGGCGAGACCCTCCGCCAATTGCCCACGACCTACAGCCCGGGCGTTATATCCGCCGCCGACGGCGTGGTCGTTGTCGCCACCTGGAAGGGGGGCAAGGTGATATGGGGGCGATGGGTGCGCGGCCGTATGGATTGGGGCGTCGGCGAGGGGACCATGGAGGCTTACGATGACAAGACAGGAAGGCTGCTTTGGAGCAATAAGCTGCTTGGAACGTCCATGGTGATCGCAGACGGTAAGGTCTACATCGTCAACAGATCGGAGATGGATGAGCACGAGAAATCAGGCGGCAAGAGCAAGGGATCCAAGCATCCGCCTCAGTCGGTGGTTGCGCTGGATCTGAAAAAAGGCGCGATCCTCTGGAAGACATCAGACCAGGAGATCAAACGCCCGAACCAGGCGCTCAGCCTCGAAGCCGCCGGATTCGGCGCGGTGGCGGTGGCGTCCTCCAGGCAAAGAAACAATGTTACGCTGCTTTCGGCGGAGACCGGTAAGCTGCTTAGCGGAGCCAAGGCGTCTGAAGCGGGCAAGCATTTCTTCAGGTACAGAGGACATATCTGCGCGCCTGCGATGAAGGTTAGCGGCAAGGTCATCAATCGCGGTAAGAATATGAGCTTCGGCGGAGCCCGGGCCGCTTGCCTCACCGGTACGATTCCCGCATACGGAGCCGGTTACATCGCCCAGAACTGGTGCAATAACTGTTCGCCCGGCCAGATCCCGGGGATGATTGCCGTAGCGTCTATCGGAAAGGTCCCTTCGGCTGCCGAGATGGAGGCTGAGGTCGATCCGGTTTCGCAGAGCGCATACGACGAAACCAAGGATGGCGCCGCCTCCGAGTCGCAATGGTCCAGTTTCCGAGCTGACGCCGAGCGGAGCAACGGTTCGGATTGTGAGATTGCGTCCAGGATGGCTGTGCGATGGTCGAAGAACGTCACCGCCGACGCCGTATCACGGTTAAGGAACCGCGCTGCAGCCGCGAAGGTCGGAACTGTGAAGCGGGATTGGCGGAGTTACCTTAACAGCAGGCTTACCGCCCCGGTGGTTTCCGGTTCGCTGGCGATTGTGGGCGATATCGACCATAACGAGGTGATTGCGGTCAATCTCAAGGTCGGCAGGGTGATGTGGCGGTACATGACGGGCGGAAGGATGGACACCGCGCCCACTCTGCACAAGGGAATCTGCCTGGTGGGCGATCACACCGGATACGTTCACGCCGTCAAGATCAAGAGCGGTGAGCTCATTTATCGCTTGCGCATAGCGCCTCAGGAAAAACGAATGGTCTCGTATGGAAAGGTCGAGTCGGTCTGGCCGGTGATCGGAGGCGTTATGGTGACCGGCGGCAAGGCCTACGCATCGTCCGGGCGGACCCAGGGCTCCGACGGCGGGCTGTTGGTGAGGGCTTTCGTCCCCGAGACGGGCAAACAGATATGGGCCAGAACCATCATAGGCAAAGGCCGCAGCATGAGACGCAACGATACTCTGATCCGCCAGGGCGACTGCGCCAGGATAATGGGTCATCTTCTCAATCTCGCCACGGGCAAGAACGGTTCGCCGAAGCGCGGCGCCAGGGCGTTGCAGATTGGAAACGAGGGGTTGTACAGTTGGAACTGGACCCGGCTTGGACATCGGAAGTTCAAGGAGATTGGCTACGGCGGGTACAAGGGCGATACGGTGAGTTGGACAGACGATTACATTGCGGCTTGCAATAAGGACAATGCTCTTTCATTTGGTTATGTCGGCGACGGCGCCGACCCGTCCGGGAAGGGTAAGAAAGGCGTGAAGGTGTCCGCCGACCGTCAGGTGACGACATTAGTGGTCTGCAGGAATGTTATCTTGCTCGGCGGATCGATTCTAAAGCCGGGCCCCAAGAGAGGGTTCATTCAGGCGATATCCCTGGCCGATGCTAAACAAGTGTGGGATCAAACGTTTAACGCCAAGCTTTGCTTTAACGGCATCGCAGTGGCTGACGGGAACATCGTCGCCTCGTTCAACGACGGATCGATGGCCGTCTTGGCGGGCGACCGCAGATGAGACCCGCACCGGCGGGCCTGTTGCATTTGAGGCGTGTGTGGCGTAATCTTTGCTCGCGAGATTATCTCGTATTGGAGCATGACTATGGAACCTGAGACAGTAATTGCCGACCTGGCTGCTCCGGCCCGTCGCGCCGCTGCCGTTCTCGCCGCCAGTCGCGGTGAAAAACGAAACGCCGCTCTGCTGGCCTGCGCGCAGGCGATTCGCGACGACGCTGAGCGGCTGAAGAGCGAAAACAACAAGGATTTGTCTCGTAGCGAAGAGTTTGGACTGTCCCAGGCGATGGTCGACCGCCTCACGCTCGACGACGGGCGCATCGAATCGATGGCGTGTGCGCTTGAGCAGATCGCCGCCCAGACCGACCCGATCGGCCAGACTATTCGGGCTTCCAACCGTCCCAACGGTCTGCGGATTGAGAAGCGTCGCGTGCCGATTGGTGTGATCGGGATCATATTCGAATCGCGACCGAACGTAACCGCGGATGCGGCGGGGTTGTGCATCAAGAGCGGCAATGCGTGCATTCTCCGCGGCGGGAAGGAGGCGATTCACTCGAATCTCGCCATCGCCGCTTCACTGCGTCGCGGGCTTGCAAAGACTGATCTACCGCCCGAGGCGGTGACCGTGCTGGAGAGCACAGATCGCGCGCTTGTCGCAGCCATGGCGCGGGCCGAGGGGCTGATAGATCTGATCATTCCTCGAGGCGGAGAGGCGTTGATTCGCGCGGTCGCCCAAGCCGCTACGATACCTGTAATTAAGCATTACGCGGGCAACTGTCACGTTTACGTCCACGCCAGGGCGAACCTGGGAATGGCCGAGCGGATCGTCATGAACGCCAAGTGTCAGCGCCCCGGGGTATGCAACGCGGCTGAAACGCTTCTGGTCGACCAAGCCATCGCCCGCCGCTTCCTGGGCGACATTGCTCCGGAACTGGCTCAAGCGGGTGTCGAACTCCGCGGATGCGATCAGGCCCGAACATTCGCCGAGATGAAACCCGCAGTAGAAGAAGACTGGTCAACAGAGTATCTCGAGTTGATTCTGGCGGTTAAGGTCGTTGAAGATCTTGACGAAGCGATCGAACATATAAACACCTACAGCAGCGGTCACACCGAGGCTGTCGTTACCGATGAAGTGCAGGCTGCGCAAGAGTTTATCTCGCGCGTCGACTCCTCCAGCGTAATGGTCAACGCTTCGACGCGTTTCAGTGACGGCGGCGAGTACGGGCTCGGCGCTGAAATCGGGATCAGCACTGACAAACTGCACGCTCGCGGCCCGATGGGCGCCGAAGATCTGACGACCTACAAATGGATCGTCACCGGGCAGGGACACGTGCGTCAGTAGGATCGTTCCGAAGCGATAAATTCGGTAATATTCGCTTGTTTTTCGCGTTTCTATTAATACACTAATAGGACTCTACCAAGGCTATTTCACGCTAACCCCATGAATCGGAGATGCACAAAATGTCAGATAATAACGTAACTCGTCGTGCTTTCATGCAGACGACGGCCGCGACGGCCGCTGCTGCAACGGTGATCGCAGGCGCCGGGCAGGCCGACGCGAAGAAGAAGCCCGCCAACGCCGGTTCGGGCGAGAAGCTTCGCTTCGCCATGATCGGTTGCGGCGGACGCGCGGGAGCCCACTACGGTTGGGCCGGTAAAGAGAAGATCGTCGCCGTTTGCGATCCCGACAAGGGTCGGCTCGCCAAGCGCGTCAAGGGCGACATCAAGGGCTACACCGACTACCGCAAGCTGTTTGAAGAGATGGGCGACAAGATCGACGCCGTAGTCGTCGCCACTCCCGACCACAACCACTTCCCCGCAGCGATGCGAGCGCTGAAGCTCGGTAAGCACGTTTACTGCGAGAAGCCTCTGGTCTGGTCCTTCTGGGAGGGCCTGGAGCTCGCTCGCGAAGCCAAGAAGCAGAAAGTCGCCACGCAGATGGGCAACCAGGGCATGGGCGGAGGCGGTTGGAGACTCTGCGACGCATACATCAAGGGCGGAGCCATCGGCGATGTCGTAGAAGTGCACACATGGACGAACCGTCCGGTATGGCCCCAGGGCATCGGACGACCCGAAGGCGAAGACGACGCCAAGGCCGACGGACTGGACTGGAACTCCTGGATCGGACCCGCGCCGATGCGTCCGTACAAGAAGGGCAAATACCATTCCTTCGTATGGCGCGGATGGCTGGACTTCGGCGCAGGCGCACTTGGCGACATGGCCTGCCACACCATGAACGCAATGTTCAAAGTTCTCGAACCGGGCTACCCGACGGAAGTCGAACTGATGGCCTCCAAGAACGCCAACGATGAGACGTACCCCTCGTCCGAGACCATTCGCTGGTCGTTCCCCAAGACCGACAAGCGCCCGGCGTTCACCGCTTTCTGGTATGACGGACCCGGTTCGGATAAGGCTGTCCCGATTCCCCCCGCATACGAAAAAGGCCGCAAGCTGCCCCGCACCGGAACCATGTTTGTCGGAACCAAGGGCGTTCTCCAGGTCACCGGCGACTACAACAACTCCCCGATGCTGGTGCCCGAAAAGGCCCGACAGGAATTCGGCAAGCCCAAAGCTACGATTCCGGGCTCAAATGGCGGACACATGGGCGAATTCGTACGAGCCGCCAAAGGCCAGGCCGCCTGGGATTCCCCGCTGTCGAATTTCCAGTACGCCGGACCGATGACGTCGGTGATCATTCTGGGAATCATCTCCCAGCGCGTAGCCGCCAAGCTGAGCTTCGATCCCAAGACGCTGAAGTTCACCGGTACGAAAGCCGACGCAGCCAACGCGCTGCTCAGACGTATTGAGCGAAAAGGCTGGGAAGCGTAATACGCAAGATTAATTGCTTCAATACAGCAGGCCCCATCACCGTGATGGGGCCTGTTTTGTTGTAACGGTGTGGCGATTGACGACGACGAAATCCTGGTGGCGAAATCTCAGGGCGCGCCGGGCGCACCGGGTGCGCAAGCGGTTTGCTCAGAGTTTGTCTTTACGAATTGACGCAATATGACTAATATGTAGGGCTTCCATGGTCGGCTCGGAACGTTTTCGGGCCGCTTAACAGACGAAAGAGGCTCAGAATGATATCGGACGCAGTACTGAACAGAACGCACAATTGCGGGCAGCTCCGCGAAAGTGATTTGGGCGCCGAAGTCCGCCTGTGCGGATGGGTGAAAAGCTACCGTGACCACGGAGGCGTGATTTTCGTCGACCTGCGCGATCGCTACGGAATAACACAGGTCGTGTTCGACACCCCCGAAGAAGGCGATGATGCGGGCAAGGCGATGTACGAACTGGCCGATTCGCTGAGAAACGAATGGGTGATCTCGATCGCCGGCGTGGTTCGCCACCGAGGCGAAGACCGCATCAATCCGAAACTCAACACGGGACAGATCGAAGTTGTCTGCACCGAGCTTACCGTACTCAACGAGTCCGACACCGTACCGTTCGGGCCCGACAGCTTCACGTCGGTGGCTGAGGAAACGAGGCTGAAATATCGCTACATCGACCTGCGGCGTCCGGAGATGACCCGCTCGATGACTCTGCGTCACGAGATCACCTCGGCGATGCGGAGCGTGCTGAATGAGTCGGGTTTTGTCGAGGTCGAGACGCCGTTCCTGACCAAATCCACGCCGGAAGGAGCTCGCGACTTCCTGGTTCCCTCACGGATGAACCAGGCCGATTTCTACGCGCTTCCGCAGAGCCCGCAGTTGTTCAAGCAGATCCTGATGGTCGGCGGTATGGACAGGTACTACCAAGTCGTGCGATGCTTCCGCGACGAGGACCTCCGAGCCGATCGCCAACCGGAATTCACCCAGCTCGACCTGGAAATGAGCTTCGTAACCCAGGCCGATGTAATGGACATCACCAACAAGGTTTTGCGAGAGGTCTGCAAAGTCGCCGGTAAGGAGTTCCCTGACGAGGTCCCGATTATCACGTACGACGAGGCGATGGACAAATACGGTATCGACCGGCCGGACATACGCTTCGAAATGTTCCTCCACGACGTCAGCGAAATAGTATCGGCCACGGATTTCAAGGTATTCACCGGAGCAATCGAATCCGGCGGTGTCGTGAAGGTTCTGTGCGCACCGGGCGGAGCGAAATTCACGCGTAAGGAAATCGACGTTTACACCGCCTTCGTAGCCGATTACGGCGCCAGGGGCCTGGCGTGGACCAAGCTGGAGGGCGGCGCGTTCGCAGGAGGCGTAGCCAAGTTCCTCTCGCCCGAAGTTCAGCAGCAGCTCAGGGACGCTGTAGGCGCCGCCGACGGCGACATACTCTTCTTCGCCGCCGCCGGGGTCGACGACGTGAACAAGATCCTCGCTCCGCTTCGCGTACGCGTTGCTGAAGATATTGGGCTGATCGCCCCGGACACCTACGCCTGGTGCTGGATTACTGAATTCCCGCTGGTAAGCTACAACGCCCAGCAGAAGCGATGGGACTCGCTGCATCATCCGTTCACGATGCCCGCCGTGGAGGATATGGATCAACTTACCGCTGATCCAGGAGCCGCCAAATCGCTGGCGTACGATATCGTGTGCAACGGTACGGAGATGGGCGGCGGGTCGATCCGTATTCACGACCGGAAGATCCAGGAGAAGATCTTCGAGATTCTGGGCATAGGCCCCGAAGAAGCGGAAGAGAAATTCGGTTTTCTGCTGGACGCTCTGCGGTTCGGCGCTCCTCCGCACGGCGGATTGGCGCTCGGTCTTGACAGGATCGTTATGGAGATGGTGTCGGCGCCGTCACTGCGAGATGTCATTGCTTTTCCGAAAACCCAACGGGGCACGTGCCCGCTGACGGGTGCTCCGGCCGAAGTTGACGATAACCAACTGGCGGAACTTGACTTGAAAATCATCGTTCCGCACAAGAAGTAATTTTAGTATTAATCGGTATAGTCGCAGACCAACCAGTAGGACAAAACGCTCGGATTACGGGCGTTTTGTCCTATTTTGATGGTGGGAAATCACAGCTACAATTCCCGGATTATAGATACTAACGCTAGGAATAGCAAAAGGTTACGGCGCTTTTGTGCCGATAAGCTATGCTATTGAGCGATACCTGTTGGCTTGGTGTGGATCCCGGTCGTCTGGTCTGCGTTCAATAGATTTAGGGAGTTAGTTCTATGTCAACCGTTGAAGATATTCTGATGGTAAAAGGGCCCGATGTTGTTGTCGCCGGACCGGGCAGCACCGTCGAAGACGCCGCCAAGCTCATGTTCCAGGCGAATGTGGGTTCGGTAATTGTCAAAGATGGCGATATCATTGCGGGTATCTTCACAGAGCGGGACGCACTCGGGCGAGTTATCGCCAAAGGTCTGGACGCGGGAACCACGAAACTGGGCGATGTGATGTCGAGCCCGGTGAAGACGTGTGCCTTGGGAGATTCGCTGGAATCGTGCAACGAGAGCTTCGGGCGGGACTACATTCGACGCCTGGCGGTGGTTGAAGATGGCGTGCTGATCGGCGTGATAGGGCTGCGAGATGTTCAAAACGCCCAACTCAAGGCCAACGCCGAACGCATAGAAGAACTCGAGAAGCTGCTGAACTGATTATTGAATATTGACGGCGCAGCTCCGGCCGCTGCACTCCGTTCGTACGATGCCCTCACTCTGAGGGAGTTTGCGGCGAGACGGAGAAACCGGCTTTTTCTATGGCGATGATGAGTTCGTCGGTCTGCAGATCGCCCCCTGATACCGACACCACGCCTTTCTTGAGATCCACCGAAACTTCGCCTACGCCCGTGCAGGCCTGCAGGGCTTCGGTGACGCTCGCTTTGCAGTGGTCGCAGGTCATTCCCGTAACAGTGAGTTGCAGGCTGTCGCTGTCGGCATGCGAGTGCTCATGGTCCGCTTTTCGGCCGGGCCGCCAAAACGCACCGAACCCCAGCAGTCCTATCAGGCCAATTGCCGATGCGTGTCTGAACCACACGGGCATCCAGTCATGGTGCATTGACATCTGCACCGCATCGATACTGACCAGTTGATCCAACAGTATTCCCCCCACGAACGCCGACAGCATCATCGTGCCCAGATATATCAGGCACGTTCGCCGCCCCAGCACTTTCCATATTGTCACGATTGTGGCGGCGTTTGTGGCCGGGCCGGTCATCAGCATTGCAAAGGCGGCTCCTGGAGAAACGCCCGCCAGGATCAGCCCCGCTGCTATGGGGATCGAAGCCGTTGCGCAGATGTACAGCGGTACGCCCACCAGCATAAGCAGGAGAATCTGCACCGGTCCGGGCGGAACGGCCTGGGAGAAGTAGTCGTTACCTCCGATGTACACGGTGATCAGCGCTCCTGCGACCAGCCCGATAAGCAGCGCCTTTCCGATATCTCTGGGCAGGGTCAGCAGCCCGTATTGCAGCGCTGCAACGACCTTTCCGCTTCCGCGAGCGGTGCAGCAAGCATCGGTGCATTCGGTCGGTTCGTCGCTTTCCGGTTGGTCGCGGTTGTCCGTAATCGCAACCACCCCTCCTCCCAGCACTCCGCTGATCAGCGCTGCTATCGGGCGGAAGATTGCGAATGTCCAACCAAGCAGGCTGAATGTCGCGAAGATACTGTCCACTCCTGTTTGCGGAGTGGATATCAGGAATGCCGTTGTCGCGCCTTTGCTGGCTCCGTGTCTGCGCAGAGACGTGGCGACCGGTATTACACTGCACGAGCACAGAGGCAGGGGCACGCCGAACGCCGACGCCCTGACGACCGGAGCGATTCTTCCCTTACCGAGATTGCGTCCGATCCAATCGGCCGACACAATTACCGACAGCACTCCCGCGGCGAGGAATCCGAACAGCAGAAACGGAGCCATCTCGCCGATCGTCGCCCAGAACTGAGTCGCAATGTCGATAAGTTGCTCACGCATCGGGCAGGTCTCGGGTGTTGCAGAATGTCAGAAACTCTCCCACGTCCATGTCGTTGCGTATTCCCAGACGCGTCAGTGCGAAATCGTAACGCACCGGATCCTTTGGGGCCACTCGCCTGAACGCCTCGGTGACCTCGACTACGGTTCGCATGTCGGCGGCTTTGCGTTTGGTGGCGCCCAGACCGGCGGCGATTTTGTGCATGTGCGTGTCCAGCGGTATCAGGAGTTTCGATGCAGGGACCGCAGTCCATCCGCCCGGGTCCACGCGATCTTTCCGCACTAACCATCGCAGCATGAGACACAGTCGCTTACATGCGCTCCCACGGGCCGGATCGGGCAGCAGGTGTCCGCAATCTGCTCCGGCCGCGTCGGTGATCTCGCCGACAAACGCCTTCATCGCCTCCAGAACTGTTTCGTCGTCGCCCGAGACTCCGCGAGCGAAGCAGGCTCCCAGAGATCCGTGTTTTGCAATCACGCTGCGCGCCCCGATGAGCATCGCAGCCACATCGTCGCCCGTGCTGAATCGGTGTTTAAAACCGCGCATCGCTCGTCGAATCGCCCCAGGCGTGTTCTCAGCAAGATATTCCGCTGGTTTGGGTCCGATACGCTCCATCGCATTAGAAACGCTCTTCAGTATCTGCGCCACGCGCCCGTACGCCAGCGAGCTGGCCAGCAGCGCAGCAATCTCGCGATCGGCGTGATCCGCGTAGCGGTACAGGAACTCCAGCGGGTCGGGATGCACGTAGCGGCGGTGGTTTACGTCGCGGTACAGGTTGTTGAGGATGTCGTTATGTTTGACCAGGGGCATATTACATCATAGATGGCGGGACCGGTTATTTCAGGCGCCACTGATTTCCATCGGTCTGGATCAGTTCGTCGGCTTCTTTCGGCCCCCACGAACCTGCGGGATATTGCAGCATGTCAGCGGCGGTGTCGTGTGAGCAGCCTTCGATAATCGGGGCTACGTATGCCCAGGCCGCCTCCACCTCGTCGCTGCGGGTAAACAGCGTCGCATCTCCCACCGCCGCATCCAGCAGAAGTCTCTGGTATGCGTCCGGCGGAGCCTGCCCGAACGATTCGCGGTAACCGAAATCCATTTCAAGCGGTTCGATATTCATCGCAGGCCCGGGAGCCTTGGTTTGGAACTCCAGTGCGATCCCTTCGTTTGGCTGAACTCGTATGGTCAGCACGTTCGGGCGCAGCGGACCGGCGGGCGGACGGTTGAACAGAATCTGCGGAATGTCCTCAAAGTGTATGGAGATTTCCGTGCAGCGGCGGGGCAGACGCTTTCCGGTGCGGAGGTAGAAGGGCACGCCCGTCCACCGCCAGTTGTCCACGTGGGCCTTGAATGCGACGAACGTTTCCGTTCTTGAGTCCGTTGGTACGTTTTCGGCCTGTCGATATCCCGGTTCCGTCTTTCCGTTGATTTCACCGGAGGAGTATTGGGCTCGAACCACTCCGTTGGCCGCGCACAAAGGCGGAATAGGCCGCAGCGCATTGAGAACTTTCACCTTCTCGTCGCGGATTGCGTCGGCGGTCAGCGTGACCGGAGGCTCCATCGCAACCAGGCACAGCAGATGCATCAGGTGATTCTGCACCATGTCTCTAAGCGCGCCGGATTTGTCGTAATATCCTCCGCGCGAGCCCACGCCAAGCGACTCAGCGGCGGTGATCTGGATATGATCTATGTAGTCGTGGCGCCAGATGTGCTCGAAAATGCTGTTGGCGAATCGCAGGACCATAATGTTCTGGACCGTCTCCTTGCCCAGGTAATGATCGATGCGGAATATCTGATCCTCGTCGAACACTTCTCGGGCGATGCGATTCAAATCCCTAGCCGACTGCAGATCCGTACCGAACGGCTTTTCGATGACGATTCGCGACCAGGGATCGCTCTGGCCTTTGCGGGCCAGGGACGAGCAGTCGAGGTTGCGTATGATGTCCGCAAACGCGCTCGGAGGCGTTGCGAGGTAGTGCATGCAGTTGCCCGGTGCGTTGCGTTCGACATTCAGCGCTTCGATTCGTTTGCTGAGAGCTGCGAAGTCGTCGGGCGAATCGTAGGCTCCCTGCTGGTAGAATATGCGCGATGCGAACGCATCCCACGCCGAATCATCGATAAGACCCTGATGGCAGTGCAGGGAGTTGCGTATGGAATCGCACAACTCGTTGCGGAAACTTTCGTCGGTTTTTTCGCTGCGCGAGTATCCGATAATGGCCGCCGATTCGGGCAGGTGGTTTTGGCACCATAGTTGAAATATCGCCGGCAGCAACTTGCGGCGAGTCAGATCGCCTGACGCCCCAAACACCACCATTACGAAGGGTCCGGGTTTGCGGGTTAATGTCGGATCAGTCGTAGTTTCACTCATCTCAATGCCCACAGTTGCAGGATTATTGTTCGAGACCTTCGGGCAGCGCAGCGATGAAGTCGCGAATCTGGTCTCGTACGCGCCGATAGCAGTTGAGTTTATCGTCGTCGTTTTCGCATTCGGCGGCCATACGGGGCGGATCGTCGAATCCGACGTGAATGACCTTCGTGTCCCCGGCGAATATCGGGCAGGTCTCGTTGGCGTGGCCGCACACCGTCACAACATAATCGAATTCAATATCGCGCAGTTCGTCAAAGTGCTTTGACCGATGAGACGAAATATCCACGCCCGCTTCGCTCATCACGTCGACGACATTCGGATTCATCCCGTGTATTTCCATACCGGCCGAATACGCCTCGACGCAGTCGCCTTTGAGGCTCCGAGCCCATCCTTCGGCCATCTGGCTGCGACAGGAGTTGCCTGTGCAGAGAAACAGTATCTTCAGCTTCGGTGTTGTTTTCGCGTTATCCATACCGCCTACCCAAGCGCCACATCCAGTGTCATCATGATCGCAAACCCGATTATCACTCCCATTGTAGCCAAATCAACGTTGCCTTTGCGTTGAGATTCCGGAATAAGCTCCTCTGCGGTTACGAATATCATCGCGCCGGCCGCAAACGCAAGGGCGTACGGAAGGATCGCTGTCATCGATATCACCAGCATCGCCCCAAGCACTCCGGCCACCGGTTCGACCACCGCAGACAACTGCCCGTACCAGAAGCATTTCAATCTCGGCATGCCTTCGCGTCTCAGCGGAAGGGCGACTGCAGTGCCTTCGGGGAAGTTCTGCAGTCCGATTCCAATTGCAAGCGCGATCGCGGCCCCGATGGAGGCCCCTTCAATTCCGCTGGCGGCCGCTCCGAAAGCGACACCCACCGCCAGTCCCTCGGGAAAGTTGTGTATTGTTATCGCCAGCACAAGCAACGTGCTGCGATGCCACGATGTTTTCGGGCCTTCGGGCACGTTCAGGTCGGGGTGCAGGTGTGGCAGGATGCGGTCGATAATGCGGAGGACCACTGCGCCCAGGACGAATCCGATGAGAGGCGGCAGCCATTTCCATGTCGAGCCCACTGACGCTTCGGCCATGTCGATCGACGGCGCCAGCAAACTCCAGAAACTCGCTGCGATCATTACGCCGGCGGCGATTCCAAGCGAGCAGTCCAGGTACTTCTGGGAGAAGTTCTTGCTGAAGAACACCAGCCCCGCGCCCAGTGCGGTTACGCCCCATGTTCCAATAGTTGCGATCAGGGCCTGTATCACGGGATTCAAGTCGTAGAACCATTGCATAGTTTTCTCCCTGGTGCGACAAGTTCACTATCCGCCGGTCAAATGGACCAGCAGGATCCTAACGCCAATACCAATAAGAACCAGCCCGCCGAAGCACTCGGCCCATCGGCGCGTGTGATTTCCCAAGCGGCTGCCAAGGCGAATTCCGATAAGGCTCATGAGCCCGGCGACCAGGCCGATCACAACGCTAGGCCACCATATAGACACGCCCAGGACCGCCATGCTCAATCCCACCACCAGCGCGTCGATGCTGGTGGCCAGAGAGAGCATTACCAGCGACCAACTGCGGGAAGGGTCCTTACGGAAACCGTTGTCGCTTCCGAATATTCCATCCCACAACATCTTACCGCCTATAACGCCCAAAAGACCGAATGCAACCCAATGATCGTACTCCTGGATGTATTGGGCGATGCTCCGCCCGCAGAACCATCCGATAACGGGCATCATGAACTGAAAGAGCCCGAAATGAAACGCGATACGGAAGACGTGGCGCCCGGTCAATCGTTCGATTGTCAGCCCCGCTGCAATCGCCACAGCAAAAGCGTCCATCGCCAAACCAATCGCAATTCCACCAGTATTAAGCCAGTTCATCACAACCTATTGTTGCCCCCAACGCCGCCGAGTCAACACCCGCTTCAAGATTCGCAATTGCGTGGAACTGCACGTTCGGCTGGGACGTTTAGGTTTATGGTGTGAGATTCGTTACCGAATCAGGAGGACGAATCATGACTTACATTAAACGCTATCTTCTCAAAGCCATGCTTGTTCTGGCGGTAGGGGTGCTGCTTGTTGTGGCGACAGGCTGTGATTACTCCTACACTTTCGACTATGGCGGTGATCAGTATATCGGCGTTAGCAGCGGATATTACGACTACTACCGAACGCCGAGAAGATATGGTTATCGCAGGTACAGCTATCGGCCTTTCCGGCGTTCGGGCGGATACAGCCGATACGGTCGAAGTCGCTACGGCGGATACTGTGATTAACTGCTTCGTGTCGCCCAGAGGGCTATGGCGGCCGATGCGGCGAGGTTCAGTGAATCCACGTTGTCGGCCATCGGGATAGTTACGCGGATGTCCGCCTGCTCGATAAGCGATTCATCCAGCCCGGTCGCTTCGCAGCCGAACATCAGAGCTGTGGGACCAGACGGACGAAACTCCGCGAGGTCCATCGACGCCGGGTCGACAACCATCGCAACCAGCGTGTAACCCAGTTCGCCCAGAGCTGTCAGATCGTCGGTTATGCAACTGCTCCGCGTTAGACGCAGTTGGAAGACCGCGCCCATCGAAACTCGCAGGACTCTCCGGGAGAATTCATCGCAGCATCGCTCGCCGAGCAGGACGGTCTCAACGCCCATCGCTGCAGCTGTTCGAAAAATGGCGCCAAGATTCTCTGCATTACCGGTGTCGGGCAGAACCACCACCCTGCCGCCCGGTTTGGCGCACGAAAGTGCAGCGTGGAGATCAGGCAATGCGGGGCGGTCGGACGATGCGATCACGCCGCGATGGAAGTCGAAACCAGCGACGGCTGAGAGTGTCGCGTTGTCGGCGACAAACAGGTCGCCGCGCTTGGCGAATTCGGCGAACTCGTCGGCGAATCGCGGAGTTGTCAGCACTTGTGTGTTGGAGTATTCGCACTCGACCAGGCGGTGGACCAGCCATCGCCCTTCGGCGATCAACTGCCCGCGGCTACGGAGATCGCGGTCCCGCAGATTCGAAAACGCCTCAAGGCGAGGATCGTCGGACGTAACGCGGATCACGCTCATTTGCGGACCTCGTCTCGCCCGTAAGTCAGTACGCCGGACTTGATTTCCGCGTGTGCGGCCTGACCGTTCACGATGAGCTTCGGTCTGCCCGCAACGACCAGCCGCATGCCCTTCAAACCGCCGGTCACCAGAACCTTCCCGTCGCCGATTCGGACAAACGCATGTCCGCTGAACGTGAACGCTTCGCGCGCGTCGCTCAGCGTTACGGGCTTGTCGCCGACGCCTGTGAACTGGACCATAGCACGGTCATTAACGTTCGCCGCTTTGGAGACAATCGCGGCTGCAAGCGCGTTGTCGCTCCGGGCGAT
The DNA here is from genome assembly GCA_030745875.1 of Phycisphaerae bacterium. GTDB lineage: Bacteria > Planctomycetota > Phycisphaerae > SM23-33 > SM23-33 > BS750m-G57. The sequence continues at coordinate 36,032 of JASLNT010000128.1, forward strand.
CGTGCGGAACTCGTTTATCCTGTGGACCCCGCCCTCGAACGGTTCGTGCAGCGCCGCAAACGTTGTCTTCCTCGCCCGCCGCGAAACGATAAACGTCACCCCGCCGACCTCGCTGGGAATCTCCGCTACTTGTGTCTTCCTGCTCTTGTCACGCCACTTCTTCAGCGGCAGGGGAGTCGTGGCGGAAAAGACGTCCGTAGCCTCGCAGCCGAGCATGCTCAACCGCACGCCGATCTTCCGATCGTACCATGCCTTGGGGAGCCTGGCTTTGGTTTTGTCGCTGAACGCGCACGACTGCAACGCCCTCACCGACCAGCTCTCTGCGCCGGGCGAGTGCTTGCGAACGTTGGGCAGTTTGTCGAGCGTCTTGGGCTGTTCGGACGGTTTCCAAACGTCGGCCCGGTCGTATTGTGCTTGCCCCAGAGCGTGGACCAACCAGTGGTAGTTATGTTCTGTAGTTGACGTAAGATTAGTAAGATCAAGAAGATACTCACGCGTGAGCATCAGGCTGCGGGTCAGTTCGACTCCTTCATACACCTTTGAGCTTGTTGCTGAAACGAACCGCACCGGTCCGCGAAAATCGCTGCGGACAGTCACCTCGGTTGTAAAGCCAGGTTCGTTTTTGTCTACTCGCACGCCGGCGTGACTCTGGACGGACCGCGTCCATCCGCTGGCGTATCCAGGGGTGACCTGTCGATTGATGTAGATCGGGCGATTCAGAGCGTAGAAGCCCAGAAGGGCGAAGCTGTCTCTTACGTTGTGTGCGTAGTTGGCGGCTAGTCGCATCGCAACCGCCGGCGCGGGCGACTCCCAGTAGTCCGGGCCCTGCTCGGCGCGGAGCATGACCATCCCCCGCTCCGGCCAGACCGCAGACGGCGCCGCAGGCGGTTTCGCATCGGACGGATCCACCGGGCCCAGACCAAACAGGGGCGAGGGTATGTAGCGGTCCTGACCGTCAGGACGCATCTGCGCCAGGAAGTATGCGAACCCCGCATCGGGCCACCGCTTATGGGCCAGTTCGAACCAAAGCGGAAGCTGCATCTTCGGCGTGAAGCCCGAGTACCCATCCCATTGCGGAAGGTTCCCGCGCGTTTCTCCGCCCCATGCTCCGTGTGCGACCCATCGCACCGACCCGCCCTTGCTCCCCGAGGTCCGGCCCATGACCATGCTGTGCTGAAACGCGGGAGACGGGAGGTTCCATTTCTGCGATGAACCGCCTCCGCGCAGATCACCCATAGTTACTATCGGGTAGTGAGCCCGGTTGCTGTGAAGCTCCACGCGCGGGTAGCCGATGTGGATCAGACTTTCGATATGCCCCCGCATTGTCGCCCCGCCTTTGCCCTTGTAATCAAAGCCCAGCTTGCCCAGACCCAACCGCTCAAGGGCGATGCAGTACAGCAGCATGGCGCCGGGTGTGGCGCCCATCTTGCTGAATTCTTCATGGTAGAAACCGATATCGCTGAGGTAGTTGTCGAAGTACCACTTGTACGATCCGTATGCAGACCACGTTTTGCGTATGAGCTTCTCGTCGCGCAGCGCAACGGCCATCAGATTCGCGCTGACCTTCCGCGGCCAGGTGATGTTCGGCAGCCAATTGGTGCGCGTGTATTTTTTTGCATCGTAGCGCTGGTAGTTCCGCGACTGGTTGTAGAGTTTCGGGTTGAACACCGCGTTTTCGACGACAGTGTTGTAGATGTAGAAGCGGAACATCTTCTCGATTTCGGTCTTTTCGTCGTCGGTGAGCTCGTTGTAAAGCAGATCGTATCGCAGCACGGTAAGCCACTGCGCCCCGCCCCGCGGAGCCTTGGATCGCACCACCTGCAGCAGACGTTTCTTTTCGACGGCTCCGGCCTGTTCGTCGCCTTTGACAGCGTAGCGCATCAGGTTGTGAAGTCCGGTCTTCCTACCGCCCCAGAATTCCGCCAGGCGGTCGCAACCGGCTTTTACGAGCGGGTCGGTCTTGATGTCTCGTTGCAACCTGGCGAGATCCGCCTTGTTCCAGAGAATAAACGGGTGCTTAACGCTTGCTGCGGCTGTCGGCTCGGACCGGCAGATTGTTGTCGATGCGGCCAGAATCGCCAATGCGAAGCATGCCTTCGGTATTCGGTTGCTCATGTTGATCCTCTGGGTGTTGTGCTGCCGATTGACAAACCGGGTCCATATGAGTTTACTATGCCTGTGATTATGAACACAGATGATTCTACCGTATCTGATGCGCCGGGCGATGAGCAAACATCGAGCTTGTGTCCGCGTTGTGAACTTTCGATCTCGCCCGAGGCTGGGTACTGCAGGCATTGCGGGGCGAAGACCGGTCCGCATAAACACGTTCCATCGTGGCACGTTCATCGGAGAATGTACGATTGGGTGCTGCATTTCGCTCATCACAAGCATTCGACGACCGCGCTGTTCGGTTTGAGTTTCGCAGAGAGCAGCTTCTTTCCGATCCCGCCTGACGTGCTGCTCGGACCGCTTTGTCTGGGCAACCGTAAGAAATCGATGTGGTTCGCCGCGGTGACCACAGTAGCGAGCATACTCGGAGCCTACCTGGGATACCTTATCGGATACGCGTTTATCGAAGTTGCGTTGATGATCCCGGGCGTCACCCAGCAGGGCGTTGACTGGCTGGGCGGGGAGTTTGACGTTCGAGGCCAGTGGTACGTTTTCATAGCCGCCCTCACGCCTATCCCGTTTAAGTTGCTGACGATAACCGCCGGTTTCGCCGAGATGAACCTGCTGGTGTTCACGCTGGCGTGCCTGATCGGCAGATCGATGCGTTTCTTCGGCGTGGCGGGCGTTTTCTGGCTGATCGGACCGAAGGCTCTTCCGTTTATCGACAAGTGGTTCAACTGGTTGGCGTTGGCGTTTGTGGTGATGCTTGTCGGAGGTTTCGTGGTCCTGAAATACATGATTTGAGTTCGCCCGAAGCGTACAATTACTTCGCTGATTGAATGAATCCGAGAATCAACAGTTGCCCGGAGCGATGAGAAATGACCATATCCGCTGAAGACCGCAGCAAACTGGTGTCTCTGGCCCGCCGCGCTGTAACCGCACAGGTGACCGGGCAAGGGCGTCCTGAGGCTCCGGCGGCTGAGGGTGTTCTGGGCGAGATGCGCGGATGCTTCGTGACGCTGACCAACGCAGGACGCCTCCGCGGGTGCATTGGAACGTTCCAGCCGGATCGACCGCTCGGGGAGATGATCGTCGAGATGGGAATGTCCGCCGCCGGTCACGACCCTCGATTCCTGGGCGACCCGATCACACCGGACGAACTCGATCAACTGCACATAGAAGTTTCAGTGCTCTCACCACTGACCAAAACTGACGACCCGCTGAGCCTGGAGATCGGGACCCATGGGATATATATCGTTCGCGGCCGTCAGTCGGGCTGTTTCCTCCCGGAAGTAGCGACCGATCAGGGATGGGATGTGCGAGAATTTCTGGACCACTGCTGCGCGGGTAAGGCGGGCATGCCAGCCGACGCCTGGCGGGAAAGCGATACTACGGTCTACCTGTTCACTTCCGAGAAGTTCAACAGCTAGGACCGTGTCTGAGAGGGGGTTCTGCGTGGGTAATCCGACCCGCTGATCTTCATCGCCCGCTGCGATTCGGACGGATCGTTAGTGAACTTTGATGAACTTGACCGTGTCGTTGACGGTGTCGAGAATCGCAACCGTCGGATATTTCGGCGAGCGCGGATGGGCCAGTGCTCCAGGACAGATCACTCGCACAGATCCGAACGTCGTGTCGGACGTGCGATGGGTGTGGCCGTGACATATGTAGGGAAACTGTCCGCCCTGGACGAATTCGCAGAGCAGTTGTTCGTTGTCACCATGCAGCGCAATCAGATATTCGCGGTCTCCCAGCGGTACTTCAATGAAGTCTGCTGCGAAGCTCACTCCGCACTGGTCGGCTTGTTTGGCTAGTTTGGCGGTGCGACGGTCCATGTTTCCGGCTACCAGGAATGCCTTCGCCTCCCGTCGGCCCAGGATCGACACCTGGTCGACGGTGACGATGTCTCCGCAGTGAACGAGAGCTTCTACGCCCTGGTTGATTAGCAGCGAGACGGCGTTTTCCAGCCGTGATGCGTTTGCGTGTGAGTCGCTCAGGAGTCCGATCAGCATTTCTTAATTGACCTGGATTGAATGACGCCTCAAGGGCGGGCGGGGGATTCTAATCGCGTTTTGACACTTTGGAGGGCATGCGTTGCTCAGCGGGCGATGAGTAGACGGCGTTGCCCGAAGGCGGGCGGTAACGCGCTATCAACCACACCTTCGACGATTGCGGGACCGCAGGCCACCGCACTCGCAACGAGTAGCTCCAGAGCGCGTTGTATTGCCCTACAATTCTCTGAGCGAGCTGGCCGGAGGTGAATGTCTGGGAGAAAAACGGTTTGCCGGCATTGTCGAAACGATCGGGCTTGGGGCCTTCAAAAACCATGATGTCCACCTCGCCGCTGACAAGAACGGACTTGGGACCCTTACCGTAATCCTTGAAATGCATGACCTGGGCGACAATACCGTCAAGGCCGGGCTTGTCGTCCCAGTTGACGATAGCGTTTTCGGGTACGAGCAGGGCGATTCGGTCGATGTTTGCGACCGTAACGGGCCGTCCGCTCCTTACAGGAGTGGTCGTACAGCCAACCTGGGCCGCCGCCGCGACTGCTGCAAGGATCAGGATGTTTCTCAGGGCAATCGCACGCTTGCGGTTTGGATCAGTCACGGGATAGTTCCTTGTCAAAGTTGACGACCTTCCTCTGTTTGCCCGGCGCCGTCGTCGGCTTGGCGCTATCCATCTCCGAGAGCAACTCAAGGGGCAGGAGCTGGACCGATGTTCTGTTGGTTAACGCTGATTTCTTCATCGGAAGCGGCAGCATATCCTTGTAAGGTCTCTGCTCGCTCAGCCATTCGAGCAGGCCCTGGCGCCTGGTGTCTTTCAGGAGATCGAGTCGCTTGATCTGTTTCCTGGTCTCGGTGTCGGAGTCTTCGCTGCCTTGCTGTACGTAAGGCGTGAGAACTATCAGCAACTCGCGGCGTTCCTTGACTACGGTGGTTGTCTTGAACAGCTCGCCCAGTACGGGAAGATCGCCCAGGAAGGGAACCTTCCTTTCGGTATTGTTGTCCTGGGACGTAATAAGCCCGCCGATGACGATTGTGTGCCCGTCCTTGACGGTGACAGTAGTGGTCGCTGAACGGTTGTTCACTACGATCGCGTTAACGCCTTCGCTTATCTCGACGCTGTCGGAGTCGGAGATGGAGCTTATCTCGGCGCTTATCTCAAGCTTGATGTCGCCGTCGGGATTGATTCGCGGGGTGGTCTGCAGGAGGATGCCCACGTCTTCGTACTGGATCGTGTTGAACACCGAACCGTTCTCGGTGGCGCGGCTGTTGGTTATGAAGGGCACGCGCTGACCGACGTTGATTTCACCGGTCTGGTTGTCGGCGGTGAGTATTTGCGGGCGGCTTAGAACTTCGAGGCGTCCTTCCGTCTGCAACGCATGCAGGAACAGGTCCACATCTCCGCCCGCCAGCGAGAAGCGGAATCCGCCGTTTGTGTTGAACGCGCCGGAGACGCCGAAGTTCGTTCCGACGTTGCGCACCGCCCCTCTGGTGCTCGCACTGTGATTCCACTCGAACCCGAGATCGGATCGACCGGTGAGCGTCACTTCAGCCAGCAGCACCTTGATCAGCACCTGGGGCAGGGGCTGGTCGAGCTCTTCGATCATGGTGGAGACTGTCTTGAAGTATCGCGGGCTGGCCGACAGCAGCAGCGTGTTGGTCGTTTCTTCAGCCACTATCGCCACTTCCTGCTCGAGCAGTTTGTGAGCTGCTCCCAGGCCGTCAGTGCCCAGAGCTTGCGCCACTGTCTGACGCTCCTGGTCCAGGAACGACCGCAGTGCGGTCTGGATGTCCGCGGCTTGGGCGTTTCTCAGGCGATAGATTTTCGTTTGGCGCTCCTGTGCGGGTGACGCGTCGAGTTCCTTTATCACCGTACCGGCCAGTTCGACATATTGCTTCGTTCCGCCCACCAGCAGGCTGTTGGTCCGCGTATCGACGGTCACCGTAAGTGCGCTCTGTTCAGCCGAACCCAGCGTCGCCGACACTTCACCGCTCTTATCGGCCGGTCTGGTCGTCGGTTTCAGTGTGTATTTGATCGACTTGGAATCTGTCGAACCGGTCTGCTGCAGTCGGAAGAGCTGGGTGAGCACCTCGCCCATTCTGCTGGCGTCAGCGTTCTTCAGCGGGAAGACCTTAATCTCCGCCGATCGGGGCGTGGTGTTGTCCAGGGCCTTGATCAGATTCGCCAGCAGGGGCATGTTCTCGACCGGAGCCGAAACCACCAGCGAGTTGTTGCGGCTGTCGGGCGTTATCAGGAGGCCTTCCTGGAGCGCCTTGGCGACCACCATCTTACCGTCCTTGTCCTGGGTCACGAATTTCAGCATCGCCTGTCGTACGTTCGGGTCGTCGATTACCGATTTGGGCTTGGTTGTCAACGTTTCCATGAGTATCGTCGCGAGTTCATCGGCGTCTGCGCTCTTGAGTTCGAACACGCGGATTTCGGTGATCCTCGCCGACGCTCCGGTGTCGAGCTGCTTGATCATGTCTGCGATTGACTTGAAGCTTTCGCGGCTTCCAGTGACCAGCAGCGTGTTGGTTCGTGCGTCGGGGATTATGCTTGTGGGCAGCGACCGCCCCGACGATCCGGAGGCCTGCTCGGCCTGGAGTTTGGCGCGGTAGAGGTTGTTCAGAGTGTCGGCCAGATTGGTGGCGCTGGCCTTTTTCAGGGGGAACGCCCGGATATCGCCCGACAACACCGCGTCGTCGGAGTCGATCTTCCTGATGATCTCTTCGATGACCGCGAAGTTCTCCTTACTGGCCGAAACGATCAGCACGTTTGTTCGCGTGTCCACCGCGATCGCCACTTTCTCGCGATTCGCCAGCGCCGAGTTGGTACCGGCGGCGATGGCTCCGGGTTTGTACAGACCCTGGGTTATCAGGCTGCTAAGCAGCGTTGAAACTCGCTGCGCGTCGGCGTTCTTGATGGAGAACATCCTGACAATTCCGGTTTCCATGGGCGGTTCGATATCGACTTTCTTCAGCAGTCCGTCGATCAGTGTGAGATTTTCCTTGTTCGCCGAGATCACCAGTGCGTTGGTGAGCGAATCGACCGAGACATCCACGCGGTCCTGCGGGGCGGGCGTTGTGCCCTGGGGTGTCATGGAGACTAATCTGGCGGCGAATATCTCGCGAATCATGGGTCCCACAATGCCCGCATCATTGTGCTTCATCGGAATCACGATCAGCTTCACAGCAGGGTCGGTGAGTTTGACGTCCAGATTCTCCAGCAGACTTTTGAGCACTTTCGTGTCGTCGGTGTTCGCGGCCACCAGCAGGCTGTTGGTCCGCAGGTCCGGAAGGATCACGGGCTTCTGGCGCCGGATGTCGTCGGTGCGTGCGGCCTGGTAGCGTTCGTTGAACAGGTTGCTCAGCGTGGTCGTCAGCGTTCCTGCGTTCGCTTCCTTCAGCGGGAACAACTGTATCTGCCCGCTGAGTGCGGCGGACTTGTTGTCGAGCTGTTCGGCGAGATCTTTTACGATCTGGAAACCTTCGGTCGACCCGCCGATTATCAGGCTGTTGGATCTCGCGTCGGCCACTACGATAACGCGGAGAGCTTCGGCGTCTTTGGCTCCCAGGGATTGCTGGCGTTGGACTCGGGCGTCCATCATTGTTTGCAGCACGCTGGCCAGGGTGTCGGCTTCGGCGTTCTTGAGCGTCACCAGGCGGATGTCCCTCAGATCGATCGCCGATTTGGTGTCGAGAGTTTTCAGCAGGTTGGTGAGCATCGTAAACGTCTTGCTGCTGGCGGATATTATCAGGCTGTTTGTTCGCGTGTCGGTGGTTACGGTGGGGCGGTCTTCAGTGCGGATGAGGTTTGCGTTCGATCCGCTGTAAAGATCATCGATGACGGTTTGCAGACGCGTGGCGTCGGCGTTCAGCAGCGGGAAGATGCGAACCGTGTTCAGCGAACCTGCTCCGGGTATGTCCATCCCGTTTATCACTTCGGCGATAATCACCATTAGATCCTTGCGCGCCGCTACGACAAGCGTGTTGGTGGCTTCGTCGGCCTGGATGGTGAATGCGACCCTGGTCTTGGGCTTGTCGGTGGTGACGGTGCTCTTCTTTGCCGCTGCGATCTGGAGCCGGGTGGCGTACATTCTAACGCCCGAGACGGCCGGATCGTCCGTCGGTTCGGTGAACACGCCTCTCAGAACGGGCAGGAGGCGTGCGGCGTCGGCGTTCTTGAGCTTAAAGAGCTTCACTTCGGTGACGAACTTGTCGGCGGTGCGGTCAAGGTCCTTGATCAGCACTTCCGCCAGCGCCAGCGATTCAGCCAACCCCGACATCACCAGCGTGTTGGTTCGCAGGTCGGCCGATACGTTCAGCCCGTTGACGAGAGCCTTGCCAGAGGCGGATTCGGGCACGACCTTGCCCGCGGTGGAAGTCCCCGCCGGTCCGGCGAGTTTCTTGCCCTGCGTGTTGAATATGTCGTCGAGGATGCTCCTTACGGTTTCGGCGTCGGCTTTTTCGAGCCTTACGATGCGCACCAGTACGCCCTCGCCGACCGGGACGGTGTCAAGCATCTCCACGATCACCTTCATCGCCTTGAGATTGTCCGGTGTGGACGTGATCAGCAGGGAGTTCGACCCCTGGGCCTGCGGGGTGGCCGCGTCGGCGGATATCTTGATCGGTTGGGTCAGGTCCAGCTCAGGCACCTGGTTCTTAAGTCCGCCTCGCACGCGGAGTATCTTGATCTGCTGCTGCAGTGCGAGTGCTTCGGGCGTGACCAGCGTGGTTCCGCTGGGGCGGAGCATTTCGTTAAGAACGTCCGCCAGACGAGTGGCGTCGGCCTTTTTCAGCGGGATGATCAGAACTTCAGTCTTTGCAAACTTGGACGGTTTGTCCAGGCGGGTGATAATCTCGCCGATCTGCTCGAACAGCGTTTCTCGCGTGGTTACTATCAGAGACCGCGTCCGGTCGTCGGCGCTGATGTCTATTGCCTCTCCGCCGGTCTGTTTCTGCAATTGTGCAATGAGTCCCTTCAACGCCGGAAGTATCTTCGCGGGCGTCGTGTTTTCCAGCGGGAAGAGCTTGAACTGCAGTTTGCCTGCGACTTCAACCTTGTCGAGCACTTCGATAAGAGCCTCGACCTCCTTCATCTTTTCCTTGGTGGCTGCGACCATTACCGTTTGGGTCTGCTGGATAGCGCTGACGGTGACTTCGTCTTCGGGTTTGACCTGGCGTCCCCGACTTCGGAACGCCGCGGTCAGCGCCGAAGCCGTCCTGACGGAATTGGCGTTCTTCAGCACAAACGCCTTGACAATTCTCTTGGACGAGATCGCCGCCGCTTCAAGCGTTTTCACCAGAGCTTCGATCGCCTTGAAGTCTTCGTCCGATGCGTTCACCAGGATGGCTCTTTGCGTGGTCAGCACGGTCGTTTCGACCTGTCCGCCGGAAGAAGATTTAGTCGCTTCTCTTCCCCGCGTGCCTGCAGCTCCGCGCTTGCCCGAGCCTCCGGAGTTGTTGTAGATCTGCTGGATGGCTTTGTCCACTTCTTCGGCGTCGGCGTGTTCGAGCGTTATCACTCGCAGCGTTCCGCGCGAGGGCTTCATGTTCTCGACCTGCTTGACCCACTCGGAGACTTGGGCGTACATAACTTCGCTGGTGGCTAGTATCAGCGCGTTGGCGCGATCGTCTGCGGACACCGCCAGCGGTTCGACGCTTCGTTTGTCGCGTCTGGCTGCGGAGACCTGCTGCTTGTACATGTTCGTGATGACCGAAGCCACCGCCGAAGCATCCCCGTTCTTCAGCGGGATAACGAACACCTGCTGGGCGGTTTTCAGGGCGGCTTGGTCAAGTTGAACGGCCATTTGCATTAACTTTCCGAGCTCAGTCGCCGGACCGGTCATTACAAGGGCGTTACTGCCCGCATCGGCCGAAACGATCACTTGCTGGCTCGTCGAGCTCGATCCTCGCGAGCCTCTTCTGCGTCCGACGGTCGATGTGCTGGTCGCACTGCCGGCCGCGATCTTGCTGAGCACGACCGCCAGTTCGGTGGCCTTGGCGTTCTTGAGGAGTACGAATTCCGTTTTTCTGCCTCCTGACTCTTCGGTGTCGAGCTTGGTCAGGAGTTCCTGAACGGCTTGGAGATTCTTGGGATTGGCGGTGACTATGATGCTGTTTGAGTTGTTCTCGGCGACTATGGTGACAAGGTCGTCAGGTTCGATCCTGACACCGCGCTGGGGTGCGAACGCCTGGGCCAGCGCCGCAGCGACCGACGAGGCCTGTGCGTGCTTAAGCGTCAGCAGCGTTCTTACCGACTGGCCTTGCGGGGTGGTGGCGTCGAGTTGACCGGCCATTTCCTTGATCTTTGCGAACGTTTTCTCGTCGGCGCGGACCAGGAGCATTCGGGAACCGCTGGCCGGTTCGATAATCACGTTCTGGGGCGTTACCGATCCTCGCGAACCCCTTCCACGCGATCCGCCGGAGCTCGACGTTTGCGAGCTGAACACACGCATGAGCATTTCAGCCAGTTTGGTCGGGTCGGCGTTGCGAACGGTGATCATCTGGATGGGATACTTCGTAGCGGGCGCTTCGTCGATTTCTTTTAGCAGCAGGACGATCTTCTTATGATCTTCGACCGAGGCCCTGACCACCAGCGTGTTGGAGCTTCGGTCGGCGCTGATCCGCAGGGCGGCTGATGACGATGCGGGCGTCTTGCCTCTGCCCGACGAACCTGTGCCCTGCGTCAATGTCGCAGTCAGCGAGGCCGCTACTCCGGCGGCTTCTACGTTCTGGATACGATAGACCTTAACCGACAGTGCGTCGGAGGCTTGAGAGTTGTCTATCTGTTCGATTGTCTTTGCGATGAGTTCGTGTTTTTCCGCGGCCGCTGACACCAGCACGGTGCGGCTTGTTTCCTGTGCGGTGATTACTATCGGCGAATCGCTTCCGGAAACTGCGGGAGAGCCCTTGGTTCTCTTTGCGGCGCCGCTGGTCGAACTGAAGAGCGTTTTAAGCGTTTGGACGGTCTGTGTGACGTCGGCGTGCTTGAGCGGATAAAGTCGAATCGACGGTACTTTCGTCAGGGCGGCCGACTGGTCGAGTTCTTCTATCAGCGTTTCGACGATCTTCATGGTTTCCGGCTGGGCCGAGACGATCACCGAATTGGTGGTCTTGTTGGCGGTGATGCTGACATCGGTTTGGCTTGACGGAGAAGCCTGGGCGTTTCCGGCCTGCATTGCGGCGCGGATCATTTCGGCGCGTTGCTGCTGTGCGGACCTGCCCGACCTGCTGTTTCCCCTGGCGGGCGTTCGCGAGATTCTGCTGCTGGTCGAAAGTTTGAACAGTTCTTTCAGATTCGACGCCACTTCCGACGCGTCAGTGTTGGTCAGGACGAATACGCGAACTTCGGTCAGGACCATGGCGTCGGTGTCGAGCTGTTTGACCAGCGGTTCGATTATCTCGAAGTCCATGGGTTTGGCCCGGACAATCACGCTGGAGGTCCTGGTGTCGGCGACTACTGTGATGACCGGGGGCGCGATGACCGCAGCGGGGGCCGCGTTCCTGGGGTCTCTCCTGTTGTTTCGCGGTTGTGGGGCTTTGGCCTGCTTGGGCGGGTTGAAGAGATTCGACAGTGTCTTGGCGATTACGGTCGGATCTCCGTTCTTTATCTGGTACGTTCTGAACTCGGCCTCTCCGCCGGTGGTGCTGTCTGACAGGCGAATGATCAGGTCGGTGACATTTTCCAGTTCGGTTCGGGTCGCCGAGATGATAAGCGAGTTTGATGCGGTGTCAACCGCGATAACGATCGGGGGGATTTCCGCGTCGGCTGCTTGTGTCGTCGGAGCCGGTTTCGTTGTCGGCTCACCGCTCTTTCCTTCCGGGCCCGGGGCCGCGCCGGTGGGCTTGTCCTTGCTCTCGGTGATGACGATCTTCGAATCGGACATCTGCCCGTATACTCGTTTGATCACTTCAGCCATCTTAGCAGCCTGAACGCCGCTCAGAGGAACCACCTGGACCTGGATGCTGTTGTCCATCGCCGCTTCGTCCAGATCGTTGATGACCTTCTCCATCGTTTTGATGTCGGCGTCCTTACCGATGATGGTGATGGCGTTTGCGAAGATGTCCGACTCGATCACGGGCTTGTCGGCTCCGCGTCGGTCGGCGTACATGGCGGTGAGTTTGTCGGCTACGTCGGTTGCGATGGCGTTTTCGAGCCAGATATACCTGACGATCTTCAACGATCGCTCGGGAGCCTGATCGAGGTTGTCGAGTATCTGTTGGACCAGCGCGAAGTGCGACGAAGTGGTCGACACTATCAACGAATTCGTGCGTTCGTCAGCGGTTATGCTGAACGGCGGGGGGGTTATGTTTCTGTTTCCGCGAGCGTACTGCTTGATCATGTCCTGGAACAGTTTCCCGACTGATTTCGCCAGCTCGGTCGCTTCCCCGTTCTTCATCGGGAATATCTTCACGCTCAGCGCCGAACTGGTTCCGCCCATATCCAGTTGCATTATCATCGCCTTGACCGCGGGGACTTCCGATTCGGGGCCCCTGATCAGCACGCTGTTGGAGTTCGGTTCGGGCGTTACGGTTACGGTTTCATCGTCGGTGGTGGTCGGGGTGTTTCTGGAGCCCCGACGGGAGGTGCGCCTGCTGGCCGCCTGTTTGGCCAGGGTCGCATTGATTGCTTCGGCGAGCGTTTCGGCTTGAGCGTTCTTGAGTTTGATGATCTCGATTACGATATTGGATCCGGCCTGCTTGGCGTCGAATGTTTCGATAAGCTCCGAAGCGAGCGCGAGGACCTCGGCGCTGCCCTGGACGATAACGATGTTCTCTTTCGACATCGCCGAAACTCGCACGGTGGACGCTGTCGGCGTGGAGCTTCTCGAAGAACGTCTGGACCAGCGTGACGACCTGTCGGGAGTGGTCGTCGAGAACTGTTGGATGAGCATGGTTTGCAGCACGGGCACGACGTCGTCGGCCTTGGCGTTCTTGAGGATGAAAGTCTTGGTCTGCGATCTGATCAAGGCTTTCTCGGCGACTTTCTTGATCAGCTTTTCGATTTCTATGAACTGCTTCGCAGTAGCCGCCACGAGCAGTTGATTGGCTACGCTGTCGGCCTGGAATCGCGGTTGGATTTGCGAGGTCTTTCGCGATCCGCTTTGCTTCTCGAACAGTTTCGTCATGGAGGCGGCGATCTCGGTCGCGTTGGAGTTCTTCAACTCGTAGATCCGGGTTTCTATTATTTCCGGTCCGGTTCCTTCGTCGAGCGTGGTCACGAGTTGGACGATTTCTTCGATTGTGCTCTTTGGCGCATCGACCAGAATAGCCTTGTCGTTGGGGGCGGCGCTTACGACTACGCGGTTGGGGTCCTTGGGTTTGTCCGGCTGGGGGGGCATGTAGTAGTCGTAGTAAGATCGTCGCCGGCTTTCGTTTTTCTTTTCGATCGGGTAGAGCTGCTGCAGCATCGTGACGACTTCGGCGGCCGAGATGTTCTTCACCGGGAGCAGCCGCGTTTCGCGAACCTGCTCCTTGATGCTTTCGTCAAGCGTGGAGATCAGCTTGTTCAGCATCTCCCACTTGCTTTCGGGCGCTCTGATCATCAGCGCTCCGGTGTGTTCGTCACCGCGGATGAACACGTCGGGCTCCTCACCGCGTTTCTTGGGCGGGAGCATTTCCTGCAGCATCGTGGCGACTTTGTTGGCGTTTCCGGAGTTGAGTTTCACTATTCTGATCGGGTTGATCTGGGCGGACTTTTCTACGTCTATCGACTTGACCAGCGCCGCAATTGCTTCGTGGTCCTGCGGACTGGCGGAGATCACCAGCGCGTTGCTGTCAGTGTTGAACGAGATGGTCACCGGAACGCCCGGGGTGGCGCTGACTTTGGGGGTCGAAGGTGTCGAGTAGGATGAGTACCGCGAGGATCTGTACGAAGAGTATGACGAGTAGCTCGATCTGGACGACGAATTCCCGGAGTTGCCGTAAATTCCCTGCAGTGTGGCCGCGAGGTCTTTGGCGCTGGCGTATTGGAGCTTTATCACCCGTGTTTCGACCTGCCCCTTGGTGAGCTGGTCGAGTTTCTTGATCATCTCGTCGAGCATTTTCCACTTTGCTTCAGGGGCTCTTATCAGCAGCGTCCCGGTTACGTTGTCGCCCTGGATGAACACGTCGGGCACTTCTCTTTCGGGCGTTGCAGGCAGCATTCTCGTGAGCATTGAAGCGACCTTGTCGGCGCTGGCGCTCTTGAGGTGTACTATTCTGATCGGATCTACTTCTGCGGCTTTTTCGACGTCAATCGACGCGATCAGCGCCGATATCGAGTCGAGATCTTCAGCGCTGGCCGAAATCACCAGCGAGTTCGACGATGTGTTGTATGCGATGTTCACCGGGGTGATTCCCGGCGTGTCGTATCGCGAGGACTTTGACGACGGATAAAGCGTTTTGAGCGTGGAGGCCAGTTCCTTGGCGGTTGCGTATTTGAGTTTGATCACGCGTGTCGGCGGGACGGCCGATGAGTCGGCGATCTTAGTGAGCTTCTCGATCGCTTCCTGGACTTTCTTCCAGTGAGCGGGAGGCACTGAGATCATCAGCGAGTTCGAGGAGTTGTCGGCCTCGACGCGGAAACCGGGGATTCCCGCCTGATGTCCGCTTCTGGCGGCGAAGAGGTTCTCCAGAGCCTTGTCCAGTATTTCGGCGTTTCCGCTTTTGAGTTGGATGACGTGGATTTCGTACGGCTCGGACTCCGGCGTGCGGTCGAGTTCCTCGATGACTCCGGCGGCGACTTTAACCTCAGTTGGCGAGCCGACAACGATAAGTGAATTTGTGCGTCCGTCGGGGCTTACCTGCAGCGTACTTTTCCAGTTGCCTCTGGAGTCGGGTTTTCCCGTCGCCCTGATTACGATCTGTGAGATCTGTTCGGCGTTGGCGTTCTTCAGGCGGAAGATTCTCATCCCATCTGTGAGATCCACGCCCTTGTCGAGCTTCTCGATCAGCGCGGAGATTTGTTCGATGTCAGCGGCCGTTCCGGAGACGATAATGCGATTTCCAACTTCGTCAGCGACTACTTTGGTGGTGTCTTTCCCACCGGGGGGCGAAGGTACGGGTCTGCGGCTGCCGTCTTTGGACGTGTAGTATCGCACCGGTGTTCCGGTTAGCTGGGTGAGCATTTTCGCTACGGTGTCGGCTTTGGCGTTTTTCAACTGGAAGACGCGCACTTCGGTGTCGCCGGCGCCTTCCTTGATGTCGAGCTGTTTGAGCATAGTCTCGGCCATCGCGATCTTGTCGGGCATTCCGACGAGGATAATCGAATTGGTTCTCTTGTCGGGATTGACGCTGACAACGTCTTTTGAATCCGCCGGTGTGGGCACCGCGCGCCGGTATCGTTCGGAGTAGACGGTCTTTGAGAATATTCCCATGGATCCGAAGAGCTTGCCTACGATTTTGGATGCATCTTCGGCCGATGCGTTCTCCATCACAACGGTGTGTATGCTCTGTTGCGGTTGCTGCTCGTCTCCGTCCAGGGCGCTGAGCATTTCGTTGACCCGTCGAATGTTGTCGATGTTGTCGGTGATTATGACACCGCGTCCGCGAGGCATTGGCGTGATCGACCCGTACGCCGAGACCATTCGCACGACGGCCTTGGCGGCTGCGTCGGCCTCCAGAGACTTCAGCGGGAGGAGCACGGTGGCGATCTCTCCACCGCGGAGCTTCTTGGTGTTGTCCAGCCCGCGGATGATCTTGAGAGGCATCTCCGGGAGTTTCGCCAGCGGCGTGAGCTGCATGAACCGCCCAAACTCCATCAGGCGGAACCCGCGCATCGCCAGCATGATGTTCAACGTATCAAGCGCCTCTTCGTACGTGTACGGTTCGGCGTCCATGAACGTAAGCTTGCCTTCGATAGCAACATCGCCTATCAGTGGCTTGTTGGCCATCTGGGCGAATCGCTTGACGACGTCTGTGTACGGGGTTTCGTGATAATTGAAGCGAACCGTGTTGGTCTCGGGCCTGGGTATCTTCACCGCAGGGCGAGTGGTGGGCTCCTTTGCAGCCGGTTGTGTCGTCGGCTGGGTCGCGGGCGAAGTTGTCACGACCTTTGTCGCCGGTTTGGTTGTTGGCGCGGGCGCAGCCTTCGTCGCCGGTTGAGTGGTCGGCGTCTTTTTCGCCTTCGGAGCGGCCGAAAGCAAAGGTTCCGTCGCTACGAGACCAGCGACGATGAAAGCGCAAGTTAACTGCAAATATCGCATATCACAACTCCTGAGCCCGTCTGGGCTCCTAGTTTTTCAAAACACACGCATTGTGGTTTTGTTGAGCGTTACGGTTGGTCTATCCCGCCGCTTGCGATGCGAAGCACCTGCGGCAGGTCCGGGCCTTTGAGGATTCGTTTTGCGTTGACGTATTGGTTACCCTCAATCGCCCAGTAATCCGAATCAATTCGGACTATAACTCTTGCTGGTGAAAACAGTTCCGGGTTGTCGGGGTCCGGCAGTGTTCTGTAATCGACCATGACGATGTCCCACCCCATGAGCTTCTCGCCTTCTTTGTACTTGTGGACCGCGCCGGTCTCGTCGATCTCGTTGACGACCCAGATTTCCGGTTGCCCCAGGAACGTGGGAAGTGCGCATATCCTGTACCTGGGCTTTGGTTCGGTTGGGGGAGGTTTCGGCACGTCTCTTGGGATCGGTTTGGGTCTCACCACGACTGTCGGCGGGGGTTTGGGCGGATCAACGCGTTTGATGTAACGTCGGAAAATGTCCCGCTCGGGAATAACATCGTAGCGTTTCCGCCGATCGGATTTCATGTCGACGGCGACTTTCATGTCGGTCGGACGCGTCGAAGTGAACTGCGGACCCTTGCTGGTCGCCAGAGAAAGCGCTATGTAGTCGAATTCGACCTTAAACGGTCCGTCCTTATCCCGTGTTGAGATAGACAGATTCTCGATCCGGTGCAGGGCGGGGTCTTCTTCGAGCATGTACAGGAGATTAAGGATATGCTCCATCTTCCCGCTCTTGACGACCCGCCACGCGATTTCGCGCAGATCACCGGAGTTTTTCGTATTGCCCTTGGTTACGCCCTTGCCTTCGCTGGTAAGACCGCTGCGGTCCAGCAGGCCCATCAGGTAACCGAAGGTCGCGTTGCGTACGTCGGTATCGACGCTTCCGTATGTGCGAGCGGCCAGGCCCTTCAGGCGGGTCTTATTACGTTCCACGGTCTTGCTGGTCAGCGTTAACTTGGCGAGTCGTTTCTTTGCACTGCGGATGCTCTCATGGAGCGACTCGGTCGGCGCGAGGATCAGACTGTTCACAAATGTGTAAAGCACGATCACGCAGATCATCCCGCCGGTTATGTACGCCAGTATCTTTTCGCGTTTATTCATCGCCTGGACCCTCCGTATCTGCTGGATCTGTCGGATCCCGTCGGTCTGCGATATCCTCCGGTTCTGGAACCACCCGACGAGGAGCCGTTTCGCAACTGGCGGGCGGAATCGTCATCCGCCGGTCGCGGGGCGTGTTTGTGTTTGGTCAGGTCCACCTTCATCCCGGGCTTGACCGTGAGGGTGATTTCTTCACTGTGCGTGTAATCGCCCCTGTCGCTGGGTCCCGAACCGGCGGACTGCGGGTTGTATCCCACGTCGGCCAGACGGGCCTTGAAATCGTCCAGCACCTGATGTCCTTTAGCGTAGGCTTTGAAAGTTATCGTGCCTTTTCGTTCGGTTTTGAAACTGGAGCGAAGGTACAGCTCCTCACAACTCGGAGCCAGTTGGCTTATCAGCGCCAAGTGGTCCACCCAGTTGGTGCGCGCTTTCAGCCATGCTTCGACTGTCTTAACGCGTCGGGCCAGGGCGCTTTGGCCTTTCGTGGCGGTTTTGAGAGCTTCCTCCCGCTTTTTGTATCCGTCCAGAGTCTCTCTCAATCCGCTGCGGTGGGCATACACCGCTGTGCCTATGGCGAGGATCAACACAGCCGCCGCCGTCGCTATCAGCGCCGCTCGCACTTTTCTGGCGTCGCGTTTCACCGGAGGCTGCTTGGGATTCAGGAAGTCGAACGGAAGGGCCTGACCCTGGTGTGCTATCGCCAGACCGATCGTCGCCGAATACGCCGACGCGTCGCTCCTTGTGGGCAGGTCCATCGCTCCGGCCGGGGAGAGCGACTCGCACTGGACTCCCAGCTTGCTCTCTACGCGTTTGAGCACTTCGGCTTCGATTCCCGTGCCCCCTGAGATCAGCACAGCGGTGATATCACCGTGATGTTGTGCGGAACTATAGCTGTGGGCGCTGCG
Source organism: Phycisphaerae bacterium (assembly GCA_030745875.1). GTDB lineage: Bacteria > Planctomycetota > Phycisphaerae > SM23-33 > SM23-33 > BS750m-G57. The sequence goes on from JASLNT010000128.1 coordinate 54,367, forward strand.
GACTATCTCTCGGACGACCGAGTCGACCGCCTTGGTCCGCCCTTCGGACTCTTCGGTCAGAATGTCGACCACCGCCGATCTGCAGAACGCCAGCGAATTGCCCTTCAGCACGTTGATTTCGGTTTCGTTGCTTGTGATGTGAACGGACATCACGGTCTCGTCTTCGGTGCGTCGCACGCAGGCGTCAACGCATTTCATGTTCGCGTACGGTCTCAGGCCCAGCCGCCTTAGTTTCACGCCGGCCGCTTCGGCTATTTGGCGATAATGTTCGACCACTTCGGTGGCGACGGCTCCGACGAGCACGCCCACGCCGGCGGTTTGGTCCGGTCCGTTGGCCGATTCGGTAAGATCGAGGTGACTGGTGACGGTGAAATCTATGACGGATTCTTCGGGGTTGAACGGCAGGTCTTTTTCGACCTGGAATCGGACCATGGAGGCCATTTCGTCCGGTGTGGTTCCCGGGGGCAGGGTCAGCGGTTTGAGAACGGCTTTTCGTCGGGGCACGCTCATCAGCACGCCGCATCGGCTTAGAGAGGTCTTGGCGTTTTTCGAGAAATCCTTCAGCGTCACACCGAGGAATTTACCGACGGCCTGGGCGTTGTCCAGGTCGAGGTCTTCGGGCATGGCGTTTGAATAAAGCGTGTCTATGCGTCTGACCTTGCCCGCGGCGCGTGCGTGAACTATGCGTACGGATCGGCTGTCGAAGTCAATCGCTATGAAATGCTTGGGTACGGCCGGTTTCAGCCGCTCCTTGAACTTCCTGATTATCGCGTTGTCGGTTAATGATGCCATTAGTCGCCAGCTTGCTCCTGTACGATTTCCAGGGGAAAAGGCATGCCCAGATTCGTCAGATCGCGGAGATAAAGCACCCGCTTTCCAATTGGGTCCACTATTGCTTCCAGCACGCAGTAACGCCCGCTGTTTACGCCGAAACCGATAACCTGAACGCGAAACTGGAAACCGCGCGTCGTTAGTTTCGGCGCTATTGTCTTGAACTTCTCCGAGCCGACCAGATCGTTGGCGTACAACCAGGCGGTGGTGGCCTTCTCTTCGGGCGTTAGATCGGCGCGGATCGAAACTATCCGGTCGACCAGGTCGGAGTTGTCGGAGCCCAGAACCGCCAGCAGCGCTTCGGGTGAGGCCGTGTTGACGTTGATCGCCGAATTCAGAAAGACCCTGCTGCTGGAGACCGACAGTTTGTCCAGGACAGTCGCCAACTCGCCGGATGAACTGACGGGCGATCGTCGTGTCTCGCTGCGGCTGCGGCTGCCTCCGCGTCCGCGCCGACTGCCCGAACTCCTGGCGGTGTAGCTCATGTTCAGCAATTCGCTGGGATGAGTGAACTTCTTCCCGCCGGCTTGGCAGAACTCGATGAACTCAGCGGTCGACCTTCCGACCGCCTGGCGGAGGGCTCGGCTGTCGATCTTGGCGTTGATGTTTATGCGCGGCTTGTTTTCGTTATCTATGTTCGCGCCGTAAGAAATCGTCGTCAGCATCGACCGCAGTCCCCGGTTCAGTATTCCGTCTCCGTCGTCGTCGGGATGGTGGTCTTCACCGTCGTCCTCGTTGGGATCGAGCAGTCCGTTGAAGTTGGCGTCTTCACCGTACACCAGCGTCCCGTCGAATCCCTTCACGAGCAGCAGTTCTTCGACAGTCGAAAGGCTTCCGTTGCGGATGGCGTACGGATGAGACAGCTGGTTGTAGTATTCCTGTTCGGCTCCGTTTTCCTCCGGTTCATCATTGGAATCTCGGAAATCGAGGAGGCAGTCGACCAGTTCGGGCGTCATGTTGGGCAGGGCTTCGAGCACTGTTCGCGGGGCCGTGTTCAGGTTGATCTGCGCCGCGGTGTCGGTCACGCCGTAACGCACCGTCTCGGGATCCTGTTCGTTGTAAGCGTAGACTGTGAAGTACCACTGATCCCCGGCGTCTTCGCAGACAAACTGGTCGGCGTAAAGGTCGGGATTGTCGTAATTACCGCCCTCGGTCGGCGGTTGGGCCAGTATCGCCATCACCTGCCTTATTCCGCTGAACGCAGCCGACCAGGCCTGGTCGCCTCGTACGTATGAACTGGACGCCGCGACTTCGGCCCGCATGCGGAACATCATTGATGCTGCGATCATGGTTGCTATTGCTGTGATCATCAGGATTGCGTATAGCACCATGCCCGCGGCCCGTGCGGGGCTTCGGCGAGATCTGCGGCTGCGGATTGTAGGTTCGTAAGTCATAACTTACCTGCCGCCCCCCGGTCCGCCGCGGATGATCGTTCCCTGTGTCTTCATTACCGAAAGCGGAAGATGGATCAGGCGTCTTGACGCTATTCCGAGGTACTCTTCGGGCTCGGTGTCTTCGGTTTCCGTGTCGGCGGCTTCGCCTTCTTCTTCGTAGACCGGTTCGTCTCCGATCGTCACTTCGACCGCCAGCGGAAGTCCGCGATCGGCGGTCCAGACCTTGGTCCATGATTCCCCGTCGAAATACCGCAACCGAAGGTACTTCAGTTTCTCTGTGAGCATCGCCACGCGGATATTCTCGCCTTCTTCGGCTTCGGGGGCGTCCAGGAGTTTCTGGCAGGTGCGTTCGATGCCTACGATTTCCTCCATGCCTTCTTCATCCTCTACGATCGCCTGGCGGTACGTGATCAGTTGTATGTCGGTTTCCGGAGGGACGGGCTGGTCGAGAATGTTCCGGTCGACCCATACCGACCGTCCGGGAAGGGACGTGGTTACGAACGCGATATAGTCGGACTCTCCTGCGATGCCCAGTCCGAGCCTTCGCATACTCATGGCGCATCGCAGTTCTTTGGTTATCCGGCGCATTAGCGACCTTCGCGATACGATCTCCTGGGCCTTGTTGTTTATCTTGTCTCTGGCTGAGGCGATATTCCGGGTGAACCAGATCGCCGAGCCCATAAGGCTTACGATCAGGCTGATTGCGAGCACCACCTCCAGCAGGGTGAAGCCTGCGGATATGCTGCGCTTACTGCGGATATGGTTGGTCTGGAGGATCATGGCGCCGGTCCTCCCGCCAGTTCCTCGGAATCTTCCTCTTCTTCGACTTCCGGCGGTTCGGGTATCAGGAACCGCGTAGTGTACGTATAACCGGACGGAATGTTGGTTATGATCACCTGCACCTGCAACAATGGGGGGGCTTCGGTCTGCTCCATGTCGACCTCGACCTCTTCGGTGACAATCTCCCAAGTCCAGTCGATCAGTTCTTCATCTTCCTCGTATTCGTTTGGCCCGTCGTCTTCAGGGGCGACAAGACCAATATGCACCTCGGAGGCCTTGCTGAGCGCCAGGTCGGCGGCTTGGGATTCCAGTTGCATTTTCCCCAGAGACCGGAAGCACGCATGCAAACCGCCCAGGATAACCAGCGCTGTTGTCGCAAACAGCGCGGTCGCCAATACAACTTCCAGCAGCACCATACCGCTGCTACTGTTCCGTGATGTCAGTTTCCTCGTCCGCAAAGGGATCTTCCTCGTCGTCTTCGGCCTGACCGTAGAGGATCTTGGTCTTGATGATGCTGTTCTCTCCGTCCAGTTTTATCGCTGCGCGCAGCGTATCGCCCAGGTCGACTGACTCGATCTCGATTAGAACCGAATCGCTCGAGCCGTCCTGCCTGAACGTGATGCTCTGCATCTCTTCGTCGCTCTCTTCGTCTCCGAGATTGGTGGGCGCTTCGTCCAGCGGTTTCCCGTCTGGTCCCGTGGCCCGACACCTGGTGATTGCGATCTTGTCGGTGGGCACTCTGGACAACCACGAGCACGATGTGTACGGTTCAAATTGCTCCGGTTCGGTCAGCGGGTTAGGCTCCCAGAGCACTTTCGGAAGCCGAGTTTCCTCATCGAACGCCAGGCGTATGCGTCGGGCCTGGTTGGCGGCCTCGGCGCGAGCCATTCGCAGCGTGGTCTCCAGACGGTCTACAGCGTATTGGAACTTTCTGCGTTCGGTGGAGGCGGTTCCCGAGACAATACCGACAGCCATAATCACCGCGATAAGTGCAATAACCAGTATGATTTCCAGCAGTGTAAAGCCCCCTGAAACAGTGCGATTTGGGCGTACGAACGGCGCGGGGATTCCGCAATCCCCTCTACGTCGCGTCCCCGGACTCAAGATTACGAGCCCGGGGCGACTTTGTTTGTTACGAAACATATATTATCTATAGGCGGCGTATCAGCCGTCGTCCTCGTCATCCCAGCTCTTGATGTCGTCGCCTTCACCGCTGTCATCCTCACCGTTAGGTCCGAAAGACCACACGTGGATCACCTGCCTGGTGGTGTCGCCCTGCTCTTCTTCCACCACTTCATATCCCAACTCGTTGCCCCAGGGGTCCTTGAGCTGCTTTTTATTTATGTAGGGTCCGGCCCACTTACCGGCTTTGGAATCGTCGTCGAACGCCGGGGCGCTTACCAAAGCGCTGAGACCGCCTTCCTCCTCGGTGGGGTAGTTGCCCAGATCGAGGCTGTACTCTCCGAGTTTCGGTATGATGACCGCCGTGATAAGGAGGTCGGCCGCATCCGTTTTTGATTTTGCAAAACGCCCGCTCATCGTTACGACAAACACTCCGGCCAGAACGCCAAGAATCGCAATTACCAGCAGCACCTCGACAAGCGTAAACCCGCGAGTTGTTCTGTTCCGTCTCATCATTGTTCTTTTCCTTTCAGATTTCGTATTGCGATCCGGGCGCGTTGCTCACCGCCCGATCGCAGTTTACTGCTATCGTTTATTTAAACTGATCGGCCATAGTAAATATCGGAAATAACAGCGCAAGAGCTATAGCCCCAACCATTAGCGCCATTAACACCAGTATGATCGGTTCGATCAAATGCACTGCGGTGTCCACCTGTCGGTTGGTGCGTTTTTCCACAGTATCAGCCACCTGGACCAGTACGCGGTCGAGCTGATTGGACTCCTCAGCCACCGCGATCATCTCTACTATCTCCACCGGAACCAGCCCGCTCGATCGCAGCGGATCGGCCAGCGGTTGACCTTCACGAACGGCGTCTCCGGCGTCTTCTATGCTTTGCCCGAGTACTTCCGAACCGGTGGCGTCCTTGGCGATATCCAGTGCTTTGAGGATAGGAACCCCGTTAGCAAGCATCGTGCCCAGGATTCGGCAGAACCGCGTGATCGCAACTACGCATATGGTTTTGCCCAGAATCGGGACCTTGAGTTTCCACCGCTCCCACAGGCGATGCCCGGCTGGGCTTTTCAACGCGCCTACGATGCAGGTTACGCCCAGAATCACGATGCATATCACCAGGAGGGTGTTTTCGACCAACAGGTCGCTGGCGCCGAATACTATTTGCGTAAGCACCGGCATGTCGGTTACATCCTGGAAGAGTTCCTTCAGCTTGGGCACGACGAACACGAGCATCAGACATACGACCAGAAGGCCCACAAACGACAGTATCATCGGGTATATCATCGCGCCGCGGACCTTGTTGCGGAGGTCGTCCTGGCGTTCGACGAAATTGGACAGATCGTTAAGTACGTCTTCAAGGAAACCGGCGTGTTCACCAGCGTTCACCATTGCCACATGCAACGGTGTAAAGGCGTCGGGGTGTGATTCCATGGATTCGGTAAGCGTCTTGCCGGCAGATACGTCCTGACGCAAGTCAAGCATTACTTCAGACAACCGGCCGCGCATTCCCGAGCGGGCGATGATCTCAAGAGCTCGCATCATGGGAACGCCCGCGCCGAGCAGGTCGGCCAGTTGCCCGTACATCACGCCGACGTCTCTCCGGCGGATCTTACCGCTCGTTTTGGCGCCGATCCGTCCGGATTTGGTCTTTTCAGCCACATTTACCGGATAAAGCGATCGTTCGCCCAGCGCATAGACAACCGCAGACTCATTGTCGGCCTGCATATTACCGGTGACTTCCTCGCCGCCGGCGGTTCGGGCTGTAAAGACAAAATCTGGCAATTGGCAATTGGCAATTGGCAATTGGCAACGCCTTGGGTCGCCACAACCGCAACGTTAGCGGATGTGACGTCAAGACTTTAGATGCTAACTACTCAATTACTGTTTCCTTTTCAGGCTTGCGATCAGACCTTGTAGGATCCGAGCGCATTGTTGTATGTCTTCGGTTAGTGAATTCGTCTGTTCTTCGGTCAGGTATTCAAGATCATTTGCGACAATGATCTGCGTTTCCAGTTCAAACAAGCTTCCTCGGGCTACTTGCAGGAAGCGGATGTAGTCTCCCAGGCTTCCGCGCCCGTAGCCCTCGGCGATATTACTCGGTACGGAGATCACAGCCCGGCGAATCTGCCGGATCAATCCAAAACACTCATTCTCCGGGAACAGCGCAGTAGCGCCGTAAACCCGCTTCACCAAGGCCCGACCAGTCTGCCAGGCCACTAAATCTCTGTAATCGTTAATCTTAGGATTGCTATATATCTTGTCAGTCATAAAGTCGTTGACCGTTGTCGTTGCCGCAAGCCGTCGCCAATTGCCAATTGCCAATCGCCAATTGCCAATTGCCCGTCGTTAACCGCAGGCAACTCGGAGGACTTCAGCGGGAGTGGTTACTCCGGCTCTGACTTTATCCCAGCCGTCGGCCCGCAGCATGTGCATGCCGTTCTCTGCGGCTGCGGCGACTATCTTGCTGGTCGGTGCTCGGGACATTACTCTTTCTCTTATAACTTCATTAGCAACCATAAGTTCAAACAATCCGCTCCGACCGTGGTATCCGGTGTTGCGGCATTTTCGGCAACCGACTCCGCGATAGAGCTCGGCGCCTTCGGGCAGCTCCATATCGAGGTCCCGGGGCAACTGATCGCGATCGGGCAGGTACGATTCCTTACACTCGGGGCAAATCGCCCTTACAAGTCGCTGCGCCATCGCTCCAGCGAGCGTGCTTGCCACCAGGAACGGTTCGACGCCCATGTCGAGTAGTCGCGTGGGTGCTGAGCATGCATCGTTCGTGTGCAGTGTCGAGAGCACCAGGTGGCCTGTAAGTGACGCTTGGATAGCGGCTTCTGCGGTTTCAGCGTCTCGAATTTCGCCTATCATGACCGCGTCGGGGTCGTGTCGCAGGATGGCCCGCAAACCGCGTGAGAAGGTCATGTTGATTTTCGGGTTGATCTGGATCTGGTTGATCCCGTCGAGATGGTATTCGACGGGGTCTTCGACGGTCAGAACCTTGATTTCGTCGCTGACGATTTCCTGCAGCGCTGCGTAAAGTGTTGTCGTTTTACCACTTCCGGTAGGTCCGGTGACCAGGATGATCCCGTGCGGTTGGGCGATAAGTTCGTTGAACATACCGAAGGTGTTGTCATCCATGCCCAGTTCCGGCAGGGTGAACATTACCGTGGACTTGTCGAGGATACGCATCACGATGCCCTCACCGAAGAGCATCGGGATAACGCTGACGCGAATATCTATCTGTCTCCCGCCGACCTGGAGTTTTATTCGTCCATCCTGGGGCAGGCGTTTTTCGGCGATGTTGAGGTTCGACATGATCTTGATGCGGCTTATTATGGCGGCTTGGAACGAGCGGATTTGCGGTGGTACCGACGCCGGTTGGAGCACTCCGTCGATGCGGAATCGCACGTGTAAGTCGTTTTCGTACGGTTCTATGTGGATATCGCTGGCCCGCTCGCCTATCGCTTCGACGAATATCTCGTTAACCAGCTTGATAACGCTGGCTTCCTGGGCCATCTCGACGAGATCTTCAGCGCCTTCGGCGGTTTCGGAGATAACTTCCAGGTCGTCGCTGCTCATCATCTCGTCGATGGTGTCTCCACCCACGCCGAAATGAGCCTTTATGATTTTGGATATCTCATCCTGCGTGGCGAGCACCGGATTGATTTCCAGACCCGTCAGCAGGCGAAGTTCGTCGAACGAGTAAAGGTCAAACGGATCCGAGGTCGCCACCGTAAGCGTACCGTTCTCGCGAGAGACCGGAACGATGTTCTTGCGGAACACCAGTTTGGGAGGAATGGCGCTAAGGGCGTCGTTGCTGATTTCCACCGACGCCAGGTCGATCAGCGGGATCGACAACTGCTCGGAAAGAACCTCCAGGAGTTCCTCTTCGGTCAGGCAACCGATCTGGACCAGCGCACGGTCGAGACGCAGACCATCGGTCCTGCGAAGCTCCATGGCCTGGGTTAAGTGGGCCGGAGTAACGAGACCCTTTTCCAGGAGGATTTCGGCAATACTCATCGTTATATTTTCCCTGTGTGTCGGGTGACCTTGCGCCTGTCTAACTATAGACGAACGCCGCCCATACCGCCTGTCACATCATCATCGGCAATATTAAGGCTTTCTGCTTAGTCGACCATGCGCTTAACGCTGCAGTCAGCATGATATTCCTGCTCACGCGACGCGGTAAGAAGGACCGCACCATGCGATTCTCTTGTCGCGAGCGGCCGAGCGATTCGGCGATATCTCGCCCTGAATCGCCCGGCCGCCGCAACGATGTCCGTCTTCTGGAGTTAGTTAAACTCCGGTATGTCCCGGTCGAAGGCTATTGCCCGTCCCTGGAGCCTCCACTGTTTCCACTGCGGCGACTGCGACGCCCGAAGAAACTCCTTCGCTGCGGGCGTTCTTTGTCGTCGACCTTACCGTCACCGTTCTTATCGTACTTCTTTATGTACTCGGCGGTTCGCTTGGCGCGCTCGGCGGCTCGCTGGGCTTCGCCCTTTTCCATCGCAGCTTTCTCTTCCTCGTTGAGCTTTCCGTCGCGATCCTTATCGTAGCGGCGTTCGGTCCATCTGCGGCGCATGTCTTCGCCTACGGCGCGCCGTTCTTCGTCGCTAAGCTCACCGTTACCGTCCTTGTCGTACTTGTCCATGAACTCCTTGCGACGCTTGTCTCGTTCGGCGGCGCGCTCGGCCTCGCCTTTTTCCATCGCCGCTTTTTCTTCGGCGTTGAGTTCTCCGTCGCCGTCCTTGTCGTAGCGGCGTTCGGTGCGCCGGCGGCCCCAGTCTTCCATTCGTTTGCGGAAACTGTCGCGTATGGCCTCGCGTTCCTTCTCGTCGAACTTCCCATCGCCGTTGGTGTCGTACTGCTTCATGAACTCCTGGCGTCTTGTTTCCATGCGCTCGCCCCAGGCGGCGCGTCTTTCATCAGAGTTCAGCTTTCCGTCACCGTCTTTGTCGAACTTCTTGATGGTCTCCGGATCGGTGATTTCGCCTCCGCGTCTGGAGGAAGTTCTTCCGCTTCTGCGGGCTTTTTTCCTGAAGGCGTCGGCCTCGAACCAGTCGACCTTGCTGTTCTTGTTCTTGTCGTATTGCAGCAGCGCCGACCACTTGTCGCCCTTGCGCACGAACCCGGTTCCCTTGTCGGTGACTTTGGCTAGTGCGGCGGCGAATTCCTTGGCGTCCAGCTCGTTATCTTTGCCGGCTATCTTGAAAAACTTGGCTCGCTCGGCGATTGGATCGTAGGCGGGTTTCTTGGTTGGGGCTTTTTTGACGGTTTTGGCGTCGGTGGGAGCTTTCTTGTCGGTTTTTGTCGCTGCGGGCTGCCCGAGACTTACCCCAGCGATCGACACGATCGCTACGACGGACAATAAGGTTCTAAACATTGCAACTCCTTTACTTTACGTTCTGTCGGATTAGAAGTCTGATTTGCCAGCGCGGTCCGATACCGCACCTGCTCGTACATTTAGTACGCACGGGCGCTGGTCCGGGTTACGCGATCGGGCGATATTTCCGCGTGTTTTGCGATACATAGCAGAACCTGTTCCTAACATAGTGGGCCGGAAAATGGGATGGTAACCGGTAAATTCCAGTTAGTTTACCGGTTCGAGCGTCGAAATGGGGCTTGCGGGGCTCTCGGCGGGGCGATTGGACTACAAGGCCTTGATCACCACCAGAGTCACGTCGTCCTCCTGGGGACGGGCCTGGCGGAAGTTGCGGACTGCTTCGACGATCGTATCGTGTATCTCGGAGGCCGATGTTTCCGATGAGTCGCTCAGGAGCTTTCGCAGGCGATCCTTACCGAACATCTCGCCATCGGTGTTTCTGGCCTCCCAGATACCGTCGGTTCCGACCAGTACAATGTCGCCCGAGGCCAGTTCGATCGGTCCGGCCTGTTCGTACGCGGTGTCCTGAAGGATTCCCAGCGGGATGCCCGTGTTGGGCAGTTCCTCGATATCTCCGTCTGCGTCCTGCAACCACAGCGCCGGATCGTGTCCTCCCGACGTCCAGACCAGCGATCGTTTCTCCGCGTCGAGCACAGCGTAGAACAGCGTCATGAACTGCCCCTCACCGGTGTCTCGCACCAGGTGGCGGTTCAGCGTTTCAAACAGCTCGCCGAGATTGGCTCCGTGTCTGGCCGCGTGGGACCGCAGCACTCCGCGCGCTGCGGCCATCAGCAGCGCGGCGCCTATGCCGTGCCCGCTTACGTCGCCCAGAGCGATCCCCAGGCGCCCGGAGCCCAGTTCGGCAAGTTCGATGAAGTCGTAGTAGTCGCCTCCGGTCTCGTCGCAGTAGATGCTTCTTCCGGCGATGTCGAATCCGTCGACCAGCGGAGAGCCCTGCGGAAGGAGATGCTGCTGGATTTCCATCGCCATTTCCAGCGACTGCTTCATCTTCTCGCGTTCGCGCAGCTTGGGTCCCATATCGTTGAAGATATCGCCCAGGGTTTCCATCTCGTCGCCCGTTCTGATTTCGACCGAGGCGCTGAAATCTCCGCCCGCCAGTTTGCCCGCCGCCTCGCTAAGCGCCAGCACCGGTCTTGTGAGCTTCCTGGCCGAAGCCAGGGCGGTTGCTATAACCACCAGCAGGACAACCGCCATTATCACGCCGATCAGTTGCAGCAGCCCGGTGGTCTGGTCCAGCACGCGCTGCTCGGCGTTTTGGGCCTGTGCGACGATTTGGTCGTAAGGCACGATGACCATGGCAGCGGCCTGTTCGCTCGTATTGGGGCGATGTCCGTAGGCCCACAGCGAGTCGCGTCCCTTGTACTTCATCCGCCTTACATTGGGTTTTCCGGCGTTGATGTCGGCGGTAAGGGCGGCCAGTTCCTCGGTGTCGGACGATTCCAGGATCTGGATTTTCTGCGATTGCCTCCAGTCGTCTTTGTGCTGCTGATAACTTTTCTGAACCAGGATCAGCAGTTTGCCCTCGAGCTTTGCTTCAACCGGGGGGGGGATAATGAGCATCGCTTCGGAATTCGGCCTCCACGCTTCGGGCAGTATCAACAGGTTCAGCACCGACGCCAGAGGCACGTCGATGGCGGTTACGCCCGCGAAAGAACCGTCCGGTTTACGCACGGGTGCAGCGGCGCAGAGCGTAACGGTTCGCGTCGAGACGTCGGGCATGAGGTACCATGCGAGAGATCCTGTCGTTTTGGCGCCGAGGTACCATTCTCGCGTTCTCGGATCGTATTCTGCGGGGTATCCTCCGTGTCCGGGGTAGGACGTATGAAACCCGCTTTCCAGGCTCGTGTACTGCCAGTACATGATCGTCGGGTTCAGTTCGTAGGTGCGGCGGTACTCTTTGGGCATGGTCGAGAGTCGCGCCATGTCGGCCGCCGCGGTCTCAGCGTCGGCGTCGCGGGCCAGGAAATACACCTGGTCGCTGTAGGTGACCTGAACCGGGCGAAACTTCCCGTCTGCGCCCAGTCGCAGGTGTTTCTTCGACGGAGCCATATCGTCCGGGAGGTCCTTCTTGTTGTCGTAATCGGATGAAAAGAGGATTCTAGGAGAGGGCGGCGGGGGTTTGGCGAGCCTGGCTTGGACGGCGGCGACTTGGACTTCCACGGCGCGCTCGACAGCACGCTGGTCGCGATTGACGATGCGACCGTAGTCGTACACGAGTTTCTCCAACTGATCGCAGGCGTTCTGTCTGAGGGTCTCGTTGGTTTCCTTGGCGAGGCTCTGTCCGAGTCCGTGCATCGATTGGCGATAGAGTACGGCGATTATCGCCATAGGAATCAGTGCGATGCTCAGCAGGAGCGCCTGTCGTTTTTTCGCTATTGTCATAGCCGATCCCCCGGCCGATCCTGTCGATCGGTCGGTTACTCAATTGTGTGCGTCCGGTTCGAACGTTTTGTCACCTGCCTCGCCGCTCGATCGCCTTGCACGCTTCCAGCAGCGATCGCTGCGACGCCAGTTCAGGATAGTTTTCCGCTATTGACTTGATTTTGTCCAGATGTGTTTTGTCGCAGATCTGCCCCAGTGCGACCGCGGCCTGCTGTCGAACGCACGGAGCGTTGTCGAAATCCTGGACGATCTTCATGAGGGCGTCGGCGGCTTTTGCGTCGCCTATGCGTCCCAGTGCGTGTGCGGCCGTCGCGCGATAGAACGGTTTCATCGCCTTGTACATGATGTGCGTCGGCGGGGGGTTCATGCCCAGTTTGGCTTCGGCGGGGTCCTTGTTGATCACGTCCAGCAGGGCGTCCGCCGATCCGGGATCTCGCAGCTTGCTAAGCGCTCGGGTCAGGAAGAAGCAGGTCCACGACCGTTTGCGGGACTCGGGGGCGGCGCGGAAACGCACGAGCGCCTCGCGAATGTTGGGCGCGTATTTTCGCGACATGCAAACCACCGACAGCACTTGTGCGGCGCGCGGTTCGGCGGCCAGCGGTTTGGTCGAACTCGCCGGGGGCGAGGCGGTTACCGCGGTCTTCAAAGCCGGATCGCCCTTGACGCTCTTATCGCCCAGGACCGTCAGGCAGGTCTCGACCACTGTCGACGTCATTCCGCTGCGCTGGACCACTCGCGAGGTCAGCAGTTCATAGGCGTCCGGTTCGAACAGCAGCGCCCGATCGGTGTCTATCGGGATCGAACGCGCTATCTTGTCGGTCAGAGCTTTGGTGTCGGTCGTCGCCATCGCGTCGAACGCTTCGAGTATTCGGTAGTGCACTGCAGACGGCGTGCAGCCCATCAACCAACTGTGCTCGCCTGATCGGAAACTGTAATTCCAGAAGTGCGTCAGCTTCGCCATCGAAGCGGCGAGGGCTTTTTCCGACGCCTCGGTTCCAATCCAACCGAGGGCTTCAGCCGAAGTCGCCGCCAGGTAAACCGGTTTCTGCTGGAATCCGAATTCGTGATGCCCGCGTCCGATCTTTTTGAGGGTGTTGGCGTCGAGGATTCCGGCAAGCAGTTTGATCGCGCCGGTGTCCTTGAGATATCCCAGCGATCGCATGGCGGCCATCATTAGTCGCAGTTCGGCGTCGGGATTCTTCGCAAGCCAGCCCCGCAGCGCTGCGGCCGCCGGGGCTCGACCGATGTGTCCGAGAGTTTCCATCGCCATCTGCACTTCGGCGGCATCCTTGGATGCGAGTTTGGCGATGGCGGAGGTTTCGATCTTCTCGCGGGAGTTGGTTTTGAGCCATGCGGTCCACTTGGCGGTCTGTGCGGGGCGGTCCGAGTCGTATGCGTTGAACTCCGTGCTGTGACCGGTCAGATGCTCCAGCGCGACGTTTGCGCCCTGTGCGACCAGCGGATGCTTGTCGCTCAGCGCCGCGCTCAGCGGGGCGATCTGCTTGAACGTTCCGCACGCCGACAGCGACATTGCGGCGGCTACTCGCACTTCGTCGGAATCATCCTTGAGCGCTGCTGTGAGAACTTCGTTGGCTCGACGGTCGCGCATTAGTCCCAGGCGTCGAACGGCTGAGAGTCTCTCGTCGACCGATTTGCTCCCCGCCAGCGCCAACAGGCGGTCCAAATCCTGTTTGCGCCCCGATGGGATCGGTTTGGCGGCTTGGGAGGGGGTCAGGGGTTCCTGTACGAACTGGCTGATCCCGGTTACTTCGCGGAACTTGTCGAACTGGAGGTTCAGCACGCCTCCGTTGGCTCCGTTGTTCCCGCGATATCGGTGGCGGTCGCCTTGCCCGGTGAGCTTCAGCGGTCGCCCGCGCAGCGCCATCGATCGCGTGGCGGCCGGTGTGATCGTGTCGGCGGGCGTATGACACCCGACGCACGCCCGCTGTTCGCCGGGACGCGTGTAAATCCATGTGATTTCATTTATTACCGCCCGTCCTTCACCGTCTATCGCCTGGAGCGCCAAGGCTCGGTCGGCGGGCACTTCAATGTAAAACGAACCGTCAGGAGCCAGCGGAGCAGTTCCCAACTCCTGGGCCTCCACGCCGAGATGCACGTAAATGTGCTTGGTGGAGTTCAGCGTAAACGGGCGTCCCTCGAACACGCGAATCGCCTTGATCCGCGAAATGTCCGCCGACTGGTGCAGCGTGTTGCGGGCGTTCTGGCAGAACAGGAATCCGGTCTTGTCGACGCGCTTAGCGGCCGCCGGATCGATCATCGAAGGAGGGGTTATCGGTTTCTTCCGCGGACCGAGATGCATGACTGAATGCAGCAGACCGGAGGAGTATCCTCGCGAGGCATTTTCCGGTGAGGGATCGGGCAGTTCCATCTCCGAAATAGTCGCCGCCATCGCCACCGTCTGCTTGTCGGGGTCCAGAATCACGATCTGTTGTTTGGAGATGCCCGTGCAGATGAACCGTCCGTCGCCGGCGGGCGAGAAGTCGTACGGTATGAATCCGCCCGGTGCGATCGGGTCGCCGATCTGTCGGGATGAGACGACCAGCCCGCGCTGCGAAATTGCAGCCACTTTTCCGTTGGCCATCGGGGCGGGGGACCCGAACCCGTGTTTTCTCAGCCAGTTGGAGTTCGCTTCAGCCGCTTCGTAGCGGCTGTAGGCGATCGGTTTGCGCCCCGGTCCCAGGATGGTTACGCCCGCGCTTCCGTCTATTCTTGTCTGGTGGATCTGCGTTTCTACTTTCGCCCGCTCGAAGAAGTTGTCTCCGCGGATGAACGCCAGCGCTCCGTCGGCGGTTACTCGCGGTTCGCGGTCCTGCACGATGTGCTGGGTGATCGGTTCGACGTTCTGTCCTTTCTTGTCGCAGGCGAACAGCGAGAACGCGTAGACGCCGTGATATTCTTCGCGGCTTCCGATTCTTGTCGAGCTGAACGCGATTCGCCCGTCGGGCAGTTCGGTCGGGTCGAAATCGTGGAACGGGCCCGCTGTAATTTGTTTCAGGTTCGACCCGTCGGGCGAGACGCTGTAGACGTGGTAGTACGCTTCGCCCTTGGGCGCCATGGAAAAGTAAATTGTCTTTCCGTCGTACGATACGCTCGGCGAGCCGATCATTCCGCCCTTTGCGTCGGCCAGCAGAGTCGCCTTCCCATTCGGACCCAGCGGGACCAGTGCGATCAGTTGTCGTCCAAGCGCCGCCGGGCTGGGCGTGTCGCTCTCGAAGTACGCGCGCGAGCGACGAACGTTTTGGATGTAGTTGTTCCTGTCGTGCGAACCGTGGGAGATGTATCCGCGCACGAACACTACTCCCTTTTCGAAGACCGGCCCGGAGAAGTCGGTGATCTTTTCGTATTTGACCGGCGCGCGACGGACCGGAGCCCTGCGCCCGCCTCCGCTGGGTCGCGTTCCCCAGGGACCGATTCCGTATCGGCCGAGAACTTTGGCTTTTGTCCATTGGCTTTCGTCGAAATCGATTATGTGCCAATCTTTGGCGGGCTTGTCGATCGACTTCCACGTCCCGTCGGTCACCACCGTCAGGTTCTTGGAGCCTCCGAAACTGGCGACCATTTTGACGATCAGGCCCGCCGGACCGGCTGCTGTGTTAGCCGCCTTGACCACCATCAGATTGTGCCCGCTCATCAGTTTGTCGGATATGTCGATGGTCTGTGGGAAGCTCCAGTCATCCGGAGCCGAATCGTTCTTGGCGACCTCCTTGTTGTTCACGTAGAGCGTAAAGAGGTTGTCGGTGGTTATGATCACTCGTGCGCTTGCGGTTTTCACATCGCCAGGAAGGTCGAACGATTTGCGGAAGTAACGCGTGCACGCCGGAGCGTTGGCGGCGGGATTGCCCTTCTCTCCGGACCACCAGATCCAGTTGGCTCCGTCGAGTTTCATCGGCTTGGGAGCCGGTTTCTTGACCGGCTTCTTAACAGGGGCTTTGGCCTTGCCGAACGAAAGCGACCCAGCCAACAACCCAACCGCAACAATACTCAATAAAATCTTATGATTCATCGCATAAACCTCTCGCCCATATGTTCGCCTATTACCCGCCGCCAGTCAAGGCGATCGGAAAAAGGGGCTTTGGGCTTGCAGGATGACAAAAACGAGAGAGAATGGACAGCTACGGTGCCGGGACCAAACTGGAGCGGAGACCAAAATGAACAATATGACGCGCTATACCGGAAGAATTGCATTCATCTCACTCGTCATGGCGATGGGCGTCATGGCGGGCATGGTTTCGGCGGAAGCGAGCAAGAGCAACCTGCTCAGGACTTGTGCTTCCGAGAAGTACAAATTCACGCCGAAAGTGCGGAGTGCGTTTCTTGCTTATGCAAGAGCCCGGGCGACGGCCGATCTGAAAGCCGCGGGCAAATCGCTGCCGAAGGAGTTCCTGGCGTGGGTCGACTCCGATCCGGAAATCCAGGCGGGAGTATACGGCGGGCACGATATGCCCGCCGACGTGCTGGTCGGTCTGTATTCCCTGAGCCTGGACCTGGGCGTCGAGAAGTTCAGAAAGTACCGCCAACTCGCTCTAGCGGCCGCCATCGTGGGCGCCAAGAGCGCATATGAGTTTGACATTACTCCGCGAAAACCGCTGAAGATCGTTATCGGCGGTGATCCGCGCAAGCCTGTGGACACCAAAGCTCCCGGCCGCAAGCTCGACAAGAACGATCACATTATCAACTTCCTGGCCGGCAACACGATCGAAGAGGAAGTAGTCGTCGGATACAAGGAGGATGTTCCCGAACTGAAGTACGACAAGCGCGGGATTGCTATCCCGGCTCCGAAGAAACGCAAGGGCAAGAAGATCCCGGTCGTTGAGAAACGCAAGCGCTCACTGTACGCCGCCGACGTGATCGCCTCCAAGGCTCTCCAGACCAAATTCAACGCCTACATGAAGTCCAAGGGTCATCCGACGGACATCGACTGCGGCGAGAGGGTGGTCCACTGGAAAAGTCGCGACGCCGTTCGTGGGGCCATGCGAAAGAGCATCGCCAACGCTCACAATCTGTTCCGCTCCGCGTACGAAGCAAAGGGCCTTCTGCCCGCCGGGCGAGATCCCATTCCCACGCCGGCGGAGCGAGTCGCCTACATTATTCGAAACCACGAATACGAGTTCCCGACCGACCTCAAGGACAAGCGGAAGTGGCCTCAGTTTCCCGTCACGGCGCCCTGGGCGGTCATGACGCTGCTTGTCGACGACAACCAACCGCTGCGCGAGCGCGAAGAACGATGGGTTGCGTTCCGCGACAAGGGCGAGTTCAAGAAGTACGGTGAGTATATCGGCGGGATCGCCCAGCAGTTCGACATGCAGTCGGCCCGTCGCCTGAAGCCTCACCCGTTCACCTATCACACCGTGCAGATGATGCTCAAGGACGGAGGAGTCTGCGGGACGATGGGCGCTATCTCCGCCCGGAGTCACGTTGCTCTGGGCGTCCCGGCCTGCCAGGCGATCCAGCCCGGACACTGCGCCATGGTCGCCTTCCAGTACGATCCGAAGACCAAGCGTTTCGTTTGCAAAGGGCAGCAGTACGCGACCGGAGGGGATGAGAAGACCACCCCGTTCG
Organism: Phycisphaerae bacterium; assembly: GCA_030745875.1. Classification (GTDB taxonomy): domain Bacteria; phylum Planctomycetota; class Phycisphaerae; order SM23-33; family SM23-33; genus BS750m-G57. The sequence continues at coordinate 71,876 of JASLNT010000128.1, forward strand.
CCCGGTGGTACTTCGGCGATGCGGGAAAAAAATACGCTCGGCGTCCGGGTTTCGGCGTACAGCCCAATCCGCGGAAACCTATGGTCTACCACCAGTCGATCGCCTGGGCGATTAACCATGGCGTCAAGGCGTTCGGCGACTCGATGATGGCGTATTACGCGTATCAGCTTCTGGATGAATCCGAGCGGAAAGGCGCCGGCCGCAAACTCCTGACCGGCGGGTTTGCGATCAATCCGTACAATTTCGTAGTCGTCGACGCCGCACAGGCAGCCGCGAACACGCCCGTAGAGCAGATCGACTTCTGGCGAACGTTTCAAACGCTGCTGACGGCCGCAGGCGACACCGCCGGATGCAAGCCCGACGGACTGTACGCGAAAACCGTCAAGACAAAGGTCTTCGCGAGCATCGCAAAGCTGGACGTCCCTACCGACAAGCGCGCTGCGAAGGAGGTGTTCGCATTCCTGCAGACCGAAAAATGCGACGCACCGGCGGCGATGGTCAAATACCGCCTGGCGACTGAGGGATTGGCGGTCCTGCTGACCAAAACTGAAGCCGAATTCAAGAAGCATCTGATCGACACCCGAGTCGTCGCCTCGACGGCGAACGACACCGCATGCAAGCTGATGGCCGAGGCGGTCAAGGCTACCGCAGCGGCGATCAAGGACAAGAAGCAGCGAAGGCTGTGGGCTGCGAAACTCCTCAAGCAGTCCGAAGGACGCGAGAAGTACTTCGGGCGATGGATGCGGGTTTCGACTGACAGGTCGGTTTCGACAGTCGCCTCCCTGGCTGGTAAGCGCCTGCCCAAAGAACCCGAACTGATGCAGAATCTCCTGGACCGCCTGACCGCCGAACTCAAGGCGTCGGTAGCCGGCAAGCGGGATCACAAGACCTGCCGCACGCTGGCTGGCAAGATCAAAGCCGCCGCCAAGTACACAAAAGACCCCGACCAGAAACGCAAATGGGCCCAGGCGTTGTCGGCGATCATCAAGGGCAAGGAAAAGTTCAACGCCCAACCGGGCAAGAAGAAACCAAGGATGATCCTGGACCCCTGCGCAAGCGAAATCCAAAGGCTCTGAGAGAACAGCGGTGTACGGATTTAACCGCGGATGCTGAGGATTGGTAACGGCGACGACGAACGACGAACGACGAACGACAACGGCGTTTTTCTAACCACGGAAAGCACGGAAGACACGGAAAATTAACGACAACGGCGACAACGGCGTGCGGCTTGGGCTGCGGCTGGGGCGCGTGTTTACAGGACTAGTCTTTCGATTGTCGCTTTTGGGTGTGCTCCGAAGTTCACCAGGAGGCCTAGTTGGAGGTTGGCGGCTTTAAGGTAGTTTATGACCTGGGCGCGGTGTTCGGGAGTCGTTTTCTTCACCGCCTTCAGTTCAACAACGATCTTATCGTAACAGAACAGGTCAGGCTTGTAGACTTGGTCCAGGGCTTCGCCCTTGTATTTGAGCGATAAGCCCTTCTGGGCCTCAAAGGGAATTTTCCGCCTGATCAGTTCCTTTTCCATGCACTCTTGATACACGCCCTCAAGGAACCCCGATCCCATTTCACGGTAGACTTCAAACACGGCCCCCCGTATGGCGTAACTCTCGTCGGCGAACACCAACTTCGACATACACACACCTCCCACACGCAAGAAGCCTTAAGTCGTAACAACAGTCTTCGCCGTTGTCGTTAGTTTTCCGTGTCTTCCGTGCTTTCCGTGGTTAAGAAAAGCCGTTGTCGTCTCCGCATCAGCATCTTCTGTGCTTACCGTGGTGGAAAGTCTTCAGTTCATCGTCGCTATTTTGCGTTTGCGATTATGCTTTTCAGGTCTTCGTCGGTGCAGACTACTCGGAAGCCTACGTTCCATACCGGTTGCCACGGTTGGTAGCTCAGGCGGTAGGTGTCGCGTCGTGTCGCGGGCGTCTTGAGCCCGTGAGCGCCGCGGACGACCTTCTTGCCCGACGGTTTACCGTCGTCGCGCCCGTCGGTGGAAACGTACGGATACGGTTTGTATGTCGTGCGGGTCCACTCGCCCTGGCTCTTCAACAGGTCGGCGCCCCAGACGTTTGAACCGCTCTTGTCGGCGGTCGCTCCGGCGCGGCAGGCGAACTCCCACTGGGCTTCGGTCGGAAGCGAGAAGTTCTTGCCTGTCTTCTTCGACATCCACGCACAGAACGCCATCGCCCGATTCCACGTCACGCGAATCGCCGGCTGTGTGGGCCGGTTCAGCGGATTGCCCCGATTGCTGTGGTCCTTCCCCCCGCGATCGAGGTATCTGCTGTCGTGTTTCGGATCGAACACGTTGTACTGTGCGTTGGTGAGGATCTTCGTTGCGATCCAGAACGACTTGTCGATCTTCACCGGGCAGATCGGTCTTTCGTCGAGCGCGCCCGCCGAATCGCCCATGACGAACTGGCCGGCCGGTATGCGCACCATCTCGATCTGAAGCTTCCTGTCGCCTTCGGTTACGGTTATTGTCCGCTTGTTGTCGGATCCCTGGAGCGTCTTGGCTGCGGCGTCGTCGAAAGGCCAGTTCGGGCAGGCGACCTTCGCGGGTTTGGTCTCCTTCAGCGGTTTGGGCATGATCGTCTTGACGGGTTTCGCCGCCGGCGTCGGTACAACTTCGTAATCGACGTCGATTCCGGCGTAGAGTTGCCGGAACTTGCTGCGTTTCTCGCGCTGCCCTTTGGGGATCGGGCGGAACTCGCCCCAGGTCCCGTAGTAGGGCACGTTCAGGTCGATCCAGGTGAAGATCCGCTCGTACGCTTCGGCGTCGAGTTTCACGTTGTTGTGTCCCTTCCTGAGCATCTGGATCAGCGGGCTGGTGCTCGCGTGATATTCCGCCGGAGGGAACATGTGGTAATCGCTCTCCGGGCCCGGACGCCGCACGTACTTCTGCAGCACGCGGTAGGCCTGACTGAAACCCTTGCTCTTGGCGATCATTCGCAGGTCGGGCGGTTTGGTTCCCTTGCGGGGTTTGTCGTTGTGGCAACCAATGCAGTACTTGTCGAGCACGGGCTGGACCTCGCGCGCGAAACTGAAACCGCGAGCCGGACCGTACCATTCCTTGATCTTCTGCGGGGGCTTGCGGGAGGCTTTGACCATAGCGGCCGGGGGGGCTTCGTTATTGTTCTCGTGACAACCCACGCACGACAGATTCTCTCCGGGCATTGCTACGAACCAGCTTCGCATAAGCTGCAGCGCCGCTCCGTCCTTGTCCAGCGGCTGGACTGCTATGGGGGTGTTCGCGGGCACGTGGAAGGAAGACGATCCGTCGGATTCGACATCGACCGTTCCCAGGATGCGATGCACGTCCCACGGGCCTTCTATACCGATGTAGGTGTGATTGGCCAGCCCGTGATAACCGTAGTCGAACGCGAACAGGCGCAGCTTCTTGACAGCGCCCCGCTCGACGCCCTTCAGCCCGCCGCCGATGTAGATGTCGGACATGTGAATGATCGCATCCTTGCGCGCCAGGTCGACCCGCTCGGGGATAACCGGCGGGCGTTTGGTCTTGCGCAGCGGGATCGGTTCGAACATCGCAACGCCCGGTTCAACGCAGATCGGCAGGATGTTGTCGAATACGTCGACCAGGTAAACGCCCCAGGGCGACTTGGCGTCAAGCTTGCAGGTGGTGATTATGTACTTGTCGCTCAGCGGGAACGGGTGCAGGAATCGCGGCCAGGAGTTGTTGACCAGCGCGTCGCGGATGATGGGCTCGACCTTCTTACCGTATCCGGGGATTCGCTGGACGACTCCGTCGGCCTCGTGCTGACCCTTTGCCGGGTCGAACAGGATCAACTCGCCCATTCGCGGCACGCCGTGATGGCCCGAGATTACGCCCACGAAACGCGACGAATGGTTCGGGACCGCACGCACGTAGAATGTCGAGTTCGGCCAGTACGAGTTTGACCCGTACACCGATCGCTGGTTCGTTCCGTCGGGGTTCATTCCCATTATCACGCGGGTGAAGTAGTGGGGCGTATCGCTGTATTCCCAGCGGGTGAACAGCACGCGCCCGTCATTGGTGACTGACGGATACCAGTTGTGGTCCTGGTCGAAGCAGAGCTGCCGCATACCCGTACCGTCGGGATTCATGACGTACAGGTTGGCGACCTGGCTCCCGCCGCCGACGCACGGGACGCCCTGGTAAACCGCGGTCGAATCGAAGATGATCTTTTCGCTGGGCAGGTAGCATGCGTCGTAGTTGTCGATCCCGTCGAGGCTCTTGGTGACCTGTCGCAGGCCCTTTCCGTCAACGCCGATCTCGAAAACTTCGTATCGCCGATTCTTCAACTGCGAAGAGAACAACATCTTCTTTGCGTCCCAGTGCAAATCGACATCGCCGACGAACACCTTTGATTCCGGACGGTAAAGAGTCGTCAGCTTACCGTCGGGGCGCACGGGCGAAAGCACGGTTATCTCGTTGTCGAACGGTCCGCGCTTCGTGCAGTTGCCCACCCAGTTTTGCGGAAGGCCCAGATCGCCCTTGCGTCTGACCATCATGAGCTTGTCGAAGTCCAGCAGCGGATTGGCCAGCAGGGCTTCGCGGCGGAAGGCGATCAGCTGCTTCGCCATCGTTCGGATTTTCTCTTCGCCGCCGTCTCCAGCCAGTGCGTCCTCTATTTCCTTTAAACGCTTCAGGTGCTTAGGCGGATACTTGTCCGGGTAGCTCTTGGTGAGGTCCTCGATCGCCAGGCGAAGCGCCTTGATGTTGAACTGCGCCAACTGCGCAAGGGCCTCCTGCATGCCCTTTGCGCTGTAGTACAGTTTGCGAATGGCGTTCAGGTCGTTGGCGGATTTGGCGGTTTTGGCAAGCGTTGCGATTTTCTCACCGGCCGACCCGCCCTTGGACGGACTGACGTATCGTTTGGCCAGTGCGGACAGATCGCCTTTCTTCCAGTCGGCGGCCCAGATGTTGTCGCCCTGTTCCCACGCCATCTGCTTGCGGGCCTCAGTCGCGTTGAAGTCCCGCTGCGCCAGCGACCAGATCCCTTCCTGCATTGCGGTGCGTATGTCCTTCTTACCGCCTGCCTTCTCAGAGGTCGAGAAATACCATCCGCTGCCCCCGCTCCTGTTCCATATCTTGATCAGGAGGTGGTTTTCGCCTTCCTTGAGGATGAGTTTGGCTCGGTCCTGGTTGGCTCCGGGTCCGCGGGGGACGTCCTTTGAAATGATCTTCTTACCGTTGAGCCACACCGCCAACCCGTCGTCGCTGCCGTAGTAGCTCATCAAGCTCGCAGGCGCCGAGGCGGTGATCGTACGGTAAAAATACCCCGCCGCGCCTCCAGGCAGCCTCATTCCGTGAACCACGCCGTCGCTGACCTTGATTCGCTTCCATTTGAGTTTCCCGTCGGGTTTGGACAGGTCGATCTTCTTCTCAGGACCGAACGCCGTACCGAACTTCCCGCCGGTAAAAGGCCCGATTTCATACCATGAGCCCAGTTGCGGCTTGGCGGCGACTTTCGGTTTGCCGGGCTTGTTGAGATGGTCGACCAGCGCCTCGCGCGAAGCCTGGACCGTATCCTGCCACGTCGCTTTCTTAACGTAGTATTCCGGATCGGCTCCCCGGGCGACGGTGAGCGTCGCGGCGAGCAGTGTAATCGACAACGCAATAGTGAATATGGTTCTCTTGGACATTCTGCAATCCTTCCTGTCTTGTCGGATGACTCGGAAACCGCTGTTGTCGCGGGCCTTTTCGCTAATTGTATCACGATTCGGGCGATCGACAAGCATGTTCTTGGCCTGCCGCGACACGCCTGGCGCTCGTCGTCGCCTTGCATTGTTATACTTATCGGACGACAATACTCATCAGGCCACAATACGGAGCAGAATCATGATCAAACTGCGTGTTGCTGTTGTTTTGTTTCTTCTGTGCGCTGTCGGCGCGTCCGTCGGTCGCTGCGCAGAGCCCGTCTCGCGAGAAGCGCTTTGTCGCAAACTCGTCGACAAGTACAAGGTCGGGCAATTTGTCTTCGCCGAGCGGGCCCATCGCGGACGCGGTAAGATCAGCGACGGACACTGGTATGCGAATTTCAGCTACTACGCTCGCTATCCCGGCAAGAAGGCCTACAGCTCGGGCGGGTCGCTCAGGAAACTCGATCTGCTTTCCGGCAAGACAACCGCCCTGATAGAAGACGGCGCGGGAACATTCCGCGATCCGACGGTGCACTACGACGGTAAGACAATCCTGTTCAGCTATCGCAAGGGCGGTACGGCGCCTTTCCACCTGTACGAAATACAGTCCGACGGGACCGGGCTGAAGCAGCTTACGTTCGGTATCTACGACGACATCGAGGCCTGCTGGCTGCCTGACGATTCGATCGTGTTCGTAAGCGGACGGTCCAGGCGGTACGTAAACTGCTGGGTCACCCAGGTCGCAACGCTGTACACCTGCGATCGCAAGGGCGGGAAGATCAGGCAGATATCCGCCAATATCGAACACGACAACACGCCCTGCGTGCTTCCCGACGGGAGGGTGATCTTCCAGCGCTGGGAGTACGTCGACCGAAGCCAGGTCCACTACCACCATCTCTGGAGCGTGAATCCCGACGGGACCGGTCAAACCGTCTACTTCGGGAATATGCGTCCGGGCGGGGTGTTTATCGATCCCCAGCCGATTCCCGGTTCGAATCGGATCGTTTTCATTAACTCACCAGGCCACGGCCGGGCCGAGCACGCGGGGTATTTGTGCACGGTTACCGACAGCAACGGGCCTGACGATCCCAAAGGTATTCGCAAACTCCACAAGTCGGGGAATTTTCGAGACCCGTGGGCGCTGTCGAGCGACGATTTTCTCGCCGCCCAGGGCAGGAATCTGGTGCATATTTCCGGTTCGGGCGCGCTTACCGTGCTGTATGCGCACAAGGAGATGGAGCTGAACGAACCCCGCCCGCTGATCCCGCGAAAACGCGAGCGGGCGATCCCGTCTCGCATCGACCTGTCGAAGACCACCGGAACGCTGATACTCACCGACGTGACGATCGGGCGCAACATGGCCGGTGTGAAAAAAGGACAGATCAAGAAGCTGCTGATCCTGGAATCGCTTCCCAAACCGATCAACTACACCGGAAGCATGGAGCCCACGAGCTACGGTGGAACCTTCACGCTGGAGCGCGTCCTGGGGACCGTGCCCGTGGAAGCGGACGGGTCGGCGAATTTCGACGTGCCGGCAAACAGGGCGCTGATCCTGATCGCACTGGATAAGCAGGGCAGGGCGGTTAAGCGCATGCAGAGTTTCCTGTCGGTCATGCCAGGCGAGGTGACAAGTTGCGTGGGGTGTCATGAAGACAGGTCGACCGTGCCCGATCCGATCAAGGCGCGCCGTCTGGCGGCCATGAAACGCCCGCCCAGCAGGATCGCTCCGCGAAAAGGGATTCCCGAAGTTTTCGACTACCCGCGAGACATCCAGCCGATTCTCGACAAGCATTGCGTCAAATGTCACAACTCGAAAAAACGCGACGGCGGAGTGCTGCTGACGGGCGATCACGGACCGGTCTACTCGCACAGTTACTACACGCTGAGTGCGACGTGGCAGTTCTCGGACGGGCGGAACATACCCAAGAGCAACTACCCGCCCTACGGATTCGGCGACCCGGCCAGCCCGATCATGAAAATGCTCCGCGGAGAACATTACAAAGCGCGCCTGAGCGACAACGAGGTCGAAGTGATCCGCCACTGGATTAACTGCGGGGCTCCGTATATCGGCACGTATGCGGCGCTCATTGGCGGCATGCTCGGGAGTACGGGCTACGAGGCGTCTCACTTCACCGCCATCGACACCCGGATCCTGAAGAACGAAAACGTTAAACGGGCCGAGAAGGTAATCACGCGCCGGTGCGGGAAGTGTCATACGGGCGTGCGAAACGTCCCCAAACATCCGGTGGACTGGGGGCAGGGAACCAAGCTGATCCAGCCGCAGCGAGCCTGGATGATCAAGCAGACCGACAAGCGGGCGGTGTGGCGTTTTCAGCAGCACATTCTCTATAACCTGACCCATCCCGAACGGTCGGTGCAGTTGCTGGCTCCGCTTGCGAAAACCGCCGGCGGATACGGAGCCTGCCGCGAGATCGTCAAGGAAAAGAAGGGCGTCGTAAAGGTCACCGACAAAGTCGCCTCCGTTTTTGAGTCCAGGGACGATCCGGACTACAAAACGCTGCTGGCGGCGATTCGCGACGCCAAGGCGCTGCACGATTCCGATCCGCGATGGGACACGCCCGGATGGAAAGCTCCGATCGAGTACATCCGCGAAATGAAGCGACACGGGATCATCCCCGAATCGTTCGATCGGAAGAAAGACAAGCTCGATCCCCACGAGATCGACAAGCGCTATTGGGCTGCCGTCAGCGGGCACTATCCGCGCGGTACGGAACCGAAACTCCACGCCAACCCCGCCGTCCGCGCCATGTGTCTGAAGGGAACTCTCACGCCCGGGGGGGATACGTTCAAACCGAGCTCGCCAAGCCTGACCACGGGCAAACCGTCTTCATGTTCGAAGTCGTTTGGCGGACATCTCGCCGGTTTAGCTAACGACGGTGTGGCCAACAACACCGACAGCTATTGGGCGATGGACGTCGCAAAGGGCGATCCGGCGTGGTGGCGGGTGGACCTGGAGAAGCCCGTCGATGTCGGCAGGGTGGTGGTCGTCGCGTACTACCGGGACAAGCGTTACTACGGTTTCACGGTCGAAACGTCGCTGGATGGGAGGAAATGGGACATAGTCGCCGACATGCGCGCCAACAAGGCTCCGTCGACCGCAAAAGGCTACACCTGCAAATTCCGGCCTCGAAAAGTGCGGTACATAAGAGTAACCCAAACCCACAACTCAGCCAACACAGGCAGACACCTGGTTGAAGTAATGGCGTTCGAGAAATAGACGCAGACAGGCTGTCTTCCTATTCAGGCGGACGATCCGGCATCACTCGCCAGCCCCGTTCTGCATTCTTCCATGCAGGATTCTCAGATATTCTCCGACCTCCCGAGACCAGGGATGATTCGGTCCCAGGGACGCTTCGTAGATCGCCAAGGCTCGCTGCAACAACGGCTTGGCCTCCGAATTACGATTCACACTCATTAGCATAACCGACAGATTATTCAAACTCGTAGCTGTTTCCGGATGGTCAGGTCCGAAGGACGCCTCCCTGATTGCCAGGGCGCGTCGATACAGCGGTTCGGCTTGCGAATAACAGTCCGTGGCCTGAAGCGTCACCGCCAGATTATTCAAGCTTGCGGCTGTCTCCGGATGGTCAGGTCCGAAAGACGCCTCTTTGATCGCCAGCGCGCGACGATGCAGCGGTTCGGCCTCGGAATAACGGTTCGCGGCCTCAAGCGTCACCGCCAGATTATTCAAACTCCCAGCCACCTCCAAATGTTCCGGTCCCAGGGACGCCTCCCTGATCGCCAGGGCGCGACGATAGAACAGTTCGGCCTGCCTGCCCCTCAGCTGTCCCGCAAGGTTGTTCAGAACCGCAGCCACAGTCAGATCGTTCGGTCCGAAGGACGCCTCGTTAATCGCCAAGGCGCGTCGATACAGCGCTTCGGCCTCGTAATAACGGTTCCCGGCTGCAAGCACCACCGCCAGATTGTTCATTCCCGCAGCCGCCTCCGGATGTTCCGGTCCGAAGGACGCCTCGCAGATCGCCAGGGCGCGTCGATACAGAGGTACGGCCTCCGAATGGCAATTGGCGTCCTTCAGCAGCCCGGCCAGATCATTCAAAACCGTCCCCGCCTCCGGACTGTCCGGTCCGAGCGACGCTCCGGTCACCGCCAGGGCGCGTCGATACAGCGCCTCGGCCTCGGAGTAACTGTTTGCTTGCGCCAACTTTTCCGCCTGATCCTTCAGACTGGCGGATTCATCGGCGCGTTCCGTTCCGAACAGCGCCTCGCGAATTGCCCGGGCGCCTTCAAGCGTTACGATATACACGTGGTCGTTGGAGGAACCGGCCCAACTGCGACCGTTCAGACCTGTGGCGACAACGTGGAACGCAATCGGAAATCCGGCCGCCTCGTCCCCGCAGGTCGGTTCGATGACGGTTTCAACACCGTTTGCGACCGCACGCCAGGGCAGTCCCAACATATCCTCCGAGGCAATCGCAGTCGTATCGCCGGATTCTCTGATCACGTTCAGGCACTCACCGGTTTCAGCGTCCCACACGCGCACTGTTCTGTCCCAGGATCTGCTTGCGATCCGCCTGCCGTCCAGACTGTAAGATACGCCCCAGACATTGCTCTTGTGCCCTCGCAAGATGTCCAGCTCGGATCCGGTTTCGGCGTCCCAAACGCGCACGGTCCCGTCGGCCGAACCGATTACGATCCGTCGTCCGTCCGGGCTCCAGGCCAGACTGTTGACCTCCAGAGGTCCGCCGAAGACCGCCAACTCGGCTCCGATTGTCGCATCCCAGATACGCACCGCATTATCACCGAATCCTCCGCTTGCGATCCTCCCGCCGTCAGCACTGTACGACACACCGTAAACCGAACTCCCGTGCCCGCAACAAACGGCAAGTTCGGCGCCGCTGTCGGCATCCCATATCCTCACAGTGCAGTCTTTGGAGCTGCTTGCAATCCTCCGCCCGTCCGGGCTGCAGGCCACCCCGGTGACCCAGTCGTCATGTCCTCGCAAGACCGCCAACTCAACACCGCTGTCGGCGTCCCATATGCGTATTGTCCTGTCGTCGTTCGATCCGCTCACGATTCGCCGTCCGTCCGGACTGCACGAGACGCATTCGACCGGTTCGTCATGTCCGCGCAAGGTCGCCGTCGCCCGGCCGCCGGACGTATCCCACAGGCGAATTGTCTTGTCCTTCGAGCCGCTGACCAAACACCCGCCGTCCAAACTGTACGACACGCCGAACACCGTGTGCTCATGCCCTTGCAGGACAGCCCTTTCACCACCGCCTTCCGCATCCCACAGGCGAATAGTCTTGTCCCAGGAACCGCTTGCAATCCGTCGCCCGTCCGGACTGAACGACACGCTGTAAACCCCTCCCTTATGTCCGCGCATAACGCCCAATTCGTCACCGTCGCCCGCTTCCCAAATCCGAACCGTGTTGTCCGAAGAACCGCTCGCGATGCGCAGACCGTCCGGGCTGAATGATACGCTGGTGACCCAGTCGTCATGTCCGCGCAAGACCGCAGATTCGCCCGGATTGTCCGCATCCCACAGGCGCACGGTGTTGTCCTTTGATCCGCTTGCGATACGCAGACCATCGGGGCTGAAGACCGCGATCCAGACGCCGTCCTCGTGTCCGCGCAGAACGGTCGGTTCGGCGGCGCCGACGGCGTCCCACAGGCGGACAGTGTTGTCGCTGGAACCGCTTACGATCCGCCCGCCGTCCGGGCTGTACGATACGCTGCGGACCTCAGATTCATGTCCGCGCAGGACGGTCGGTTCGGCTCCGCCGCCGGCGTCCCACACACGCACTGTCGCGTCCTTGGAACCGCTTACAATCCATCGCCCGTCCGGGCTGTACGCTACGCTGTGGACCCAATCCTCGTGTCCGCGCAGGACCGCCAGCTCCGCCCCGCTTGACGCATCCCACACACGCACCGTATTGTCCCAGGATCCGCTGGCGATCCGCTGGCCATCCGGGCTGAACGCCGCCCCGGTGACTGTATCGTCATGTCCGCGCAGGACAGCCTTCTGCGCTGTGCCCAAATGAACCGGGGGCGGACGATGTGAGCGAAGCCACGGGACATGGAGGTCCGACCGGTCGCGGACCTCGCGCCAACTCTCCAAAAGCGTATGCAGTTTCACCTCATCCAATCGGAGCCAGGGAGCCTCCCGGGCCGTCCAACCGTCCTCAGGCTCGATATAGTGCCCCGCGGCATCGTCGCAGTCATACCACCAGCAATTGTTCCACATGCATTGGAACAACATGGCCGGATGGCGATCTACGAAATGGATGTCACGACGGAGGGCTTCTTCGAGCAGACCCAACATGCGATACATCGGGTGCTCCGGAGGCGTATCCGACAGGACGGCTGCGAAATCTCCCGCCAGCTCAAAGATCATCCGTCGTCCCCCGTGCTGCCCGGCGGTATTGACCAGGCAGGCCTGTCCACAGGCGTCCTGCATGAGTCAAACCTTCATCTGTTTCTGTAGGGCGAATCGTAAACATGACTACTCTTTCCGCCTGATGTTTCGTGTTATCGGCGCCGCAGGTTCGCTCCGCCTTCGGCGGATCTTCGACCCGGCGGACACACGCTGGTTGTGCGACTCTATTCTATCCGGTCATTTACCGGTTTCGTTTGTGAGAAATCTCACAATGTGATCATTATATAGAAGGATGATCATGCACAGAATAAAAGTGTGTATGCTGATGTTGAACCAGAAGCCAAATGCATTTTCGTTTCGTCTTCTATACCAACTCGCACCGAGCGAAATACCTGAAATGAGTTCAAGAATGATCACCAATGCAATAGGGCCGACGAATACATAAGGAATATTCACGCCCGAGATCTCAATCATTCTGGTTCAGTTTCCTGGTATAACGTCTAGTGTTATCGGCGCCGCAGGTCCGCCGCAGGTTCCTCATAGGCGGACACACGTCTGTTATGCCATCTAATTGGGCAATCTGCTGGCGTCAGTATCCCACGCGACGGGTGAGTGTGCAACTGCGCCGGGCAGCTCCGTGCGTCAAATTCACAGGAGGATTAGACGACTTCAATCCGCATCCGGGCCGGATTCCACCACCACCCGAAAACCGAAGTCGGCACGCCGATCGCCCGGAGCGCTCCTGCCCCGCATGGCCGAGCGGCATGACGGGGCATCGTTACTCCACGAACCCCCGCGCTGAACGCGGTGCTTTAACGCTGTGGCGTTCTGGGGATCAACGTTCTTCGCCTTGGCGTAAGATCTGCCGTCGAACCCGTCACGGCACCATTCCCATACATTTCCGTGCATATCGTACAGGCCGAAGGCGTTGGGCTTCTTCCGGCCGACCGGTTGGGACCTGCCCCCGCTGTTGGCTTTGAACCACCCGTAGGAGCCCAGGTCCTTGTCATCGTCGCCGAAGCTGAAGCGGGTCTTCGCGCCCGCCCGGCAGGCGTATTCCCACTGGGCTTCGGTGGGCAGCACGACCCGCTTTCCGGTCTTCTTCGACAATGCCTTGCAGAACGCCGTCGCATCGTTCCACGTCGCCTGTTCCACCGGACCTCGAGCGCCATTGAACCTGCTGGGGTTCTTGCCCATGAGAGCCTGGTATTGCGATTGGGTCACCTCCGTCGCACCCATATAGAACGCCTTGCTGATCGTCACCTGACGTTGGGGGCCTTCGTTTGCCCGGTGACTCCTTTCCGTTGAAGGCGAGCCCATCAGGAACTTGCCCGCCGGGATCACCACCAGTTTCATCGTGACGCCTTTACCGAGGTCCAGGATGAGAACACCATGAGAGGCCAGGGCGGCGATCTTTTCCGTTGAAATGTCCACTCTTCCCTTGTCGGTCTTCAACGATATCGTCGTTTTGGCGCCGAGGGTTCCGACGATCCGGTCCGAACCTCTGCACTGAATGCGGATGCTCTTTCCGTCGGCGGAGAAGGCGGCCTTCATTATCTGGGCCAGCGGGACGGCCATTGCTCCGTAGCGTGTCTTGACGCTGAGCGACCGGTTGAGCACCATGCCCTCGAGACGAGTCTTGTCACGCAGTTCGACAGCCCACTGTCCGAGCTTGATCGAATCGGCCGGGAAGCCCGGGCGAATTCGACGGATGTCATTCAGCTTGACGGTAACATCTCCGCAGGCGCTGGCGATCCGAAACTGTTTGATGGTAACTGTCCCGACAAATGTATTTACATCCGCCTGGAGCGTGCTTCGCAATTTGAGCGGCCGGGCCATCGCCTCAGGAGCCTCGGCGTGATCGACAGACCAGGTCTTGTAGGCCTTCAGCACCTCCGCAACCCCCGCCCGTCGCGCCGGGATGTCGCTGGCGGAATGTCGAGAGACAATGAGCGACACGCCCGGACCCAGAGCGATAAGCTCCCGCCGGGCATGTTCACGCGTTTTGGCTGAGTCCAACGCCTTGACCAGTTTTTCGACCCGCTCGACAAGCCCAGGCCTGTCGTTAAGCCCTACGTTCAACTCCGCCAGTTTCGCCACGGGTATCTTCAGAACGTTGTCGGTCGCCAGGCGAATGGTGATTGCCTTGACGTTGCTGCGCCCGGTGATGACAGTCCCGTCGACAAGCTCGAATCGCAGTTCCCGTCCTCGAGCAGCGGCGGGCGGCTCGGCGGCCAGTGCGTTGCCCAAAGACACGGCGATAGCTATCACTGCAGTTGCGGTCATGATCCTACTTTTCTCTCCGATATGAGTTCTTAATAAGCCCATTGGCTCGATCTGTGCGACTCGCTATTCCCATTCACAAATGAAACCGACAACGCTTCTGTTGTTCAAGGCAATGTCATGGAGCATGTGTCCCTTTGAGTTGGTGAACAGAGCAGCGTAGTGCTCGCCGGCGAGATTGCTCGGTTCGGACTCGTTCCAAAGGTTCCTGGTCACCGGTTTCCCATTGCCCCAACGCCAGCTTCCCTCTCTGTGTGCGTCGGTCGCTCCGACCCAGAGATTTGCTCGAAACGTCTTGGCGAGAAAAGCCAACTCTTCTGCGGTCTCAATATATGCAAGATGCCCTCCCATCTTCCTGCATAGCGCGTTTGCTTCCTTCCAGTGCGCATTGGAAGCAATCGCCAGATACGTGCGTCCCTTGAAAGAGACGCCGCAAACCTTCAATGCCGACGCTCTCGGTGTTACCGTTGGCGCATCGCCGACTCGATCGTCTATAGACTTGCGTATTCTCGCGATTTCCTGCTCCATTCTGATACCGACCAGTTCCGAGGCTCCTTTCCTCGCGGAATTGAAGCGTCTTATGGCGTTGCTTCCGGCGGTGAGGATTTTCTTGTCGCGGGCATTTCCGTAACGTGTCAGCAGTGGAGCGATAGACTTCTCGTACAATGCGTCAGCATCGCTGAGGGTCTTCTCGTAGTCTCCCGTTATCCTGGCAATGAGTATGTCGGAGGCGGATTTCTCCGCCGCCTTCTCGGAGGCTACGACAACAACTGCCCCCAGAAGCGATATAAACAGCAGTGCGGTAAGTATCTGTTTCACGTTTCTTGTCCTTTCCATGCTGAAGCGGGCCGATGGCGGGTGATTCGGTATTACTGACTGTGCGTGACGCCGGGCGCCTTACCGTCACGGTCCCGGACCTTCGCTTCCGGTGTTCCGCCCGAATCAGCCTCGACCACCACTCGAAAACCGATGGTGTTCCAGTGGGTGTTGGGGTCGTGTTTTGCGCGGGCCGCAGCGCGGCAGCGATACGGATGGTCGCAGAACGAAGCTCCGCGGATAATACGGAACGTTCCGGTAGCCGGGCCTTTTGGGTCGATGGTTTTCGCGCTAGCGTAAGAATCGGCGTACCAACTGGCGCACCATTCCCAGACATTGCCGCTCATATCATACAAACCCCAGGCATTCGGCTTCTTCAGGCCGACCGGATGGGGTGGCTTGCACCCCGAAATTTGATCCAGGTGTTATGAGAGTTTCGAGTAGACTTTTAATCGAAAGGAATTCTCATGAAACGCAAGCGTCACACGCCACAGCAAGTGGTTCGAAAGTTACAGGAAGCTCAGGCCGCACT
>JASLNT010000129.1 GCA_030745875.1 Phycisphaerae bacterium
GGCCCTGTCGAGGATATTCACGCCGACGGACGGATCTCCGATCCGGAGATAAAGGAACTGATGATCAATGCCTCAGAGCATCTGGCCAAGCTCATGGCTATGAAGCGGGATTCGCAGGAGCAGTACGACCAGTTCATCCGCGACTACCACCGCAAGTTCTGCCTTCGGTGGGAACGATAGGGTACAGCGATGTGTAGGGGCATGTGATGAGTCGCCTCGCCCAATTAGACGTGCGTTCGCCGACGATTCGGACAAAGCGATTACATGAACACTGCGCCACCGCCGTACCTGACGCGTTGAGTTCGTTCACAAACCACGGTGAGCCAACTATTCGCAAAAGTCTGCGCGTCGCCCTCATGCAGCCCGTCGCCAAATTGCCATCGCCGAAGTGACCGCACTGGAGGCTGCCGTCCGGGCGCCCGCATTAGGTCAACTTTCCTCGGCCTGGGTTTCAGCTTTCTTTTCTTGGCTTCTTGGGCTTCTTCGACTTCTTAGGCTTCTTAGGCTTCTTCGGTTTCTTCGGTTCTTCGGACGCATCAAGTTGCTTGGCGACTTTCATCGTTTCTTTGACCTCGTCGAGGAGGTAGATTTCGGTTGTGTCAGTACTGACGTGTCCGAGCAGCAGTTTGGCGGCTTCCTTGCCAAGTTCTGACCTGACACGGGTCGCGGCGCTGCGTCGAAGGTCGTAGGAGGTAAATCGTTCAACGCCCGATCGCTTGCAACCACGGGTGATCGCGTTGCGAAACGAGCCTATATTGTATTTCGTGCCGGGCTTGATCATCGGGTGCGCCTTGCGGTTAGTCCCGGCTCGATTCCCCTGGCCTAAAGGCGTTTCCCGCCCCGCGAATCTGGCTTCGTACATTGCACGCACGGCTATAGCCGGCTGGAAAATGTGCTCCTCCGAGTCAAAGCTCTTGATCCATCGCTTCAGGATCACTTGGGATCTTGAGGTCAGAGGGATCGCTCGGACTCTCTGATGGTGGGCAGTCTTATGGTCGCCCACCAGGCTTACGTCGCGACCAGGCACGTACAGCCAACAGCTGGAATCATCATGAAGTATGTCGAGCGGACGCATCCTGCAAACTTCACCCGGGCGCATGGCCGTATTCCACATGATTCGCAACATATCGGCCACAACTGGGTTTACGCTGGCTACGACCCTCTCGAACTCCTCCTCCGTGACCATCGCTCTCTTCTGCGTTTCGGGCGCCAACGTCTTTCCCACACGCAAAGGGCGCACCTCTTTGAGCCGCCTGGCCTGGGCCTCAGTCGTGATCTCCCGGCCTACGCCCCACAACCACATCTTGTGCACAACATTAATCAGGTCGTTGATACTCGTTCGGACATACGCTCTGGGCTCATCATCATGATTCACCCTGAAATATCGATGATCCACCAGCGCTTGCTGGACGGCGGTGAGTTCACCTGGACCAAAATCGGATACAGGCCAGTCCCGATAGGACAGAATGAACGTGCCGATTCTTCTCGCCCGGCCAATGTCGGGAGACTCCCGGCCATCTCGCATAGTCGCCAATTGTCCTTCTAGCCACTCAACATACTTGTCATGGAGCTGCCCCAAGCTTACAATGCTCCGCGGATTGATGATGTTCGTGATTGCATCATACGGGCTACTGAAAGCGAGAACCTTGTGCGGATGTTGGTTGAAGAGATCAAGCCATTGGCCGAACGCAGCGTATATCTCGCCCTCGGACCGTTCTCCAACCGCCCCAAAACTGATCGTCGTCCGCTTGCCGTCGGGCTTGTAGATATCCGTGACGAAACAACCGCCTTTCTCACGAAGCTTCGGTCTTTTTCGTTTGCCAGCCATGATGGGCTTCCTTATCTGACATCGAACTTGCGATCTGTTCTACCAAGAACCACCACAGTTTGCAAGAATCGCCGCAGAATCGCCGCAGAATGGACCGATTATTGGGAGATTAGCCGAAGCCAAACGAAATTGTGCGAAAGAATACCGATGAATGGCCAGCATATAAGTAGTGTATATTCTGGTTGTTATGAATAAAACTACAACACAAGCGCCCGTAGCTCAATGGATAGAGTGCCTGCCTCCGGAGCAGGAAGTTGGAGGTTCGAATCCTCTCGGGCGTATTTTCACTTCACGATCGCCTCGTAAACCAGCGGTTTCACCAGTTGCTTGAGTTTCGACGAGAACGGTTTGTATTGCGACAGCGCGATCACGACCAGATCGTCTTTCGGCGAGATCCAGAAATGGGTGCTGGCGGCTCCGCCCCATCCGTATTCGCCTGCGTGAGCAATGGCGCCGCGGTCCTTGAGCTGCACGCTGAACCCCAGCCCGAATCCGGTCTCGGTTCCGCGCCGAACGTATACGCCTTCGGGCAGATTATTGACGGTCATCATTTCGACGGTTTTGGCTTTGAGTATCCGCTTGCCCTGAAACCGCCCTTTGTTGACGAGCATCTGGCAGAACCGCATGTAGTCCCGAGCGGTCGAGACCAACCCGCCGCCGCCCGACAACATTCCGCGCGGCGGGCGGGTGTAATGGCTCGTGCTGTACTTGTCTTCGACGCGCAGCCCCGGACGAAAGCATGACGAAAAACGCTCCACGCTGCTCTTGGGCACCGAGAATCCCGTATCCTTCATGTCCAGCGGGCCGAAGATGTGCCTCTTGAAGAATGCGTCGAGGCTCGTTTTCGAGATGCGCTCGACCAGCGCGCCAAGCACGTCGCTCGATACGCTGTAATGCCACTGGCTTCCCGGCTCGAAACGAAGCGGGATCTTGCCCAGTTTGGTCACCATTTCCTTCAGATTGCGGCTGCCCAGGATATTGGCCTTGCGGTACATTTGATCCACCCGAGTGTTTCCGAACAGTCCGTAGGTGAACCCCGAAGTGTGACGCATTATGTCGCGGATTGTAACTTTACGCGCGGGCTCCGAGGTCTTGTCGCCGTTCTGGACTTTCAGCCCTTTCAGTTCGGGCAGATAGTTCTCCAGCGGGTCGTCCAGCTTGAACTTCCCCTGATCGAACAGGATCATCGCCGCAACGGTCGTGATCGGCTTGGTCATTGAGTAGAACCGCATGATCGTATCTTTCTCGACGGGCTTTTTGGACTCAATGTCCCGCATTCCATAGGTCTCGAAATGAACGATCTTGCCTTTGCGAGCGACTATAGTAATCGCCCCGGCGATCTTCTTGTCATCAACCATTTTCCCAACAGCCGCACTGACCTTCGCCAATTTCGCCGAAGACATCCCGACGGACTCGGGCTTGGCCTGCGGAATCTCACCCGCCCACCCCGCCGAGACGAGAAGAAGAACCAATACGATCGCCGTCGTCCATTTCTTAAGAATATTCATCACGATCTCCATGCTGTTTCCCGCGTTTGTCGACCCCCACGGCCATTCCACAATATCACTACTTTCCGAAGCAGATTATGCTTCCATCGGTTGTCGCCAGGTAAAGACGATTCCGGGCGGCTGTCAGGCCGTCGAATATTGGAGTGGTTTTTAGTTTGATCTCGCTGATTCTACTGCCGTCCTTTGTCGAGAACTCACAGAAGCTGCTTCCGAGTCGTCCTTCGAATGCGGCGTATGGGTCCTTGGCGGGGACTTTGTTGGGTGGTCCTGCTACGAACAGTTTCCCGCCAGCCAACACCATCGACATCACGCGGACCTGGATGTCCTTCTTCCATTTCGCAGGATTCTTGCGCGAGTATCCCGAACCTTTTTCGCGATCCGGGGCCTTCAGGATCGGTTCGTTCGAGTTGGCGTCAGCGAACAGTTCGTAGCCCATCTGCTCGGGAATGAAGAACGGGCTGTGCCCCCCGGCGTACCAGGCGCCTTGATGCTTGGTGAACACTTTCACGCCATAGGTGGTTCCCTTATCGAAGCTCAGTATCTGCCCCGATTTAGGGCCCAGATTCGAAAAGTAGAACCCCGGCCAGATTTTGCTGTAGCTCCAATATGTGCGGTCGTACCACGTGTCGTCGACGAACCCCTTGGTCGACATCAGGTGCAGCCCCATCGGGCGAGCGCCAAGTTTGGTCGACCGCGGGGAGGCGTGGCGCGTCAGGTCCGGATTGAGTCGCACCTGGTACATGTACAGATCCTCGCCGTCGCTTGTGAGTATGTCCGACAAGGCTCCATCCATATCGAAAGGGCGCCCCGGATCTTTCGTTACGTCCGGACGCTTGTCGGAGACTACGGTCTTGTGCAGGAGTTCGCCCGTGGCGGCGTTCAGCCCGTAGACGCGAATCCCGCCGTCGAGGAAGCTCGACCGACCGGCCGCAAAGTAAACGATATCGTTCTGCACGAGCACGCTGCCGTGAACCGGCCAGGACGACTCCAACTGCTCAAACCCGACGATCTGACGTTCGATGGGCGCCGCGCGGAACTTCCACGCCAGTTTCCCGTCAGCTGCGCTCAAACAGTAGACCCAGCCGTCCCGGCATCCGAAAAGCAGACTGCCCCGATACGCCGTCGGAGCCGAATCAATCCGCCCGTCGGCGACGAAAGCCCACATTGCTTTGCCCGTCTTGGCGTCGAGGCAGTGAATCGTGTGTGCATCCTTGTCGGCGACGAACAGTTTGCCCCTTGATACGATCGCCTGGGACAACTTCCGCCCAACCTTCACCCGCCAGAGCTGCTTTGCTTCAGATGGGATCTTCGTATCGCTGTTTCCGCTGCGGAATCGATCGCATCGATATGCGGGCCAGTCCATCGGATCGACGGGAGACGGTTTGCTCTTTGCGATGTTCTCATATGCAGGCCCGCGAACCAGCGGATTGGCGGTTTGGGCTTCCGTCGGCGGGTCGGTCGCATTCAGCGCGTTAAACCCCTTCAGCACGACGCCCGGATAGCAGAAGCACTGGTGCGCCGGAACGTAAGTGATTCCGTTGGCTGGCATTACACCGTAAGCACAGACGCCTCGAATCCAGTCGTGTCGCATGTGATCGTCACCGGTCAGATCCAGAAATTCAGCTCCGCGTTTGGGCAGCATCAGATAGCGTTCGGTGGCCTTGGAAGGATAGCATCTAACGTGATGCCCCTGGCTGAGCAGATGCGAAACTTCGATTGTCTTTGCGACCTTGCCGGTCCTGGGATCGTATCCTTTGAACTTTACGCCCGAGCCTCGTCTCCTCCCGACTCCGATCTGGAGGGCTCCGGGTTCAATCATGGGCCACACCGCACCCTGGGCCCCGAACAGCCCCGTCGACACAAAGCAGTTGCTCGGCGCGACCGACTGGACCATCGGTCCGGTCCAAAGTTTCTTGCCCGTTTCCAACGAAAACGCCTGCAAGCCTTCCCTGGACGAAAACAGCACCGAGCCCTGGTAGATGACCAGTATGCCCGTGTTGCCTTTGCGGAATATCGCCCCGCCGCCCGGAGCGCGAGGTTTGGTCTTCTCCGCGCTCGGCGAGCGCCACAACTCCTTACCGGTCTTCTGGTCGAGGCAAACGATCTCGGTGTAGTTGTTGTAGCAAACCCTGCCCCTGGACGCCGCAAGCGTAAGCGGGACCAGCACATGGTTTGTCTTGTGCTTCCAGAGCGTCTTGCCCGTGGCGGTGTCGACGGCCATCACGTACTCGGGCACGTCGAGCCATTTTCGCTGAACGGTTGTGTCCGCGTTGTCTCGAACACGGAGGATAAGCATCCCGTTGTCAGCAATGATCTCGTGTGCGTCGGCGGTTTCTTCGTATACTTCAAGTGTCTTTCCGCTGGCCGCATCCAGGGCCGAAACCGGTCCGCGATAGGAAAGTGTAACGTACAGGCGGTCCTTAATCGCCACCAACCGCCGCGGCAGGACCAGCGGATTCGAGCGGAACCCATAGTTGCCCCAGGCTCCAGGGCTCCAATCCTTCATCGGGCGGCGCCAGAGCTTGATCCCGTTGAACGCCCCGCGCGCCACCAGCGCCCAGCGCGGCGGGAAACGTTTGTTCTTGTCGTATATCTGGATGATGCCCCGCAGGCCCTGATCCATGATGTAGAACATGCGTCCGTTGGCGGAGACCATCGCAGCCATGCTGGAATTGTATTCGTGACTTCGACACCACATTGGCGCCGACTTCCACTGCATGCTATTGGGCGGGCGGACCTTCGTGTCGCGGGCGACGGCGTTGTTGTCCGGCCCGTGAAGGTAGTGAGACCACTGGTCGATCTCCTTCGGCCAGGGCTTGACGGACCTCACGTAACCGCCCGAAATGCTCTCCACGGGCTTGGGGAGCTTGGATAACCACGCCTTGGCGCAAGCCTCTTTGACCACCGCAACTCCATTGGGCGCAAGAACCCTGAGAATCTCGTCCGCCGCACCGGGAAAATCACAGTCGACGAGCACCATATCCACCAGACCGTCAGCATACGGCAGAGGTCCGCGACGCCACTGACGAACGGACATTTTGCCATATAAACCCTTGCTGTGTATACCCTTACGTGCCTTCGTGATATTTCCAGCATCAGGATCAAGCCCATTAACCACATAACGGTCATCGGGTCGCAAACGCACCGTCCTCTTCCCGTCACCGCAACCGACGTGCACGATAAGTCCGCCGTGCACGCGAGCGTCTTTCAGGATATCCGCCTCCTGCTGAGCCCATGCAACCTGCACACCCAAAACAACTGAAAAACAAGCCGAAAACAATACCCAGACGTTGCAACTCCAGCCATTCCTCATCATCGTATCTCCATTCGACCCGCCGATCGCCAGTCGCCTGTCATCAAGCCAGATATCGGCTGTCGACGCGCGTGAACGACTTCATTTCCTTAGCGAGATCTTCGTATCCCTCACGTCCAAGCAGGGCGAAGGTCGCCTTCTTGCCCAGTTCAACGGCCGGCTGGTCGTAGGCGTTTATGTTCAGCAGCTCACCGGCCAGACTGGTCGTAAACTCGTACAGGTAGATGAATTCGCCCACCGACTGCGGGGTGATCGAGTTGAACTGTATCGTAACGGTCGGACGCTCGGATTTGGCCATCGCGTATTCGGTGGCGCGCTTCTCAGCCACGAGTATCTTCGCCAACTGCGTCTTCCGCAGATACGTCAGTCCGGGCACGTCTTCGAAGACGTCCGGAACGCGAACCTTGCCCGGATGCTTGGCTACGTCCAGGAAGATCGTGAGTTTATCGTTGGGCCCTTCGCGGTAGAGCTGCACCTGGGAGTGCTGGTCGGTGGTTCCGAGCGCCTTGATAGGTGTCGGGCCGGTGAATACTTCGTTCCCCTGGCGATCGACGCGTTTGCCCAGCGATTCAGCCCAAAGCTGTCGATACCAGTCGGCCATTAAGTACAGGCGGTTGGAGTACGGCATCATAACGTGCATGGGCTTGTTCTTCTCGGTGAACATCAAATGCTTGATCGCCGTCAGCACGCACGCCGGATTCGACCGCCAGTCAGCCCCGCACTCTTCTACTCGCTGCTTCATCGCCCCCGCGCCCGCAAGCAGCGCTTCGATATCGATCCCGCACATCCCCGCCGAAAACAATCCCACCGGCGACAGCACGCTGAACCGCCCGCCAACGTCTCCCGGAACCGCAAGCATATCGTATCCGTCGGCCTTGGCGATCTCGTGGAGCGTGCCTTTTTCAGTGTCGGTGGTGGCTATGATGTGCTTGGCGAAATCGGCGCCAAGCTTCTTCCGCAATGCTTCGCGGAATATCATGAACTGGCTGGCGGTTTCAGCGGTCTCGCCGCTCTTTGATATCACGTTGATCAGCGTGGTTTTCAGGCGACGTCCGAGGAATTTCAGCGTATCGCCCACCAGCGCGGGGTCAACGTTGTCCAGCACGAACAGACGCGGGCCCTTGCGTTTCTTGTCGGTCAGTAGGTTGTAAGTAACCGGATTCAGCGCCGATTGAATCGCCAGGTTGCCCAGCGCGCTTCCGCCGATGCCCAGCACAACCAGGTCGGTGGTCGCCGATCGGTGTTTGTTGACCAGTTCGTTTACATCTGCAACGTATTGGGTGTTGCCCGGCAGGGCGGAGTAGCCCAACCGGCCGCTGCGGCAGCTTTCTACGACTGTGTTGTGAGCGGCGCGGATGGCTGGCTCGATACCATCCAGATCGGCGCGCGTCACTCCATGGGCGGGCCCGACGATCTTGTCAGTTGCATTCTTCCAGTAAAGCTGAAGCATTTTCCATATTCCTCAGTGTTCTATGTTCATTGTTCAATGACTCGACGTCGCAGCATCTGAGGCCAACGCCAAGGCCGAAAGCCTATCACGCCGCCCGGGAGAATTCCAGTCCGACCCGCGCCGTCTTGACCCTGTCCGGCGGAGACATATAATCAGGTATACGTTTTTCTACACGTACAGAAAGGATGTGGGCGATGGCGGTTTACCTTAGCAATACCGAGCAAGTACCCGGGTATCGAGTAGCAAAACAGATCGGACTGGTCTCAGGCAACACGATTCGCGCCAAACACGTCGGTCGAGACCTGATGGCCGGGCTCAAGACCATAGTCGGCGGAGAGATAAAGGGTTACACCGAACTGCTGACCGAAGCCCGCAACGAAGCGATCACCCGAATGAGCGACCAGGCCGAGCGACTCGGAGCCAACGCCGTAATCAACGTGCGTTTGAGCACCTCGGCGGTGATGTCGGGAGCGGCTGAGCTGTTCGCGTACGGAACGGCGGTGGTCCTGGAGCCTGAAGGAATCCAACAATAATGGATACATTTGACATCATCCTGATATTCAGTCCGGTACTCCTGATTGTTCTGGGTTTTCTGACTGGTAAGATCATCGAAGCCAGCCACTTCCGCAGCCTGGCCAGACGCGAGGCCCTCGGCGGACCGATGCTTAGCAACCTCAAGCGCATCCCCGATGATCGCACGCCGCTGGCGACGCAGTTCTGCGTCGGCGGAGTCGTTATCGCCAGCGACTACTTCAAGACTTTCGGCGCCAGACTCAAGAGTCTTGTTGGCGGACGACTCAGGACGCTGGAGACGATGCTCGATCGCGGACGCAGGGAGGCCATGCTCCGCCTGCGGGATAAGGCTGCGCAATTCGGGGCCGACGTGGTGATAAGCGTACGCCTCGAAACGGCAGTAATCATGAAGAGCAAAGGGGGCAAAACCTACCCCGCCGCCGAGGTGATCGCTTATGGAACTGCCGTCAGGACCGCCGCCAACACTAATATATGATCCGCCAAAACGACTGTCTCGACGTCCGGCGGCGGTCGTGGTGTGGTTCATCGCGATTATAGGCAGCGTCTGCGGAACAGGTGCGGCGATATTTGAAAACTCCATGGCGATGTTTAATCCGCTGCTATGGATATTCCTGGCTGTCGCGGTGGCTCCGGCGGTCGAGGAGATCTGCAAACCGCTTGCGATTGTGTTCCTCCTGGACAAACGCCCCCACTGGTTTCGCAGCCGGAAGGAAATCGTCATCCTGGCCGCATTATCGGCGCTCGTGTTTGCGTCGCTCGAAAACCTGCTGTACATATTCGTCAACAATCCGGGCGGTTCGGCGAATTACGTGATATATCGCCTGACAGTATGCACCGCGCTGCACATGACCGCATCGACAGTGTTCGGATTCGGACTGGCGAAAATGTGGCGACACATACAGGACAAAGGCGGACAGTTCAATATCGACGTATGCTTCAAATACTACGCAGCAGCAGCAATAATACACGGACTCTACAACGGCTCGGCTATGCTGATGATGTGGTCGGGTGTCCTGGAATTCTAGAAACTGAGGGGGATAAACATCATGTCGTCAAGACGCGGGTATAATCTGTTCTGGACACTGGCGATCGTACTGGCGGCCGGATCACATGCACTCTCACAACACAAACATAGCGACAGCGAACACTCGTCGCTTCACGCTGCAGAAAGACGATCCCGAGGCGCCTTGATGTTCATCGCAATTCGTCACGCAACGCCGGCCGCATGATGCGGCCGGCGTTGGATATTGAGTGCGGCTTGTGAATTCTCTCTTTTTTCGCCGCCGCCGTCAGGATGTATTTCCCTACGCCTCTGAGTTGCTTGACCGGTGACATCAAGGCCTTATAATCGAAATACACGGTTCCAAGAACCGGGGAGAACTCCGCAATGAGTAAGGGACGGAATAAGATACTACTCCTGATCATCCCGGCCGCAGTTCTGTTAATCGTCGGCTATCTGTATGTCCGAGCAATGCGCCAATTACCGGTGGGCCCCATCCGGACAACAATCTCGAAAGAGACCACGCACATTCTCGGACCGGTCAATGAGGACGGCACGGTCAACTACATGGCTTACCTGAACGCCAAACACTCCAAAGGCGTCACAAGAGAAAACAACGCCGCAATCCCAATGATCGATATCTTCGGGCCGGATTGGCTACGGAAGGACACCGGCGGGAAAATCTACAAGATACTGAATATCTCTCCTCCCTCAGCAGGCCAGAAGCATTTAACCTCCCTGGAGGACCACGTCAGCGAGACACTCAGCAAGGAAGACAGATCCACCTTCTGGGACAAAAACAGTAAACTGCCGATACACGAAACCAAACTCTGGAACGCCAAACAGTATCCCCTGGTGGCTGGATGGTTGGAGGACAACAAAGGCGCCTTGGATGCAATTCTGGTCGCCATGGAACGACCCCGATACTACATACCCGCAGTTTCGTACGATGAGGATGAGTGCATAGCAACTTTGGTCAGGCCGGACGTGCATCCGCCCATGAGTGCAAGCAGGGCTCTGACCGCACGGGCAATGTTGAAAGTCGAATCCGGCGACATGACAGGCGCGTGGGCCGACTTGACGGCGGCAAGGCGTCTGGCCAGACGGGTCGCCAGCGGATACACGGCCATCGAGAACTTACTCGGCGTATGGATGGAGAGAAAAGCCTTCTCCGCCATCCGTGAGATGGCGGGCTCAGGAAAACTCACGAGCGAGCAGGCGCAAGCGTTCCTAACCGACATGCAGAGCCTGGAGCCCATGCCGGATCTGCTGGACAATGTCAACGAGTGCGAACGATTCATGATGCTCGACATGGTGATGTTAATCGCCCGTACAACCCACCAAGAGGGGCTCGGAGAAGCGATGGGGGACATACAGTCAGGAGAACAGAAGCTGCAGTCGAACACGAGGTCCCTGGAATGGGACAGAATACTGGTAAGAATAAATCCCTGGTATGACAATGTAGCGGCCGCCGCCCGCCATAAAGTATTCAAAGACCGTTCAGTCGCCCTGGCCGACCACGATCGCCGCCTTACTGAATTGAGCGAAGAGCTCTATGAATCCAACACGTCTCTGACGACTGTATGGAATCATCTCTTCGACCCGACTGAAGCGATCGGTAATCTCCTGATCGGTGTGTTCATGAATTCTCACGCCAGCGGGATCCTACAACGTGATATGGCTAGGGCCGAGGGAGACTTGTCTGTAGTTACGATGGCGTTGGCGGCGTATCGGGCGGAGAAGAAGGTTTATCCTGACAAACTCTCGCAGTTGTCGCCAGGGTATCTCAAGAAGGTCCCCGATGATCTGTTTATCGACAAGCCGTTTTTCTACGAGCGGACAGGCAAGGGATATCTGCTCTACAGCGTCGGTGGAAATATGAAGTTCGAGGGCAAGAAAGAAGATCAATGGACTGGCGACATTGTCGTGCGGGTGGAGTAAAAGCGCAGGCGGGTCGATATAATATGTTAGCGCCGCCGAGCGATGCTGTTGGGCGGTGAAAACTTGAATGGACGGATGCACACGGGCGGTTTTTTCGAATTGCCCGGGTGTGCTTCTGCGCGCACAGACAGGATTAGGCGCGCAACTGCAGTAATAACGATGCTTAAACGAATACTTAAGAACGAGAAACTACGGGCGGCGGCTGAGAGGCTGGCGCCGGGGCGGACTGTGCGCTTTGGGGGCGTTTGGGGTTCGGCGGCGGCGATGATCGGCGGGGCTTTGGGGCGGATATCGGGCAAACCGATACTGTTTGTTACTACTCATCTCGACGACGCCGATGCGCTGGCTGACGATATCGAGCTTTTCACCGGCGCCGCGGCGCAGATATTCCCGGCCTGGGAGCTCGAGGTCGGCTCGGAGCATGTCAGCGACGATATCATCGGCGAGCGGATGCGGATATGCACGCTGCTGGCTGAACCGCCCGAGGTGCGGGACGAACCGCTGGATATTCTGATCGCGCCGGTGATGGCGCTCCTCCAGCCGGTTCCGACGCCTCAGGCATTGGCTGAGGCGAAGTTGCCCCTGCGTCTGGGGGCGGAAACGCCGCCCGAGGAGATTGTCGGCTGGCTCGTCGATTCGGGGTTCGAGCATGTCGACCAGGTCGATAAGCCAAACGAATTCGCCCGGCGCGGCGGGATAATCGACGTGTTCCCAACCGGTGTCGGGCAGGCGGTGCGCGTGGAGTTCTTCGGCGACCAGATCGAATCGATCCGCAAGTTCGACCTCGACACGCAACGCAGCACGGAAAAGATCCAGGCGTTCGATCTTACCGGCACGGCCGCCGGCAGGCGCACCGACCCCAACCAGACAACCCACCTGGTCGACTACCTCGACAGTCAAACGATAGTATGCACGGTCGAGCCGCAGGCGGTGTTCGAATTGGCGTGCGACGTCTATCGACGCCTGGGCGAAAAGGCCCACGATGACCGACAGATGGTCTCGCGACGCATGGGAATCGAAAGCGGAGAGCCGGGCCTCGATATGTTCGAGCCGAAGAAGGTGTTTGATTCGCTCAAGTCTCTGGCGGCCGCCGAGATGTACACATTCGGTTCAGTTGGCGACGACACGACGCCAATGCGCATTGGCAGCATAGAAAAACTCGCCCTGAACACTCAAGAAGCGTTGGCGGAACTGGAAGAACTCTCGCAGGTCGCAGATGTGTGGGTCTACTGCGAGAATCCCGCCGAACGCGACAGGTTCAGCGAACTGCTTGCGGTTTCGCATCCGGAGTTGAGCGAGCGTGTAAACACGGGAATCGGACATTTGGCGGGCGGTTTCTATTGGCCTGAAGAGCGTCTTGTTGCGGTCGGGCACCACGAGGTATTCCACCGCTTCGCCAAGGTCCGCCGCATTCGCCGCATGCGCACAGGACGCCCCATCGACTCCCTGCTGGACCTCAAAGCAGGCGATTACGTGGTGCACATTTCACACGGGATAGCGAAGTTCGAAGGCCTGCGTCACATCGACCGCGACGGGGTTTCCGAAGAGTATCTGTCGCTGAAATTCGCCGACAACGCGACTATGCACGTGCCTACAGCGCATATCAATCTCGTGCAGAAGTATGTCGGCACGCGCCAAAGTAAGCCGACGCTGAGCAAACTCGGCGGACGATTATGGACCAGGCAGAAGGACCGGGCGATGGCGGCGGT
Organism: Phycisphaerae bacterium; assembly: GCA_030745875.1. Lineage (GTDB taxonomy): Bacteria > Planctomycetota > Phycisphaerae > SM23-33 > SM23-33 > BS750m-G57. The sequence continues at coordinate 13,284 of JASLNT010000129.1, forward strand.
CCGCGATTTGGCGGCCGACATGATCCGTGTCCAGGCGATGCGACAGGCGATTGAGGGCTTTTCGTATCCTGCGGCCAGCGCTTGGCAGCAGCAGTTTACCGACGAATTCCTCTACACGGAAACCGAAGACCAGATCACCACGATGCAGCAGATCGACGCGGACCTTCTGGCGCCTCGGCCGATGGACCGCCTGGTCTGCGGTGATGTGGGATATGGAAAGACGGAACTGGCGATGCGGGCGGCGTTCAAGGTCGCAGAAGCCGGTCGGCAGGTTGCGGTGCTCGTACCGACGACCGTTCTAGCCGATCAGCATTTCCGAACGTTCACCGAACGTTTCGCCGATTATCCGTTCGAGATCGACGTGATTTCCCGTTTCCGCACCGCTGGCCAGCAGGCCAAACTGCTCAAACGCCTCGTGCTGGGCAACCTGGACATCCTCATCGGAACTCACCGGATGCTCAGCGAGGATGTGCGATTTGCGAATCTCGGGTTGGTGGTTATCGATGAGGAGCAGCGTTTCGGCGTGGAGCACAAGGAACGTCTCAAGTCCATGCGGGCCAGCGTAGACGTTATGACACTGACGGCGACGCCCATCCCGCGCACGCTGCACATGGCGTTGCTGGGCCTGAGAGACATCAGTTCGCTGACGACTCCGCCGATGGACAGACGATCGATCCACACCGAGGTCTGCCAGTACGACCCGTCGCTTATCCGCTGGGCGATTCAGCGCGAACTGGCTCGCGGCGGGCAGGTGTTCTTCGTACACAATCGCGTGGGCAATATCCACGCAGTTGCCGATCGCGTCCGCGACCTGGCTCCGGAGGCCCGCGTTGACATTGGGCACGGACAGATGCGAGAGCACGAAATGGAGCGGGCCATGCTGCGTTTCGTAGCACACGAAACCGACGTACTGGTCTGTACGACGATAATCGAATCGGGTCTGGATATACCGTCCGCCAACACGATGATCATCTGCGACTGCGACCGGTTCGGACTGTCTGCGCTGCACCAGTTGCGCGGGCGGGTCGGACGCTACAAGCATCGGGCCTACTGCTATATGCTGCTGGGTGAGAATCGCAGCGTCTCGCCGATAGCGGCTAAGAGATTGAAAGCCATTGAGGAGTTCTCCGATCTCGGAGCCGGTTTCCAGATAGCGATGCGCGATCTGGAGATTCGCGGCGCGGGCAATATTCTCGGACAGGAACAGAGCGGTCACATCGCAGCGATAGGGTACGAACTTTACTGTCAACTGCTCGAAGGCGCCGTAGCGGATCTGCGCGGCGAGAGCAAGGCCGCCGCTCCGAGCCAACCGGCCCACATAGAATTGGGGATAGGAACGTATATTCCACGCGGGTACATTCCGTCTCAGCGTCAGCGGATGGAGGCGTACCGACGCCTGGCCGGATGCGATCGCAGCAAGGATCTCCAACAGATACGCAGCGATTTGGCGGACGTCTACGGACCCGTGCCGGACGAAGTTGAAAAACTGCTCGACATGACCGAGGCGCGCACTCTCGCCGGCAGGCTGGGAATCGAGAGCCTCATTCTGATAAAGGGCGATCTGGTGTTCACGGTGCGCGACATGAGCGCCGCCAAACGAGTGTTCGACGGCGCTTCGGGTACGGTCAGAATGCCCGACAACAACACCGTCCACTGGCGCCTACGTCCGCCCTGGCTTCAAATGCCCACCCTACTGCGTATCATACTAAAGCAATTGCGGCAGGCCGCGGGAGAGGTATAATAAGAGCGTCGTCACCAAACCAACGCGATCTTGAACCATGAATACAATGCGAATCATCACGACAGTAGTAATGGGAACTCTCGCCGCAGGACTGGGCGGTTGCTCTTGGGGAGACGCCCGGTTTGACTGGCCCTGGAGCCGTCAATCCACGCCCGTGGCGAAACCGGAGTGGTCTTCCAATGAAGCCTGGCCCGAGCGCCCGGCCGATCAGCTAACCACCCCCGCGCCGATAGACCCAAACAATCCGACCGCTGTGCGCCCGAATCCCTCCAAGGTAACCACAGTCCCGCCGATTTCAACAAGACCAGCCGCCGCTCAGGAAGAACCTCTCAAGATCGGAGAGACCCGCGAGATCACCACCTCCGTGCTGCCGATAAAGGGAAAGTTCATAACCGTCCAGGAGATCCTCCACGAATCCAAAGACAGGCTGTCGGCGATAGAATCCGACGGCAGGTTCGACAGTCGCGTGAGGGATATCATCAATAGAGCCGTCGCCCGCCGTATCAACAACGAACTGATCTTCTCAGAAGCCGACGACAGATTGAGCAAGGGTCAAAAGGAACACGTCAACACGCAGGTAGCCGAACTCTTGCGCGGTCTGATCGCAGACGCCGGCGGAAGCAAAGCCAGACTCGAGAAGCTACTGGCCGAGGATGGTCTGACCATCCAGGAATTGCAGGAGGAGCATCGGCGCGGGATTACCGTGCGACTGTACCAGCGAATTAAGTTCCTGCCGGCGATATCAATAACACGCCAAATGCTGCTGGGATACTACAACAAGCACCAGGACGACTTCCGTGTTGAGAAAAAGGTCGCCATGCAGCTTATTGCAGTTCAGTTGACCGACGGATTCCTTCCAAAAGACGTCGGAAACGATCCAACCCCTCAGGAACTCGCCAAGGCGCGAGCGGCGGCGAGGGAACGCATAGGCAAAGCCGACAAACTCCTGAAATCCGGGGAAGACTATACCGCCGTAGCCAAAGAATTTTCGAGCATCAAGCCCAAGACCGGCGGGAAGCTTCCTCTCTGGCCGGAAGGAAGTCTGAGGCAGAAGAAAGTCGAAGAAACCGCCTTCTCCCTCAAACTAGGCCAGAGAAGCAAGGTCGTGGAAACCCCTCTGGTTAAGGACAAGGCCGGGGACATAGTAAACTATGGAGGCTTCTACATAGTCAAGGCCTATGAAATCCAGGAAGGAAAGACCACCAGCTTCGAGGACGCACAGGAGAAGATTGAGAACATCCTGCGGACGAAGCAACTCGACGCCATGTCCATGAAATTCTCTGAGCGACTGTCCAAAACAGCCAGGATTCCCCAAACCGAAGAATTCATAGAAACCACTGTAAACGAGGCAATCAAACGTTACTGGAAGCCGCCGACGCGTTCCTGACCGCAGACGACCGACAGACCCTCAGGCGTTTACTCGTCGTCCTTCTGGATCTGATCGAGCCCTTTCCGCCCGAACATCTTACCGTCCCAACGGTAGTTCCTGATGGCCTTGACGATGTCATTTGCGACCTGAACCGCAGCAAGCCCCGCCTCAGCCGACACTACGGGCGGTTCCCCGTCGACAACTGTTCTTCGGAAAGCCCCGGCTTGGCGTGTAAGCGGGTCCAGCGAGTCATCGATAATGAGATCTTCAGCGTTCACGAGTTCTTTGTAATCCACATTCCCGGCAAGTTCCGCCAGATCGTCGACCTCCATCTCGCAAGCCATCTGGATCAGGTCGAGATTTTTGGACTTCTGGATCACCACGCCGACCTTCTTACCGTAGTCCAGCGACAGGTAAGCGTTCTCTGAGAACACTCGCATTTTTCGTTCGGTTTTGATCGCCAAGCGGCTGGCGCTGATCGACGCACAGCAACCGTTGTCGAAGACGAGCCTGACGCTGCAGATATCCTCATGTTCGCCCAGTACATTGATGCCGACCGCGTGCAAGCTTTCTACGTTGCCTCCAGCCAGCATGAGCGTGAGGTCAAGATCGTGGATCATCATATCCAGCACAACGCCAATATCCGCCGACCGGAATGTAAACGGGCTGATGCGATGAGCCTCGATGAACTTGGCGTGAATATCGTACTTCTGCATAGCCACCACGAGCGGGTTGAACCGTTCAGTATGCCCGACCTGGAGGCTGGCGCCGGTCTTTTCGGCAAGGCGGATTAGTTTCTTACCGGCCTTGACGTCATCGGTGAAAGGTTTTTCGATCAGCACTGACTTTCCGGCCTCGATAAACGGTCTGGCCGCGTCCAGGTGATGAAGAGTCGGCACGGCGATGATCGCGGCATCCACAAGATCCACCGCCTCATTAACGTCGGTCATGGCTTGACAGTCTCTTTGGCGCGCCACGTCGTTGGCACAGGCCTCATCGCAATCGACGACACAGACCAGTTCGGCGTCTTCCATTTGCGACAGCACGCGAGCGTGCAACTTGCCCATTCGACCTGTCCCAACCACCGCTACACGAAAACTCATCTTTCTTTAATCTCCGAAATAATCATCTCTATCTTGTGTCCGACTGGCGGACCTTTTCGGCGTCGACCAGCATGAATTTGATCTCAGCTTCAGTTGTCACTTCACCATCGACACGAGCCGTGCATCTGCAATGTCCAATCCTGGGACGCACTCGCAGCGACTCGGCCTCAAGGACCAGGCGATCTCCAGGGCGAACGGGCTTGCGCATTCTTACGTTATCAATGGCCAGCAGAATAGCAACTTTGCCCGTCTTGGCCAGATCGCGACCCAACAGTATGCCCGAGAGCTGCGCCAAAGCCTCTACAATCAACACACCAGGCATGATCGGATGGTTCGGATAGTGGCCTTGGAAGAAAGGTTCGTTTATGGTGACGTTTTTGACGGCGACGGCTCTCTGGTTGCCCTGTATCTCCAGCACGCGATCGATCATGAGGAACGGATAGCGATGCGGGAGGACGCCAATGATGTCATCAATGTCCATAGTTTCGGCAACCGCCCGGGCCGGAGGAGCCGCGCCAGCGAGTCTGTCGGCTAGCACGCTGACCAATTGATGATTCAGGTCATGACCGCTGCGTGAAGCCACAATGCGCCCGGTGATTCTCCTACCCAACAACGAAAGATCGCCGATCAGATCGCAAACTTTGTGTCGCACCGGTTCGTCGGGCGTGATGAGTTTTCCGCCCATGAGTTCACCGGTGGGAGTGAAAACAAGTATTTCATTCTCAGTCAGGTGGCTCCCTACGCCAAGAGAACGCATGTGTTCGGCTTCGGCCTGGAGCAGGAAAGTTCTGGCCGGTGCGATCTCGGCCGCGTAGTCGTCAACGCCCAAATCAAACCGCAGCGTTTGTCGTCCGATACCGGGATTCTGGGCGTAATCCAGGTCGTAGATAATCTCCAACCTGTCGCCGGCTCCCGGCAACGCCGACAGCATCGACTGTCCGTTGGTTACAACGATCGGCTCGGCGATGGCGTATATGGCGGCTTCGGAAGCCTGTTCCTGGAGCCCGGCCTGTGCGATCGCATCGGTGAACACCTTGGCCGATCCGTCGGTATTGGGCGGTTCGGGGGTGTCGGTTTCGATCGTCAGGTTGTCGATCCCCATTCCCCAAACCGCCGAGAGAACGTGTTCGACGGTCTCTATGGCGACTTGCCCTTCAGCCAGGGACGTCCGTCGGTCTCTCTGGGCTGACTTACCGATATCGGCGGGTATTCGCACAGGCGGGTCGACGTCCGTCCGCAGGAACGCAACCCCGCTGTCGGGTTGAGCCGGGACGAACCGCATGGCACAGTCCTGCCCACTGAACAGGCCCGGGCCCTCGACCGTTGCGGTCTTCTTAATTGTCTTCTGTTTGGACAAGTGATTCGAGCCTCGCTTCAATCGTCCGTACTTGCTTGATTAGTTCCGGCAGATCTCTCAGAGCACGTAGTTCGCGTAACGTTCGCCTGCGGTCGTGTGCGGGAATTCCGGCGACGTTTTCACCGTCATCGAGATTCGAAGCAACCGCCGCAAACGCCGAACACTGCACTTCATTACCAACAACTATATTGTCGCGAAAACCGGCATGTCCTCCGGCGACGACATAATTGCCCAGTTTCACACTGCCTGCAACTCCGACCTGGGCGCACAGAAGACAACCTTCACCCACTTGCACGTTGTGGGCTACCTGGACGAGATTGTCGATTTTAGATCCCGCCCCGACAATTGTGGACCCGAACTTCGCTCGGTCTACACAACTGCAGGCTCCAATCTCGACTTCGTCTTCGATAATCACGTTGCCTATGTGCGGTATCTTTTGATGGACTCCTTCAACGGTATCGTATCCGAATCCGTCGGCCCCGATAACGCTGTTTGGCCCTATGATCACCCGATTCCCTATTACGCACCTGTCGAGAACCACGACACCTTGCTGAAGCGTGCTTTCCGAACCGATGGTGACGTTTCCTGCGATACAAACATTAGCGTGTAGAACTACGCCGGGACCTATCTTTGTCCCGGGTCCTATCGTCACACCCGGACCGACGGACACATCGTCAGCCAATTCAGCCTGGGGGGACACCTGTGCCGACGCGTCAACTCCGACAACCGGACCACTGTACTCCGGGGCCATGGCTCCAAGGACCTTGGCCACAGCGAGCTTAACGTTGTCGACAAGCAACAGGCACATGGGCGCATCGCTAACCGGATCGCTTACGATGGCGCATCCGGCGCGGCTGTCGACAAGACGGGATGCGAATCGCTTGTCGACAGCAAATGTGATATCTGAGGGTCCGGCCTGATCCAGGGCCGCCATTGAATCTATCTGCACCTCGTCGGACCCCAGGACCTCGGCGCCCAATAGCTGGGCAATGTATCGAACTGTCAGTGTCTTTTCGCTCATGTCGTTTGACGCAATACTAACAAACACAAAGGGCGTGCTTCAAGATCGCCTCAAAAGCATCACCGCAGTTGCCGCCTTTCTCGGAGCGAATCGCCATAGATCGCCTGTTCGGGTCAGGGCTTGGCTCGATATGACGCATTCAAACTCGAAAGTACGCTGGCGGTTATGTCGACCGAGTCGTCGCTGTAGACAACTTGTCTCTGCGAGATTTCCGCACGCATATCAGTAGTGCTGGCGGCCCGCAACTTACCCCGGTGCTGGTGAAGAACTACTTTGAAACCGCGACTCTTGGCAACGATACCGATGGCCTTTTGCACTTCGACGTACATCTCCCGCGTCAACTTCTGGTGCCTGCGCATGGCCTTGCTCTGTTCGAACTTCAACCACGCCTCGCGATTGATCACAAGACGCTGGCTTTCGGCGAAGCGCTGTTCGAATTCCTCTGAACCAACGGTCAGGAGTTTGAGCTCCTTGTTCAGATTATCGATGGCTTCGGTGCGCTTGTTGGCTTCGCTCTCAATCCGACCTCGCTCTTTGTTGAGTTCGGCGGTGAGGTCTTTGGCTTTCTGGCAGTTATTGAGGATTTCCACGACATTGCACACCGCAACGGGTCCTCCGCCCGCCCGGGCACCGGGCTGAGCGTCAAGGTGAGTTGCTGCAATGAGACCGGCGATTACGGTAAGACCTACGATGAGTATAAGCTGTGATGACTTCATATTTGTCTCTCCATCAGAACATCCATCCCAGCGAGAACGAGAAGACCTGCAGATCATCCTGCTGATCTTTCGCCAGTGGGATTGCAAAATCGAAACTCATGGGCATGGGACCGAAAATCGGAACAATCCAACGAATACCAACACCGACAGAAGCGCGATAAGTTGTCAGGCTGAAATCTGTCTCAACCGTTCCACTGTCCAGGAACACCACGCCGCGGACATCTCTGCCGAAAACCGGGAAGGAGTATTCTCCGCCCAGAAACACCATGACATCACCGCCGACGGGATCGGCTTTAACACCGTTCCGCGGGCTGATTCCGCGATAGTCAAAGCCTCTGATCGATCCCATTCCACCACCGTAGAATCGCTCGAAAACAGGCGCGTCACCGGCGATGGCGCCGACAGAGGATCTGGCGGCCAGTATGTGTTTGCGGTCCTGGGAGTCCACCAGCAGCGTGTGGTAACGGCTGTACGCGGCCCGAAAGACGGTGAAGTTGAAATCGCCGCCGACCTGTTCAACACTGAAACGCAACCGGTCTCCGGAAGACGGAAGCCAGCGGCTGTCGGTGCGGTCTCGAACGAGCGAACCTTTGAGTCCGGCGATCAGATGCGTTCCGTTGACCGACATGAACTCGGGAGGCGCCAATGTGTCTACATCGCTGATCTTAACGCCCTCGACACGTGCAGCCAACTCACCGTACCAGCGATTCTTGAATCTGTGTCCGACGCTGACAACGGCTCCGAGGCGGGATTCATCATAATCCTCCCGATTTCGCGAAAACGCGAACGCCTTTGCTCCGGCGGAATACGGCAGATCGAAGAGCATCGGGTCGAACCACTCTACGTGATATCGCATCAGTTCAACGCCCGGCTGGGCGACAACCGAGAAGGTTTGCCCCGCGCCCTTCCAGCCTTGGGCGGTCATAAACTCGCGCCAACTTTTGGGCCAGTTGAGAATATCAAAGTTCCTCTGCCTGAACGAGACATTTCCCAGCAGTCCGTGGTTGGAGCTGATCCCGGCTCCGATCAGGAACTCAGCGGTCTTGCCCTCTGTGATTTCGACCAGAGCGTTTCTTCGCCCGGGCTCGCGCCCCACAGGCGTTATTTCCACCGAATCGAACAACCCAAGTTCCTTCAGGCGGTGCTTGGATTGCTCTATGGCCACCGTGTTGAACAGTTGTTCCGGGAACACCTTCATCTGACGCCGGATAACCCGATCCTGGGTGACGTTATTGCCCCGGATGATCACCTCGCCGACGCGATACTGATCAGACTCGCTGATGTTGTATATCACGTCCACCAGACCGGGCTTGACCTTGAACCTCTTGGCTGGAGACACCGCCGCGCCAATGTATCCGACACGTCCGTATTTCTCCTTAAGGCGCCGCGTATCAAAATCCTGATCCTCGGAGGTGTAGAAGGCCCCGCTGCGCAGCTTGAGATTCTTGACCAATTCCTTATCGTCAAATATCTTGCTGCCTTTGAAAGTGACCTTGTTGACCCGATATCGCTGATTCTGGCGAATCACGTACGTCAGCGTTATTCGGGACTTGTCGTCGGAATACTCGAGCTGGCGTAGGACTTCGGCGTCGAGGAACCCGTCTGCAACATACAGGTTGCGAAGCGTGATAATGTCGCGATCGACCTTTTCCTTGTCGTAATATCCCGCCACAAAAGGCCACATTTTCCGCCACGTCTCGATCTTGAATTTCAGTTTCATCGACGAGAAGTGCGTGTTGCCCTTGAACTTGATCCTGCGGATGGTGACCCTGGGTCCTTCAACGATCTTGTAAACGACTTTCCCGTCGCCCTTGACAACAGTAACGCGGGCTCGAGCGAAGCCTTCGGTGTTGTACTTAGCCTCAATGGCCTTGAGCCCCTCGTCAATCTTGGTTCCATCCAACGCGTCGTTCTGCCGGAAGGTAAGCTCCTTCTGGAGTTCCCCGGCGCCTATCGACTTGTTGCCGACAAACACCAGCGCCGTCACCAGCGGAAGTTCCTGGACCGCGTACTTGACGATGTAACCCTTATTGGTTTCGGTGATTGTAGCCTTGACAGAAGCAAACTGCCCGGTCTTCAGAAGCCTTTGCTTGTCCTGACGAACAGTATCCTCTTCATATGCGGCGCCGACCCTGGTCTGGATGTGTATTCTTATCGCACCATCCGGAACCTGTTTGTTGCCCGCAATCTCAACCTTAATAACCGTGTTCGGCGTCGGTGCGGCTTGGACCGGTATAGTCCCGGCAAGCGTTGCTGCGACGAGAACCGCCAATATCCATAAAACTCTTGTATTCCTTTTCACAGCCTGCTCCTGCAGTTATCCTGTCAGACGCCCCGCCGAGCGACGCGTCTTCGGCCGAAAGGGTTTTACCACCAGCAGAACCATACTTCGGGCCAACCTGATTGTCAATCTAAAAACAACCCCGCAGCCCTTGACAACCGTCGCCTCGGGCATGTAGGCTTGGAGACACAAACATTTCTCCAACAAGGTTCAAGTGCATGAGTGAAAAAACGTTAGGCGTTATAGATATCGGGAGCAGCTGAACATGTCGGAAGAACCATTGCAGGTGGCCGTAATCGGGTTGGGCGGTTTTGGACGCCAGGCTCTCGAAGCAATAGCCTGCAGCGAGTCCGTGCAACTTGTCGGTGTCGCCGATCGGGAGCAATTCGCCGCCGAGCAGGCCGCGTCCATAGGGGGCGCTCCGGCCTATAGTGATTACCGATCATGCCTAGCCGAGACCAGGCCCGCAGCGGTATGCCTGGACGTGTCGCCAAAAGCCGCCTGCGAACTGATCCCCGCGTGCGCCCAGAGGGGTGTCCATGTGTGGAAAAGCGTTCCCCTGGCGCGTAATCTCGAAGACGCCGTCCTGATGGTGAGAACCATGTCAGACGCATCACTGAAACTCACCGTCGGAACGCGGAGACGATTTGACGACTGCTACTGCAGGGCCTGGAAGATGCGACAAAGGGTCGGTGAGGCCTTCCTGGCGAGGGCCCACTACCTGTTTAACTGGGGACCTGAACTGGGATGGAGAGGCGATAAGGAATCGGCCGGAGGAGGCGCGCTGCTGGAATTGGGCTATCATCCGGCTGACCTGCTTGTCTGGATGCTTGGGCTGCCAGAAGAAGTCTACGGATTCTCCGCAAGCATCAGCACGCCCCCGGACGACAATCAACTTCAGGCGGTCTACGACACCGACGACACCGCGGCGGCTATACTCCGGTTCGCTAGCGGGTGCATGGCGTCTGTCGTGACTACTCGACGCAGCGGACCTATGAGCGAAGCCCTCTGCCTCCACGGTCTGGACGGATCAATGGAGGTAAGCGCCGACAGTTGTCTTGTCCGAGATCCCGACGGGAACGTAATCGATCGGACCGAATGCTCAAGCCCCCCGCTGGAGGCGTCTGTAAGACAGTTGGAGGCGTTCGTTCAGTCCGTTCGAGATGAAGCGGACACCTACCCCTGCTCGGGATGGGAGAACCTTCTGACCATGGCGGTAATGGAAGCGATCTATCTGTCGGATCGCACCGGACAGCCCGAGAGTCCCGCACGCCTGCTGGAAAGTCATAATCTCAAACTCGAAGACTGCATGCAGTGCACGCGGCCGGACGCAGAGGAAACGCCTAAAGGCGAATCGCCCGATGTAACAGATGAGTAGAACCCCCTAACTCACGTCGCTCCAGTCAAGTTCCGCAAGCTCGGCCAGGCGGTCGTCCCTGGTCATATCGATTCGAAGCGGCGTGACAGTGATATTGCCTTCGTGCAGACAGCCCACGTCGGAGTCTTCGTGGTGATCCGGGCCATATGAGTAATCGTCACTGAGCCTCCAGGTCTCCCGCCCGTCTGGCCCTACCTGACGAATGTAAGTGTCGTGTATCTCACCGTCCGACTGATGAACAACGCTCAAACCGCACGGACGCCCCGGAGTGTGAAGGTCGGGGATATTGACGTTCGTAAGATCGCCCGGCGACATGCCCGCGTCGAGCAGATGGTCTAGCACTTTGCGACAAAGAACCGCTGCGCGGACGAAATCAGGCGGGCGGTCTTTACCAACGGCGGAAAATGCGACAGCCGGTATTCCCATCATCGCCGCCTCAGCCGCCGCAGCAACCGTTCCGGAATAGAACAGGTTGACCCCTACATTAGAGTTATCGTTAATTCCGGTCACCACCAGATCGGGACGCTCGTCGAGCAATTCGCGAATCGCCAGACGCACACAGTCCGCCGGGCGACCGTCGACGCTAATGCCCGCGAACTCCGCGAGTTCGACGTGCCCAACCGCCATCGCCGTCTGCAAAGTTATCGCATGCGCCGACGCCGATTGGGGCCCGTGCGGGGCGACAACCGAAACATCTCCCATATCCGCCACCGCCGAATGAAGCGCCGCAAGCCCCGGGGCCAGTATGCCGTCGTCATTGCTTATCAGAATCCGCATAATAGTATCAGCGAAGCCTCCCACGGGCCTCGGGGAACTCTGTCCTTAGTTGGGAGTCTTGGTCCGGGAGGCCTTGGGCGGAGTCGGGCTGGATTTTCTGGACGATGTTCCGCTCGAACGTCTGGAAGACTTCGAAGACCTGTAGCGCGACGATCTTGAACTGTTGGCCTTGCGTTGCTCGTCGGTCAACACCTTTTCGGACACTTCAGCACGTAACTTGCGGGCGTACTCGCTTGTACTGTACTTGTACATCGCCTTTCTGATGGAGTCGCGATCCTTGTCGAGCTGTCTGTATTTGGCGTACAGTTCGCTCTTGCGTTTCGTGGCCTGGTTGCACAGTTCGCGGATCTGCTCCTTTTGAGCGTCGGTGAGTTTGACTCGGTAGAATGATCTGACCGTACTGTCGGCCAGGTACTGGGTCTCCCCTCTTTGGCGCGTTTCGGGAGTAAGGAGTTCCTGAACGCTCTTCTGCAGTTCTCTCCTTACAGTTGAAAGCACGTTGTCGGATTCTTCAGGTTTGGCCTGGACAACTTTCAAAGCCGCCGCTTCAAACTGCGCCGTCAAGTCGGCCTGCTGGGCCTTGGTCAGCCCGCCCCAGTAGCGATAGGTCGTCAAGCTCTTGAGATATTTAATGACGCTGGCTGTTCGCTGTTCGTCCGTGAACACGTTGTTCAGTTCGGCCTTGTGATCTAAGAGCAGTTCGGTGCGTTTATCGGTGTAAACGGCCTTCTGCTTATTGAGTGCGGCGATCTCTTTCTGCAGTACGGCGATTTTGTCGTCGACGACCTTTGTTTTCGGTGCGTAGACTTTGTCGTGGTCCATGAGATCCTTGTACTGTGCGATAAGGACCTTCTCTAGTTTGGCTTTCTGCTCGGGTCCGGGTTTGTACTGGTAGATATACCTCGACAGCGTACGCGATATCGCGGCCTTGGCGCGGGTCATCCAGTCATCCTCGCCTGTTTTCGCGGACGGCTCGGCGGCGGGCTGGGCCAAGGCGAACGTCGCGCAGAAAGTTGCAGAGACGACTAGTGCGGCTGCTATCCATTTAGCATTCCTGTTCATGGTGGTGCTCCTGAATTCTGACAACACAGCACATCGCCGAGCCGAGCCGATCCGCCCGGACCGATGCTGATGTCCGACATCATATTATCCCCTCGAAGTCCGTCCCATGCAACATATCGCTACAGCTTCTTGCTCGAGTTCGATGATTTGCGCTTGAAGTGGCCTTGTTTCAACTGTTCGTCGGTAAGCACCTTGTTGACGACATCTTCGCGAATCTTGTAGTAATAGGACGATGAAGTCATTCCGCTCATCGTGCGTCTGATGGCGTCGCGATCCTTGGCGACCTGCGCGTATTTGGCATACACCTCGATCTTGCGTTTGGCGGCTTGTTCGCACATATCGCGAATCGTAGCCTTCTGGCTGTCGGTGAGTTTGATTCTCACGAACTTGCGCATCGTGCTGCTCAGAAGGTATTCGGTGTCTCCGGCCTGACGAAGTTCCGGAGTGAGCACTTTCTTGGAGTCTTCTCGGATGGCTCTGTATGCGGCCTGGACGGCCCCGGAATCATCGCCTTTATTGTCTTGAATGAGCTTCGCGGCCGCGGCGTCGCACTGGGCTTGTATCCTGGTCTGCGTTTCCTTGGGAAGAACAGTCCAGTATTGGGAATAAATCGCATAGCCCCTTATGTGTCTTGACAGGCGAGTGATTCTCTGTTCGTCTGTAAACACATTGCCGATCTCGGCCTTGTGATCCAACAGCAATTCATTACGTGCTGAGGCGTGTACGGCTTTGCGTTTCTCAATGGCTGCGACTTCTTTCTGCAGTTCGGCTATTTTCTTGTTGACCACGGCAAGTTCATCGTCCAGGGCCTTGAGCTTCGGTCCGCGGACCCGGTCGTGATCGGCAAGGTCCTTGTATTGGGCGATCAGGACATCCTTGAGCTTGGTCTTCTGGTCTTCGGTGGGTTTGAAGTAGTAGATGAGCTGTCCCAGCTTCTCTTTAGTGGCCGCTTCGGCGCGCGCTCTGAATTCGTCGGTTTTGGGCGCGGCGGTCTGGGCCAGTGCGAAACTTCCGCAAAGAATGCCAACCAAAACAAGGGTGATCACAGTGTGTTTTGTATTTCTCATTTTCATTTTCCCTGTCCTTACTTTCAGACGCCCACAGGCCGTCGGGGTGGAATATGTCTCATCATTCATTATATTCTCTAAACGAACTGAGAGCGAGCAGATTGCGGGTGACTGTCAAGGCTTCTGACGCTTGACCAGGTCATCGTGATATATCTTCATCATCCAATCAACCGCTCTCGGCCAGATCGTCGACAGCGTTACGAGAAACTTCCCGCCCACCGAGAAGACCAGTTCCGGCTTGGACTTACCGACCGTAGCGGCGATTTTCCGACCGACCCTGGAAGCAGGCATCATCTTACCGGGCGATTCGTATTTCGACTGAGCCCGAGGAGCCATGCGGGAATGGTCGAAAAACTCAGTCGCAGTCAGCGTCGGACACACATTAGTCACCTTCACACCGTAAGGCTTCATCTCGACACGCATCGAATCGGTAAGCCCGCACACCGCGAACTTTGAGGCGCAATACGCGCCGTGAAATGGCGTTCCGCGCTTTCCGATCACCGACGACACGTTGAAAATGTGTCCGCTGCGCTGAGCTACCATAATCGGAGCGACAGCCTGACAACCGTAGAGCACGCCGTAGAAGTTCACATCGAAGAGGTCTCGCACTTCCGATTCGGGCAGTTCGTGAACACGTCCGAACATCCCGCCGCCGGCGTTGTTGACCATCACGTCGACGCGCCCGAACTTCTCGATCGTCCCGTCGACCAACCGTTCCACCGCTTTGCGATCACTCACATCGGTCACCGCAACATCGGCCGCGGCGCCAGCGGATATCTCGCGACATCGTTGGGCCACCTGCTCCAGGCGATCTTCCCGCCTGGCGGCCAGCATGACCGCATACCCTCGCCGCACAAGTGCGAAGGCGGTTTCCATACCAATACCGCTGGACGCTCCGGTAATTATCGCGACTTTCAATTCAGGTTCCATTCTCGCGTACAATAGACCATTGTCGGACACATAAATAAAAGCTTTTTTGAACATCCCGACCGGGAGGCTGGATAGAATCGTTCGACGGACCCACAGTGGGCGCGGGCCCGTCCCCTCTGGTCGATGCGGAAAGGACAAACTAAAGTGGCTGGCCTGGAAGAACATTGCGCAGATTGCCTCGCCGAATTGGGAGAAGCGTTCACTCAAGTACATGAGTGGCTGGATGAATTACAAGCCGACTACGGACCAATGCATCGACCGTTCCGACATCATACTGAAGGAGTTGAGCGAGTTCGATCAAGGTGGGGTGATCGAGCGGCCAAAGCGGCGGAGATCCACATTCGAAAGGATTGCGGCGGGATCATTCCGACACCCGACGAAATCCGTAACTATTGGGGCGTTCGGGTCGAGGATATAGAACCGGACGAACTTGACTGACTAACCGCAAGCCGGATGCAGCGATCAGGCTGGCGCGGATTTCTATTTCGGCTTGGATGCCCTGTTTTCCTTGACCGTAGATTTCCAGCCAATAGCTTTCAGGGCGGGTGCTATTTCGGGGCTGGACATGAACACCTTCCACAGCAAGCCGCTGCGATAGTTCTCGATCATGACCACGATTGGACCCTGATCAATCGCCAGGTAAGTTTTTGTGAACCAGTCACGCCCGGGATTAAACGCATCTCGGAATCCGAAAGGTCCCCAAAGTCGCTCGCCGTATGTGTGGTACAGATGCTTCATGGCGGCCAGGCACTCCTTGGGAGTGTACGGTATGGAACTGATACACGCGGTGGGAGCTATGGTCCCTGTGTCGTTCCGACCGGGAGCATGAGCCTTGTATCCGAATGGACCCACCGACGCAGTCAGCCCCCAGACGTTTGGACCGTACCCCTTGTGTTTCAAAGGATTAGCAATGCAATACGCCCGGTGAATTAGCGTGATGTTTCGGTTATTGATGAAGTAGTTGCAGTATTTGTCCTGTTTGTCGCGCGGGTCAAATCCGAGGTACGAATAGTGCGTGAAGAACAACGGTCCGCCCATAGGACGCCCTACCGCCTGTGTGTAACCAAAGTATTGCTTACCGTTTACATAGCGAGCGGAATTGGAAGCCCAGCCGGTGTAATAACACTCCGCGGGAATCGGGTGAGTCGGAGATGCGATCGCCAACAGGTACGTCACCATACACTCGTTGAAGGCGCCTCCGATTTGTAGATTCTTCTTAAATGCGTACTTGGGCGACCAGTGCCACAACAGCGCCTTCTTGTCGGGCCTGCGAAGATACCAATCCCACTCCACCCCGCGCCAAAGTCGCGTCGCACGCTTGCGAATATCGGTTTCCACGGAATCACCGCGGTTGAAATACTGACGAACCGTGAGAACGCCTTGCATCAGGAACGAAGTCTCGACCAGATCGCCCCCGTCATCGTACTTCGAGAACCGAACAGTCTTACCCGTAGTTCCGTTCAGCCAATGCGGCCAGGCTCCGTGGTAACGTTGGGCTTTTTCCTCCAGGAAAGTCAATATCTTCCTTACTCGCCACCCCGCGGCGGCTCGAGAGACAAAACCGCGCTCCGAACCGACGACTATCGCCATCAGTCCAAAACCCGTCGCCCCAGTGGTCACAATGTCGTTTCTGGCCGGATACTTCTCGCGCGCCAGCCCGCTTACGGGATGCCCCCAATCCCAAAAGTAGCGGAAGGTCGCTTCCTGAACGGACGTCAACAGTTGCAGGTCGGTCATCGCGCGGGATCGGGCCAGAACCGTCTCCGAGAGACGCGATTGGCCGTTATCCTCGTCCACTGCGGTAACGCGATAGTAGTACCAGAGTTTGTTGGCGCCGAGGAAATCGCTGTAAACGCTGGGTTGATACTTGTCAGGAGTGATCTGCTTGAAGGGTCCGGAAGCTTCTTCAGCACGGTAGACTCGGTAGCCGACGACATTCTTTGACTCCGAACCGATCCAGCGTAGATCGATACGACTGTCGTGCCCCACTGCAGTCAGACCGGACACCGGCGCGGGGCTCCCCGCCCGAGCGGAAACCGCACCAAAGAGCGTCATAGCGCAACCGATACACCAGAATCCAAAGCGATGGTTCATTCCTAAACAAATCTCCACGGCGTTGACGAGCCGTCCGGAACGTATGCTCAAGACACCGCGGTGTCAGCGGCATCAAGCACTGTGGTTCGTCGGCGCCGACATTCTCATTTCTTCACTCGCACCGATTCGTACCAAGCGGTGACTTTTTTCGTCAGCTCTTCGGCGACTTCAGGCTGGGATTCAGCGAGATTCTTGGTTTCGCCCGGATCGGTTATTACGTTGTACAACTGCACGCGGGTTCCGTCGTAGTCGCAGAGCAGCTTCCATTTGCCGTGTCGCATTGACAGGTCGGGCAGGTCGTTCAAACCGTAGAAGTTCTTGCGGTCCGGGGGACGGCTGAAGAATATCGGAGCCTTTCTCGACGCTTGGGATTTACCTAGCAGGACATCGAGCAAATCCTCGCCGTCATATTTGGCGCCGGCCTGCGGTTTTGCACCGGTGAGTTTGAGCAGAGACGGTGTCAGATCGATCGCGGCGAACACCGAATCTTTGTTTCGCGTTCCAGCCGCCCGCTTCGGTATTAGCCCGGGCCCCCAGGCGACCAGGGATGAGCGGACACCGCCTTCAAACAGATGCGTCTTGTATCCTTTAAGATTAGCGGCCCGCCCGGCGCCCTTCTCCGGACCGTTATCCGAACAGATCAGGACAAGTGTATTGTCGCAAAGCTTCTCATCCTTCCGAACATAATCGAACAGCTTACCGAACTGCTGGTCCATCGCCTCCAGAACGGCGATGTACATCCCGCGTTTTCCCTTCTTCTTTGCGTCGTTGAACTTCTCCGCCGGCGGCCAGAATGGGCTGTGAACGTCATCGGGCCAAAGATTCACGTAAAACGGCTTGCCCGCTTTGCGCGCCTTGTCCATGAACGGGATCGCGGCGTCTACAAACCCGCCAGTGATTTTAGAACGCTGCATCCAGGTTACCGGGCCGCCGAGGATCGTCGCCCTTCCCCATATCTTGCCGACCTTGCCCTTACCATCCATTGTCAGCGGGAGAAGCTTGGGCCCCATCCCTTCAAAGTTGGTCAGAGATTCGTCAAAACCGTATTCCTTGATTTTCGGGGCGTCGGTGACGTCCCGTTGACCACCCATATGCCACTTGCCGAAATGTCCCGTCGCGTAACCGGAAGCCTTAAGGCTGCGGGCGAGCATCGGAGCCTTCGGATCGAGCCAGTTGGCGATGCCTCGCTGCTTATTGTGATTTCGATTCGACAGGTACGACGTGATATTCCATCGCTGGGGATACTGTCCGGTCGAGATCGCCACTCGCGACGGAGAGCAGATAGGCGAATTCACGTAGAACTGCTCGAAGGCGATTCCCTCACGGGCCATTCGGTCGATGTTGGGCGTCTTGGCGTCCTTGTTTCCGAAGCAGGAGAAATCCGCCCAACCCATGTCGTCGATGAACACCAAAATAATATTCGGTTTTCGAGAGGAGGCGGTTCTGGCAAGACCGGAACGTGAGAGTATAGCGCCTCCGGTGATTAAGGCGGCGCCGGTCAGAAATTCTCTGCGCGTTATGCGGGGCATGTCAATAATCCTTCCGTATTCCAAACGTCTCCGAACGCCTGATTGTTGCGATATCGCTCATTCACCCGAATTCCCACAACTCAGGTGATTCACTCCCATGCGGATTTCAATTCGTGTACGCGGAGAGATCGTACTTTGACCTCACCGGTGTCGCAAGTCGCGGTTAGAGAGAGGTTGTCGTCTTTGGTGGTGATGCAGCGAGGGATGTAAATGCGCCCGTCGTTGGCGTACACTTCGATCGATGTGCGATCCAACAGGATTCTCAGACGGATGAGCCCCTTGTCGGGTTTCAGCGGGGAACGCACATTTTCGCTGGATAACGTCGCGGTCTTTGCATCGTAGATTACTTTTTGTCCGCGCAGGTCGAAGACTGTCTGGGTCTCTGCGGTCGGAGCAAACTCCACTTCAACGTCAAACAGATCGCCCTTGATGTCCGCCAGTGGGTTGGCGTCGGGCTTGAGTGTCAGACCGTTCCACTTGTGCGTCTTTTTGCGCAGCGTCTCCAACTCTTTGATTGGATTCATTCGCAAACGAGGACCCTCAGATGTCGAATGGAGGGTCAGTTGCGAAGGAACAGTGAACTGCTGATTGAACGGCATGCCGGGATACCTGCCGCCCCGCATCCAAGTGATCTGAACTCGTCGATCATCAGGCATATTGTGCCAGCTCTGCGTCGCGTAGAAGTTCCCGAACTTCACCAATGATCTGATGCGGTCGGAAGTTTCCGCCGGCTTGCCTTCCAGCGTATGGAACTTGTGCCCGTCAAAGGTACCGACGATATAACTGCCCTCGATCATAATCATGACCCATTTTTTGTTTTTCGGGTCGCCGTCAACAGGCAACTGGAAGAAGTCGACGCAGCCGCAGAGCTCGTCGCCCCACTTCTTCTGCTCGACGCGACTCTCGTATTTCCAGGTCTTCAGATCAGCCGAACTGTAGAACCCAACGGCCCGCATCTTCTTGCCTTCCTTGTTGACGAAGTGGTCGTAGGTCGGCGCGATCCATCGCTTGGTGGGCTCGTACCAGAACGGCCTGGGCGTGTCAATGCGTGCGCCCTTGTGACTCAACACGGGATTGCCTTTGTAGTCGACAAACGTCATCCCCGCATCGTTCGAATACGCCATACACAAACCGATCTTAGTGCGCAGATAGAACGCCGCCACCACATCTTCCTCGCCGCTTTTTGCGCCAAGCAGGTTCTTTCGATCGATGAACGCCGCCCCCGAGAAGCACGTGCCCTTGGAGTCGGGAAACAAGACGGCAGCCTGCTCGGTCCAATGGATCAGATCCTTGCTGACCGCGTGACCCCAAGTCATGTTGCCCCAATTGGTGCTCACTGGATTGTACTGGTAGTACATGTGGTAAAGGCCTTTGTAGTAAATCAGGCCATTGGGATCGTTAATCCATCCGCGACGCGTGGAGAAATGGAACTGGGGTCGATACTTCTCGGCGTACATCGGGGCCTTGCCTGGAATCTTGTCGGCTACCTTGATCAGGTCGATGCCCGCGACCTCGCCGCCGGTGAGTTTGATCGAGGCGGTCTTGCCCGAGTACTGACTCACGTCGAAGAACGACCACCACAGAACACCTTCAGCCTTGGGGGCGACCCGCAGAGCGTATTGATACACGGGCTTGCCGTCGATTACGACTTGCAGCCAATTGGCGCGAGCTTTTGTCCTGACGCCGATGGGAATCAGCAGATACTTGCCCGAGAGTTTAAGTTCACGAGTTTTCTCAGCAGCACACGCGGCACGCGGCGCCGACAACAGCCCGAAAAGAAAAAGCCCGACCAATATTATAGACGCAGAACGGTAACGCATGGTTCGATTCTCCTAATCTGTTCGATGTCCTATTGCAGTCCGCGTGCGGTTTGGAACATCGCGATAATATTCTCCGGCGGGACGTCGGCCAGTATGTTGTGGACTTGCTGGAAAACAAATCCGCCGCCTGACGACCAGATCGAAACAAGTTCTCGAACGTTCCGTGCAACCTCATCAGGCGTTCCGTACGGCAGCACTCGGCGCGTATCGCAACCCCCGCCCCAGAATGTAAAACGATCGCCATAAGTCGCCTTGAGATGCTCCGGGGCCATACCGTAGCAGGTTACCTGAACCGGATTGGACGATTCGAGACCAGCGTCGATCAGATCATCCATCAACGGTTCAATCCCGCCGCAGCAGTGCAGGTGAATGTTAACGTGCGGCGCCAACTCCTTGGCGCGTTTCCACAGTTTTGCATGCCACGGCTTGTAGTAAGTTCGATACATTTCGGCCGACATCAGCGGACCGTTCTGACCGCCCAGATCGTCGCCGAACAGCATAATGTCAATATACGGACCGACCGCACCCAGCCATTTTTCCATGCGAGGCAGGTAGAAATCGCACAGAGCCTCGCTCAGACGCACACACGCTTCGGGACAGAAGCCCATGTGCGTGAGGTATTTGTCTATGCGGTAGAGGAACTGTGGAACTTCGAACAGATTGCCTCCGAATATGCCCAGGATCGCACGATCGGTCGATTCGCGAAGGCGTTTAGCGCCGCTCGCCAGTTCGGCAAGCCCTTCGTCGGTCAGCGGAATATGCCCCCCGGGCGTGGGGATACCGGTCCACATGGTGTACTTGAGCGCTTCTTCGATATCTGAATTAGAAAAACCCTGCCGGTCGGGATTGCGGTCCGCCCACGGCCAGTGAATCTGCTCGAAGTAGAGGAAGTCCTCTTTCAGGATCGCCAGATCGACTCCGTCGTCGGAGACCAGAAACGAATCTGTCCCGCGCTTCTCGACGTTAATGTAAGCGGGAATCTTGCACGGCGTCCCGTCGGGCAGTGTCCAATCGCACCAGGCAGCGTCGTCGAGCATGAAGCCCCGCCCCATCTCGACCACGTCGGCGCCGACTGCGTCCAGCACGTCCGGTTCGACGATCGCAAGCTGCTGGACCATGTCGTATACGTATATGTCGCCCGAGTCGATCCCGAGCGCCCGCTTGAGTTTCGCGTACGCTATCGCCGCGATTCCTGAGGATCTGTGCCCGCCAAAGTCGATCGCAACGCGATCCGGTTGGGTGTGATTGAGCACCGCCGCTATCCTCTGGCGTGAGGTCATGATTCGCTCCCGACCGCTTCAATTTCTTCTGGCGGCAGCCTGCGGTACCAAGTGAAGTACAGCACGACCGACGCAACGATCAACACCCCGAACCACATGCAGGATTCATAGTACCAGTGCCCAATGAGGTACATGGGACTCAAGTAAAGCCCCGTAACTCCACAGCAGGCGATCGCCGTATTTCCAATCGTGCGCCACGCCGACTCGCCCGGATCGGCAAGCTCGCTGTCAGACAGTCCGCAGGTCTTGCGAACCGGACCCCAGGCCCCGAACGGACGAACGGTTCGGTAGAATTTCCGCAGCGTCTCATCCCCCGCTGGTGCGGTAAGCAGCGACACGACAAGGCACGCGACCAGCGAACCGACCGAAATGATCGGAAACTGCACATACATCGGCATTTTCGGGAAGAACAGGATCGTCAACGCCAGCGTGATACCGCCCAGCGTACCGGCGGCGTAACCCCAACCGTTTATCCGCCACCAGTGCCATCGCAATACGTTTGGCACAATCACCGCCCCCCCCCAGAGCCATCATTATCCAGCCCCAGATGGATCTGATCGATTCGGCGTTCAGACCGACAACAATCCCCGCCAGTATCACTCCGATCGTGGCGATGTAACTGTAACGTACGAGATGATGCTCGTCGGCGTTGGGCTTGAACAGCGGTTGCCATATGTCGCGAACGACGTATGAGGCTCCGCTGTTGGCGGTGGAACTGAACGTCGACATGAACGCCGACAGCAGACCAGCGATAACGAGACCCTTGATCCCGACGGGAAGGTACTTCTGCAGCACCATGGGCATGACCAGTTCCGGATCGGTAACTTCGCCGATGCCGCTCATCGCCAACAAGACTATCGCGGCGACCATCATCCAGCGAACGACCAGGAAGAAAGGCCACGATGCCGCAACCTTCGCCGCATCGCGAGGACTGCGGGCCGCAAGATAACGTTGAAAATCGTACAGTTGCCCCGGCCCGCCGGCGTTTAGAAGGAACCCCTTCATGATCCAGGCGATGGTCAGGAATCCGAACATCTCGTACATACCGTTGTCCGTACCCTTGAGTTCGGGTATCCGCCATACCGGACGCAGCGACTCCCACCCGGCTGGAACAGACTCGGCGACCATCTCCGGAGACAACTGGGTGAATGCGACCCAAGCGATCAGAAGACATGCAAACGACAGGACGACCGTCTGGATAATATCGGTGATGATCACGCCAAACAGACCGCCCAGCACGACATACAGCGTAGTAATAGCAAGGACAGCGATAGCGATGGTCTGGGCTTTGTAAGTCACCAGCAGCGTCTGGGTGGACGGGTACATCTCCACCAACCACCCGGTTTCCACGTAGATCGTCGCAAACTTGCCGATGCCCTGGAACGCATACCCGATAAAACTGACGCAGGTAACGACCGCCACCAGCGCATAAGCCATACGAGCGGCCTTGCCGCTGAGCCCATCGCCGAAGCGCGTGAGCATCCATTCGGCCCCGGTTATGACATTCGACCTGCGGACCCACTTGGCGACGTATACAAGACCGAACGCCGGCAACATAACGCCCCACATCCAGTGATGCCACCAGGATTTCATGCCCAGTAGATACAGCACTGTGACCATCCACATCGTACCGGTTATGTCAAAGTTCGACACCGCCCCCGACGCTCCCAACGCCCACCAGGGAATCTTCTTGCCGCCAAGGAAATAGGAGTCCAGATTCCTGGACGCAAGCTTGCGAAGATAAATCCCAAGCACGGTAACGATGATCAGATAAGCCGCGACTACGCAATAGTCGACCGTCGCCATATCAAGTCTCCCGGCGCGATTTCGTTAACTACTCATAAGACTCGAATCCCCCCGCGTCAATCATTCCCCGCCCGCCCAGGACGATTTCAGTTCGTTGACGACGAGTGAGTTTATCTTTATGTCCTTGGCGGCGGAAACTGACAGGTTGCGATTGGCTGCATCCGGAACGGCATAAGACGTTCCGACCGCGGCGCCTTCGTTAACAAACAATTCTATCGACGTGCGGTCAAGCAGCAGGCGGAGTTCTATCTTGCCATCGATCACATCAGCCGGAACCATGCAGTCGCCAACTGCAATGCTCTTTACCTCCTGCATACCGTCTCTGGTGCGATACTTCTTGATCTTGCCGTACACAACCTTCAAACCGCGTACGTTGAATTCGACAAGTTCGTTTTCACCCGGCGCGAACTGAACTGACATGTCGATCAGTTCCGGTTTGATCTCCTTCAGGACCTTATTGGCCGATGCGATGTTGAGGTCTTTAAATGACTCGCTTTTTACGTAGAGCTTCTCGATTTCCTTCACCGGCCACCGAAACAGGCGAACGCCTTTCGGCGTCTTTCGCAAGCTCAGATCGCACGGAAACGACATCTGCTGGTTGAAGGGCATCTTGTTGGCGAGAAAGACATTGTCCGGGCGTTTGTCTTTCATCCATCCGATCTGGACGACTCGCCCGTCGGGTCCGTTGTTGAACACCTGGGCCGCATAGAAACAGCGCGGGCCCCAATCGCCCTGATGAGTCTCGCCGCTCGACTTGAAAACCTTCCCGTCAAATTCGCCGATCTCATAATCGTAACTCGCGTCAGCGATCACCCATTTGGTCTTCCCATTAAAGAGCAATGGGAATAGATCAATACACTCGGCCGCCCACTTGCGGTTGATGTCGCCGATCTTCTCCCAAGCGAGCATATCGTCTGAACCGAAGAAGCGAATCACGCGCTCCTTACCGCCGAGGATCAGCACCATGATCCATTTCTTGTTCTGCGCGTCCCAAAACACTTTCGGATCACGCTCGC
The DNA here is from genome assembly GCA_030745875.1 of Phycisphaerae bacterium. GTDB lineage: Bacteria > Planctomycetota > Phycisphaerae > SM23-33 > SM23-33 > BS750m-G57. The sequence goes on from JASLNT010000129.1 coordinate 37,631, forward strand.
CGTGCGAGAAGCCCTGATTCGGTACGACCGCCAAACCCTTGTTAAGCAGAGTGAAAGTCCGACCACGATCAGTACTGTACGCGGCGGCCTGGATAAAGTGCTTGGGTTTTGGCTGGGTCTTGGTGAAATACGCCACGATTGTCTTGGTGTCTCCTTTTTGCTTACCGAGACTGTTGTTGTGATCGACAACCGCAGTGCCCGACCAGATAGCTCCATCACCATAGGGCAGGATCGCGTGGGGAAGCTGCTTCCACCGCACGATATCCGTACTTATCGCATGCCCCCACGATTTCGGTCCGGGGCCCAGACCCAAGGCGTGATGCTGGAAGTACATGTGCCACTCGCCATCGTAGTAGACCATTCCATTCGGATCGTTTAGCCAGTTCTTCAGGGAAGTAAAGTGGAACTGCGGGCGGTATTTCTGATCGTACCCCACATCTTTGTATGATGCGAAAGTGCGGTGATTCTGCGGCGGGCGGTTCTTGCGCGGCGTCCGGCCGGGGGGTCTCTTGGGGCGGACTTTTGGCGCGGGCTTGTCGCTTGCCCGGAAGTCGTCTGCGTTGATATGTCCCCAGTTACTGTCGGCCTGGTCGGAGATCACTAGCTGAATCTCCTTGGCGACGAAAGCCCTGGCGTCAAAAGAGACCCGCACCATCTGCTCGGTGTTGAAACCCGAGCCGATATGCGTCTGCTTGCCGTCGTGCAGAATCCGCACGCCAACCTTTGCTGCGTTGGCTCCGCCTCCGACAAGAAATGTAATGTAGCGTTTAGTCAGCTTGAACGACTTTGAAGTAAGCGTGCCGGTCGGCTTGTCTCCGCGCCTCAAACCGGGCTTGCCCGTCTTGCCGTCGTACTTTTCAAACGTACCGATCCAGAACTTGCCCTGAAGCCCCGCGGGTTCCTTCTTCCGGATCATGCTGTTGTCGCCCTTGGTCGGCTGGGCGGTGAACGCATCGCCTTCGGCGATCCAATTAGTCAGGTCGCCCTTCTCGAAATCGCTGTTTTCGAAGAGCAGGTCATCGGCCTGCGCAGGGGCGCATAACGACACCAAGACCGCCAACAATGTCAGTACGCTTAATCTCATGTCTCGCTCCTATTTCTTGATCTCGTCGGCCCTGACAGTTGAGCCTTCATACGCCGACTTCATCCGCCATGCGGTGATCTTGTCCATAACCATGTCTCGGGCGGCGGAGAACAGGACTACTCGATCGTTGATCTTCGCACCCGCGTTGCGCTTCTTGTCGGTGATAACGGCCTGGACGTCGTTGGCGAACACTTCCACGATCGTGCTGTCGACGAACACCCGCAATGTCAGCGGTTGGTCGGCTTTGAGAACGAACGGAGCCTTCTCAGTTCCGACTTCCAGCAGATTCTTCGTGCGATTCACCGTAATCCTGACACCTCCGGCGCCCCTGTCGTCGCACAGGACAGCAACTCCGAAGTTCTTCTTTCCGGTCTCTTTGACTTCAAGCTTAAGTTCCAGGTGATCGCCTTTGATCTTCTTCAGCACCAGGTCCGTATCTGCCTTGACGGCGATCCTCGCCTGACTCTGCTCGTCGCAGCGCAGCGTTTCCAACTCTTTCAGCGGTTTGATTCGCAGCACGTTGTCATCGGGCAGTTCCAGTTCTCTGGGCAGCGATTGGACGCCCTTGGTCTGTCCGCCGAAGAACCAGGCCCACATGACCCGACGCCCGTCTTTGGTCACCAGAGATTCCGGAGCGAAGAACCGCTTGGACATGCCTCCCATCAGCGCGTGCTGCTCGGGCAGATATTGCCCGTTTTTGAACTCGCCGATGAAGTAGCGACAGCCCAATCGGTGACTTATGCAGACCAGCACCCACTTCTTGCCGAGTTTGAACATGTTCGGACACGAGATATCTTCGCCCTTGGAGACACCGAGTTTCTTCTCGTCGAAGTCCGGGTGCAGCAGCGGGCCGGTTTGCGTCCAGTTCTTCAGATCCTTGGACTGCATAATCAACGGCGGAGTGCGGCTGCTGTGGCCGTTCAAACCGTAATACGTGTCGCCATCCAGCCAGATGTCCGGATCGAAGTACGGCGCCTTGTCCAGCAGCTTGCCGTCTTTGTCCTTCGGCAGCATGGTGTGTTCGTCGCCCCATTTGTTCAATTCGTCGTCCAGACCGTAACGGATCCAGTTGCGGTTCGAACCCCAGCCGCAGTAGACCATCGCCGGCTTGCCTTCCTTGGTGAAGAAGCCCGTCCCGCTGAACATTCCGTGCCCGGTTGTCGGCGGGGCCAAGACTGTCGGGTGCCATTTCCAGCGCACCATGTCGGTGCTGGAGACATGGGCGAACGCAAAACCGCAACTGGGGCGGTAGATGTAGTGCATGTGGTAGCGGCCTTTGTAGTAGAAGGCGGGATTCGGGTCGAACGGCGAGCCCCCGCTGGCGGTGGGATGGGCAAGGTGATAGATCGCCCAATTGTCCGGCGGATTCTTCGGCCAGGATGGAGTCTCCGGTACGTACGGACCGACAAACTTCGGAGCCCCGTGACGGGCCGGAGCAGCCGAAGCCGCGGATTTGGTCCTGGCTGCAATCAGCACCGCCATCTTGCCCAAAACCAAACTCCCCGAGTCCAGCTTCGCTCCGCCCGATAGTTTGCTGTGCGGATACCGCTCCGCGCGGTCGACAACTTTGTCCCCTTCGAAATCCCACCAGGCGTATGGCTTGATCGACGAGGCCTTGTTCGGCGCCAGCGCTTTGATTTGATCAACAGTAAGAGCCTGACCGTAGATACGGGCGTCTTCGATCGACCCGCCGATGGACCCGCTCCCTCCGCCGATATGACGCAACCCGAACACCACGAAGTTGCTCTTGGCGCCAAGTAGGTCAATGTTCTTCGCCTTGTAGGATGCGTACGCAACCCCGTTACGGTAGATGGAAATTTGATCGCCTTTGTAGACGATCGCCATCTGTACAAGCGTCTTGGCGTCAGCGTTCTCAACCGCCCAATCGCCCTGTTCTTTGTTCGTACGCCGGAATATATCGCTGCCGGCCATCCACTTGCCCGCCGCCAGTTCGGCAAAGACAATCCCGTCGAACCGCGGGCCGTCCTGAACGGTGAGTATCGACCCGGCCGTGACTTTCTTATCCGACAACCTGACCCATGACACCAGCGTCTTATCACTACCGGCCGCCCGAAGCTCACCGGCCACCGCAGTAACCACCACTGCAACAACGATAAAGAACTTTCTCATTTCACTCACCCTTTCTTTGTGTCCTTGGTATTGCTGAAATCTCTGCAACGTTCTACGGTTTGGAGGTCCTCGCCAATCCTGTCTGCCATTCCTTGCCTTTCCTGCCCGCATAAAGCATCCACCATGTCTCGCCGATTTTGATAATCTGGCCGGTGAGCACGCTCTGGCTGTCAAACGCCTTCGGATCGGGCGACGGGGAGAAAACGGGATTGTGGGGGTTAGCTTCAAACGTGCGGAAGTCGCGCGTGCGGACATGCCCGATCCGCCAGACCTTACCGTCAAACCCGCCGTACAGGATATGGAAGTACTTCGGACCCTTGAACAGTTCGGTTTCGCGGACGCAACGGGAGTCCCACTTGGCTCCGCTGCCTTTGAAAACAGGATTGTCCGGATTCTTGGTCACCTTCGCCGGGTTGCTGATCGGCGCAGTCGCATGACACATAGTCAGCCCGTCGTGATACGACCGGGTGGCTTTTCCGGTGTAGACGATATGGATCGTCTTTCCATCGATAGCCACGGACGGATGCGTGGCGCCGTCGGCCTCGTGTTTGGTGTTGGCGAGGATCACCGGTTTGGCTCCCGCGCGTTTCCACTTGCCCATATCGCCATCACAGACCAGCAAGCCGGTCTGCTCCGGGACGCCCTTTCCCTTGCCGCGGTAGTACATGTAATACTTGTTGTCCGCGGGATTCAGGAATGGGAACGGGTATTCGACCGCCTGATCGTCGAAGCCTTTCTTCGAGGGGCTCACGATCGGGTTGCGCAAGTTCTGCTTGATATCGGTGGGATCACTGACAGGAGCGGTCGCATGCATCAGCAACCATCGCCTGTCGATCTCGCGTTTGCACCAGTAGTAGTGAATCGTATCGTCGACAACAATCGCATGGGTCGCCGCCGCCCATAGCGGCGGCTTGAGGGCGATTAGCGGATCACCCTTCCCGATTCTCTTGAAACTCGCGAAGAACTCAAACGGGATCTCGCCGGCGATTGGATCCTGGCAAGACTTGAGCTTCTGGGCGAAGAACCAGTCCATGAAGCCCTTGGTGAAGTATGCGAAATCGTCTATCACGTGGCCCTGTTTCTTATATTCATGATACTTGACGTCGCGGGCCTGGGCCTGTTTTAGCATCTTGAAGCTCAACCGCGATCCTCCGACGCCCCGGTCGCCATCGCCGTTGAATATCCAGATTGGAATATGCTTGATAGCTTCAGCCTGCGTAACATCCTGAGGCCCGTGGGAAAAGCCCGACAGCGGAGCGGCGGCCGCGAATTTATGCGGATATGTCTTGATGTAATTCCATGTGCCCATACCGCCCTGGGAGAAACCGGTCAGATAGAGTCGGCATGGGTCGATGTTGGGCGTCTTCTGATTACCGTTGAACTCCTTGACCAGATCGTCCAGAGCCTCGATCACCATTGCCCGAAACTTGGGCTGAACCCACATGTCCTTGAACGTTCGATACCGCGGTACGAATAGGATGTGCGCATGGTCCTTTTGCACAAGCGGAAGGGACCACACGCCTTTTGGGAACCCCTTGTGTGTGTCGATCGTCAGGTCCGAATATCCGTGCAGGAAGGTCACCAGCGGATACTTGCAGCCCGGCTTCAAGTTCATGGGAACGTATATATGGTAGGGAAGCCCATTCTTATGCGTGCGGTCCGTGTAGAGCTTGCTGAGCTTGGTTATCGATCCGTAGGAATTGCGAACGGCTTTGAGTTTTTTGGTTTGCTCCTGAGAGATGACTTTGTACGCAAATTTATCGAGGCTTTTCGCCGCCGGCAGTTCAGCCGCCAGCCAGCCAGCCTCCAAGCATATCAAGACCAAGCCCACGACATAACATCCATAACCGTATTTCATCTTACTGTCCTTACTTATGCATATCACAATTGCAATACTATAAACAACCGTCATCCCCTTGGCGAGTCCGTTCATCTGCAGCCCGATCGATCAGCAGATTCAGGCCTAACGTCGGAAGCTGCTTAACGGCCGCTCTGAATCACTCAGTCGAAACGGCGTCTGCAAAGGTCTACCGCCCCTGCGCGGGCTTGTCCGCCCGCCACGAAGTTCGCATTGGAATCACCTTCAGGTCCAATACGAGGGGACGTTCCGGGTGAAAACATCGAACAAACCCGCCGCTCGGTATTGTCCGATGCTGCGCCAACGTATACAATGTCGCTTTCTTATGCTAATCAAGGACGATAACACATGATCTATCGCGTTGAAATTCGCTCAAAAAACAGCTTCGGTGACCCGCATGCGGATATGGTGCATCACCAGATCGGCGAACTCGGAATGGAGTCGGTGATCGGTGTCCGATCGGCAAGGCTGTTCTTTCTTATCGGACAACTCACCGAAGTAGACGCCGAGCGCATCGCCGACGAACTGCTGACCGACCCGGTGATCGAAGAGTATAGCGTGGGTTCGAGCGGCCAGCCCGAAGATGCGGCGCTGATCGAAGTGCACCTGAAAGCCGGCGTGATGGATCCGGTGGCGGCGTCTGCGGTGAAGGCTGTAACTGACATGGGCCTGCCGATCGAAGGCATACGCACGGCCAGACGATACGAACTGCTGGGCGATGTGAACGACGAGCAAAAGCGAAAAGTCGCCGTCAAGCTACTGGCCAACGCGGTGATCGAAGACATGTATTTCGAAGACCACACGCCTCTGGAGATGTCGGCTCACTCGTACGACTTCGAAGTAATCGAAGTACCAATCCGCGACTTGGACGACGAGGCGCTGATGAAGCTGTCGGTCGACGGGGATATGTTCCTGAACATTACGGAAATGAAGGCGATTCAGGACTACTTCAAGTCGCTGGGGCGCGAGGCTCGCGACGTCGAACTGGAGATGATCGCCCAGACCTGGTCCGAACACTGCGGGCACAAGACGTTCCGCTCGGACGTTGTGGTGCGAAACAACGCGGGCGAGATAGTCGAAGAGATCCCGAATCTGCTGAAAAACACGGTGTTCGGCTCGACCAATGAGCTAAACAAACCCTGGTGCCTGAACGTATTTGAAGACAACGCGGGTGTGATCGAATTCGACGAAACACACGCTGTATGCTTCAAGGTCGAAACGCACAATCATCCGTCGGCGATCGAGCCTTACGGTGGAGCGGCGACGGGAATCGGCGGGGTGGTCCGCGACCCGATGGGAACCGGCCTGGGCGCAAGCCCGGTTGCAAACACAGACGTATTCTGCTTCGGCCCGACCGACATGCCTCTGGATGATGTGCCAAAGGGCGTGCTGCATCCGCGGCGTGTGATGCGTCGCGTCGTGGCAGGCGTTCGCGACTACGGAAACCGCATGGGAATCCCCACGGTCAACGGAGCGGTCTACTTCGATAAGCGATACCTGGGCAATCCGCTGGTCTACTGCGGGACGATTGGAATGCTGCCCGCAGACAAATGCACCAAACGCCAGCCCGCCCCGGGCGATGCGATAATCTGTGTAGGCGGACGGACCGGGCGTGACGGCATACACGGAGCCACCTTCTCCAGCGGAGAGTTGACCCACGAACACGAAACTGAATTCTCACACGCCGTGCAGATCGGAAACGCAATCACCGAGAAGAAAGTGCTCGATACGATAATGCAAGCACGCGACCTGGACCTGTACTCATCGATAACCGACTGCGGCGCCGGGGGGCTTTCCAGCGCCGTAGGCGAAATGGGCGAACAGATCGGGGCCGAAGTGCACATCGACCGCGTCCCGCTGAAATACGACGGGTTGACCTACTCGGAGATATGGATCTCCGAGGCCCAGGAACGAATGGTGCTGGCGGTCCCACCCGAAAACGTCGAGCGGATCCTGAAGATATTCGCTGATGAAGACGTCGACGCAACCGTAATCGGCACGTACGGAACAGAGAATCGCAAACTGCGTCTGTTCTACGACAGCACTGAAGTACTCGAGCTGGATATGGAGTTCCTGCATGACGGGCTGCCCCGCCCGACAAAGGAAGCGATCTACGAAAAAGTGGATACGCCCTCGCCCACGCCCCCGCAACGCGACGATTACACCCAGACATTGCTGAACATTCTCGCAAGCCCTAACGTTGCATCAAAGGAATGGATCATCCGCCAGTACGATCACGAGGTCCAGGGCGGAAGCGTGATCAAGCCTCTAGTCGGGGTGACGGAAGACGGACCCGGCGACGCGGCCGTCGTGCGACCCGTGCTCGAAAGCAGTAAAGGCGTGGTAATCTCATGCGGAATGAACCCACACCTGGGCGATCTGGACCCCTACCAAAGCGCACTGCACGCCGTAGACGAAGCGCTGCGAAACTCGATCGCCGTAGGCGGAAATCTCGAGCGGACCGCGATTCTCGACAATTTCTGCTGGGGCAACTGCAACAAACCCGACCGCATGGGCACGTTCGTACAGGCCGCAAAAGCTTGCTACGACGCGGCGATGGCGTACCAGACTCCGTTCGTATCGGGCAAAGACTCGCTGAATAATGAGTTCCAGACCGACACGGGTGAGACTATCGCCATACCATCAACGCTGCTGATCTCGGCGATGAGCGTTGTAGACGACGCAGCGAAATGCGTAACCGCAGATGCCAAGGAAGCAGGCAACAGCATGTTCCTGCTGGGAGAAACCAGCGGAAAACTCGGCGGGTCCCACTACCTGCTGGTCGAAGGACTCGAAACAGGCAACGACGTGCCGGAGGTCGACCCGACCGCAAATCGTAAGCTGATGCTGACGCTCCAAAAAGCTATCGAAGACGGGATCGTGCGAAGCTGCCACGACCTGTCTGAAGGCGGCCTGGCGGCAGCGGCGGCGGAGATGGCTTTCTCGGGCGGGATGGGCGTCGAACTTCAGCTCGACAACAACACAACCGCAAGCGAGCAGGCCCAACTGTTCGGCGAAGACGCCGGACGATTCCTCGTGGAAGTCACCGCGGAAAACCGCGACGCATTCGCAGAAGCAGTGAAAGATCTGCCCGCAGCCGAGATCGGAAAAGTAACCGACACCGGGCAAGTAGTAATCAGAGGCGACAGCGGCACACTAATAAACACGCCAATCGAGGCAGCCAAAGAAGCATGGCAAGGCACTTTTGATTGGTAGATAACGGTACGGCAAGAGCTCTTACCGCAAAGGACCTGACAGGAACATGGCTATACCTAAGGCGTTGGTATTGAGGACGGCGGGGACTAATTGTGATCGTGAGACGGAGTATGCGCTCACGCAGGCGGGTTTCGAGGCCGAGCGTATTCATGTCGCCCGACTGATAGAGAACCCCGCCGCAATCGCCAATTTCCAGTTCATGGTTATCCCGGGCGGTTTCAGTTACGGCGACGACGTGGCGGCTGGGAAGATTCTAGCTAACCAGATCCTGCACCATCTGGGTGACGCGGTCAACGAGTTCATCTCGAACGACAAACTTGTACTGGGCATCTGCAACGGTTTCCAGGTCATGATCAAAGCCGGCCTGCTGCCCTGGGCCAATGTCTCTCCCGACCAAGCCAATCGCGACGCAACGCTTGCGTGGAACGATTGCGGTAAGTTCGAGGACCGGTGGATTCACCTCCGCTGTGACAGCGACAAATGCGTTTTCCTCCCCAAGGGCGAAATCATCGCCCTTCCGATCGCCCACGGAGAAGGCAAATTCGTTCCGCGAGACGATGCGGTGATGCAGCGCCTGCTCGACGGCGACCAGGCGGCGCTGCGCTACGTAGATGCGGAGGGAAATCCCGGATCGTATCCTGTGAATCCCAACGGCAGCATCGACGATATCGCTGGAATATGTGATCCCAGCGGGCGTTTGATGGGCCTCATGCCGCACCCCGAACGCTTCATAGAAGTGACCCATCACCCCCAATGGACACGTGGTAATGTTCAGAAAGCAGACGGTATGATCATGTTCCAGAGGGCTTTTGAGTATCTTAAATGAGTATTATCCTCAAATAATGCGTGCATAACGGCCGATTAGTACGATAATTCGATTAGTATATTCCGAGCTCGACATTAACAAGGTAGTTTCTTTTATTGGGAGCAGCATGATGCGTTTGGCCATACGCAAAACCGCGTGGCTGTGTATAGCAGTCGCACTGATAGCCGGTTGCAAACAGGTGGACGAGAACCCGCACTGGAACCCTCGCTCGGACTATCCGGCGTGGGCGTACGATTCTCCGGTATACTTCCGTCCGTCGGCTGAAGCTAAACCGGTTGAAACAGTCGGTAAGGGAATAGACGTCTTCTATTCGCGGGGCGATCACTTCTTCGTACGTCATCCCGGAGGATCTCAACTCACCGGTGCGGCGCGCGTAGCTGTGTGGTTTTCCACCGACGAAGGCAAGAACTGGGAAACCGCAGGATACTTCGGTGTGGAGCAGACGCACTTCCTCTTCCAGGCCGAACAGGACGCCAGGCACTGGGTTCGCTTCGTCGGGCCCGGCCAGGATAATGTCGCCAAAGGACCGGTGCCCCTGCCCCACCGCATTCACGTTGTCGATCGCAAGGCTCCGGAGATAGCAATCGCCGTGCGGCCCAGCCCGTGGGACGACAAAGAAAAGAAAGTCCCGCACATATACAAGGTTGGTGACGAGGTGTCAGTGGGATGGGCGGTGCGGGACATTAATCTCGCGAAAGATTCGATCAGACTCGAATCCTGCATTGGAGACGTCCCGTTCCAACTGGCTTGGGGACGATTCCGCGGAGCCCTTCCGAAAACCGGACGCAGGATCGTCAAGATACCGCCTGAAGCCGCACGGGAAGGCGCGATCCGCTTCCGCATAGAGGCCGAAGACAAGGCTGGAAATGTAGCTGCCGTGATGACAACCGGACTACATGTTAAACGATCAAAGAAGTCGACAGGCAAGCAGCCTACGGCTCGACCGGCCGGTGACTTCAACGCTGACGCGCCGCACAAACCCGCACGTCCGGGCTGGCCGGATGCGGGCTCATTGATCAGGTGCGAGAAGAAACAAAAACTGGAATGGTTGCCCGAAGCAGCCCGAAATTACAATAACATCGCCCTGCAGATAACCACCAACAACGGATTGTCGTGGAAAACTGTTGCAGAGAAGGTCGAACCAGGCACACCGGTGATCTGGACGTCTCCGAAACAGTCCAGCCGCTTCTGCCGCCTCAGACTCATCGCAACCGATGGCGACGGGCAGATGATCCTGCTGGCCCAGAGCGGAATGTTCAGGGTTTCTTCGCCGCGTAAGCCCACAAAGATCGGACCGGAGAAGATCAGAGACTTCGACGGACACTAATCGCTATCCTCTGAAAAACACATTAGCCCGGACGACTTCGGTTGTCCGGGCTTTTCTTTTGTTTGATCTGATTGGGGGCGTTGATGTCTATCGGCGGGGCTTGGGTTTGGGATCTCCGAGCGTAGCCTTGCGGCGAAGAATATGGTGATAGTGCTGGACAAATCGATGCGACTCGTCGCGAACCGACTGCAGCACCCGCAACGCCGGATCCCTTCGGGGAAGCTTCAGCGGTTCGTCACGCCCGTGAACGAACACTGTTTCCTCCTTCTTCGCAAGCGACAGCAAGACCGGGGGAGTAAACTCCATGTCGTCAAAAGCCCCGTAAGCCGCCGACAACTGCCCCTTGCCCCCGTCGATCAGCACGATATCGGGAAAAAGTTCGGCGTTCATGCCCGCATGCTTGTACCGGCGCCAGACAACTTCGCGAATAGACGCGAAATCATCGTTGCCCGCCACCGTCCGGATCTTGTATCTCCGATAGGCGTCCTTAAACGGTTTACCGTCGATAAAACAGACCATCGCCCCGCACAACTCCCCGCCATCGAGGTGGGCGATGTCTATGCCTTCAATCGATCGCGGCGGCGTGGTCATGTCCAGCAGCTTCGCCAGTCGCGCAAGACCCTCGGCGGGGTCTACGAAGAACACTTCCGGCTGGATGTCCTCACTGCTAAGCCCGCGACGCTGGAGGGCGTCGAGAGCCTTAAGTTCGTCTCGCAGTTCCGCCGCCCGCTCGAACAAATGCTCGGCGGCAGCCTCCTTCATCCGACAGGTAAGCTCCTTTCTCAACGCCGTTCCCTTCGACTCAAGAAACTTGCGCAAGTGTGCGATTTGGAGTTTGTAGCTTTCGCGCGTCACCTTCGCCGCACACGGAGCGGTACACTGCTTTATGTTGTGAAGTATGCACGGGCGAAATCTATGGCGTGACTCGTCGTCGGCGTTTATGTCGAGCTTACACGTACGAAATTTGAAGACCCTCTGCATAAGCGGCAGTGCGGCGCGGAGTTCTTTGACCGAAACGAACGGGCCGTAGAGTTTCACGCCCCGCGATTGCGGTTGGCGGGTTATTGAGATTCGCGGAAAGTCCTCGCGTGTGGTGATCTGCAAGAACGGGAACGACTTGCCGTCCTTCAGGCGATCGTTAAACCGCGGTTGGATGTCTTTTATCAGGCGATTTTCCCGCAGCAGCGCGTCGACCTCCGAGTCGCACTCAAGAATCGACACATCGGTCACCAAGTCGCTTATCATGTGGCGGATTTCCGGACCGCGTGTCGAAAGCAGGTCGGCGCCCGGCTGGAAGTAGCTGGCGACGCGGGATCTCAGCGATTTGGCCTTACCGACGTACAGAACCACGTCAGCGGCGTTCTTGAACAGGTACACGCCCGGACCGGTGGGCAGATCGGTAATCTGCTCGCGAAGCCCATCCAAGACAGTTTGTCGCTTACCAGCCATCGATTCATTATACTCCAAATCGAACGCATTGGGACGTATCCCGTAATGGGGCAAGCAAATGGACGCCGTCGAGCGACATACCGATCCGCCGAACGACGCAATCGCCTGCCTGATCCGTATCCAGCAGGTGATGCTGGCCAAGGGGTATATCTACATCGCCGGTGACCGCAAGGCCTGGCCTGATACTCCGGTGCAGATGACCAAGGAGCAGGCGACGATTCTCGTAGTCCCGTATTACGCCGGTACAGTCGAAGAAGTGCTCAACGCCTGGAATCACGACAAAGAATCGACCGGACTGCTGCTGGTGGGAGAAGTCGAGACCCAGGCCCGGGAAATAGATCGCCTGCTGGCCCACAAGAGATACACAGGCAGCAGGCTTGCTTACATCGATGCCGTGCGAAGAGAGTTCAGGACGCAGGTGCGTTTTGGATCGCTAACGAACCCAGGCAAAGAAGCCCTGGACGCCAAGCACATTGAGGCGTACCTCGACCCGAGTAAATTCAAATCATCACGCGGGATAGATTGCACTCCGAGACTCGCCGAACACATAGCCCAGAAGTATCAAAGAGAACTGTTCGAAGAGGCAATGCTGGAAGCCGCGGGAACGAAATGGCCGGTGTTTACGCTGGTAGTAACCGCCACGATGGCGGCAATGTGGATCATGGTGTTCAATGCAGCCGGATGTCATCTGATGCATGATATAGGAGACCCGGAACTGATGAGATTCGGAGCCTTGCATGGCCCGCTTGCCCGAGACGGTCAGCAGTGGCGGATGCTGTCTTACTCGATCCTACACAGAAGCGCCAGCCACTTCGCATTCAGCATCATAGTTGTCGCAGTCTCAGGGTGGTGGCTTGAGATGCATCAAGGCGCGTGGCGAGCACTCGTATCTTTTGTGGCGGGAGCATTTGGAGCGGCAATCGGAAGTTTGTGGATAGCCCCTGAGGCTATCATTGTAAGTTCAGCAGGCGGAATGCTCGGTATGGCCGGAGCGATCGTGGCTGTTCAGATGCGGTTTTGGGGACAGTTTCCCAAGGGACATTGGAAAGCTACGGCGGCGGTATTGCTGAGCATACTGCCTCCCGGGTTCTTAGCGGTGGCTCTCGGCAATATGGGATTCATAGCCGGATTGAGTCTCGCCATCGGCGGGTTTGTCGGAGGGCTGGCTTTCGGATTTGTCGTAGCTCGCCCACCAACAAACAGGTCCAAACCAAGACGCTGGATCTGGCCAGCGCTGCTAGGTCTGGTTGCCCTGTCACTCATCCTCGCCAATCACGCAATCAACCGAATTCCTCAGACCAAGACCCCACAGACTGACGAGACGGTGGCTTCGATTACACGCAAATGAAAGAAAAAACTATGAGCAAGAGAAACATATTGCCTCGTTTGAAACCGCTGCGACTGCTGCTTGTATCGCTCGTGTTCGTGGGCGTGTGGGTGGGATTCTGTTGCGTGGTTCCGTCTTCGATGCGGCAGGTTAAGGCGCCCCGCCGCGGCAGAGCGTATAATGATCGCGTGGCGATTGTTTACAGCAAACATTACCAGATGTCCTTGGGCGGGCTCGAGAAGCTCCACAGCTTCGATATCCGCAAGTATGCGCGGATATACCTGAAGCTCAACACCGAGGGGCTCCTCCGGCCGGAAGATGTCTTCGTGCCCGAGGCGGTCAGCAAGAATGAAATCCTGCTGGTCCATACGCCCGAGTTCCTCGAAAGCCTCAAGGATTCGCCGACCGTGGCGAGATACCTCGAGGCCCCGTTCGCAGCGACCGTGCCCAACGCCCTGGTGGATGCGGCGATACTCAACGCGTTCCGTTACTCCACCGGCGGGACGGTTCTAGCCGGTCGACTTGCACTCAAGCACGGGATCGCGATTAACATCGGAGGCGGGTATCACCACGCTAAACCCATCGCTGGCGAGGGGTTCTGCATCTATGCCGACATGCCAATCGCCATCCGCGTGTTACAGAAAGAAAAGCTGATCGGCCGCGCTATGGTGATCGATCTCGACGTTCACCAGGGCAACGGGACGGCGGTCTGTTTCGCGACCGACGACAGCGTATTTACCTTCTCGATGCACCAGGGAAACATCTACCCTATCCCCAAGGCCGTAAGCGATCTGGACATAGAACTCAAAACCGGCACGAACGACGAGGAATTCCTGTCGATCCTGGACAAGAATCTCGGCAGCGCGATCGATCGCGCCGACCCTGATATAGTGTTCTTACAAGCCGGCTGCGACACGCTTAAGGGCGATCCGCTGGCGAATCTGAACATGAGCCTGGAGGGAATTGTGAAGCGCGACGCAATGGTGATCGACGAATGCGTCAAGCGCAGGATTCCGATCGTGATGGTCCTCGGCGGCGGATACAGCAAGCGGGCCTGGAAAGTGCAATACGCCTCGATCGCAAGAACACTCAAGAAATACGGGATCACTGCCAATCGCCACCCTCACAAACGCCGCGAACTCACGGGCAAAGAGAAGTTATACACGAAATAGCAATTGCTATTGCCCGGTTTCAAGGCTCTCTTTGAGTTCGTTGCTGATCCGCATGGCACACCAATCATGTCCGCACATACTGCAGTAGTCAATATCGGTGTCGAGATCCCGTGTACGAATCTCGCGTGCGGTTTCGGAATCGAAAGCAAGTTCAAACTGCCTTTCCCACTCGAAATTCGCCCGAGCGTCGGACATCTTGTCGTCCCAGTCTCTGGCTCCAGGAATTCCGCGCGCCACGTCTCCGGCGTGTGCGGCTATTTTGTATGCGATGCAGCCGGCTTTTACGTCTTCGGGGGTCGGCAGGGACAGGTGCTCGCTGGGGGTGACGTAGCACAGGAAACTGGCTCCTGCGGATGCGGCGGCGGTGGCGCCGATGGTCGAGGTGATGTGGTCGTATCCGGGAAATACGTCGCTGACGATCGGACCGAGCACGTAAAACGGCGCCCCGTGACAGACTTCCTGCTGGCGTTGTATGTTCATTTCGATCTGATCAAACGGAACGTGTCCGGGTCCTTCGACCATGACCTGCACCCCAGCGTCGCGAGCACGCAGAACCAATTCGCCAAGCACGTCGAGTTCGGCAAACTGGGCTTCGTCAGATGCATCAGCCAGACAGCCCGGACGCAACCCATCGCCCAGCGAATACGTGATATCGTATTCCAGCATGATGGCGTTGATCTCGTCGAACAGTTCGTACATGGGATTCTCGCGACCGTGATAGTCCATCCATTTGGCCAGCAGGCTCCCGCCCCGCGAGACGATGCCCATCTTTCGCTTACACGCAAGCGGAATGTGGTTTCTCAGCAGACCGGCGTGGATGGTGAAGAAGTCGACGCCCTGAGCGGCCTGTGTTGCTATTGTCGCCAGGATGTCGTCGCTGGTGAGTTCTTCAACGGGCTTGTCAATGATCATCGAGTAGATCGGAACCGTACCCAGCGGGATCGAAGAGTTCGCGATAAGATGCGTTCTAATCTCATCCAAATCTCCGCCGGTCGACAGATCCATGACGGCGTCAGCCCCATATCGCACAGCCCAACTCAGTTTCTGTAGTTCGGCATCCTTGCAGGAACTGTCGGGCGAAGAGCCGATGTTGGCGTTTATCTTCGTGGTCACCGCCCGCCCTATCCCACATGGGTCCAGGGATGTAGCGGCGCTGTCGGCCGGGCTCAGGTGAACGCGATTGGCGGGAATTATGAGTCGCCCGGCTGCGATTTCATCGCGAATGACGTCAACCGAGGTGTTCTCTCTGTTCGCAACACGACGCATCTGGTCGGTTACATGCCCGTCGCGTGCTTCGAGGTACTGTGTTGTCATACTCGTCTCCGTCGGCGTCTGTGCGCACAAGATCGGCCGCCAGTAATCCGGCGGCCGAAACAACTAACGCACCCGCGGTCGTTTCGGTCCACTTCCCTACGCAGTTCACCCGGCCGCAGCCGAGTTCAATGATCAGGTTCCAAGGGTCTTCTCAGTTCAGGTCCACACCAAGACCAAACGCCCCTAGCGAACTGTAACGATACTATCACAAGGCGTTGGTTGGGGCAAGTCTTGGGGGAGCATATACGAGGGGACTCTAGCGGACCGGTCAGGTTTTGGCGTTTGAGCGGTCGTCAGTGGCTCGGGCGATACGGTCGCGAAGGTCGGCGGCCTCCTCGTAGCGTTCATCCGAAATGGCCTGGTCCAGCGCATCGCGGAGTTCCTGGACCGGATCCTTGGGGATTCCGCTTTCGATCTCGCCAGCCAGAGCGCGGAGCATGACCAGTTCGGTGGACTCATCAGCCATGTCGGGATGGTCGAACCGCTCGAAGAATTCTTTTATTTTTGCGATGCCCTCTTCGATCAGGCTCAGGGCGGCTTTGGGGCGCTGGTCGCGAACCAGAAGCTGCGCCTCAGCGCGAGTGTTCATCATGAGGACATACGGGCGATACTGTTCCAAGACGTACCTGTCCGAAGCGTCATGGGCGTATTTGGCGCAAAAGTCCATAAGCACTAGATTACGCTCAGTATCGCGAGCGACTGACGAATAATCCTCAAGCACAAACTCAGCGAGATAGCGATGATAGTACAGCACCGCTTCGCTCCGCAAAAGTTCGCAGGCGCGCTCGTCGAGAGTGAATCCTTCATCGCTACCGGAGTCTGCGACCTGACTTGCAAGTTCCTGACGATAGTAATCCAGCAGGCTCTCGCAATCGTGAGGGCGCTGACCGTCAGGCCTCCCTTGCGAATTCATCTGCAGAATGCCCAGATCGAGGCGAAGTTGTATCTTCTCAACGCCATCGGACCCATTGATCCTCCGAGCGGTTATCTGCCCAGGCCGGTAAGGCCACTCATCCATTATGTCGCCGATATCCAGATTCATTGCGCTCTTTTCGGGCAGTCCAGACCAGCTAATGGTCTTTCCGTCCACCATTGAATTCTAGCAGTTTCCGATCGGAACGTCCAAGAAATCATCCCGTTTGAAACACGAATATAGAAAGCCTGCCCGATGGAAATCACACTCCACCGGGCAGGCGTAATCAGGTTTCACGTGAAGCTCGTCAGGCTCAGAGGTACTTTCCTCTGGCCGTGTAGCTGGTGTGCAAGAGCTTGTGGCTGATGTGTCCGCAGGGACCATCGGTCAGGAATTTTTCGTAGAGTTCCCAGACAACCGGGTTTTCGTGAGATTTCCTAACACCGTAAGCTTCATCTTCGGCGTAGATCGCCTCGGCGCGTGCAGCCCGAATTTCCGGGGTGGTCGGAATCGGCTGACCGCCGCCGCCCAGGCATCCGCCCGGACAGGCCATGAATTCGATAAAGTGACACTCGCTGAACGGACCTCCGTTCTTGATATCTTCCAGAACTTTCTTGGCGTTGGCCGTTCCGTGGCAGACGCCGACCTTCAGTGTCGCGCCCTTCAGCCAATCCCAATTGGGAACCAGATCTTTGAGGACGTCCGGAACGGGACCGACATTTTCGATCGGCAGTTCAACCATGCGAGCTCCTTCAAACCCGCGTATCGGCATGATGTTGGCGTGCTCGAAGAGGTCTTCGACCTTCACCCCGCAAACCAATTCGATAACGGTTCGCAGCGCCGCTTCCATCACTCCGCCGGTGGCGCCGAAAATCACGCCCGAACCGGTGGCTGTTCCAAACGGAGAGTCAAAATCCGTTTTGGGCATATCCGGCAGGTGGATGCCCGCTTCGGAAATCATCTTGGCCAGTTCGCGGGTCGTCAGACCGTAGTCCACGTCCTTGAAACCGCTGTCCGTCATTTCCGGGCGATTGCACTCGAACTTCTTGGCCGAACAGGGCATCAGGGCGACCGACACGACATCTGCGGGGTCGATCCCGTGGTGCTCGGCGTAGAACGTCTTGATAAGCGCCCCGAACATCTGCTGGGGACTCTTGGCCGACGACATATTCGGCAGCAGTTCCGGATAGAAGTGCTCGATGAACTTAACCCATCCGGGGCTGCAGGAGGTGAACTGCGGCAGAGCGACGGTCTCGTCCTTCTCAACCAGCGCCTTGTAGAGACGAAGCAACAGTTCCGTGCCTTCTTCGATGATCGTCAGGTCGGCGGTGAAGTTGGTGTCGAACACCTTGTCAAACCCGCATCGCCGCACCGCCGTGTTCATTTCGAAAGTCATCGGCGTTCCAGGTTCCAGCCCGAAGCACTCGCCGATACCGGCACGCGGGCTCGGCGCTGTCTGCAGCGTGACGTGTTTTGTCGGATCGTCGATAGCGGCCCACACTTCGTCCGTAGGATCGTTCGCCGTCAGCGCGCCGGTTGGGCAACGGTTGATGCACTGCCCGCAGTTAATGCAAACCACTTCGCCCAGAGGCCTGTCCTGGAAAGTCTCGATCGTGGTTTCGGTGCTTCGGTGGGCTGCTTCCAGCACTCCGACTTCCTGGAGATCGATGCAGGTGCGGACGCATCGGCGGCAGAGAACGCACTTGTTCATATCGCGCGCCACGGAGTGGCTTGAGTTGTCCTTTTCGTACATGGGCTTTTCGGGGTGCCCAAAACGGAAGAAGTCCACGCCGTATTCCTTAGCCAGCGACTGCAGTTCGCAGTTATTGTTGCGGAAACACGCATAACACTCGCCGTAATGCTTGCTGAGCAGCAGATCGATAATGTGCCTGCGTGCGTGTCTGACTTGGGGCGTGTGCGTCTTAATGTTCAGCGGCGAGGTAATCGGGTAGGCGCACGAAGCCTGGAGAGCTCGCTGGTTTTCAACTTCGACAACACAGACGCGGCAAACACCGGCGACGCACAGGTCGTCGTGGTGGCAGAGCGTGGGAATATGGATGCCGAATTTCTTGGCGGCTTCCAAGATCGTAGTGCCCATTGGAACTTTGATTTTGTTGTCGTCGATGGTGATTGTGATCTGCGCGCCGATCGCATTAACTTCACCAGGCTTATCCACCACCTGGCCCCGCTGTGCCTTGGGGGCGCGATCAGTGTCTTTGATATTGTCTGTCATTATTCGTTCCTTAGTCCGTAATCAGGCGACTGCCCCTTCGAGGCGACCGAGTATTTCGTGAGAGAAATGCTCGACAACCGACAGAAAAGCGTTCGGGCTCGACTGCCCCAATCCGCACTTTGAGGCCACCTGCATAGTCTTGCCAAGCGAGCAAAGTTCGTTGAGGTATTTCACCGAGCACGTGCCTACAGCGAGCATCCTTACGCCTTCAAGCAGTTTCTCATTGCCTTCACGACAGGGAGTGCATTGCCCACAGGATTCCTCCACGAAGAATTCCATGAAGTTCTCTACGACATCAAGCATGTCCCGATCGGGTCCGAAGATGATTACCGACCCGCCGGTTGCCACATCCTCAAAAGCAATTTTACGATCGAACTGTTCCGCCGGTATGCACTGGCCCGACGCCCCGCCGATCTGAACGGCCTTGCTGTCTTCGGCTCCAGTCGCCTGGAGGACATCGTTGATGCTGACACCCAAGGGAAACTCATATACGCCCGGATTCGCGCAATCGCCCGATATGCTCAGGAGTTTCGGACCGACCGACTGTTCCGTGCCGATACTTTGGAACCACTCGGCTCCCTTGGCGAAAATGCACGCCGCCCAAGCCAGCGTTTCAACATTATTGACAACTGTTGGCCTTCCGCGATATCCGGTGTCCACCGGGAACGGCGGGCGATTTCTCGGTTCGCCGCGGTGGCCTTCGAGCGACTCGATAAGCGCCGTCTCCTCACCGCACACGTACGCCCCGCTGCCCATGCGGATCTCGATATCAAAATCGAATCCGTCCCTGCCGGCGGCGCCCTGTCCGAGCATTCCGTCGTCTCGGCGTCTGGCCAGAGCGTCCTCGAGGTCCTTCATCAGGTAGATGTACTCACCACGAAGATAGAGAATGCCCTTCTGTGCTCCGACGGCAATGGCGGCAATGGTCATGCCGTCAAACACCAGATCGACGTACTCACTGAGGATCACGCGATCTTTGAACGTTCCAGGCTCGCCTTCATCTGCGTTGCAGACGATGAATTTGTCGGGTCCGACAGCCGCAGCGGCCAGGTTCCACTTGGCGGAAACCGGGAATCCCGCTCCGCCTCGCCCCCTCATCTTGGCGACCTGCATTGCGGCCAGGATGTCGGCTCGCCCGCCGGAGGCGGCGGCTTTTAAGCCCGCGTAGGCTTCTACTTGACGGAATGTCAGTTCAGTATTCATACCAGGTGCTCCTCCTCGCCCTGAATCGCATGCGGTGACAAGCGAGAGCGGCATTCTTCAAGGATTTCCAGAACGCTTTGCGGTGTGACCTTCGTCCAGAGGATATCGTTAACCAGGAGCGCCGGTCCCTGGTCGCACAGGCCTATGCAATTGGCCCATTCCAGAGTGAACGTTCCGTCAGTCGTAGTCTCACCAAACTTGATTCCCAGCTCGTTCTCGAGTTGAGCGGCGATACGGTCCTTACCGGCCATGTCGCAACTGATCGTTTGGCACAAACGAATAACAAACCGCCCGAGCGGCTTTTCGCTCAGGAAGCTGTAGAAAGTAACCACGCCGTGGACCTCGACAGGATGGATGTCCAGAGCGTCTGCAATCTTCTGCATCGCAAAGTCCCTGACGAAACCGTACTTCCTCTGAACGGCCTGCAGTATCGGCATGAGCGCGGCTTTATCGGTCCCGCACTTGTCGATCAGGACCTGCAACTCCTGATCCAGTCTATTCCTGTTGGTTACCAACATCGACACATCTCCTGTTCAGGGCCTTTAGTTGCTATCGTTCAACACCGCGCTGACCTTATCTATCAAAACACGGGGGTCTACGGGCTTTTCAATGAATTCGTCAACGGGCAAGACTTCGTCGTCTCTGTCGAAATCCTGACCGAGCACCTTGCCAATGCTGCTCAGCATCAATATCGGAGCGGAGAAACCCTGGCTTCTCAGCTCGCGGGCCATCACCATACCGTCGTCAACGGCCTCCATCATGCAATCGAGAATCAACAGTTCCGGACCGAATTCCTGAACCTTCTGCATCCCCGTGCTGCGACTGGACGCGGTTGCAATGTCGTGCCCCTCCTTCTTCAAGAACATTTCCGCGGCATCCACTACATCGGGGTCGTCGTCAACGATTAGAATCTTAGCCATCAGCTTCTCCTTTCAGACGCCATCGAGCGACGCCCTTGGAATTCCATTCACACCACATTGTTGATTCTATACAACCACGGTACTGCTGTTCGTCCGGCTCAGTCGGCTTATTGTATTCTGCATTCGCCTGATCTATTCTTCTTTCGGCTGGATCACCCCCTGCTGTGAATTAATTCACAAAGGTAAGAATTGTATTTTCCATGATTACGGGAGAATCGCAAGCGCTTTTCTCGTTTTCCGGGCAGAAATTTCCCAAAAGAACACTCGTTTTCGGCCTCTTGTCGATGTAACAGATTATTTGTACGGCCTTTACATCGACACTTAATTCCCGCAGAAATTCGCCGCGAGCACAATAAGCAGCAGGGCTAATACCAAACTCCCCCCGTCGCAAACTAATCCGTCGGAACCCGCCGACAAATCACAAACCTCGAAGCAATCGGCGCGGATTGCACCTTGCCTCAGGGGGACATTCAGATACAATTATGGTGAACTCGTCGCAACTCAGGCCCCCTGAAAGAATAGGAGAATCAAGTATGGCTACCGACGCAACACGACGCGATTTCCTTAAAACAGGACTGGCGGTGACATCTTTAGCGGCTGCATCATCTCTCTCGATCACAACGGACGCCCTGGCCGCCAAGTCACCGAATTCAAAGCTGGGCGTGGCTGTCGTCGGAGCCGGGGGCATGGGCGGATACAGCGTAAGCATGGCGCTCAGAGAGAATCTCGTCGCACTGGTCGACATAGACGACAACAGAGTCGCTGACGTGATGAAACGCATCAGCAGGAACGGTAAAGCCAAATCGCCGAACGTCAAAACTTATTTCGACTACCGCAAGATGCTCGACCAATGCCACAAGGACATCGACGTGGTTCTGGTGGCGACCCCGGACCATCATCACGCTCCCGCCTGTATTCGGGCAATACGGATGGGCAAGGCGGCTTTCTCCCAGAAACCGCTGGCCCACAATATCGCCGAGTGCTACGCCATGGCGGCCGCTGCGAAAAAGCACAAGGTTTTGACCCAAATGGGCAACCAAGGCCATTGCAGCGAACACATACGCCGCGTATGCGAATACATATGGGCCGGGGCCGTGGGCAATGTCCTGGAAGCACACGCCATCCTCGGTCGCAACTTCGGAGGAAGCGACGGGCGACCCAAATCCGAACCCGCGCCCAAAGGCGTACACTGGGACGAGTGGATCGGTCCGGCGCCGTATCGGGATTACCACAAGGGCCTCCACCCGTTCAGTTGGCGATCATGGAGGAAATTCGGAACGGGCACGATTGGGGACATGGCGTGTCACAATCTCGACGCGTTGTTCTGGGCTCTGCGGTTGGCCGATGCAAAGCAGTTCACCATCGAGTGCGTCTCCCAGACAAAGGGAAGCGACGAGAAATATCCCACGGACAACGTCATCCGCTGGGAGTTCCCTGCGAGGGGCAAAATGCCCCCGGTGAAGGTTTTCTCGTACGACCACAAGAAGATCAGACCTGATGTCATGACTGAGACCGAGAAGAAGCACAACCGTAGATTCGGGGAGTTTACGCTGTTCGTGGGCGACAAGGCGATGATCGGAACTGACGGGCGGATCATCCCCGAAGAGAAACACAAGGCGTTCACCCCTCCGCCGAAGACCATTCCTCGCGCCCACGGAGGTCCGATCGAGGATCTCTTCTACGCCATAAAGAACGGAGGCTCCCCCTGCTCGAACTTCATCGATTCAGCCGCCCCGCTCACTGCATTTGCATTGACCGGGCACCTTGCGATGTTCGCGGGCGTCGGAAAAAAACTCCAATGGGACGTTGAGAAAATGAAGGTGACCAATGCTCCAGAGATCAACAAGTACGTGGGACGCGAATACAGAAAAGGCTGGGAAATATAACGCAGGGACGGCTGGGATGAGACATGCGATGACTGTGTGCGTCGCGATGGCGCTGGTGTGCGTCGCGGGATCGGCTTGCGGACAGGCAAAGAAAACTCTTCCCGCGTTTCCTGGAGCCGAAGGTTTCGGAGCCATCGCCGTCGGCGGGCGCGGTGGGCGAATCATTAAGGTCTCCAATCTCAAGACCAGCGGACCGGGCAGTCTGCAGGCCGCCTGCCAAACCAAAGGGGCTCGAACAGTTGTCTTTGACGTCAGCGGAGTGATACCGGGCGGGGTGACGATAACGTCAGGAAAGTTGACTATCGCCGGCCAGACCGCGCCCGGCGCCGGGATCACAATAGAGGGCCTCCTCGCTACAGAATACCGCATTGAACCGCCCTGCAACGACATTATCATCCGTTTCCTGCGCGTGCGCCCCCGACCGCCAAGACGCAAGACTGTTTCTGGAGACTGCCTGCAGTTAACGAGAGTCGACCGCCTGATGATCGATCACGTTTCGTGTTCGTGGGGTTGCGACGAGAACATGGACCTTTGCGGTTCGTCCAACGTCACCGTCCAGTGGTCGGCCATCGAGGAATCCGACCCCCGCGGACACGTCAAGGGCCAGCACAACTACGGGATGATCATCGGCTATACCGACCGTGGCGACGTGACTATTCACCACAATCTCTTCGCCCACCACCAGAAGCGCGCACCCCTGATCGGCTGCGATATCGTCGACCATCGCAATAACGTGATCTACAACATGCTGCTTCCGTTCATATTGCACCCCATGGACATGAACCGCCGCCGCCCGGGCAAACCTTTCCGGTTCAACCTGGTGGCTAACACGTTCCTGTCCGGCCCGAACGTCAAGAACCACATGAAGGGACGCCCGCTGGACAAGCTGATATGGAATCGCCCCAACACGCACCTGCACGCCCTATGCAACACATGCTCGTGGATCGCTGGTGAGGGACGGGCAAAATCGACCGCCAAGCCGCTGTCCGAAAAACCCTGGCCCGCTCCACCGGTCAAAACGCAGTCAGCCCCCGCGGCCTGCAAACTGGTCCTGGCCCGGGCCGGATGCCTCCCGCGAGACACAGTCAGCAAGCGCACCGTCAAAGAGGTCCGCACAGCGACCGGCTCCTGGGGCCGACACGAACCGCGCGGAGGTCTGATGGAAGGGCTTAAGGTCGCCAGACCCCCCGCCGACACCGATGCCGACGGTATGTCCGACAAATGGGAACGCGCCCACAATCTCGACCCCTCCGACCCGGCCGACGCAAGCAAAACCGTCCCCGCCGGCGCATCGCCTAGAGACCGCCACAAAGGCTACACATGGATAGAATTCTACATAAACGACCTGGCTGACAAACTCATAGCGGCGCAGGAGCCTGTGGTGAAAGAATCTACTTAAGTCGTTTGATGTAGATGTTTCTGAACTGCACCAGGCTCGACGCGGGATTAAATTTTCCCGTCTTGCCGATCGGTCCGCCGTGGTGCTGGAGAACTATCGGGCCTTCATCCGGTATTCCGGGCATCTGGGAGTTCTCAAGCACCGTCTTACCGTTCAGAACGGCCGTTACGCGATCGCCCTTCACTGTTATGTCGAACGCATTCCATTGTCCGACAGGGTTGTCGGCTTTTACTTTCGGGACGGCTCCGGCGCGAACCTCCGCCGACAGCTTCCTATCCAGTCGAATGCCGTACATTTCGCCCGAACCGCAATCCCAGCACCAGAGGTTCATCTGGGCCTTACCGTAACCTCGCGGGAATATGCCCGAGTCGGCGTTGGGTTTGAGCGTCTTGACGACCTTTCCGTTTGCATCCTTCTTGTATGAACCGTCAGGCAGGATCGTCGGCATGGAGAACAATCCGGTTGCCCGCTTGAAACGCCACTCGATATGCAACGAGTAATTGGCGTACTTCTCTTTGGACACCAGATTCTTGCTGCCCTTGGCCTCGGAGGAAGCGTCGTAGTCGATCACGCCATCGAGGACTTTCCAGTGGCCATTATCGCCTTTGGGCACGATCCAGCCGGACATGTCCTTGCCGTTGAACATGCTGACGTAACCGTCGGCGAGCAGTTTCTTCGGATCGACCATCACGGAACCGGCCGATTTCAGCGGACCACTGGGCGTGGTGTCCGCCTCCAGATCGCCGAGTGCAAACTGGATTCCGTCCAGGTAGAACCGCAGCAGATTGGCGTCCATGAAGCTCTTGGGATTATGACCAAGCGAAGAGTAGAACACTTTGCCCTTTCCGAACTTCCGGACCCATGCGATCGCGTTGTCATTGTCGGCGCGTTTGCCTCGTTTCTTCACGATGTCCATATCCAGCGTCAGCAGGATGCGAAGCTTCTCCCGCGTATAGATCTTTGCGAACTGGTATATCTCGTCGTTAACCGGAAACCCCTTCCCCCCGAAGACCTTCGTCAACTTATGATCGGGATCGTCTATTTTCACCGCAACGTTGCCGGACCAGGGATGTCCGGTGAAGAACCCGCCAAAGACTTCGCCGAACTTGTTGTCGGTGGCTGCGTGGAATCCGATCAATCCGCCGCCGGCGGACACGTAATCGCCGAGGTTCTCGACCAGTGTCTTTCCGTTGGCGGCTTTGCCTCCCCCACCAGTGGAATTGTTCACGCAGACCGCATCAAACTCTTTGAGTTTCTCCGGGACGAGGATTTCGGCCATCGCCTTAGTGTCGTATATGAATGTGAGTTCGAACGCCTTGGTTTGCCCAGCCATGAGTTGAAGGGCCTTCTCGCCAGCCAGTCGCCCCTGGTCGTGACTCTGGTACGACAGTACAAGAATTTTCCGCGGCTTCTTCGGCTTGACTGTCGCCTTTTTTGGCATGGCAGCCTTCATTATCGCCACCTGCTCGTCCGAAGGTCCCCGCCGTTTCCGAGCCGCGTGCGTACTGTCAACCGGAACAAGAGCAAACCCCAACGCCGCGATAATCGATAGTGCGATGTTTTTCATAGTACGTGTCCTTTCACCTCAAATCATAAACACCCGCCGCCGGAGAATCCACCGCCCCTTGATTGTTTTCGAGCCGAGTACATAATGAACGGTAACAAGGAGACCAACATGAAACGTCTGAAACTAACTGTTACGTGTGCTTTCATCATCTCTCTAATGGCTTCCGGCTCGATAAGCCAGGGTGTCGAAGCTGAGTTTGCGATCAACCTCCCTGCGTTTGCTTCGCTGAAGGCCAGGCTGAACATTTTTGACGAAAAACTGCCCGATCCGGACAAGCTGGGCATGCGAAAGACAATCGCCTACGAAGAGAATGAGCGATTCACTTACATGATGGGGCGCACGGGCGTTTCGCTGCGGCGGATATTCTTCATCAAACCGGCTACGCTCATCGTAAGCGACACTCTGGACAAGACGCCCGACAAGCCGGCGACGTGGTATGCCGGCGTCGATAAAACCCCTGAACTCAACGGCCGCAAGTTCTCATTCGGCGCGGGAGTATGCGAAACGATCCTGCCGATAGAAGCCGAACTCAAGCTCGCCAAGAAAGCTGTCAGCGTGACGGCCAAGCACAACTACTCGCGAATCTTCGTTCATGTGCTGCACTTGACCGACAACGCAAAAACGCCAACTCCGGTGACCAAACTCATCGGCGAGGGACACGTCCCCCAACTTTCGATCAAGATCGGCGACCTCGAGTACAACATCGTTCTCCCGCCGGAGCAGAAATTGGCCGGCAGCGTCGCGATCACCAACTCGACCGACCCAAAGAAGAGCACCGATCGCAGGCTCTTGCCTTCGGGCATACTCCCTCACGGCGACAAAATCGTCGCCATGATGAAGAGATGGGACAACGCATATCGCAACTATCATCGCCCGGGGTGGGACAGCGGGCGAGTGGCCTTTGAACTGCGAAAAGTCGTCGAAAACGGGAGCGTCAAGCCATGCCGCACAGTTATCCTGGGCTGCGGAACCGGCACAAACGCCGAATACCTCGCCGGCAAGGGCTTTGAGGTGACCGCAATTGACATATCGCCGACCTGCCTGGTGATGGCCAAAAGAAAATCCGACGTCAGCGGGTCCGGTGTAAAATGGATGCTGGCCGACGTGCTGTCGCCGCCGGAGATGAAACCGTTCGACTTCATTTTCGATCGCGGATGCTACCACAACATCCGAAAACATAACGCCGCGGGGTTCGTCAAGGCGTCGAACAAACTGTCCAAACCCGGAACGAAGTTCATACTGCTGGCCGGCAGCGCGGCCGAAAAGAAACACTGGGGCCCGCCTCGCATAAAGGAATCGGAGATCCGCGAAGATTTTTCACCGTCATTCAAGATCGAATCGATGAAACAGTCATGGTTCGACCTGGACCGAAGGCGCCACAGCAAAAAGGGGCCATGGGCCTGGTGCGTAATGATGACCCGGAAGAAAGAATAGCCCATAGAGTCAGGGCGTCAACCACAGAAGTCTCAATCGATCGGGAGCATGAGTATGAGTTTAAAGACAAGGCGCTATTTCGCTGGCGTGATTATTGCTTTGGTCCTGCCCGCATTTCAGACCATCGGTCACTGCAAGCCCCCGCCCGCGATAGAAACGGTGAAGATTGGAGTCAGGCGCGTGTTCCTGGTTAACGGTAAACCGTTCTTTCCGATCATGTCATGGCTTCAGGACTCCAAGAACTTCCCGGCCGTAAAGGCGTGCGGAATGAACGCCACCGCGGGATACTGGCCCGGATCAAGCGGAACGAAAGATGTAACCGAATACATCAAACTCGTGCGAGGCGCGGGACTCTACGGAGTCATGCCTTTCAATGCCCGACTGAAAGGCCACCCCGCCCTGCTGGGTTACATCCACAGCGATGAACCGGATCTTCCCCGCTTGGTCAGTAACGCGGTCATCGCGCCGTCGAAAAACTTGAAGATCAACCGCAGGACACCGCTCTGGAAACTGCTGGACGGCGTGACTCACAGTTGGTCGGTGCTCGATCCGCTAGATGGGGCTTCGATTACGATTAAGCCCGAAAAAGCGGTAACGGTAAGTTCCCTGGCGGTGTGGCTGACCGTGTCAAAGGATCTTCCCCTTGCCAAAACAATCCTCTTCGAAGCCAACGGTAAGAAAATTCTCACCGCAACGCTGATCGCCAAGAAAGGGCGTCAGAAGTTCGACCTGCCCAAACCTGTTGCGTTCAGCGAACTGAAGGTCACCATCACAGCCACTATCAAAGCGAAAAACGCCTGGGGCTCTCTGGGTGAGATCGAAGGATTCGACAGGAGCGGGAAGAACGTCCTGCTGGCCCGGCCGCGAAACGCACCCCGCATGACTCCGGACCAGACCGCCGCCCAGTACAAACTCATCAAGACCACAGATCCCTCACGCCCGGTCTTCATGACGTTCACCGGATACTTCCTCCCGTTCTTCAAGAAGTTCAGCGACGCCGAGCGTGAAATATACCCCCGCTACGTCAAATCCGCCGACGTTGTAGGATACGACATCTATCCCATCTACGGATGGAACAAACCACAGTGGATCCACCTTGTCCATGACGGCACGAAGCGGCTGGCGGAGTTGGCGGGCGACAGACCGGTTTATGCGTGGATCGAAACTTCGAGGGGGGGACAGTGGACCGGGCCTCTGTCCGGACAGAAGGAAGTCACGCCAACTCATATCCGAGCCGAAGTGTGGATGGCGATCTGTCGCGGAGCCACCGCTGTCGGCTACTTTACGCACGTCTGGAAACCATCGTACAACCAGTTCGGCGTGCCTGAGAAGAACCGCAAGGCGATGGCCGAGATCAACGCACAGATCACGCGACTGGCGCCGGAGATACTGTCTGCGTCGCCGAAGCGAGCGGTAACGCTCCGGGCCTCAGGCGACGTGAAAGTAGACGTAATGGCCCGCGCTACGAGCAACGGGATAACCGTCTTCGCGGTGAACTACGACGAGCGCCTCAAGCAAACCAAAGCGGTGGTGAAAGTCGACAAACTGCCCGCGGGAACCAAGGTGACCGTAGTCGACGAAAACCGAACCATCTCAAGCCAAGCCGGTTCGTTCACAGACACTTTCGCCCCGCTAGCGGTTAACATATACCGCATCGCAAACGCCTCACAGAAATGACGGGAGATAAGCATGACACGTAAGACAGTAACGCTGTTAACGGCAATATCGTTAGTGATGCTCGCCGGTTCGCTGCAGGCCGCCGAGTCGGAATCGCCCGACTGGGCGACGAAGAACATCCGTGTCGGGCTGGTCGGCTGCGATACGAGCCATGCAACCGCCTTCACGCGCATCCTCAACTCGCATCCCGAGTGGCGCGTTCGCGTGGTGGCGGCGTTTCCGGAAGGAAGCCCCGACATGCCGGCCGCGAGCATGGGAAGGCTGTCGAAGTTCGTCGACAGCCTGAAAAAGAGCAAGATCAGAATCGTCGACGGGATGGACGAGTTGCTGAAGATCGTCGATGCTGTGATGATCGTGAGCGTCGACGGGCGGCCGCATCTGCGACAGGTCCGCCCGGCCTTCAAAGCCGGCAAGCGCGTGTTCATCGACAAGCCCTTCACCGCAGGGCTAGCCGACGCGCGGGAGATCGTGCGACTCTCGAAGACCGCAGGCATACCGTTCTTCAGTTCGTCGTGCTCGCGATTCCAACCGGAAATCGCCCGCCTCCGCACGAAAGCGGGTGTTGGAAGGGTAACCAAGGCCCAAGGCAGCGGACCGTTGAAATTCGAGCCGCATCACCCTGATCTGTTCTGGTACGGCATCCACGGCGTGGAGGCGCTGTACACCATGCTCGGCCGAGGCTGCCAAAGCGTAACATACAAGATCGAAAAGGACGTCGAGTGGACCACGGGCAAGTGGTCGGATGGTCGTACCGGCGTGTTCCGAGGTGTGAAGAAGGGCAAGTATCAACCGATCGCCAAGGTCTGGGGCGACAGCGGCCGGACCGAAAGCACCGGCGGGTTTGACTACAATGGGCTGTGTGAAGCGATCGCACGGTTCTTCCAAACCGGTAAGGCTCCGATCGACCCGCAAGAGACGCTGGAGATCATCGAGTTCATGACGGCCGCCCAGTTGAGTAAGGACCGCGGCGGAGCCGAAGTCACACTTGAAGAGGCCCGCAAGTCAGTCGACACCGCCAACATCGTGGCGCACCGGGGCGCATCTCGCGACGCACCGGAGAATACAATCGCCGCATTCGAACTGGCGTGGCGACAAGGGGCCGATGCCATCGAAGGGGATTTCCGCCTGACAAAGGACAATCGGATCGTGTGCATTCACGATTCGACCACAAAGCGAACAGCCGGGGCGAATCTGGTCGTGGCGAAATCGACGCTGGCTGAACTTCGCAAACTCGACGTGGGTAAATGGCGCGGAGCAAAGTGGGCCGGTCAGCGAATCTCAACGATTGAGGAAGTTTTGGCGATCGTGCCGACGGGCAAACAAATTCTCATCGAGATCAAGTGCGGGCCGGAGATTATCGACGTGTTGAAGAAGGTCCTCGATTCATCGCGTCTGAGCCGTCAGCAGATTATCTTCATCTCATTCGATGCAAAAGTTATCGCAGAGGCCAAGAAGCAACTGCCCAAACACAAAGCGTTCTGGTTGACCGCATTCCGAAAGGACAAGAAAACGGGGAGTTGGACGCCATCGCCTCAGAACGTGCTGACCACTCTCAAGAAGATCGGAGCCGATGGTCTGGACTGCCAAGCCGCCCCCGCCGCAGTCGACCGCTCCTTCGTCTCGGCGCTTCGAAACCGAGGACTGGAACTGCACGTATGGACGGTGGATGATGTCAAGACAGCCCGATACTTCCAGGAACTCGGAGCCGGATCGATCACCACTAACCGCCCAGCCTGGCTGCGCGGACAGCTCGCCAAACGGTCATCGCAGAAAGAGGCGCCGCCTGAATCGCCGAAATGACCATCTAACAGCCTCTCTGTCCGGTGTTTCCTGTCGCAGGCGACAACACTTAGACGGCACTGCCAAAGGGCGGCGGGCTCTCAGTTTGTCCAGATAGTCGAAGCAGGCGGCATGACGCGTACTGCTGACATACCGATACCGGACAACTGACCACAATCTCCGACTATAGTGACGAATCTGCTCATCAATATATACACAGCCGCCGACGGTGTTCTTTCTTCTTTTTTTGGATTTGCTGTCCAGCGGAGGGCGGTGGGGGCAATCCCCTGATGTAAGCGAATGAACTTCTTTTGAACTCCGATTGAAAGGACAGAACGATGGGTAAACTCCTCTTAGCAATAATGTTGGCGGCTGGCGGCGTTTTCGTCTTCCAGGAACTGGAGCAGATCAACGGCGGTGGCGGCGGATTCAGGAGCGTCTCGGCTCCTCGCCCGAACACGATGGACTATGCCGCCAAGGGCGGCGCCCTGATTGAAGTCCGTCGTCTTCAACCCGAAAGGACCCCGCCAAACGCCCCCAATAGCCTCCGCGACGCCCATAGGCAGTGGCGGGAAAGTTACATCGCATGCGTCAGGGCTATAGAATCGAGCAGCAACGGACAGGGAAAAGCGGTGAAGGATGCCCTCAAGAGACTCCAGGACAGCAAGCACCATTACGATACTCTCAAGAAACGCGAGTATCGAAGGTATCCTCGACAGAGCAGGTGGTAATCCAACACACTGCCCATCGGCGACATCGCTCCGGGTCAGCAGACAAGCCCCTCGCAGAAATGCCTGGGGCTTGTCCATTGCGCCTCAGTGCCCGGACTCGATGGGACAAAACAGCGTCGAAGTCCGATAGCGTCTGTTCTTCTTAGCGCGGATTGAAGCGGCCCTGGACAGACCGACCTGTGGCGGATATTGAACCACTTGTATCGTATGGAATCCCGGGCGTTGAAGATAACGTCATGACACTCTGAATCCCGGTTGGGTTGGAACTGTTCCCTGCGTCTCCATTAGTTCTTGTCGGATAATACACTGCCTGACCGAGCCGGTAATGCTAACCGGGCGTACCAGAAAGCGGTGCTGCTCCAGATTGGTTTCTTGGTGCGGATATAGTTGTCGGCGCGTCCATAGCCCATCTGCTCGACTACTATTCGAATGTTCTTGCGAAACTGGAATGCGTCGTTGAGGTGAAAACTGTACATCGTGGGATGTCCTGGCCGACCGGTCACAAAGCCCGAGATTGCTTTGCGGTCGAACTGTCCCCCCCGCCCTGGAAGTACTCCTCACTGCCCGTCCCATGGTAAGATGGCGGCCAGTTGCTTTCGTCCGACCAGATAAGCCAATCGCCCTCGCCCCACCAGTCACGAGACGGCCATTCGACATGCAACAGGGCGCCAATGTACTTACCGTGAGCCTGCCGCTGAAGCACCGTCTTTGCGGGGATTTTCTTCGGGCCGACCTTCACCGCCCCCTTGCCGTTGGCGCAGGCCTCGGTGAATGTCGCGTGGAATCGCCCCCAGTTGCTCGGCAGCGTCTTACGACTTTGAACATCCAACCTCAGTCTTACCTTCGCAGTCTTGTCCGGATGCGTATTGCGGATTCTTGCGACGGCGCCTTTGGCGAACGGCATGGGGAAGCGCGCATAGGATTCCTCGGGCAGCACGCCGATCAGCAAGGAGTTGAAATTGCAGTCATACTCGAGGACCTTACCTCTGGGTTCATGCTCCTTACCCGGCGGCAGGACGCCAGGGGACTTGTGCCTGGTGTTGCGGCCGGTATTTGCGTGTCCAAAGAAGTAGCCCACGGGCGCGTCCACGCTCGCAG
The DNA here is from genome assembly GCA_030745875.1 of Phycisphaerae bacterium. Lineage (GTDB taxonomy): Bacteria > Planctomycetota > Phycisphaerae > SM23-33 > SM23-33 > BS750m-G57. Next base: position 70,174 of record JASLNT010000129.1, read on the forward strand.
ATTTACCACCGTCCCAATACAACTCCAATCTCAGCGCCTTCAGCACCTCGGGGCTGCTCGGTTCAACAGCCATGCGCAACTGTCGGACAACACCGATCCCGTCTATGCGAATCTCCTGGGATTTACCGGCTCCGACAACAAGATTCCGGTCCACTAACCAGGTTTTCGGGGCCGTCGGCGGAGACGATTCGGCCTTCAGCCAGGCGGCTGCGACAGCAGTTTGTTCCCGTTTGGCGGCCTTATTCAAGGGCAGTTGCAACGTTTTGACTTTCACGTGTTTGGGATAAACAGTGTAAGTCACCTGCCACCATCCGCCCCATAGTTCTTTCTTCTCCCAGCCGGGTTTCTTGTAGTTCGGATTCACCAACTGCACGAGACAGTGTTTCTGAAAAGGGATCGGATGAAGACAGCCCGGATAACTCTTCTCAAACACGAGCGGATAGGGAAAAGGCGTCTTATCGGGGAGTATCAGGAAATCGTTCAGCGTCATGTCGATAATCGGCTTGTCGGCGCGGTCGAGAACGATCTGGATGCGTGTTTCTTTCTGGTCCGGGGCGAAACCTTTCCGTCTCGAATGCTTCCTGTGAGCGGCCATGATCCGGTGAATGCAGCCCGGGCCCTTGATATCCAGCAGGACATTCCGACCATCGGCTTCTATGCGTTTGTAATCGAAACCGTCGATGTTGCCCCCGCTTCGATCCCACGTGCTCGACATGGCTGTGTGCGCGCCCTCAAGTTCCGGGAGATGATCAAGCGTCCTGAGTCGCTTCAGGAAGTACCCTACATCGCGCACCGACTCGTCTGCATGAACTGAAGCGCCAAGGGCGATGATCGCCGTCGCAAAAAACAAACATATAGATCGTTTTCGGATCATTTTCATTCATTTCGGGTTGGCGTTGGTTTCCGCATCCTTACCGGCCGCCAGCCATGTGCGGTCAAGTTGTACGATCGATATTCTCTCGCAGTAGTCTCTGATTCCGTTTTCAAAAAGACAAAGGATCTTGCCCTTCTTCGTAATCGCCATGTCGGAGTAGCCCGCCAATTTCTGGTTCAGAACGCGCGAGCAAGGCCAGCTTGTCCCCTCGTCCTTACTCAAACGCAGGGTGAGATTCCGCCGACTACGGATGCTGAACCCGCCCTTTCTATGCACCGCCGGATTCAGGAAGAGTATCTCTTTTTCGTTCAGGCGGATTATGCTGCCCTGGCAGCCCGTGCTGGGCAGGTTCTTGTCCAATACCGGCTTGGACCAGGTCATTCCGCGATCCGTACTGACGGACACCGCGCGATACCCAAGACCGTAGAACCCCGGCGCACTGGTTCGCAGATTCATCATCAATGACCCGTCGGACCTCTCAAGGATAGTGCACTCGCCCGTGCGCAAGCCCTCGACAAATGGAACGGACCCGCCGGCACTCCATGTCTTTCCGCTATCGTCGGAATAGATAATGAACGATTGGCCTCGACGCTTGCCGTCGACCATCCGTCCGCCGTAACAAGGAGCTATCAACCGCCCCTTCTTCGTTTGAATCCCATGCACAGGCCCAGCCGCGATCGTCACCGGGGCCCCGCCGAGCTTGAGCAGGAAAGACTTTCCGTCATACTCTTTCTTGCCCGGCACCCCGGAAGTTGTCACCAGGTTGGACCACGTCTTCCCGTCGTCGACGCTTTTGGTGTAGAACAGACATTCGCCTCCGCCCCGCGTAAAGAGCAGGTGAACGACCTTACCGTCCCGCTCTACGATCGGACACGGATTGCCCACGCGGATCTTCGCATCTCCCCCCTCTTCATGGATGAGCACCTGCTTGGACCAGGTCTTCCCGCCATCGTCGCTGCGTTTCATGATCTGGTCGACGTCGCCAAAATCCCTCCGACTGGTTTTGCGACCTTCGCAGAAGACAAGAATCGTCCCCTTGTCTGTGACCACCATTGTCGGGATACGGTAGGTGTGATATCCATCTGTGCCTCGTACGAACACATCCTTGCGGAAGTCAACGCCTTCGGCCGTTGCCGGCGACGCACTTGAGCCCAGCAACAGCAATACCAGAAAGACACATGTCGACAAATCCTTCATTACCCGTCTCCTTATCACCAATGCCATCCGTTTCTCGTGCCGTTCGTTTCTCATGCCGTCGAGGCCCGTTCACGGGTCTTTTTGCCCGGCCGGAGGCCGGACTAGGCCCGACCTTCAGGTCGGGTCCAATGGACCTCATCCCCCCTCTTATTATTGCTTCTTAGCGTGCTTCAGCACGCTTACCGCGAGAGCGGACGGCTTTAGCCGATCATCACCAATCACCACACCGCTAATTCCCACGCCTGCATCAATCTGCATCAATCTGCTTCCATCGGCTCAATCCGCTCCAACCGGTCATGAGCCTCGTTGCTCGAATGGTGCTCCCGCTGATTGCGGACATAGGCCTGCACCCACGGCTAAAGCCGTCTATCGCAATAGGTAAGCCCGCTCGAAGCGGGCTAGAAGACAATAACAAAAAAGGATGGTGCGGTCCACTGAACCCGACCTGAAGGTCGGGCCTAGTCCGGCCTCCGGCCGGGCAAAAAGACCCGTGAACGGGCCTCAACGACAAACCAAAGCCTCACGGCGACAAACAAACACAAATCCCGATCGCCCTAGAATTGTCCTTTGAACTTGTGGGCGTTTTCTTTTGTTATTGCTTCGCAATCTATCAGGTAGTTCTTCTTGAGCGTTTCTTTGTCGAGGTACTTTCTGGCCAGTCGCATGGCCGAGCGGCCTTCTTCTTCGGGCTTCTGGAAGCTCGTGCCTGTCATCAGGCCGTCCTTAATCGCGTCGAGGGCCTCCTGTGATCCGCCCATGCCCACGATTTTGACTTCGTTTCGCCCGGCTTTGCGGCAGACCTGGGCGGCGGCGATGGAAAAAACGTCGCCGTGCGCATAGACGCCGCCGAGCTTCGGATACCTTTGCAGCAGGGTCTGCATCTCGGTCTTGACCAGTTCGGGCTTGCCCTCGTGCCCTAACCGTTCGACGATCTTGATATCCGGATAATCCTTGAGCACCTCACGCAGGGCCTTGGACCGCAGGAGTTCCGGACCCGTTCCGAGATGCTGGTGGAACTCGACAATCTCCCCCTTGCCGCCCATCGCCTCGACCAGAATCTTCGTCGAGACAATCGCCCCGGCATAAGTGTCCGTGCCGGTAAAGCAGATATACTCACAACCCTCGTCGACCTCGCGATTGACGATTATCACGGGGATCTTGGCCTTGTTGAGCATTTGCACGCCGCGGACGAGGGGCTCTTTCTTCATGGGCACGATGCAGACAATGTCGACCTGCTTGGCGATTATCTCCCTGACCTGCTGGATCTGCAGTACGGGGTCTTCCTTGGCGTTGAGGATGGTCACGTCCATGCCGAGCTTCTCGGCTTCATCCTTGGCTCCGAGCCGCATGTTCTGCCAATACGGATGGTCCAGCGTCATCAGGAAGCCCACTTTGGGGCGCTTATCGTCGTTGTCGCCAGGCTTGCCGCACCCGCCAGCCAGCAACCCCGCGATCAGAACCCCAACGCCCACTGCCGCCATCGTCATGCGAGTCATATTTGTCTTCCTTTCGATTCGGTCATACGATGCTACGATCTGGTGCGCTTCCTGGCAAGAACGTCTATCGTCACCACCACGAGAATTATCAGGCCCGTGACCACTTCACGGTACTCGGTCCCAACGCTGAACTGAGTCAGCAGGTTGTCGATCAGCCGCAGCAGGAGCACGCCGGTCACCGTAAACATGAGCCCCCCGCTGCCGCCTCCCAACGCTGTACCGCCGACGATAACGCTGGCGATGACGTCGAGTTCGATACCCTTGTGGCTCGCGGCCTCCGCCGTTGATATCATCGCGACGAAAATCACAGCCGCAATCGCGCATCCCAGCCCGCACATCACGTATGTGGCGGCTTTGACGCGGCGGGCGTTTACGCCGGCCAGCCTCGCCGCCTGCTCGTTGCCGCCGACAGCGTACACATAGTGGCCGAAACGCGTGAACTTCAGCAGGTATATCCCTATCGCAAGTGCGACCAGAAATATCAGTATCGGGACGCCGATCTGGTAGCCGGGCCCAAACAGCGGGAACTGCTTATCGTATATCCAGGTGAACTGCTTACGGAGCGCCAGGTCGGCGACCTGGAGCGACTGTCCGCCCCCGGTCAGAATCAACGCAATGCCCCGGAACACGAACATAGTCGACAGCGTCACCACAAACGGATTGACGCCCACGTAGGCGATTAGCACACCGTTGACGAGGCCCAACGCCATTCCGACAAGACCGGCGGCCAGAAGCGCCGCTGGAATCGCAACGGCCGCCCCCTGCGACGAGAACTCATTCATCGTCATCACCAGCACGATCCCGCAGACTGCGGTGTTGGCGGCCACCGACAGGTCAAACCCTCCGCCGATCATTACGAACGTCATGCCGACAGCCATTATCCCGATGGCTGTAGCGTTGGTGAAAAGGTTGTCGACAATGTTGCTCCAACTGAAGAACGTCGGGCTCTTGATCGACGCGAACAGGCCGAGGGCGAGCACCAGGATAAGGATCGAGGCGCGCTGCAACTTCTCAAACGACCACCGCCGCTTCATAGTGTTAACGTCTCTACTCATTCGGACTCCGATTCTCCGAGGCATAGCTCGAAGAGCTGGTCTTCTTCTATTTGTCCGCCCGGACGCTCCCCTGTCAATCGCCCGTTGCGAATGATCAGTATGCGGTCGGCCAGTTCGGTAAGCTCGATCAGTTCCGACGATATCAGGATGATCGCACGCCCGGCAGCGGCGAGGTCGGCGATTATCTTGTACATCTGCTTTTTGGTCCCCACGTCGATACCCTGGGTCGGCTCGTCAAAGATCAGCACTTCCGGTCCAGCCGCCAGCCAGCGCCCGACAATCACCTTCTGCTGATTGCCCCCGCTGAGATTCTCGATCGACATCTCTCCAGACGGCGGATCGACCGCCATGCGATCGATCATTTCCGCAGCGTTTGTTCGGATGCGACCCGGCGAGGCAAACGCCATCGCCCCGCTGAGTTTGTCGAGAATGCTGACTGTGATGTTTTCACGCACGGTTCGACCGGTGATGTTCCCGAATGTCTTGCGACCTTCCTGGACCATACCGATGCCCGCGGCCAGACTGCGGTGCGGAGCGCGTCGATGCAACAAATCGCCTTTGAACTTCACCGAACCGGAGGCGTGGCGCGCTCCGAATATCGCCCGGGCGATTTCCGTGCGACCCGAACCCACGAGTCCTGCGATACCGAGTATCTCTCCGGCGCGGAGATCGAACGAAATATCTTCAAACACACCGGGCTCCGTCAGACCGCGTACTTCCAGCAACAACTCACCCGGCTGGTTGGTCCTGGCGGGGAATATGTCCGAAAGATCCCGCCCGAGCATCATGCCCGTAAGATCCGACATGCTGCAGTCGGCCATTTTGCGAGTTCCGACCATCCGCGCATCCCGCAAAACCGAAACGCGGTCGGCGATGCGAGGCAGTTCCGCCAATCGATGGGAAATGTAAACGATCCCCAGCCCGCGGTCCTTCAGTTCGCCGATAACGGTAAAAAGCTTGTCAACGTCTTCGGCGCCAAGGGCGGCCGTCGGTTCGTCGAACACCAGCACGCGGACGTTGCGTCCAATAGCAGAAGCTATCTCGACCAGACATTGGCGGGCCGTACTCATCTCAGCCACCGGCTCGTCCACATCCAGGTCGAACTGCAAATGTTCGATTATCTTCCGTGCCTCGTCGCGAATGAAGCTGCGATCGATCCGCCGACTCCACCGCCCGACCAGCTCGCGCCCGAGCATGATATTCTCAGCCACGGTGAAGTTCTCCAGCACCGACAGCTCCTGGTAGATCACCGCGACGCCCATGTCCAGCGCCTGTCGCGGATGCGTTATCCGCACATCTCGACCATCAAAAATGATCCGCCCCTGGTAGTCGCCGAAACGCCCGGCCAGCACGTTCATCAGCGTAGACTTGCCCGCCCCGTTCTCGCCGATCAAAGCATGGACCTCCCCCGCGCAAACATCAAAATCAACACCGTCCAGCGCCCGTACGCCGGAAAACGCCTTAACAATCCCCTCCATCCGCAATAGCGCATCAGTATCTGTCATAATTCCAAGCCCCCATTGAACGCGCAATCGCCCCCCAGATCAAGTTCGCTCTAGAGCAACATCGCCAAACGCAACGGCTGCTATTTGGTTGGATTGTCGGCGACTGAGACTTCTCGTTGCCTGGTCGCATTCTTCTTCTCGACCGGAACGCCTGTGAATGTCTTGATTGCTTTTGCTTTCGGTATCACCCGGCCGATTCCGAATTGGTCGCCTACTCGGATGGGCTTGCCGTCCTTAAAGTGGATCTCGATGAATTTCGAACTCAGGATTACTCCCTTTCCGTCGATACCTTTAAGCGTCGCGACTACTTTTTTGCTCCGAGCGTCTATCACATCGCCCGTGTCCGGCCAGGCGTATTGACCGTCAAGGCTGAAGGTGATCCATCCATGCGATTTGCTCCGTACGTCGATGCACTGAAGCTTCTTTGGCGGCATAACGGTGGCGTCAAACACCCACATTCTCTTGTCGCTGGGGTTGGGCAGCCAGATTTCCTTCTCATCCGGGGTCATTCCAACGCCGTGACTAAAGCCTTTGGCGTCTTTGACTTGCACCCAGTGCAGGACCTTCTGGTTGACCAGGTCGCCTACGTAGAAACCCACATTGTGAGAGTTAACGAAGCAGAGCGTCTCGGCGCCGTTAATGCAATATGGCGAGACTCGCCCCTTCTTACCGGTGGGATCCTTTCCGAACGGGCCGAACTGTTTGATGATCTTGTCGGTGGCGGTGTCGACAACGAATATCTTCCCATGCCTGACTGAACCAAGGTACATTCGCTTGCCCGACGGGCTCATGATCGAATTGTGCCCGGCCCCTACTCCGATATCGATCTTGCGAATCAGTTTGCCCGTCTCACCGTCGAGGACGGCCATGGTGTTGGCAGTGTGCGACCACCAACCCTCGGGCACGTAAAGTTTCTTTCCGTCCGGCGTGATGCAGGTGCGGTCGAATCCGCCTTCAGGCTTGGGATACGATATTTCCCAGACCTTCTTTTCCTTGACGATATCGAAGCACATCATGTGGGTGTTCTTGTGGCTAATATAGAGTCGCCCCGCGGCCGCACTGGCGGCGCAACCGCGCGTACCGCCCATATCCGGAATGCTGATGTGCTTAACGAGCTTGTGTCCGTCGTCTATGTCGTAAACGTAGATACCCGGTTTGGCGCGGTTTCGCATAGCCCCGTCGGGCGCGGTTACGTATAGCAGGCGTTTAACGCCCGTGTCGGAGGCGGCGGATGATTTGGCTTTTTCATCTGCAGCAAGCCCAGTCAGAGGCGCCAGCGAAACGACTAGGGCGATCGTTATCGAGCCGATCAGTTTGGAGTGACGTGGATTCATGTTCTGAGTCTCCTTTGACTTCCGATTCACAGTGATTTGAGATACTCGATCAGTGCATCTATATCGTCCGGGGTCAGGTGCGAGGTCCGCCCGTGCCTGCCTTTGGAATTGAATTTCATTAGAACTTCCCGCAATGTGGCGGCCTGTCCGTGATGCAGAAACGGTCCGCCTCGCCACAGTTCCACCAGCGCTGGCGTGTCGAACACGGCGGTGCGGTCGGTCTCCACCTGCGTACCTACGTTGTACGCCGCCAAGTCCGTGAACAGCGGCCCGGGATGGCAGGCACTGCACTTGCTGCGTTCATCCTCAAAGATCAGCTTGCCGCGTGCGGCGCCTGGAGACAGTTTGCCCTTGACCAGCCACGGGCTCGGTTCGGGCTGCAATGAGCGGAGGTAAGCCTGGACTGCTTTGATGTCGGGCTCGGAGGCTTCTTTGAAGAGCGTGCTTCGGAAGCCCGCGGCGGCGGCGGTTTCCATATCCGCCCTGACGCCCTCAGACATGACCGGCGGGGTCTTGTGCGACCAGATCATGGATCGCGTGTTCTTCGGGCTTCCAATCCCGTCGTTCAGCAGGTCCCAGTTCAGCCCGTCGACCCGACCGTCGGGATGACAGGTCGCGCAGCTCAACCAGAGTTCGTAGCAGTAAGTCGCGTCGTGGAAGATATCCTCGCCACGCCTCACATCGTCAGCGGGCATCTGGAAACCAAGCGGAACGGTGCGCGTAACTTCGTGGGTTTTCGCATTGATCATCGCCAGGTCGCCTGAGAAATACATCGCAGCGGCCAGTTGGCTTCCATCGGGCGAGATCGCAATACCCCTCGGGCCCCGCCCTTCCAACTCCAGCCACGCAATCACATTGTGCAGGTATAAACCCGCCCCGTACTGCGCCGGAAGCCTGCCGACAACCAGTTCGATCTGCCGGGTGGCTTTGTCGTCAGGGGGCGATGCTCCCACATAAACCGGAGCGCCTCGCACCGGACCTTCGTCGGAATCGAACGCTCCCCTCCCACCATCGCCAAGCGCCGCAATCTGCAAATCCAACCACTTGTGCAGCTTCGTCAGGTCTACCCTGCCGACTTCGTGAACGCCCGAGCATGCGACCCACAACTTCGATCCGTCCGGCGAAATCGCCAGACCCCACGGATTGGCCGCCCCCAACCACGAGCGATCGATCAGGGCCGTCGCGTAATGTTTCTTCGCATTGATATCAATCACGCTTATCGCGTTAGCGCTGATCCATCCGTATTCTATTTGTTCGGTCGGCAGGAGCGTGCGAGCGAGATTGTGCGCCGCGTACGCCCAGCGTCCGTCGGGCGAAACCACCACGCCCAGCACGTTCACACTGTTGGGCGGAAGCATAATGTTGGCGACAGTCTTGTTGGATTCGAGACTGACCAGCGATACCGCGGCGCTCATCATAGGATCGCCCGCGCTGCCGGCGGGAAGTCGGTTGCCCACAACAGCCAACGACTCGTCCGGAGTCACAGCAATGTACCTCGGTTCGCGAACCACGCTGGCGCGTGCGATTTCCTTACCGCCGGCGAGACTCACAATCGAAATATTGTGCCCCGCCGAATCGGCCGCCAGCAGCAGTTTGCGTTTACGCGCCACCGCCAGACCGGTCGGCCGGACCGCATCGCCGAACCTGCGAAGCACCTTACCGGCGGTGCTGACCTCGGCGATGGTCCCGGCGAGATGTTCGGCGACGAATATCGACTTGGAGTCCGCCGACCAGGCAACGCCCATCGGTCTGGCCGCAAGCCTTGTTGTGCTCCTTATCCGCCCGAACGCATCGAGGGTGACCAGGGCTTCGCTCGTATGATCGCTTACCGCCAGTAACTTACCATCGGGCGAAAACTCAACATCCAAAGGCGATCTATATGCTCCTTCGGGCAGCACAGAGTCGCCCGGGTCCGGGTCATCCGACCCGCCGCAACCGGCCAGCCCAATCGCCAGCATCAACAAAATGTAAAACCTAGTGTCCATAAGCCCTTAAGCGTTATTGTTTCTTCGAGGCGGCCCGCGGGGAAAGCGTTCGCTTGGCGGTCCACTCCACTGCGTTGTCCAGCAGCGTGTTGAACGTATCGTTGGCGAAATCGGCGGGCACGCCCAGCGAGGTGTAGAACACCCGCTGTTTTCCGATGGTTCGCACCCACGCGACCGGATGAGATTCTTTGGCGGCTTTTCCGGTCAACAGCAGCGTTACCCCCTTGCCGAGTTCCTTGTTTCGATAGAGTTTTCCGCTACGAGTCCACTCGTACACGCCAGCCAGAACCGGGTGTCTGGCGGTCCGAGTGTTGACGATAACCTTAATACCCTTTTCGTCGCCGAGGTGCCCGCTGTAGCTGCCGCCGAGGACTTCGCGGTCGAATTCGAGGTATTTCTGGAATGCGTGGCTGGCCGTCCGCAAACCGATAATCGGACGTCCGGAAGCGATATAGTCTTTGACCATCTTGAGCTGGTCTCCGCTTATCTGCAGCCTGCGGGCGTAGACCACCAGGAGATCGGCGTCTTTGAGGCGTTGCAGATTCCCTAGTTTTTTCGCCTTGTCGACGCCAAACGAACGCGTGCATCTCACGAGGTATTTCTTCTCCATCCGCTCCTGCCAAGCGGTCAGGGATTCGACGGCCCTGTACTCCCTTGCCCCGCCGATCAGGTGGATGTTGAGCGTCTTCTTCGTTTGTTCTTTCTTGGCTTTCTCAGCCGCCTGCCACCTCTTGTATCCGTCCCGAACCCTCTTGGGCCAGGCGAATGTCGGAGCCTTGGACGGATCGTAGCCTTTTAGGTGATCGAGCTCCTTGTCCTTGCGATCGGTCACTTTCGTGTACCGCCAGGGAGTGTCTCCGAGCACTTCTTCGACGAGCTTCGCCAGGGCCGGATCGTATTCCTTGAGTTCCTTCCGCAGATTTACGTGGTTGTGCAGAGAGTCGTTCTCACGGTTGGTGTTGAACCAGGTTTGGACGGCTTCGGCCCAAAGCTCGCCATGGTTGTTAGACGCGTACGTGCCCTTCCACAGCCCCTTGCTCTTGCCGGCGGCGTGAACTTCCCTCAGCCGCTTCTCGAACGTCTTGTCGACCATACCGGCTCCGCCGTGAATCTTGTGGGCGAATTCGTGTATGAAAATACTCTCGGTGTAGTACGGGTCGCCTTTGAAACTCAGGAGATTCTCCTCGGCGCAACTTACCATACTCCCTCCGCATATGCCCCGAGCCCGCATATTCCAGAAATCAGGATCCATCCGCCTCGATACGGGAATGTCAGTCGTGAACTCGTTATAAGCCATCACGACAATGCGCGTCCCGGCCTTGTTCAGGGCCTTGAGCATCTCCGTTCGCCCGCCGAGGATCTTGCCCACAAGATACGACGCCTCCCGCAACGCCGCATCCGAGACCTTCTCAGAACTGATCACCGGCAGGGATGTGTTGATGTACTTCTTGTAGAAGTCCTTATCGAGCCCGAGCCTGGCGATCTCGCCGGCAGGCGGAGCGGTTATCTTCGACAGGGCCTGTTGACTGTAGACCGGGGCGGTGGAGGAGATCGTAAGAAACACAATCACCACACCGCACGTGAGGCGTCCGATAAGTCCAGCCGATACATTATTCGCCATACTGCCTGCTCTCCAGTCGGTATCGGAGCATTATAACCAAATACGCCCTGACAGTGAATCAGATTCGACCCACACCCGCCCGCGGCGCCGCTTGCATGGGGTTAACGCGGTGGGTATTCTCTTATTCTCCATGTGAAAGGAAACAATTATGCTTAGACGATGGGGCGTATTGGCGTTGCTGTTAAACTGCACGATTGCCGCCTGCGCCGCGGGCCAGACACTTCAGTGGAGTTCACTCCCTCCCCTGCCCCCGGCGTCGGGAATGAAGATCCAGCCCGGGCTGGCCGGACCCTTCGCTGGAGTGCATAAAGACGCTCTGATCGTAGCAGGCGGAGCGAACTTCCCTGACGGACTGCCCTGGGTGAAGCTTCCCGACGGCTCGAAACCGAAGAAGATTTACCACACTGATATTTACGTCCTGCTGAAGACCGGCAAGGAATACACGTGGAGGAATTCTGAGGTCAAGCTGCCTGATGGTTACAGTTACGGCGTTTCGATCGCCACCGACGATGGGCTGATCTGCATCGGCGGCGAGTACAGTCAAGACGGGGTCAGTAAGCTCAAATCTGACAAGGTTTTCACGATCAGGCATCTGGAGGAAGGCAAGGTTGAAATAGACGACAGCCTGCCCGCCCTGCCCCAACCATGTTCGGATATGGGAGGGGCGAAAGTCGGATCGGTAATCTACCTTGCCGGAGGCTCCGACAAAAAAAAGCAAACCAAGAACTTCTGGAGCCTCGATCTGTCCAAGAAAGGCGACGCCAAGGAGTTCGTCTGGAAAGAACTCGACCCCTGGCCCGGCGATCCGCGCTCGCACTTAGTGGCGGCTGCGGCTAGTAATGGAAAGAAGAACTGCTTCTACATATTCAGCGGACGATACAAAGACCGCGAGAGAGGATGGGTGTTCCTGAAGGACAGCTGGATGTACGACGGAGCCAAGTGGAACCGCCTGGCGGACGTCGGCGTGAATCTCCAGAATAAGACGCCCGTTTGCGTAATGGCCGCGACCGGAATCAGGATTGGAGCTAACCATATAGCAATCTTCGGCGGTGCAGACGGAAAACTGTTCGACAAGGTCGAGCAGGAACTTCCCCGACAAATCAAGTCCCTCCGCGATGCGGGCCAAACAGAACAAGCCGACACACTTGAAAAGAAAAAGAACGATCTGTACACAAACCACCCCGGTTTTTCCCGCGATATTCTCGCGTATCACACGGTGACTGATACGTGGCGTCCAATCGGCAAGTTTGCCGAATCGGATATCGACGGAATCACGGCTGGCTCGCACGTAACGGCTACCGCGGTCAAATGGGGCAAGGACATCATCATTCCCAGCGGCGAGGTGCGGCCGGGGGTCAGATCGCCGAAAATATGGGTCGTCTCGCCCGGAAAGACCGACAGCTTCGGAGCGATTAATTACGTAGTTCTGGGCGCGTACCTGCTGGCGCTGGTGGGCATGGGATACTACTTCTCCAGACGCGAGAACAGCACAGACGACTTCTTCAAGGCAGGCAACCGCATCCCCTGGTGGGCCGCGGGCCTGAGCATATTCGGTACTCAGCTAAGCGCGATAACCTTTATGGCGATCCCGGCAAATACGTTTGGGTCCGACTGGCGTATGTTCGTACTCAACATGACCATTATCATGGTCGCACCGCTGGTGGTCTTCGGTTTCCTCCCCTTTTACCGGCGGCTGAATGTAACCACCGCCTACGAATTCATCGAGAAACGCTTCAACCTGCCTACTCGCCTGCTCGCCAGCGCGCTGTTCATCACGTTCCAGCTGGCCAGGATCGGAATCGTGCTGTACCTGCCGTCGATCGCATTGTCGGTGGTCACGGGCGTCGACATCGCAATATGCATAACGGTGATGGCGCTGTTGTCGATCGCCTACACCGTAATGGGCGGGATAGAGGCGGTTATCTGGACGGACGTTATCCAGGTGATCGTACTGCTGGGCGGAGCACTGCTGGTGCTCTGCATGATTCCGTTTTCGATCGACGGAGGATGGAACTCGATGGTCGACCTGGCCGAATCCGGCGATAAACTGCGATTGCTTGACTTCCATTTCAACTGGAAGAGCCCGACGTTCTGGATTCTCGTTTTCGGCGGTGTGGGAGCCAATATCTACAGTTACGCCTGCGACCAGACCGTCATTCAGCGATACCTGACAACCAAGAGCGAAAAGGACGCCGCCCGCGGAATATGGACCGGAGCGTTGCTGGCGATCCCGGCCTCGCTGATCTTCTTTGGCATCGGAACGGTGCTGTACTCGTTCTACAAGACCCAGCCGACAGCGCTTAACGCCGTTATCGAAAAACCCGACGGGATATTCCCGTGGTATATCGTCACCCAACTGCCGCCGGGCGTTTCAGGACTGCTTATCGCCGGTGTGTTCGCCGCTGCGATGTCAAGCCTGGACAGTTCGATGAACAGCGTAGCAACCGCATTCACCACTGACTATTATCGGCGATTGCAACCGGAGGTCAGCGACCGCAGTTGTCTCAACGTCGCACGGATCGTCACTGTCGTCATCGGTCTTGGGGGAATGGCCCTGGCGCTTGCGATGGACACGTGGAACATCGAGTCCCTGTGGGATCAGTTCAACCGCTTTATCGGACTGTTTGGCGCGGGCCTGGCGGGCCTGTTTATGCTGGCGGTTTTCACGAGACGCACATCCGGATACGGAGCGTTAATCGGCCTGCTCTGCAGCGCTGGAGTTCAGTACTGGCTGAAAGAGTTGGACTGCATTCACGGAATCCTGTTCAATATCACCGGTATGGGTTCGTGCTTCATTGTCGGATACCTCGCCAGTATCGTTCTTCGCAACCAAAAACCCATCGACGGATTGACCATATACACCATGCCGGATCGGGAGGATTAGGAATGTCGGGGCAATGCTGCTTATCTTCCTTGTACCCGCCGGGCGCGCCGAGGAAACTGTCAAAACAGGCCTTGCGGTGCATGCGGGGTCCACCGACGGAAAACTGGCGTGGAAGTTCCTGGCGGGCGATAAGTAACTATCGGACGCAAACCGCAGGAGTAATGTGTGCGGTCGCAGTCGAACCCACGCCGTAAATATATGCAATTAGGGAACTCGCCGGCTGCTGACGAGTCAAAAGCAGTGGTGAGACGACATTATGAAATACGTACTGTTCATATTCTTTTCGGCGGCGATGATCTGTGGCGGCTCCGAAGGCGTCGAAGCAGCTGCAGGCGATGCTGAGGCCAAATTTCGGGCGCTTCGTGCGGCGTTGTCATACGGCGACACCAAAGCCAAACTCGGAGCTATCGGGGAGACCGCCAAACTTGGAAGAAACGGCGAAGGCGCCGCCGGACTGCTCGTCAGCGCCCTTTCCGACACTGACCGCAGCGTCCGCCTGGCCGCTATAGGCGCATTAGGCAAGATCGGAGCGAGTACGACCCAGGTCATCGCAGCGATTACGAAGATCGTAGACGGAAAGGACGCTGCTGCTGCGGCTGGGGCGGTGAACGTCCTGGGGCAGATCGGTCCAAACGCCGCAACGTCCGTCGATACGCTGCTCAAGTACGCCGAGGGCAAAGACTCCAAGGCGCGCAAATCGGTGATCTACGCACTGGCCAGGATCGGGCCGACCGCGAACCGGGCGGTCCCGATGATAATCCGGGCATTCAAAAGCCCCGACCGCAATCTGCGCGAAAGCGCTGCATACGCCCTGGGCAATATCGGACAACCTATCGACGCCGTTGTCCCCGCATTGATCGCTGCACTCAGCGACAGCGATAGCGTCGTGCGCGAGCGGGGCGCTCTTGGCTTGGGGATGATTGGCCCGAAGGCCGCTCAAGCCAAAACCGCGCTGCGAAAGGCCCTGAAGGACACCGACCCCACAGTTGCATCCCGCGCGGCGTGGGCCTTGGGACGGTTGGGAGCCACCGACGAGCAGACCATCGCCGCACTAATCAAACTACTGCACTCCACCGAACGACATTCGCTGGCAGCCGCCGCGTTGGGAAGAACCGGAAAACCCGGTATAGATGCGCTCATAAAAATGCTCGACCGCCCCGATGCTCCGGCGCGTCTGCTGGCAATTCGAGCGTTGGGGCAAATCGGGCTGCCAGCCTCTGCGGCCTCGCCTGCGGTGAGGAAGGCGATCAACGACAAGGACGCCGACGTCCGCAGGGCTGCAACGATCGCCCTCAAGAAGATTTTCATATCCCCGGCCCAACGCGTTAATGTCCTGGCGGTCAATGGCAAGCACTCCCTGGTGTGCAGAAGCAGTTGGCATAACGCAAATAAGTCGTGGCCGGTAAAGGACACGGTCGCCATCTCCGGTCTGGAGGCCGTGGCGATGATCAGCCCAAAGCTCTCGAAAGACCGATACGAGTTCCCGAAGGAGTTGGCGATCTCTCTGGGCGAAAGACTATTCAAAACCGCGCAGTTCACAGACGCACAGAAGAAGGAACTCGCAAAATGGCTGGGCTCGGGCGTACGCGACGAGAAATCTCTGTCAAGCGGCTCTATAAGCGCCACGTCGACGACCCGCTTGACAGGCGACGGATCGACACAAATGGAGGTGGCGATAAAAGGCCTGATACGAATTGAAAAAAGCCACCGCCTGGCGGACCGTTACGGACCAAACTGGAACGAAGCCAAATGGTCGATCAATATCAGTGGGACGGTCACCATCGACAGAGCTTCCGGACGGATCATCAAAGCCAAGATCACCGCAGACGGTCAGACCAAAGGACACTACGGCGCCGCGGGCAGTAACGCGGGTGAACTATACACCGAATCATTCAAACTGACCCTGACCCCGGCGCCGGAGCCAAGGCGAAATGATCAATCCGGAATCCGGTCGGCGCGAAAAAAATGATAACATATAGACCTAACCGCCTGACACCGATACAATAGTTAGTGATGCGGGGCTCCTGACGTTGAGGGCGAACCTGCATCACGGGAGATATGGACTATGAGTGCTAACAGGGATATTAAACCATCATCGTTGGGCCTGCTCGTTGCGTTCTGCCTGATTGCAGTCGTTGCGACCCCTTTCATTATGGATGTGGAAAAACTAGAGGGCGGGTGATGCCGCAAAGGCGTTGTTCGGCGCACGGCGCCGCCGAAACCAGTTAAGGGAACAGTCACAGGCACATTTGTGGGATGGGGTCCGGGTCAATTCTCAAAGGCCCAGGTCGTAGCCATAAAGTTCATCCCAAAGGGCAGATCCTCCAAAGTCTCGCTTGTCACCCCAAATAGGAACGACAAGAGCAAGAAAGCCGACCCGGCTGCTTTCGTCACCACAGCCGCACGCAAGCTGAAACTCGGCGATGGAGTCAAGATCGGATATTCGACCCTCTCCAAACAGACGTGGGTTACGTCAATAACACCGTTGGGAAGCACATCAAAAACAAAGAGCGCTTCGGGGCAGAGCGAATGCGATAAGTTCGTATTCGTCGGAGCCAGGAAGACTCGAACCTCCGCCGGACTACGAATGACAGTTCTCGCGCGGAAGGGTTCGAACATGTGGACATTCAGCGCACCGCTGGAGGTGGTCGAAACGGCCTCCGGTTCGTCCCACAGTCAGAGCGATTCGGCGTCAAGCTCGATTTCCAGCCCGCGCAAAACGCTGTCTCAGTTGGCGTCGGGCTTCACTGCGGGCGACGTGGTGGCGTTGAAGTACGACACCGTCAACTTCCGGTATGTCCTGAAGGACATCAAACCGTACATGATGTCCGTGGACGGGCGCCTGACCAGAATCGGTCAGCGCACCATAAAGGGCGTGAAGTACGATGCGGCCTACATCAGGACCGCCAAGGTCAACCTCGCACTGATCGTTCCCCGGGTAACACGCAAAGGCGCGAAGACTGATGTAGGCACATTGGCTTCGACGCTTAAAACGCTCGACCAGTCGCAGGCGACATTCACGTATTACAAGCAACGCGGCGTGATGTGGATGGGCGAAGCGACCGCCAAATAACTAATGCGTCTAATTCATCCAGGGGGTTGTCTTCGCGCCCCCGTAAGGGATGTGCATCTTGAACCATTGACATCAGGGGCTATGCTGTCATGAGAGAAACCATTAACTCGATGCGGTTGTATTTCTTCCTCGTGGGGGGCGTAACGCTACTGGTGAACGTTGCGGCTATAAGTCGGGCGGGCACGGCGGATATCAGCGTTATCGTAGTAGTCAGCGCATTGCTGGGCTTGTTTGGGGCGGCGTTCTTCTACGCGGCGATAACCCTGAAAAACGCCGTCATGCATGCCAGAACCAACGCCATTCGTGTGATCCTGTACGTTAACATGGCTGCAAACGTATTGGCCGGTTTGCAGTCGCTGGCTGCGGATACTGTAAGGAGGAACACGGAAGTCATTCGCATCATCATTGCATTGGCAATAGGATTGTACCTGCTGGCGAACCTTAAACGCCTCGTGAAGAACCATGCGGTCCCCGTGGGTGAACTTGCACCGGCCTCCCCCCCGCCAGTTCCCGCGACACCAGACCAAGCCGACGCACAAGACACAGACGCCGAATAGCCCGCCGCACGCTTACTTCCCGGGCTTGATCTTTATCGTGACCGACGTGTTCGGGGCGGCCTTGAAGTTGTAACCGATGTGGTTGCGGCCTTGGTTTTTCGTGAGGAGACCTTCAGGGGCGCTTACCACCGAACCCTCCTCCAGCCACGGTTGAATTTTCAGATTCACCAGCGGATTGCCCGTTACGGAAATCGTCTTCTCGACCGTGTCGCCTGTCTTCTTGCGTTTGTATCGCACTATCGGCCAGTGCGTCTTGCCCTTGACCGTCATCGGGACGCGCAGCTCCATCGAACGCCACTCCTCGGGCATCGAGTCGCATACCGTCAGCGTGTCTTTCGGTATCGAGTAGTCCAGCCCGGCGATCCCTTCGAGGATCAGGAGTATCTTGCCCGCGTTGAAATTCGAGTACTGATCGCCCCAGGGAAGCTGTTTGAACGACCAGGACTCCGGGGCAATCGGTATCCCCCACTTCATGTTGTAACCCTTCAGGTGCGCCAAGGCGCAAATATTGGCGTTGCGACCGACGTGACATTTGTACATTCCGTAAATCGAGTAGTAATTCGTATCGGGCGTAGCGGTGAACTCCTTACTGACCTGGTCGAAATGCTTTATCGCTACTGTCGACAACGGAACCTTCCAGAAGAAGCCTTTCTTCGAATCCATCGCCCAGGCTTTGGTCATCTGGTATGCCCACTCTTCAGGGAATCCGCTGTTTCGCATATAGGCCAAACCGCTCCAGCCGAGTTTTCCGCCGCCGCCGAAGAATTTGGGATAACGCCTCTCCCAGGCCCGCTTGAACGACTCCTGGCGCCGATCGAAGTTAACCATTTCCAGCCATCGATCGGGATCGGCCTTGTCGCCTGTGAGAATCGCCATCTCGCGCAGATATCTCGCCGCATCGTAATTGCAACCCCAGTGTCCGGCAATCCCATTCTTGAACAATTCTTTAAAATAGTCGCTGTAGCAGTCGCGGATGAACTGCAAGTCGCCGGTGCGCTGGTAGATCTCCCAGGCCCCGATCACGTGCTCTGTGGTCGTGCCCCAAACCGGAGATATCCAGGCGATTCCCTTGTTGTCGGGCAGTGTTCCGCCCTTGCGGGCGTATGGCAGGATCGCCTTCCAGTGCAGCACGTTCCCATATGCGTAACGCTTCTTGTCTGCAGTCCAACCGCCGACCTTGATCTGGAAATTCGCGTCGTATCGATGCATACCGAGGAAGTTATTGACCGCGGTCTGCGTGTGCGGGTACATCTCCCAACCCTTCTGGACGTCAATGTAATACATCATGTGGATCGCCCAGAGGAAGTAGTACACATCGACAACATCCTGATCTGAACACCGAAAGTACGGGATCTGGTAGTTGAGGATGTCGTTGGACGCTTTGGTCTTTTTCGCCAGAGCGCCGCGGTAATCAGCCAGGACCGCCTTTGTCGCCTTCAGGGCGGCGGCGTATTCATCGTTCATCGCCCAAGTGACCGCAACGCCCTTTGCGTCGCACGGGACCTCGAACGAATAGACTTGTCGCCCTTCAGCGTCCCGTTTGGCGGTGTACGCCGAAAGCCTGGCCGACGATGACAGCACAGTGCTCATACCGTCGTAGATCAGCTTGCCCTTGTAAGCCTTCAGGTTCTTGTCCTTGTCGCGGAAGGGGTGAGTCTTGACAGTCCCGCCCTCTGTGATATGCAGGCTGTTGCTTGCCGCATCCAGGCGTATCTTCGACGTGCAGTCGATGCTCTTGCCGCGAATGACAAGACTTTGCCCGTCGAAGCGGAGCGTGATCGGCTTATCTGAAGCAATGATCGAGCAGGCCGTATCGTTGAGGGCGATAAACTTCTCTTCGCGGATGTTCACCCCGGCGACTTTGTAAGTGCAGATGACTTTGTCCGGGCGCCACTTCATCGAGACCGGAGCGGGATATTTGTATTCCTTTCCGCCAACGACAACCGTGCCGAACATGACTTTCGCCCGATTGTAGAACTCCCATCCGCGAAAATCGTGTCCGTATCCGCTCTTGTCGTGTTTCACCAAACCAAACCCACGCCCGCGGAGGTCGTGGAAGAACGGTTGGGTAAGCCCGATAGTCTCGTCGCCGCGATGCGTCCAGGTGTTAAACCGCCCGCCTACGTAGTAGGTCAGATTCCCGGCCAGGAACGCATGCTTTCGCCCCTGGATTTCCTGGCTTAGCATGGCGCAGTAGTCAGTGTACGGCGGACCTTCGCCGGCAAAGTCGGCGGTCGGATCGCCGTCGACGGGTTTCAGCGCCGCCGGCGCAAAGGCGGCCAGGAATCCGAGACTAAGCACGACTATTACGACTCTTTTCATGCATCTCTCCATATCGGGGCAGTATTGTAGCAAGCGGATCTTATATTACAAACGTATCGGCGCAGAAGCCGTTGCAGCAGATCGGGCCAGGTCCTATCATAGAGGACATGAAGACTGCGCAATTCATCCGATTTTCATGCGTCATTGCGGCTATTGCAATGCTCGTCCGGCCTGCGGGCGCTGAACCATCGGCCAAACAGGCTTACGAATTCGCCGCCAAGACGCTCAAGTACGTCGAAGCCTCGGCCAAACGCCCGGAACTGGCGGCGAAGCTCGACGTGTTGAAATCACGTCTGGACAAAACGCCGGTAAGCGAGTTCGTGAAGCTGCGGCGCGAGATCATCCTTTCGCACCCCGCCCTGGCGTTCGATTCACTGCTGATCAACAAACGCCCGATCTCCGGCGTGAGGAATCACATGGTCGATCATTACCTCGGGCGTTTCTCGCGCCCGGGTGACGGATTGGTGATACTCAAGAACTGGAAGACCGAGCCCAAACAGACGTTCGTAACCAAAGACCGCCTGCCGACAGGGACGATCACGCACCCCGACCTATCGTTCGATGCGAAGAAGGCGGTCTTCGCATTCTGCGATCATCGGCGGAAAGACACCCGTCGGCGTGCGTTCCACCTGTACGAAATCGCGCTGGACTCTACAGGCCTCCGCCAACTAACCGGCGACTCTCGCGATCCTATGAAAGGACGCCTGGGGCGCATGACGCAGATTATCGAGGATTTCGATCCGTGCTACCTGCCGGACGGCGGGATTGCGTTCAGCTCGACCAGAACGATGGCGTCTGTCAGATGCGCAAACTACGCGCGATACAATCCCGCATTCGTTCTGCACCGCTGCGCCGGCGATGGGTCAAAGATCAGAGCGCTGTCATTCGGCGAGTTGAACGAATACGATCCAGCTCTCCGGGCCGACGGGCGGTTAGTCTACACCAGATGGGAGTACATCAACCGCAATATCACAACCGTCCACGGCCTGTGGACAACCAGCCCCGACGGAACCGCCGTCGAACATTTCTACGGGAACGGAACCATTGATCCGAACGTAGTGGTCGAGGCACGCGCGATTCCAGGCTCGCGAAAAGTCGTCGCCTCGGCCGTAGCACACCATCGCTACTTCTGCGGAACGGTTATCGTGATCGATCCCGAGGTCGCCGACGACGGGCTCAAACCGCTTACGCGAGTGACGCCCGAGGTCGCTTTTCCCGAACGGCGTGCACACAGTTACATGGGCAAACCGCGCATACCTGACGAAAACGGCATCTACCCCTACGGCCTGCCATACAATCTCGACGACAAGACTCTCTCAGCCGCCCCACCGCACGAGCCGAAAAAGGGCATCGGTCCCTACGCCATGCCGTTCCCGCTAACCGAAGATCTCTTCCTGGTCGCAGCGATGGAAAAGAAGACTCGCAAGTTCGCAATTTACCTGATCGACACCCTCGGCGGGCGCGAACTGATCTTCAGGGATCCTGATAATAGAAGTTCCTGCTGGGCCCCAATCCCTATCCGACCCCGGAAGAAACCGCCCGTGCGGGCCTCCCTGGTATCGCCCGACCCAAACGTAAAGGACGGCGCGTTCTTCATCCAGGACGTTTACCAGAACCGCTTCGATTCGACAGGCGTGATAAAACGCGGCAGCGTAAAGGGCGTCCGAATCATCCAACTGCTCGACCAACCGGCCGAGCGCGCCATACCGCGCGGGCGAGTACTGTTCGAACTGCCCAAACGGATTCTCGGCACGGTCCCGGTGGACGCAAACGGGTCGGTCGCATTCCGGGCTCCGGCGGGCATTCCGATGCAACTGCAGCTAATAGACAAGAACGCGATGGCGGTGATGACCATGCGATCATTCGTCTATCTGCACCCTGGTGAAACGGCCAGTTGCGTAGGCTGCCACGAACCCAAAACCACCGCCCCTCCGCCGACGCTGCGCGGAAAAGCAAAAATCCACGACATCGTCCCCCCGCCATGGCGCACATACGAAAAGGGCATGAGTTACAGTCGCACTATCCAACCCGTCTTCGACCGTTACTGCATCCGTTGCCACGGGCTGGACAAGAAGAATCCGATGTCGCTCATCGCCGCCCCATTGACAAAAACCTACAAGCAGACGGGCATCTCGACCGACTGGCCGGGCAAGATCACGGTACGGGCGACCGAGGGGTATCACAATCTTCTGGCCCGACCGGGTGCGGTCGCCATCGCACAGGCGTACAACGAGAACCTCACCAGCAAACCAAAAGACTACTTCGCCCACGCGGGTAAACTCGCGGGGATGCTGCTGGCCGGTCATCCGGACAAGAAGGGCAAGTCCAAGGTCCAACTCGACCCGGCCTCGCTGAGGCGAATCATCGACTGGCTCGATCTGAACGCACCTTTCGCAGGCGTCTATTCCTTCAACCGCCCCGAGAACCGAACGATCGATCCGGCCGGTGAAAAGGCGCTGCGAGAACACATCAAAAGCACTTTCGGTCCGAAGACAGCTGCCCAACCAATCGCCGCCCTGATAAACGTCGCCGAGCCCGACGCCAGCAGAATACTCCTGGCGCCCCTGGCGAGGTCCGCAGGCGGGTGGGAGCAACTAACGCCCAAGTGGAAGTCCGCCGACGCAATGGGCTATAGGGCAATGAAGAAACTGGTCTACGCAGCAATAGTGTTCGAAAAGTACAAAGACATCGCCGGTACATGCGGGCGCGGATCAAAGAACAACTGCCTCTGCAAAGCATGCTGGATCCGCGAGGCCGCGACCGCTAATGGAGTAAACAGATGATCTGTCGAATAGGAATACAGTCGGGATTATGTTTCGCTATTCTGTTGGGCTGCGGGCTTTCAGGCGGATGCGCCGCCCCGAACTGGCGGGCCGAAAGAATCGCTGTCGTCGAGGGGATACGCATCCCTGAGTCACTGGCGATTGATCACAAAAACGGGTGCGTATACGTTTCGAACTGCGAAGGCGACCCAGCCAAATCATGGGAGGACGACGGCGATGGTTTCATTTCGCGAATGACGCCCGAAGGGAAGATGCTGGACAAGTACTGGCTCAAAAGCAAACCGGGCGCAATTCTGAACGATCCCAAGGGCCTGGCGATCTTCAACGGTTACCTCTATATCTGCGACAACAAGCGTTTGGTCCGCGCGCCGCTGGACCGCAGCAGCGGACCCGAAGAACTCAAGTTGAACAGCACCGAGATATTCTGCGACCCGTTGACCTGGGGCGGAAGTCTTTACGTCGGGTACGGCGGCCCGGAGAAGATTATCTTCAAGCTCACAAAGGACAATTCGGTCTCGTTGTTGAAGGGCGTCGAATCGATCAACGGTCTGGCCGGAGATGACAAGCAGCTTTACTGCGTAACATGGGCCACCCACGAAATCTACCAGATCGATCCGGCCGGAAAGGACGAACCGGTCCCCTTCGGACTGGCTGACAAGTTCGTGAATCTCGACGGCATAGACGTGCTAAGCGACGGAACGTTCATAATCTCTGACTTCAAGGCCAACCGCATCTACACGATATCACCCAACCGAAAAACGGTGAAACTGCTGACCGAAGTAGACACCCCCGCCGACATAATTGTCGACCATCAACGCAGCTTGCTGTACGTCCCGTCCTACAAATCACAGAAGATAACTATCTATAAACTGCGGAAGGGTTAGGATGAGTACGGGGCGTTGGCGAGTTGATCGCCAATCGCCAAATCGTCAGTCCATACACACCACCTTCCCATTCTTCAAAGCAATAAACAGTTGCCCGTACGCCGCCGCTGCACCATCGAACACCGGGTCGGCCTCCAGTTTGTACTGGCTCGTGCGCTTCCCGTCGTCCACCGAGTACACCTGCAAGACCGACTCGTGCGGATCGGGATCGCTGGGGTTGGCGGGGCGACCGCTCTTGAGCTTCACCGCCATTGAATCCAACCAACCGGCCAGGAACAGTTTCCTGCCGGCCAGCACCATCGCCCGCGGTTGGATCATCTCTTCAATCGACCAGGACGTAGCCGCCGGTCCCGGTCCGGGTTTCTTTGCTCCCACCGCCGATATCTTCGAACCGAATACGAAGAAATCTTTCTCATAGCGCGTGAACTTCTGGTGCAGGTGCCCGTCCTGTTTGTACTTGGCGGCTTGAGATTTGCGTTCGTATTTCAATCTCGCATACGGATTTCCCACTCCCACCGAAACTCCGTCGTTGTACGCGACGAGTTGCCCGGCGACTTTCTGGTACTTCCATCCTTTGCGATGGAACCACGTACTGTCGAGCAGGCCGGTGGCTGATACAATCGTGCCTCCCCCCTTCCGGCCGCCTTCAAGCGTCTTGCTCATGCGCATATCGCGCATCGCAATCGTGTCCCCGTTCGAGATCAGAACGTCAACCAGCGAACCCCTGACCTTGCGACCCTTGGCCCAATGACCCGAAGCCGCCACGCGACTATACTTCTGCTCGCCGGTCCAGACGTTCAGCCCATAGATGTGAATCCCGCCGTCCAGGAATGACGACCGCCCGGCGGCAAAGTACGCGATATCGTCCATGACCAGCACGCTTCCGCTGATGGCAAGCGGTGATTCGAGGCGATCGTCAGAACCTATTCTTCGCTCCACGCCGGACACTTTGAACCGCCAGCCAAGCCGCCCGTCGGCGGCGTTGATGCAGTAGACCGATCCGTCGCGACATCCGACAACGCACAGACCCTTGTAGACGGTGGGCGGAGAGTCAATCGGTCCGGCGGTATGGAATTTCCACATCGCCTTGCCGTCTGAGCGCTTCAGGCAGTAAACCGTGTAGGCGTCCTTCCGGGCAATGATGACCTTATCCCGGATTTCCTGGTTTAGGTTTCGTCCTTGGGTATAATAGAGCATCGTTCGACCGCATAAACAAAGGGTTTCCTCAAGATCAAAGGCAGCAAAACTGGAGAATCCAATGGGTGAAAGCGGCAAGGATGCCATTCGCGT
>JASLNT010000130.1 GCA_030745875.1 Phycisphaerae bacterium
CCAGTGCGGCCTGAGCTTCCTGTAACTTTCGAACCACTTGCTGTGGCGTGTGACGCTTGCGTTTCATGAGAATTCCTTTCGATTAAAAGTCTACTCGAAACTCTCATAACACCTGGATCAAATTTCGGGGTGCAAGCCAGGCTCATCGTGGGAAAGATACGAAACGGGCGAAAGAACTCCGTGAGTTGGAAAAAAAGATAGGCCAAATCCCGCAAGAGGTGTTGGAGTATCGGAATATTTTTGCACATGGCGATTGGGATAAAGATGACAAAGGGCAGCTCGTTCTGCGGGGCGTCAATAAACGCACAAAGCAACTGCCTTTCACGCGAGAGAAATGTAAAGAGATTCGCCTGAAGTTCCAAAAGCACGCCAATAATGTAAAGGAAGCAAAAGAGTACTTGACTCCATCTTGATTTCTGGGAGATTCGCCAGTAGCTGGTACATCTCTCAGAGAGTTGAATTGAGGAGGTTCTCGTATGCCCTTCCGCCACTGCAATCCGAAACACACACGGGAAATGAGAATATGGCAACAGTAAATCCAGTGAACCCACTAGCTAAGTTCTGTCGGTTCTGTCGCGGGCCGATCACAAAGGCAGATGACTCTGCCTGGTGTAAGAACAGGCCAGAGATTATTTGTGAGAATCTCCACAAAGAAAACAGGAGGTTCTGTGAACATTGCGGGCAACCTGCACCTGGTCCCGGAACATGTCCGAAGTGTGGTCAGGCGCCCACTTTGCCTTGAGACCACGGACGAAGACGCCAAGACGCAAAGGGGCTCACCTCGCGGCGCGAGGAAGTGGATATGTAGAAAGTTGTGAGTAGACAAGCACGACTGCTGGCAATTGGTAATTGGCAACTGACGGACGGTGGATGCGGCGTCCTGAACTTGTCGGGGCCACGGATGTGGTGGGGCGTTAGCTTCGATCTTCTCGGCCCGGCGCTGCGCCCATATCGTTAACCGTCACAAACCTCCCCGCCGCCGGCTGAGACTCTGCCCCTCCGTGTGAAATCCCTCCCCGCCCATAACAAAACCTCCCGCCGTCCTCTGCGTCTCTGTGTGGATCCTCCCGTCTTCTGTCTTTGTGAGCCTCTCTCCCCTCCCCGCCCATAACAAACCCTCCCTCCGTCCTCTGCCCCTCTGTGTGGATCCCGCCGTTATCTGTCTTTGTGAGCCTCTCTCCCCACCCCGCCCATAACCAAACCTCCCGCCGCCCTCTGCCCCTCTGTGTGAAATCCCTCGCCCCAGCCGTAACAAAACCCCACGCCGACCTCTGCCCCCTCTGCGTCTCTGTGTGGACCCCGCCGTCGTCTGCGTCTCCCCGCCCATAACAAAACCTCACTCCGTCCTCTGCCCCTCTGTGTGAAATCCCTTGCCCCGCCCATAACAAAACCCCACGCCGCCCTCTGACCCCTCTGCCCCTCTGTGTGGAATCCCTCCGTCCTCCGTATCTCTGCAGTCTCTGTTCCCACCCCGCCCATAACAAACCCTCCCGCCGTCCTCAGCGTCTCTGTGTGAAATCCCCCACCCCAGCCTATAACAAAACCTCCCGCCGACCTCTGCCCCTCTGTGTGGATCCCGCCGTTATCCGCGTCCTTGTGTCGCAAGGCGTCCCCGTAACTATCTGCACGCACAACAGTTAACTGCCTGTGAACTATCACGCGGCGTCAAATGAAGTGTTGAGGAAACTCCACGGCGGGGCGTACTGCTCGAAGTCATGGCTGCGACAGCAGTTATGGCAATCTACCGAGCGGATATTCACGATTCGCATCACAGCCCACAAGTTCACAGGCCGCGGGGCTGTGAACATGCGATCGGGAGCATTCCGCCCGCTCCCACCGGCCCGCCCGGCCAGCGCGCATCGACCCCAAGCACGCCCAACCCCCGCCGTGATCGCACCTTGCACCGCCCCGGCCGGTGCGCACAGTGTCATCCCGGATAGCAGGCGCCGCTTATCCGCACAAGCGTCACACCGGAAAAGAGTGTGAACCAATTGTGAACCTCCGTTGCGCGTCGGGGCGGTCGGCGGCCGGGCCGGTCATCCGACATCGATCTGCGAAAGCGTCAAGCCCGCTCTTGACCCGGGATCGAATCGGTCGTATTCTGCCTGTAGTCTGGTGGAATCATCCGGGCGATTTAACCTGAAGGAGAACGAACATGCATGTCACTCGAGTACTGGCGGTGTTGCTGATTGTATCGGCGGTTCTGATCTGCGGCTGCCTTCCGATCGAACTGAGCGTCTCGACGGGCGGGCAGGTTCTCATCCCGCGTCAGGAGGGGTTCTGCAGCTACGATCCGGCGACCGGGACGGTCAAGAAGATATACGTTCCGAAGTCCCAGAAGCCCGCAATGGGCCTGTTTTCCCCGGACGATAAGAGCATTCTGACTATCAGCCAGACCTCCGGGGGCGGGATGGGAAGCAGTTTCGCAGTGAAGGTGGTAAACACCGCCGACGGGAAGGCGAAAGCGCTTCTGACGGCTTCCAATGTGACCTACGCGCGATGGAGCCCGGACAGTTTGAAGGTCGCTGTCACGCGAGTCGCCGACAAGAAGAAAGCCCCGCTCAAGGAGCAGTTGCCCGAGTTGATACTGGCGTCTCCGGCGATGGTGGGGACTAAAGTGATCGCGGGTAACGTCAGCAAACTGGTCCGCTGGTTCCCTGATTCGAAGTCCGTACTGAGCTTCCAGATATCCTCGAAAAGCGACGATACGGGACTGTACACCGGGCAACTGGTCAAGATCGATATGGCCACCTCGAAGGCCCAGCCGCTGGCGCAGGTTATGGGCGATCAGAACGTGTTCTTCGACCTGTCTCCGGACGGTAAGAGCGTGCTGTTTACGGCTGCTGAGTCGGCGAAAATAGGGGGTAAACTGCCCGCGAAACCGAAAGATCACGAGACGAAACTCTTCAAGCTGGACGTCGCTTCCGGGGCGGTGTCAAAGGTCGCTGAAGACGTGGTTTACGCCATCTACTCGCCAAAGGGCACGAAGGTGCTCCTGGGGCAGCCCGGTAATAACGCGGTGTCATTGAAGGTCGCCGGGCCGGACCTGAAAACGCCCAAAACGATCGTCACCGGTGCGGTTAAGGCCGCGGGCTCCGGGCCGGGAAACGCAGATGTTTATCCGTCCTGGTCGGGCGAGGATAAGATCCTGTTCCTGACAATGCACGCTGAGTTCGGAACGGCTGGGCAGAATCTGCACCTGGTGAGCATCGGCGCCGACGGAACCGGGCGAAAAGACCACCAAACTGCGATTAACGCAGGGCTTGCGAAATAGAGTGCGCGGGGAATATGAACGAAAGCCCCGGCCGATGATGACCGGGGCTTGGGAGCGTCGGCGGGTTGGATAGTTCGTTTGTCAGCAGTCGGCGCCGGCGAGAGCTTGAGGCTGGTCGGCGGTGGACTGACCGTCTGCGTTCATGGTTGCGATGAGGTCTTGCAGGACAACGTCCGCGATCTCGATGGGGACCTGGCACGTTCCGACACACCGATGTCCTCCGCCTCCGTTCTTGAGCATCAGCGATCCGACATCGGTGTTCGACGTCCTGTTGATTATGCTGTGCCCGCAGGTCAGGGCGATGTCGCGCTTCTGGAAGCCCCACATAACCTGGATCGATATATTCTGTCTGGGGAAGAGGCTGTAGAGCATGAAACGGTTGCCCGTGAAGATCTCCTCAATGTTCCGCAGGTCCAGCACGACGACGTTATCGAAGATGGTTGCGTTGTCGAGCACCATTTGCCTAAACAGCGTGTCCTGCTCGAAATAACGCGTTACTCGCTCGTGGACGTCCGGGATCATGAGGATATCCTCGGCGTCCATAGTGCGGAAGTAATCGATCATGTCCATCATCAACTGGTAATTGCTGATTCGGTAGTCCTTATAGCGGCCGAAGCCCGAGCGGGGGTCGATAATGAAGCTCAGCAGCACCCATCCGGTTGGATTGAGGATTTCGTCGATGGTGAAGTCGGCGGAGTCGGCTTTATCGGCGGCGCAGACGAGGTTCTGCAGATGAGTGCTGTGGAACCTGGCGGCTCCTCCGTAATGATTGTATATTACGCGGGTTGCGCTGGGGCAGGCTACATCGCTCACTCCGAAGAAGTTCCCGTAGCTCTTGCGTTCTTCCTCGCTGGAATGATGGTCGAACCACAGCCCGCAGCCGGGAACGTAGGGCACGTTCGTCAGCACATCATTGCTTGTTACTTCGACTTTCCCGTCCTGCATGTCCTTTGGGTGTACGAACTTAATGTCATCGATCAGGGCGATCTCCGAGAGAAGTGCGGCGGAAGCCAGTCCGTCAAAATCCGAGCGCGTTAGAAGTCTCATCAGTAGTCTCCTTGTGTGTGAATACTGTTATATCGTGCCAGCACGCAGTCGACATTAGCAAGAGATGCAAGGTGCCTCGCGTTCCGTTGGGGGCGGTTGTTTTCGGTTACTTAGTTTCCGGAAATTCACTTTAATTGTGAATTACCCTGTAGATTGCATTGATGCGTTCGCGTTCCTAATAGTAGGCGCATTGAAATGCGCAGTCCCGAGGTGAGATTTTCGGTTACCAAATCTCATTTTTGGACACTAACACTATAGAAGCAGGACAGTTCCATTTGACGTCCCGGGCACGTTGGAAGCAGCGAGTTCGGACAGAGTTCGATAGTCGGCGGATGCACAGGCACATCAGCGCGGCAGGCAGGGAAAGACCTTGAGTCTGCGTCGGGTGGGTGGTGCGCGCCGGTAAAACGGGCCCGGAGCCCCGCAAGAATGGCTGAGGATTTCACGCCAATCAGAATGCCGCTGAGCAGACATTTCCGCAGTGTGCCCCGCACCCTGATCCCGGCGGTCGTGTTCGTCGCGTGCTTGTTTGCAATCGCTCATATCTGGTCGACCGGGATTATGGCTCCGCAGGAGTCCGGGGTTTCGGCAGTCGCAACCGACAGAGGGGACCACGGCGCGTCGGAGCAGTTCTGCGGACCAGACTACCCCGACGAAGAAACACACGCTTACCTTGAAGATCATCTGGAGGAGCAGAGCGGTGACTAACGACCTGCAAAACGTGCAAACGAATCCGGCGGTGCTGGAACAACTCGAACCGCGATTGCTGCTGTCCGGGACTGTCATGATAACCGAATTCATGGCCGACAACGACAACACGCTTCTCGACGGTGATGGAAACTCTTCGGACTGGGTGGAGATATACAACGACTCGGATGCGGTGGTGAACATTAACGACTGGTATATGACCGACGATGCGGGCGATCTGGCGAAATGGCGCCTGCCCGATGCGGGCGTTACCGACCTGACGCTTCAACCGGGCCAGTACCTGGTCGTAATGGCCTCGGGCGCCGGGGACGACGACAACATTGTCGACTACATTGACTCGGCGGGCTACATTCACGCCAACTTCGCGCTCGATGTCGACGGAGACAGCATCGCGCTGGTGGAGTCTGACGGGGCGACGGTGGTCGACGCGTACTGGGATTTCAGCCCGCAGGTCGAGGACGTCTCTTACGGTATCGGAGCCGAGGTGTCGCTTACGACGTTCGTCCAGGACGCCGGCGAGGTGGATTACCTTGTGCCCGCCGACGGGACTCTGGGTGCGACCTGGACAAACGCCGGGTTCACGCCCGGGGCGGAGTGGTCCAGCGGGTCTTTGGGAGTGGGGTATGAATCGTCGGGCAGCGATTATGCGAATCTGATCGAATCGTTCGTTCCGGCCGGAACTGTTTCGGCGTACACGCGAATGGAGTTTGACGTCGCCAATGCGTCGGCGGTTGCGGCGCTGACGCTGCGCATGAAATATGACGACGGGTTTGTCGCGTATCTTAACGGATGGAAGGTCGAGTCGGCTAACGCTCCGGTATCACCTGTGTGGAATTCAACGGCGTCTGCGCCGCATTCCGATCAGCAGGCCAAAGTGTTCCAGGATTTTTCGCTAAGCAGTCACATTGACAAGCTCCTGACCGGTTCGAACGTCCTGGCCGTTCACTCGCTCAACACGCATTCGGGCAGTTCGGACCTGCTGATGCTTCCGGAACTGCTGGGATACGTATCGAGCGGAATGACGGACTACGGGTTCTTCGCTTCCGCAACGCCGGGCTCCGCAAACGCTCAGAGTTTTCTGGGTTTCGTCGGCGACACGGCGTTCAGTGTGGACCGGGGGTTTTACGATACGGCGTTCGATGTTGAGATAAGCTGCGACACCGACGGTGCGGTCATACGCTACACGCTTGACGGAAGCACGCCCACCAGTTCTACGGGCACGATTTACAGCGTCCCGATCAACGTCAGCGGGACCACTACGTTGCGTGCGGCTGCATTCAAGAACGGATACGAGCCCAGCAACGTCGACACGCAAACGTATATCTTCATCGACGACGTGGTGAACCAGTCGTCCTCGCCGGGCGGGCTCTGGCCGACATCGTCCATCAACGGGCAGGTGTTCGATTACGGGATGGATCCGGACATCGTCGGCGGATACAACACGCTCCAGCAGGTGAAGGATGCGCTGACATCAATATCGACGATCTCGCTCGTTACTGATATGGACAACCTGTTCGACTCGTCGACCGGGATTTACGTTAATCCGCGGGAAGACGGGTACGAGTGGGAGCGTCCGGCGTCGATGGAGTTGATCCACCCCGACGATATTTCGGGCCCGGGATTTGTCGACTCGGTCCTGGAGGGTTTTCAGATCAACGCCGGACTGCGCATTCGGGGCGGGTCCAGCCGCACCCCGTCGAATCCCAAACACTCGTTCCGCCTTTTCTTCCGATCGGAATACGGCGACTCGAAACTGGAATTCCCGCTGTTTGGAGACGAAGGGGCCGACGAATTCGACAAGGTCGACCTCCGCACCGGTCAAAATTTCTCGTGGAACAACAGTACGGGCGATCGCGCCGCGTACGCCACCTGGCTGTACGACATATTTACTCGCGACACGGCCCGGGATATGGACCAGCCCTACACGCGCGGACGATACTACCACCTGTATCTCAACGGGCAATACTGGGGGTTGTACCAGACCGAGGAGCGACCCGAGGCGAACTTTGGCGAATCGTATATGGGCGGCAACGATGCGGACTACGATGCGCTGAAATCCGGCGACAACCAGGGCGTGATCGAAGCGACCGACGGAACTCTCGACGGATACTACGATCTGTGGAGCGAAGTCAACTCGGGCGTGACCAGCAACAGCGACTACTTCCGCATCCAGGGAATGAACGTGGACGGTACGACGAACCCCGCGTACACCAGGTTGCTGGACGTGGAGAACCTGATAGATTACATGATCCCCGTGTTCTACGGGGGGAACACCGACATGCCCCTCGGCCCGCCGCACGGAGGCACGATACCGCGAAACCTGTTCATGCTCTACAACAGGGTGAACCCCGACGGCGTCCAGTTCATCCCGCACGACGCCGAGCACTCGCTGGAGTTGTCGCGAGGCGTCAACTTCAACTACGTTGACCACACGCTCACCTCGTCGCTGTCTCTGCAGCAGAACTGCAATCCGTGGTGGCTGCATCTGGAGTTGATGGCCGACAACGAAGAGTATCGAATCGCCTTCGCCGACCGCGTGCACGATTATTTCTTCAATGACGGGCTACTGACCGCTGATGCGGCCGTCGACAGGCTCCTCGTTCGCGCCGCGGAGATCGAAATCGCCATCATAGCCGAATCCGCCAGGTGGGGCGACGCCAAGGCTGCGACATCTCCAATGACGAACGCCGATTGGCAGGCGGCGGTCGATATGCTCGTCAACGACTACATGAACGCCTCGCCCAGCACGCGAAGCGATATTGTCCTTCAGCAGTTAATTAGCGCAGGGTGGTATCCTTCGTCGACGGAGGCTCCGGCGTTCAATCAGCATGGAGGCAGGGTGTCCGACGGTTTCGAACTCCTGATCACCGCCCCCGCCGGGACAATCTACTACACGCTCGACGGAAGCGACCCGCGCGACATCGGCGGAGGCGTTAACGCGGGGGCGTCGATCTACTCGGGAGTGCCTGTGACGCTGATCCAGAGCACCGAGGTGAAGGCTCGTGTGTATTCCGGTGGTCAGTGGAGCGCCCTGAACCGCGCCGAATTCCGGTTCAACGCCCAGGCCGCCGCCGACAACCTGGTCGTCTCGGAGATCAACTACAATCCGTACGATCCGACTGATGAGGAGCTCGCTGTCGACGGGACCTTCACCGCCTCCGATTTCGAGTTCATCGAACTGTTCAATATCGGCGCCGAGACCGTCGATCTCAGCGACGTGCGGTTCTCGGTCGGCGTTACGTTTAACTTCGCGATCACCGATACGATCGAGCCCGGACAGCGCGTTGTGATAGTCTCCAATGAAGCGGCGTTCCAGGCCCGCTATGGTTTGGGCTCCGTCATCGCCGGACAGTTTACCGACGGACTGTCCAACGGAGGCGATACGATTTCCGTCTCCAGCGGCGGAACGGGCATCATCTACTTCAATTACGACGACTCGGGCGACTGGCCGGATCGTCCGGACGGCAACGGCAGTTCGGTCGAGTTGATCGATCCGAGCGGGACGGACCCTGCGAGTTACGCCGATGGCGACTTCTGGCGGTCGAGCAACGAGTATGGCGGGTCGCCCGGCCTGACCGGAGACGGTCCCATAGGCGATATCGTAATCAACGAGGTGTTCTCACACACCGACTTGCCTTACGTGGACGCCATCGAACTGTACAACACCACCGCCGACGCGGTCGATATCGGCGGGTGGTGGTTGAGCGATGAAAACGACAACTACACGAAGTTCCGGATACCCGACGGTACGATACTCCCCGGCGGGCAGTACGTTGTTTTTGACGAGGGCGACTTCAACGCCTCAGGCGGAGTCGATGCGAACGACTTCGCCCTGAGCGGATCGCACGGTGATGACGTATACCTGATGAAAGCCGATGCGTCGGGAGTACTAACTAATTTCGTAGACCACGTTGAATTCGGAGCCGCCTCCAACGGCGAGGCGTGGGGGCGCTGGACCAATGGAGAGGGCGACCTGTATCCCATGATCTCGCCCACGCTGGGCCTGGTCAACAACGGGCCGCGCGTCGGTCCGGTGATAATCAGCGAAGTCATGTACAACCCGATCGATCCCGACGGAGTGGGCGGCGTGGATGCTTCGGACCTGGAGTTCATTGAAATATACAATCCGACCGGCGCGTCGATAGATCTGGCCGCATGGGTCGATAACCCCCACACCGCTGGTCAGTACCTCGCCGACTGGCGCATCCGAGGCGGCGTGGATATGGAGTTCGAAGAGGGGACCTCCATCGGAACGGGGCAGACGCTGGTCATCCTCTCGTTTGATCCAAACAAAGCCGAAAACGCTTCTCGCCTCGCGGATTTCCGCGACCACTACGGTATAGACGCGTCAGTCGCTCTGGTTGGCGGATACAGCAGTACGCTGGACGGCGGGGGGCAGCGGATAACGCTCCAACGCCCGGATTCCCCGACGATAGACGAATCCGACTTCGTTCCGCACCTCCTGGAGGATCAGGTCGTATATGATGAT
Source organism: Phycisphaerae bacterium (assembly GCA_030745875.1). Lineage (GTDB taxonomy): Bacteria > Planctomycetota > Phycisphaerae > SM23-33 > SM23-33 > BS750m-G57. The sequence goes on from JASLNT010000130.1 coordinate 9,519, forward strand.
TTGACGCCCTGGCCGACAGGAGCCGACGGCGGCGGCCATTCGCTACACAGAATAGGCGTTTCGTTGTGGGGCGACGATCCGGCCAGTTGGACCGCCGCGGCGCCGAATCCGGGATTGTGTTCGGTTACGAACAACCCGCCGCAGGTCGCGAACCCCATCGCTGACGTCACAGTTGATGAGGAGGCCTCCGATACGATACTGGACCTGTCGGGAGTATTCGAGGATACCGATGAGGACGATATCCTGACACTTTCGGTCTCGGGCAACACGAATCCCGCAATCGTGTCCGCCGGTCTTGCCGGAACAGAGTTGACTCTGTCATACGCTGCGAATCAGAGCGGTGCGGTTGGAATCACCATATGGGCCACCGATCTGGTTGGCGCATGGATTGAAGATAGTTTCACCGTAACTGTCAACCCCACCCCCGATCCGCCGAGCCTGAACAACCCCGTTGCTGACTTCAGCGTTGACGAAGACGCCTCCGACACCGTAATCGACCTTGCCGCCGTGTTCGACGATCCCGACCTGCCCGGCGATACGTTGGCGTACTCGGTTACGAGCAACACCAATAGCGGCTTGGTTGCGACCAGTGTAGTCGGTTCTGATCTTACACTGTCGTATCCGGCTGACCAGAACGGTTCGTCTGAGATCACCGTCCGAGCGACCGACCAGGATGGAGCGGGCTCCTGGGTTGAAGATACGTTCACCGTCACCGTTGATCCGATAAACGACGCCCCGACCCTCGTCAGCCCCATCGCCGACTTTGCGGTCGATGAAGACGCCTTGGATACGGTTATCGACTTGTCGAGCGTGTTCGACGATGTCGACCTAAGCGATGCGCTGACCTACGAGGTTGCGCTCAACACCGACAGCGGTCTGGTTGCGACTGATGTAATCGGTTCTGATCTTACGCTGTCGTATCTGGCTGACCAGAGCGGATCGGCCGACATCACCGTCCGCGCGACGGACTCCGGCGCGCCGGGGCTTTTCGTTGAAGACACCTTCACCGTCACGGTCAATCCGATTAATGACGCCCCGACTCTAATCGCTCTCCTGGCCGATGTTATCGTCGACCAGAACGATCCCGACACAATTATCGATGCCGCAGGCGTGTTTGACGACGTAGACTCCAGCGATATCCTCACGCTGTCGATCGAGGGCAATACGAATCCCGATCTGGTGACGGTAAGTCTCGTCGGATCTGATATCACGCTCTCGTACGCCGCCGATCAGTACGGATCGGCCGACGTTACGATCCGTGCGACGGATTCCGGTACGCCGGGGCTTTGGGTTGAAGATACGTTCACCGTGACGGTGAATTCAGACAATCTGGCTCCGACGGTGTCCAGCGAAATCGCCGACCTTACGGTCAACACGGGCGATCCGGACACGGTCATGTACCTCTCGGACGTGTTCGACGATTCTGTCGGCCTCAACCCGACTCTCGACTACACGGTGATCGAGATCGATCCTGTAACCGGCGCCCAGAGCGCTGGTACTGGTCTGTTCCTGTACACATTCACGTTGTACGGCAATGACGGGGTTGAGTCGGTGTTCGCCACCACGACGCTGACGTTTACCGGTGCGATTCAACAGACCAAGGCGTTCGGCACGGCCGACGTTAACGACGAACTCAACGCCGCCATCTTCGAAGGCATCGCCGGCTCGGGTTATCTTGCGGGCCTGGATACGTGGATCTTCGCCAGCTGGCAGGAAATCGCCCCCAACGACACGTCCCTGACCGGATCGCCGGTGGTCCTGAGCGTGGGTTCGGGCACTGCTGAGTACTTCGAGCAGAAGGATGTTGTCCAAATTGTGGCCGCCGGCGATGTCCAGTGGACTGGCATGCACGCGAGGTTGGGTGCGGATTATCCGACGTCCGGCACGGCTGACGCCAATCGCCTGGCGTATTCGATCAGCGACAACACGAATCCCAGTCTGGTGACCGCGAGCGTTGTCGGTGCGCAATTGACTCTCGATTACTCTCCGGGCGGGAGCGGAGTCGCTGATATCACCATCCGCGCGACGGACCCCGACGGCGCCTGGGCCGAAGACACGTTCACCGTTACGGTCGAATCTTCGGGCGAGATTGTCGGTCGCCACGTGTTCTACAACAACTCCGCGTGGGACGGCGTCAGCGACGACGACGCGATCGCATCGGACAAGACCGCACTGCTGGCCGGCCAGACCGCGGGCTTCGCCAACTACACCAGCTATTCGCGCGGGATCAACGGGATCATGGTCGATATCGACGGGATGACCGGAACTCCCGACGCGAGCGATTTCATTATCAAAGTTAACGCCTCCGACGATCCCGACACATGGTCGGCCGGTCCGACGCCGACAGTAACAGTTCGCCCGGGCGAAGGTGTCGGCGGTTCAGACCGCGTGACGCTTGTCTGGCCCGACGGCGCGATCGCCAACCAGTGGGTCGAAGTGACAGTGCTTGCGACCGCTGACACCGGACTCGCCGCCGCCGACGTGTTCTACTTCGGCAACGCAGTTGGGGAGACAAGCGGCGACGG
>JASLNT010000131.1 GCA_030745875.1 Phycisphaerae bacterium
TCTCCACGTACGCAAAGGCCCCCAGGTTCACCGCGTCCCTGGCGGATTCAAACGAACTGAAGGCCGTGTGGAGGATGATGGGCACCCCGCTTCTGTCAGCGAGTTTCCGCAATACTTCCATGCCGTTGGCGTCAGGCAAATCCAGGTCCAACACAACCACGCCCGCTCCGTCGCGTTCGAAGTGCTCCATTGCCTCGGCGGCTGTGCGGCAGGGGTCCACCTGAAAACCCTTATCCTGCATGATCACAGAGAGCGTTTTCAGTTGCGCCTCGTTATCTTCGACGATCATCAGGGACAAGGGCGACTGCTGCTCAAGGTCGTTTGAATGGTCTATTTTCTCCGTCATGGCATTCTCCCGTCCGTCAGGATGCCTGCGGTGGAGGCTTTCGCAGGTCTCCCGAAGCTCGCTTGCCGGTGAAGCTGGACAGCATTTCAAGCACATAGTCTATGTTCAGCGGCTTGCGGACGATTGTGTACGCATTGCGCTTGACCGCTTCCCGGGCGAGCCTCTCGAATTCCTCTTCCATGCCCGTGATCATGATCGCAACCGAGCTCGGGGTGATCTCCTTGATCGCCAGATAGAGCTCCAGGCCGTTCATCGCCGGGAGATTTACGTCCACAAAAACCAGGTCGAACCGTATCTGCTCGACCAGTTCCAGGGCGTCGTGCGGCGAGGCGGTAACCGTGACGCGATACCCCTGTTCCGACAGTTCGGCGCTCAGTTCATCAGCGATGCGCTGGTCTTCTTCGACCACCAGAATTGCGGTTTCCTTTACCTCCGCTATGAGGTCTATAGTCTTCTCCAGGTCCAGCGGCTTGGGCAGGAACGCCACCGCCCCCTCGTCCAGCGCGGCCCGCTTGAGGTCCTCAAGGCCGTAAGCCGTCATCAGAATGACGCGTACACCCTCCTTGTGACGCCGAATCTCTCGGAACGCATCCACGCCGCTTATGCCCGGCATGCGTACGTCCATGAGGACAACGTCGAAGCCCCCACTATCCGTGCACAGCTTGACGGCCTCCTCCCCGCTGGCCGCCACCGTGGTGTGGTAACCTTCGCGGCGCAGGATGTCCGAAAGCGTCCTCCGCATATTCTCCTCGTCATCGACGATGAGTATACGTTCCTGTCTTTCAATGGTATTTGCCCTGGTCATAGTTCGTTCTCCGTATCTTCAGACATCTGACGCTTCTCGCGGGGCAGGCATATCACAAATGCCGCACCGGGAGTGTCGTCGTCCAACACACCCGCTTGCCGCCGGACAACCCACTACACAATACAATTGACAACCGTCCGCGCCGATATCCACGGACCGGTACTTGATTGATTATACTCTCCCAAGACAAATGTCAACTCGTATATTCTTAAAAATTAGTAATTTAGGACTATTTAGGATTATTTCCATTGTTTCTTTGCTCAGATGGAGAAACGAAAACCACAGATCCCGGCCGATGATTTGGTTGATTGCCCAGTTGTATTGCTTGCCGATCCTAGAACCGCCCGTCTGTGCAATGGAAGTTTTCCCGATCGAGCACGGCCCTCCGGCGGCAATAGGTCTGATGCGTGATACTGCAGGATTCGTCGCCACATTCTTTGCACACCGCCAGGCGTGCAGCCGTCAGTGATTCATCTATGGCCGGTTTGTGTTCCGGCGTGTTTCCGGACGTGAAACCTTCAGGACATGGGAACGCGTCACCGGTCGCATTGGATACGCAATACGCCTTGACAAGCATCGCGCGGGTCGCCGCAAGCGTTCGGCAATGCCGGCAATGGATGCGGGTGCGGCACAAATCGCTGTTGTGGAGGGGCGGTTTCGGCGTCATGTCATCGACACCGCGATGGCCGTGCCTCCCCCGGTTTTGGGCAAACTGAAAGAACCGGTGATCTTGCCGGTGGCGGGGTCGCAGGTCAATCCCGTTATTGGCCCTAACTGGGCGCCGCAACTGCAATTCGCCGCCGGGCGCCAGCGGCCAAGCGTGGTGCTGTAGGCTTGGGCGCACCAGCCGGAACCCGTCCAGGCGATGGTGAGGGTAATTACTGTAATGGAATCGACAACGTGGCTCCATGTCCAGTAACACTCACATTCGTATGTATACTTGGCGTTGTACGTCAGAGTGGCGTTGTATCCGCCGGTCATGACGACCGTTGTCGCCGACGGGTCGCTGCAATCATCGCACGGCGAACTTCCGCAACAACATCCCGCTGGAAGCAGTATCCCGGACATTAGTCGCAACTCCCGTCTATACCGTTTTCGTATTGGAACCAATACTCGGTGGCGCCGCCCTGGTCTGTTTCGCGCACCCAGACAATCACGTCGCCAGGGGCTGGCTGGAGAGTAAACGTATAGTCGTCGGTGTCGAGACTCGACACGGCCACGCCGTTGCCCAGCGTCCCGCTTGGGCTGTTGCCGTCTTCGATGGTGTTGCGGGCGGTTCCCGACCTGCCCCCGGTGAGGGAGGCCCATCCTCCGTATCCGGCCGTCGCCTTGTAGACTTCCGTGAAGCTGTACGACCAGCGATTCGTTCCGTCCGCGGTGCTGCCGGTGAGCTTGCCCCAGAAGCCTTCCGGCTCCGGCGGCTTGGGTCCGATACGGACCACCGCCCACTTAGCGCCCGTACCCGATTCGATCCAAAGGATCTGCACCGGACCGGACTTGGCGCTGGTGAGTTTGGCGGCGTCGCCATCGGCGATGTCGGCGTATTCGTGGGAGGCGTCGGTAATGTCGACCTGGCAGATGGTCGTGCCGTAGACAATTGCCGGTCCGATATCTCCATCGCCGATCGGTTCGGCCAGGACCGCGAATTTGCCTTCGTGACTGTCCGCCGCCGGCGTTTCGCCCGTCAAAACGATTCGCTGCTTGAATCCGTCATCTGTTGCGGCGAAGACAACACCGCTGATTCCGAGTATCCCGTATTGGCTGCGGTCGGCGCCGCTGTCGTTCCTTATCAGGATCGGGACTCCCCGGAAGTCCGGCCCCGGGGTTCTGCCGGTGCTGTGCTGCCGGGCCTGGCGGCCGCGGGCCGCATCGAGCATTGCGTTCCAGACCGGGGCTCGGATCTCCAGCGGGTCGCCCGCCTTTACATGTGTCAAACCCTTGTTCATAGCGTTTATGGCGAATAATCCGGGTCGAGCTTGGCGAAGTCGCCTTCCTCGTAGACTTTTTCCACGTAGACCGCCCGCGGCTGCTTGGCCAGCATCCCGCCGTCCTCTACGTCCGAATAGAGAACCCAGAGGTATTCCCAGCCCTTCTTGTCGATGTCTGTTATGGCGCCGATCGTCAGGTCTGTTCTGTTCGGGCTGGAGGCAAAGCTGTAGGTGATCTCCCAGGCGCCGTCGCCCCGCTTCGAGCCGCTGGCGCCTTCGAAAAGCACCTCGCCGGCCGCAAAGCTGTCGAAGGCGTCGTTGTTCGTTTTTCCGGTCAAATCGAAAAGATATCCCTTGTATGTGGTTGTCACCTTGGCGCTGGCGACAACGTGCGTCTCGGACCATCGATAGACCGGGGAGATGATATCCACGCCGTCGACGGAACCCTTCTCGGTGGCGTTGATGGCGCCTTTGAAGTCCGGGGCGGTCTTTCCGGCCGGGGCCTTCTTCTGCGATGTGCTGATCGATTGGGTGATATGCTGCGAGCCGCCGGAAGTGTTGAAGCTGAAGACTGTGGCGCCTTCGGCCGGTTACCGCGGCGGCCGGGTTGGTCCGCACGGATTTTGCCGTCTGGTGCTTGTCCAGAGCGATCAGGTCCTTTAAGGGGTGGCCTTCGGCGGACACACCGTCGCTGTCGGCCCGCTTGGGGCCTTGTGCCGCCTGGGAAAGCACGTCGTCCATGTCTACGTCGTCCGCCATAGTTCTTGCCAAAAGGATTGCAGGGGCGGGATTTGAACCCGCGACCTTTGGGGCATGAGCCCAACGAGCTACCGGACTGCTCTACCCTGCTGTGTCCGAGCGGGCATAGAAAAAGGCCACGCGAGTACGTGGCCCCACGTGGCCTTGTGTTCTATTG